>DATARR010000056.1:0-33197 GCA_036264085.1 Thermoanaerobaculia bacterium | reverse complement strand
CGCAGATTTCTGCTGCGTGGCCTGGACTCGGTCCAAGCCGAGTGGGCGCTGATTTGCGCCACGCATAATCTCTTGAAGCTGTTCCGGAGCGGATGGAACCCGCTGGCGGTGGCATAAGTAAGACGGGAGAGGGCGTGCCGGAGCTCCTCACGGCCCCGGAGCGGCCCAGGAGGGCCTTCAGGCGATCATTGGTCTGCCCCCTCTCCCGTGATCCTCGGTCAAGATCGACTGTCCTGGACTCGCAAGGAGTCCTCCAGAAGCCATCCCCCGGAGGGATTTTTTCTGCGCGTCGAGTAAGCCGACGGGCTCCTAGGAGGCCGATCAGGAACGAGGCGGCACAGTGTAGGCGAGCCTCACGATTCCGGTCGGCAGCGCGTGGCTGCTCGTCAAGCGCAGTTGGGGCGAACGCTGGCCGGCCGGCAGCAGGGGAATCCCGCCGCCGAGAAGGACCGGCATCACGGCGACTTCCACGGTGTCCACCAGCCCCGCATCTAAAAGGCTGCGGAAGAGGCCGCCGCCGCCGAAGAGCCAGACGTCCTTGCCCGGTTCGGCTTTCAGCGCCGCCACGGCTTCTGCCACGCCGCTGCCGATGATCGTCACTCCCGGGTGATCGGCGGGTTGCAGGGTCCGGGAGACGACAACCACTTTCATACCGGAGGCCGGGCCCTTCTGGAAAGCCTCGAACGTCTTGCGGCCCATGAGGAACAGATCGAATTGGCTGAAGAGGGCCGCGAAGTCGATCGTTGGATCCGTCGTGATCCAATCGTACTCGCCCTCAGGGCCGGCAATATATCCATCCAGGCTCATGGCGACGCTGTAGCGGAGCCGTCTCATAAGAGTTTACCTCCCGCCTCCTCACGCCAAGACTGGCATCTTGAGCTTGGCGCAGGGCAAGATCTCGAAAAATCGGGCCATTTTCTTGACGTGGCCGATCTCAATTTCAGGATTCTGCCTTGCCCCGTGCTTGCCTCGCGGCAAGCCCCGGTACGTCAGACCGTTCCAAACGACCCAGTTGTGGTGAGGCTTGGGGACGATGACTGCGCCGGGGGCGCAGGCATCGAGCATGTCTTGGATTTCCTTGAGTGAGACCTGGCCTCGCGAGGGCATGAATTCAGGCCGCCAATGCCGCTTCGCCCAACTCATTGTTGGTGGCGGCGGGCTGCCTGACTTCGACGACGTCCACGCCGAGCTTGGTGTCCGCTGGCCTCTTCGCCAACCACTCGGCGTTGAGCTTACCTGCCTTCACTTGCTGCACAGCCTCCTCCCACTCGCGCAACGCGGGAGCATTCGTCTCATCGAAGAACTTTTGGACGGTAGCGCGGAAGTCTCCGAAGCTCTCGGTGTCGGAAGCGATATCGAAGAGGATGGCCCGGAAGGCCGAGCAGAGCTCGGCCAGCGCCTCGCTCGGGCTCTCTCCGTTGGCGGCGAACCCTCCTGGATTGATGCCCTCCACCCAGAAATCGCCGTCTTCATCCGTCAACAGCGCACGGCCGGAGACGGCGACTCGCGCGACGAAGCCGTTCCCCTCGACCAGCTCGCGCCTGGCGAACAGCAATGGGTAGCGTGTCATCTCGGCACCTCCTGGAGCTCTTGAGGCAAGGTCACCTCTCAAGGAATTTTACTACCAAGCTCCCGCGATCACACCACCGCCCCCCGCACCATCGCCAGCCACCCCTTCAGATACTCCCCCTGCGGATGGGTGATGGCCACCGGGTGGTCCGGCGCCGCGGCGAGCGGCTCCAAGAGGGCGACGCGGACTTTGGCTTCGACGGCAGCGGCGAAGAAGACTTGGCGGAAGAGCTTGGCGTCCACGGCGCCGCTGCAACTGAAGGTGAGGAGGAAGCCGCCCGCGGCCACCCGCTGCAGGGCCAGGCGGTTCAGGTCCTTGTAGGCACGGGCCGCGGCGTCGACGTCCGGCCGCTTGCGCACCAGCGGCGGCGGATCGCAGATCACCAGGCCGTAGCTCTCCGTCCGCTCCCTCAGATCCTCGAAGACGTTGGCCTTCACCCAGTCGATGCGCTCCGGCGGGAAGCCGTTGAGCTCCAGATGATGCCGTCCCCGCTCCAGCAGACGCGCCGAGGACTCGACGCAGACCACCCGCCCGGCGCCCCCGCGCAGGGCGTAGAGGCCGAAGGCCCCCGCGTGGGCGAAGAGGTCGAGGACGGTGCGGCCACCCGCCAGACGCTCGGCGCGGCGGCGATTCTCCCGCTGGTCGCAGTAGAAGCCGGTCTTCTGCCCGCCCGCTAGCTCCGCCGTGAAGATCAGACCCGATTCGGCGAACCGCGCCTCGGCTGCCCCGGAAGGCAACTCTCCCGCGATCACCTCATCGCCCGCGAACGGCAAACCCTCGGCCCGCCGCACCGGCACGTCGTTGGACTGCAAGACGGCACACTCCGGCAGGGCCTCCCGCAACGCCGCGTAGGCCTCGGCCCGCACCGCCTCCAGGCCCGCCGCCGTGACCTGGCTCACCAGCACGTCGCCGAAACGGTCGACCGTCCAGCCGGGGACGCCGTCCCCCTCGGCGTTGAGCAGGCGATAGCCCGTGGTCTCCGGCGGCAGCACGCTCCGGCGCAGGGCGAGAGCCTCGGCGAGGCGGGCGGCGAAGAAGGCCCGGCCGGCGTCCGCCACGCCGGCGCCCAGCATGCGGACGCGGATCTGGGAGTGGGGGCTGTGGAAGCCGAGACCGAGGGGGCGGCCGCCGGCGTCGAAGACCCGGGCCAGGGGCGCGCCGGCCGGGCCCTCGAGACGGGCGACGGCACCCGAGAAGATCCACGGGTGCCCCTCGCGGACCGACTTGTCGCGGCCCGGCTTGAGGTAGACGCGGGCCTCGCGGCCCGGCGCCGGCGGGCTCAGCGGCTCCCGCGAGGCGGCGCCGCCCCACCCACGGCGAAGCGGGCGATGCTGGTCTGCGCCTTGCCCGCGCCGTCGGTCAGCGTCACCCGCAGCCGGTAGTCGCCGGGCGGCAGGGCGGGAGGACGGAAGCTCGCCACCACGCGGAGAGGACCGCCGCCGGCCCCGTCGCGGCCGCCGAGCTTGAAGTCGCCGCCGGGGACCTCCTTGCCGTCGGCCGACAGCACGCGGGCCTCGGCCTTGAGCTCGCCCGCTCCCAGGTTGTAGCCCTGGAGGACCAACTGCGCCTCCTGGCCCGGCGCGAGCACCGGCTTCGACGAGGGGATGAACGGCTGGTCCTTGAGCATGAAGGGATAGGGCATCTGCTCCTGGCCCTGCTTGAGGGTCTGCCGCACCATCACCCAGCGGCCGGGGGGCTCGGGGAAGAAGGCCGGCAGCAGCGCGGACTCGTCCCTGCCCGGCACCGCCAGCTCGGTCACCCGCAGGCTGGAGGCGCCGGTGGTGCCGTTGCGCACCAGGGTGCGCAGGGTGTAGTTGCCCTTGGGCAGCGCGAGCTGGGCAAAGAACTTCAGGCCCCCCTGCCGCAGGCCCGACTCGGCCTTGGTCAGGTCGAGGCCCACGGTCTGGGTCACGAAGTCCTGCACCGAGCCGTTCTGGTCCAGGGCATAGATGTAGATCTCCACCGGCAGCTTGGGATCCTGCTTGCCGGCCAGCAGGGAGGCGCCGTTCACCTCGATGACCACCGGCACCCAGGGGTTGTGATCGCCGCTCGCCGCGAAAGACGCCGCCAGCACCGAGGTGGCGAGGGTGCCGCTCTCCTCGCCCATCACGTCGCTGCCGGTCTCCAGCAGCCGCTGCATCACCGGCTGCTCCTTGTACGGGCGCGGCGCGTAGAAGCCCGGCCGGTAGACCACCCGGGCGCCGCGGGGGGCGTTCTTCAGCTCCACCCGCAGCTTGTGGTACGAGCCATCCGTTTTGAGACCGTCCGGCTGGAACGACAGCACGTAGGTCACGCCCGTGCGGCGCACCATCTGCCCCAGGGCGGCCGAGAAGTCGTTGAAGTTCTCGTAGAGCTCGCCGCCCGTGCTCTTCGCCATGTTGAACATGGACTCCTTGCCGTTGACGTGCTGAGGCGCCTGGTCGTTGCCCGCCCGCAGGCCGCCGAGGTCCACGGCCTGGATGATGCAGTCGGCGCGGCGGAACGCCTCGAGCATCCTCTCGACGACGTTCTGCGACCCGGTGTTGCCGAAGTTCTCTTCGCCGGAGTCGGTGGCGAGGATCACCGAGTTCTGATCGAGCGTACGCATCTGGAGGTCCTGCTGCTCCTCGTCATGGGTCTTCACCCGGCCCGTGATCAGAGTGCTGTCGAACCCCTCGGAGAGGTAGACCACGTACTTGCGCCCTTCGACCTCGGCCATCAGCCGCGCCAGGTCGGTGAAGTTCTTGGCCAGGGTGCGCAGTTGCTGCTCCTGGACCGTGCGCACGGCGCGATTGGACTGGGTGGCGAAGTCCTGCAGGGTGTCGAGCACGGCCTGGTCCTTGCCGGCCTGCGCTTCGGCGGCCCTGTCGGTCATCGACCGCGTGGGCCGGCTGGCGATGTCGCCCTGGGTCTGGGTCAGCACGAGCTTCAAGGGATCGGGGGAGCGGTCGATCAGCTTCGGCAGGCCGAGGGTGTCGACGGCGGTCTTGAGCTGCTGCCGGTCCGGGGTGAAGCCCAGCACGAGCTGCAGCCCCTGGAGCGTGCTGTAGGTGGCAACCGCCACCAGGTCCGACGGATGCAAGCCCTGCACGACGTTCAGGGCCGCCGCGCGGGCCTTGACGATGGCCTTGGGCTCGGAGTTCGAGAGGTCGAACAGCAGCAGGAAATGCCGCCGGGCGGAGACCGGGACCTGCGCCGCCGCCGGAGTGCCCGCGGCGGTCGTGAGGTCCAGGACCTCGAAGCCGGTGACCGGCATCTTCTTGCGGCCGTCGTAGACCTCGAAGTCGTTGGCCGTGAGCCCGCGCACCGGCTCGCCGTCCTTGACGATCTGGACCGGGACCTCGACGACCACCACGTCGGTGGCTCCCGAGAAGGTCTGCTGGGCGATCCCGGGCCACGGCACCAGCCCCAGCCCGGCCGCCGCCGCGGCGGCGAAGCGTAGAAGTCGGCTAGCCTGTCTCATGCGATGTCCTTTCAGCCCTCACGAATGAATGTCCTAACGGTATCATCGATCACCGGCCCACCACGAAGGGGGCGCTGCTGGTGGCCGCGGGGCCGGCGGCGCCGGCGAGGGTCACCCGCAGCAGGTATTCGCCCGGCGGCAGCCTGGGCGGCTTGAAGGTCGCCGTCAGCCGGTCCGGCCCGCCGCCGCCGCTCTCCCGGCTCAGCACCCGCAGGTCGCCGCTGCCGCTCTCCCTGCCGTCGGGCGTCAGCACCCGGGCCTCGGCCTTGAGGTCTCCCGCGGCGAGGTTGTAACCCATCAGCGCCACGGGGGTCTCCTGACCCGCGGCGAGCGCCGGCCGGGAGGCGGGGATGAACGGCTGCTGGCGCAGCATGAATGGATCCGGCACCGGCTCCCCCCGCTGCGCCTCGCGCAGGACGAGCCAGCGGTTCGCCGGCTCGGGGAAGAGGGGGGGCAGCAGCACCGGCCCCGCCGCGAAGGCCGGCACGGTGAGCGGCGCCGCCACTCGCAGGCTGTAAGCCCCGGTCGCGCCGTTGCGGATCAGCGTGCGCACCGAGTACTCGCCGGCGGGCAGGTCCAGGTGGCCGAAGAACTTGAGGCCGCTCTGCCGCAGCGTCGCCTCGGTCTTGGCGAGGTCGAGCCCCAGAGTCTGGAAGAGGAAGCCCTGGATGGCGCCGTCCGCGCCCAGGGCGTAGACGTAGACCTCCACCGGCAGCACGCCCCCGGGCCTGGCGACGAGCAGCGCCGGACCGTCCACCTCGATGAGCACCGGCACGTACGCCCGGTCTCCGGCGGCGCCGGCAGCGCGGAATGGGGCCGCCAGCACGGCGCTCGCGATCGCCCCCGAGTCCGCCCCCCCGCCCATCAGCTTCGAGGACGCCTCCAACAGCTTCTCCAGCGGTTTGCGCTGGCTGTAGGGGCGGGGGGCGTACCAGCCCGGCCGGAAGACGACGCTCGTGCCGGGGGGAGCTTTCTTCAGCTCCACCCGCAGCTTGTGGTAGGCGCCGTCCGGCTTCACCGGCTCCGCCCGGAAGGAGAGGACGTAGGTGAGGCTCGCGCGCTCGAGCACGCCGCTCATCGCCGGCGCCAGGTCGCCGGCGCCCGCGAACAGCTCGCCGCCGGTGCCGTGGGCCAGGGCCAGGAGGCTCTCCCTGCCGCCGGCGCCCGGCCCGCCGAGGTCCACCGCCTGGACGGCGCAGCTGGCGCGGCGCAGCTCCTCCAGCATCCCCTCGAAGGCGTCGAGCGGCGTGCCGTCGAACCCCGCGGAGAAGTAGACCACCTGCTTGCGGCCCGGGAGGGCTCCCAGCGTGCGGGCGAAGTCGGAGAGGGAGCGGGTGAGGGCCGTGGCCGCGGCCTTCTGCGCCTCCGGCTTGCCGGGCAGGGGGCCGGCAGGGGCGGCGTCCGCCTCCTGGGAGCGCTCGGCGAGCCGGTGCGAGTCGGCCCCTCCGGGCAGCACGCCCCGGGCGTGCCCGAGGACCAGCCGCAGCGGATCATCCGCCCGCACGGGGCGCCCGGCGCCCAGGGAGCTCAGGGCCGACTCCACCTGCCGGCGGTCCGGGGTCGGCGCCAGGATGAGCTGCGGGCCGCGGGCGGCACTGTAGGTGGCCACCCCCACCAGGTCGTCCGGGCGCAGCCCCCGGGTCACCAGCTCCCGTGCCGCGTCCCGCGCCTTGACCACCGACTGGGGATCGGAGAAGACGAGGTCGAAGAGGAGGAGGAGCTGCCGGCGCCCCGCCACGGCCTGGAAGCCGGTGAGGGTCTGCCCGGTGCCGCCGTCGTAGACCGCGAAATCGTCGCGGGTGAGACCGCGCACCGGCTGGCCGTCGCGCACCACCTGCACCGGCACCTCGACCTCCATCCCGCCTGCCGCGCCGGTGGCGTCGCCAACCGTCTGAATTTTCTGCGCCGGTGCCGGCACCGCGGCAAGCAGCAGCCCGGCCCAGGCGGCGCCGAAGCCCGCGAGCCACCTCAAAGTGCGCATGACGGTTTCCCCAAGCGAAAGCTCAGTGGATCACCTGAAACGGCAGCGAGCTCGCCTGCCGGCGGCCGGTCTTCGGGTCGGTCACCGCCACCTGCAGGACGTAGCTGCCGGCGAGGAGCCCCGCGGGATCGAAGGTCGCCACCAGCTTGTCCAGGCCCTGGATGCCGGTGGTCGTGCGCTGCACCTTGGACAACCGCCCCGACGGCGAGGCCGTGCCGTCGGCAGCCAGCACCTGGCCCTGGACGTTCACGTCGCCCTTGCCCAGGTTGTAGGCCACCAGGCAGAGCCGCGCCGTCGACTCGCCGCGCAGGGTCGGGCGGGCGGAGGGCACGTAGGGCTGCCCGTCGACGGTGAACGGGTAGATCACCGAGCTCTGCTGCCCCTCGTGGCTGTTCTCCCGCACCAGCAGCCACTTCTGCCGGTCCTCCATGAAGAACGGCGGCAGCAGCACGGTCTGCGCCTGGCTGTAGGCGGGGACCTCGACCTGCGCCGTCTGCACGCCGGTGCGGCCGGTCTCGGCATTGCGCACCAGCACCCGCACGTGGTAGTCGCCCGGCGGCAGGTCGAAATGGCCGTAGTACTTGATGCCGCCTTCGGCCATCGTCTGCCGGCCCTTGCCGAGGTCGAGGTCCACCCGCTGGCTGAAGAAGTCCTTCATCTGCCCTTCGGCGTTGCTGACGTAGGTGTAGATCTCCACGTTCAGCTTGTTCCCGGTCTGCCCCTCGAGCAGGCTGCGGCCGCCGACCTCGACAATCACCGGCACGTAGGAGAGGGCCTCGCCGGCACGGAAGGGGGCCGCCAGCACGTTGAGGTCGATGTCCCGCCGCGGCGTGGCGCTGGCGATGGCGTCGGCGGCAAGGAGGTTCTTCTCCAGCGGATCGAGGTCCTTGAACGGCCGCGGCGCGTAGTAGCCGGTACGGTGCGCGAGACGGGCCCCGGCCGGCAGCTTCGCCTTCACCCGCAGCCGGTGGTAGGCGCCATCGAGCTTGAGGTCCGAACGCTCGAAGGTCAGCACGTAGGTCACGCTGGTGCGCTCGAGCACCCGCTCCAGGGGCTCGCGCAGGTTGTTGGCATCCTTGAACAGCTCACCCCCCGTTTCGTTGGCGAGGTAGAACAGCCCCTCCTGGCCGCTGGGCCGCGCCGTCTGGTCGCCGCTCGCCCGCAGGCCGCCGATGTCCACCGCCTCGATGACGCAGTCGGCGCGGCGGAACTCGTCGAGCATGCGCTCCAGGTTCTTCTGCAGCCCGGTGTTGCCGAAGCGGGCATCGTTGTCCACCATCCAGGTCTGGCCGAACGCGATGTTGGTATTGTCGGTCTCTGCCTCCTGGTCGGTGGTCTGGCGGCCGAGCAGCAGCCGGCTGTCGAACCCCTCGGAGAAGTAGAGCACGTGCTTGCGCCCCTTCACCGAGTTGAGGGCCCGCGCCATCTCCCCCATCGCCCGGGCGTAGCCCACGATCTTCCCCTGCTCGAACGTGCGCTCGCTACGCTCCTGGGCGAAGTTGATGCCCCGCAGGTATTCGAACAGGATCTGGTCCTTCTGCGACTTCAGGTCCAGCCCGTCGGCGAGGTTCAGAGTGGCTTCGTTGGCGGCGCTGGCCGGCGTGTCGATCAGGAAGCGCAGCGGGTCGGCCATGCGCTTGTCCAGGGCTTGGCGGAAGCCCAGGGTGTCGATGGCCCGGGCGAGCTGCGCCCGGTCGGGAGTGAAGGTCACCAGCAGCTTGGGACCGGCCTCCATCGAATAGGTCGCCACCGCCGCCAGGTCCGTCGGTTGGAGCGAGTGGAGGGCGAAGTCGCGGGCCGCCAGGCGGGCCTTGAGGACCGACGTCGGACTGGAGAAGGAGAGGTCGAAGAGGAAGAGGAAACGGCGCCGGGCGCCCGCGGGCAGGTCGGCGGCCGAGTGCGAGGGCGCCGGAACCGCCGGAGCCGCTGCCGCCGTCGTCTCGACCGTCCTGAGGTCGACCATCTCGAACGAGGAGATCTTCTGCCGCTCGTTGCCGTCGTAGACCTCGAAATCGGCGGCGGTGAGGCCGCGGACGGGCACGCCGTCGCGGCCGACGACGTTGACGGGCACCTCCACGGCGACGACGTGGGAGGTGTCTTCGAAGGTCTCGGCCGGTTTCCTCGTCTCGGCCGGTTTGCGCGTCTGGGCGGGCACCGGCGCGGCCGCCGGGAGCAGCAGGAGCAGGACCGGCAGGAGGCGGCTGGAGGGACGGTTGCGGACTGCGCGGAACAAGCTCATCGCGGCCTCCTTGAGCCAACAGAGACCTATCATGGTACTACCGCGGCGGGCTCGGCGTACAGCTCAGTGTCGGGAAAGAACGCGTACCAGCCGGACCAGAAGGACGGATGGCCGGGCAGCCGCGGCAGCGGCGCGAGCGTGGGTCCCGCCGCCTGCGGCAGCAGGGCGTCCTCGCCGGCCGTCCAGCGGCGCCCCTCGCCGTCCACCAGCTCGTCCGCCCGCGGGCCGCGCCTGAAGGTGCGCTCGCCACGGCGGTAGGCCCGCACCGCCCCGGAGCCCGGATCGGCCACCACGACCACCGGCTCGCCGCCCACCCGGTCGTCGATCACCCGCGCGGCCAGGGCCCGCGCCAGCGGGTAGGCCTTGACGCGGCCGTCCAGGCGCACGGCGTAGACCTCGGTGCGCGGCGGCAGGACGGCGCTGCGCGGGCCGGCGGGGCCGGTGGGGAAAACGACGCCCGCCCGCTTGCGCTCGGCCGCCCCGGGCAGGTACTGGAAGCCGGAGCGCCGCTCCAGCTCGCGGTCGAGGGCGAGGACGGTCGTCTCCGGATGCCGGTCCCGCCAGTCCTGCCAGGTGGTGAGGGTCAGCGGCAGCACGGCGAGCCGCGCCGGAGCCGCCCCCTGGCGCCCCGGGCCCGCCAGCCGGCCGATCACCGGCTCGCCGGTCAGTTGGCTCCACAGCGACCGGGTCTGCCGGTCCACCATCAGCTTGTTGGCCCGGTAGAGCAGACCGGAGGTGCCGAAGGTGTAGGACTCGCCCGGGGCCGCGCGGGTGGCGTAGAGGACGGCCGCGCCGCAGAGGCTGGAGTAGGCGAGGGTGACCGGCTCGCCCCCCACCACGTCGTTGACCACCTCGTGCCAGTCGACGATGCGCCGGGGGTAGGCCCGCGTCTCGCCCCCCAGGCTGACCCCGAAGACGCGCTCGTCGCCGGCGAGGTAGCCGGCCTGCGCCGCCGCCACGTGGGCCGGCTGGTCGAGCGCCGGGATCCCCTCCACCGGGACGCCCCCCCAGACCACCTCCTCGACGCGGATGCGCACCGGCGCGTCCGCGTAGAGCAGGGACGGATAGCGGGGATCGATGCGGGCGAGAAGGCCGGCCTTCCAGGCCAGGTACCCGGGCCGCGCCACGAGGTCCGGCCGGCGTCCCAGCAGCTCCACCCAGTCGTGATAGCGCTCCCCTGCCCGCTCGCCGCTCAGGGCGACGAGCGCCGCCAGGGCCTCCGCCCGCTGATTGCGGGGCAGGAAGAAGTAGGCGTCGACGAGGCCCGGCACGAGGGAGGCGTCGCCCGACTCGACGAGCCGGCGGGCGGCGGCGCGCCGCTCGTCGCCCGTGGCGGACGCCGAGGTCAGCGCCGCCAGCAGACCGTAGCCCTCGCCGGCCACACCGCTCGCCGGGCCGGCGGACAGCACGGCCAGCCACAGGAGGAGGGGAGCGAGGCGGCGGCGGCTCACTGTCCCAGCATGCGGGCGTACTGGAGGGCGTCCTGGTTGGTGGCGTCCAGCTTCAGGGCCCGCCCCAGGTAATGCCGCGCCTTCTCCAGGTCGCCCATCGCGAGATAGACCTTCACCAGCCCCAGGTGGACCTCCGGCAGCTCGCTGTCCAGCCGCAGGGCGCGGGTCATGTAGTCGAGGGCTTTGTCCTGCTCCCCCCGGCCCAGGGCCACCTCGCCCTGGTAGATGAAGAAGAAGGGATTGGAGGTGTTGGCGCCCTCGATGCGGGCCAGCAGGGCGGACGCCTCCTCGCTGCGGCCGAGCTCCTGGTAGGTGCGCGCCATGTTGGTGAGCAGCGTCGAGCTCTCCGGCACGATGGCGAGGCCCCGCTGGTAGAGCTCCAGGGCCTCCTCCGGCTGGCCGCTGCGCGCCAGGGCCACCCCCAGGTTGTTGATCGCCTTGTCGAAGCGCGGCGCGATGCGGGTGGCCACGATCAGCAGCTCCTGGGCCCGCTTCAGGTCGCCGCCCAGCAGCGCCTCGGCGCCCAGGTTGTTGTAGTAATGGGCGGCGGCCGTCAGGTCGTCGATCGGCTTGAAGTCCCGGTAGGCCTTCTTGCGGTAGGGGATGAAGTCGAAGGTGCGCAGCACGCCGTCCAGGTACATGCCGGCGACGATGTGCCCCTGGCTCACCACCATGCCGTCGCGATGGTTCCACTTCTGCAGGTCGGTCACCTCGACGTAGGACGGATTGAGGCCGCGGTCCCGCGCCACCCCCACGAACAGGTTGACGAACGACAGGCAGTTGCCTTCGCGGGTGCGCCAGGTTTCCACCGCGTTGCGGGTGGGGGTCAGGGAGTACTGGAGCTGCAGGCCATCGAAGATGAAGTCGTTGACCTGATTGATCCGCCGCAGCTCGCTCGCCAGCGGCGGCATCTTGCCAAGTGTGTTGCGGATCTCGTCGTTGAGCTCGAAGGGGACCTCGACGCGCTGAGCCTCCTGGGCGCCGACCTCGCGGGCATACTGCTGGCGCAGATAGCCCACCGAGTCGAAAGGCTGGTAGCTGGAGCAGCCCACGGCGGCCAGGGTCGCGAGCAGGGGGACGAAAAGGAGTTGCTTTCGAGACATGTCGTTCCTCACCTGAGGAGCCCAATATAGCAGGGAACGGCAGCAGGGAACGTGCCAGGGGGCGGCGCCCCACGGCTCCCCTCCTGGCGGCCGGAGGTGGGAACGACGGCCACCTCCAGTTCGTTCAAGAATTTGGATCGACTCCGTCCAAGGCTCTGAATCGCGCTCCCCTTCCGATGCCTCGGGATCATGCAACTCATTGCAGTGAAAAGGCTTTCCCGATCCCTGTCTCCCGTCTTGCGCATGGCACCCCGCTTGCTTGACCCCGAGACACGAGTTGACTAGAGTTGGCTGAACCATCTCTAAGTTGTCCGTTCGAGAGGAGGTGTTGCTTCGGCGCGGAGTAGCAAATCGGCACCACGCTTTCAGTCGTCCTTTTCTGGAGCCTGCCGCGGGTTCGCGGTTTCCGGCTCCCCAACCACAAACGGGAGGTTTATTGAAATGAAGAGCACCAACCTTTGGGGACGGATCGTAGCCGTCGCTGCGTTGCTGCTGCTGGTCGCGGGCGGCACCGCCTTCGCCCAGTTGCAGACCGGCAACCTCTACGGCACCGTCACAGACGACAAAGGCGCCGCGCTCCCCGGGGTCACCGCGACCCTGACGGGGCAGGGCGCCCCGCAAGTCCAGGTGACGAACGCCCAGGGGCAGTTCCGTTTCCTGGGTCTCGGGCCCGGCAGCTATCAGTTGAAGGCCGAGCTCGAGGGCTTCTCGACCATCGATTACCCGAACATCGTGATCAACGTCGGCCGTAACACCCAGATCGAGGTGAAGCTGTCGGCGGCCGTCGAGGACGTCATCACCGTCACGGCGGAGAGCCCGCTGCTGGACGAGCGCCGTATTTCCACCGGCGCCACGGTCAGCCAGACCGAGCTCGAGAAGATCCCGACCTCGCGCGATCCCTGGTCGATCCTCCAGACGACTCCGGGCGTTCTCACCGACCGTATCAACGTCGGCGGCAACGAGAGCGGTCAGCAGTCGAACTATGTCGGCCCCGGCTCCGGCGGCGATCAGGCCGTCTGGTCCGTGGACGGCGTGGTGATCACCGACATGGCGGCGCTCGGCTCGTCCCCGGCCTACTACGACTTCGACGCGTTCGAAGAGATGCAGGTCACGACGGGCGGCTCGGATTCGACCATCGCCACCGGCGGCGTCGTCCTCAACATGGTGACCAAGCGCGGCACCAACGAGTGGCGCGGCAGCGGCCGTTTCTACGATACCGATAAGAGCCGCCAGTCCAGCACCAGCTTCGACCAGAAGGACCTGGCGCAGGCGGGCCTGTATCGCACCGGCTCCGGCCGCACCCTGTCGCAGTTGCAGCAGTTCCAGGCCGGTATCCTGACCAACGGCGTGCCGGTTCCCAGCTTCAAGCAGGGCAACCGCATCGTCAGCGTCAGGGACTACGGCGCTGAGCTGGGCGGCCCGATCGTCAAGGACCGCCTGTGGATCTGGGGCTCGTACGGCCGCCAGAAGGTCAGCCTGCTGACCATCGCCGACGTCAGCGACAAGACCGACCTCAAGACCTACAATGGCAAGCTGAACGCGCAGATCGCCGCCAACAACTCGGCGACGGCCTTCGTCATCAACAGCGACAAGGTCAAGATCGGCCGCAACGCCGGTCCGACCCGGCCGCAGCCGACCACCTGGGACCAGGGCAAGTTCGGCCCCAGCCCGACGGCTTACAAGGTCGAGGACACCCACATCTTCAGCTCGAACTTCTACCTGACGGGCCTCTACTCGAAAGTCAACGGCGGCTTCGAGCTCGTCCCCGAGGGCGGCCTGAACGTCACCCCCTTCCTCGACGGCCTGGGGATCTGGCGCAACAGCTTCCTCCTCAACACCACCCTGCGCCCGCAGAAGCAGTACAAGGCGGACGCCTCCAACTTCTTCAACACCAACAGCCTCAGCCACGAGCTGAAGTTCGGCGTCGCCTATCGTGAAGCCGAGGTCACCTCGCTGTCCTCGTGGCCCGGCGTGGGCCTCGTCGAGGATGGCCCGTCCAACTTCGGCCTCCCCGCGGGCGTCAACATCCTCGCCGTGGAGCGCAACGGCGGCGCCAGCGTCCGGAACACGTACAAGGAAGCCTACCTGCAGGACACCCTGACGGCGGGCAACCTCACGGTCAACGTGGGCGTGCGCTACGACGTCCAGGGCGGCGAGAACCTGGCGCGGTCGCAACCGGCCAGCCGGCTGCTGCCGGGCCTCCTGCCGGCGGTCTCCGTGTCGCAGCAGGACATCGGCTTCGAGTGGAAGGACTTCACTCCCCGCCTGGGCATCACCTACGCCCTCGGCCCCGAGCGCAAGACCCTGCTGCGGGCCAGCTACTCCCGGTTCGCGGACCAGTTGGGCGCCGGCACGGCGTCCCAGCTCAACACGATCGGCTCCCCCAGCTTCGCCTACTTCTACACCGCCAGCGCTGGCAACCCGATCATCACCACCGCTGACGTCGGCGGTCCGGCAGGCTTCAGCAGCAACGTCAACCCCGCCAACGGCCTGCTCCTGCAGTCCAACGGGGTCGATCCGAACCTCAAGGCCCCGAAGACCGATGAGCTCCTGCTCAGCGTCGAGCACGCGCTGCTGCCCGAGTTCGTCGTCGGTGCCAACCTGACCTACCGGAAGATCACCGGCATCCTGCAGCAGGACCTCCTGGTCTTCACCGACGCCGATCCCTTCTCCACCAGCGCCGTCAACTCGATCGGTCGCCGGGCGACGCGTGCGGACTACGTCGTGGGCGGCCATGCCAACGGCTTCCTGCCCAACGGCACCGCCTACAGCATTCCGTACTACATCATCCGGCCGGGCCTCACCACCCGCAGCGGCGGCTTCCTGTACAACGGCGACGACGAGCAGACGTACAAGGGCGCTTCGGTGACCTTCAACAAGCGTCTCGCCAACCGCTGGATGCTGCGCGGCAACGTCTCCTACAACGACTGGTACTGGAGCAAGGTGCCGGTCAGCTCCAACCCCGATCCGACCCAGCTCCTGGGTGGCGGCCAGAAGGAAGGCGACCCCGTCCTCCAGGGTTCGGGCACCGGCTCGGGCTCCAAGGGTGGCGTCTACATCAACAGCAAGTGGTCGTACAGCATCAACGGCCTCTATCAGATCGCTCCCGACCACCCATGGGGCTTCAACGCCGCGCTGAACCTCACCGGCCGTCAGGGCTATCCGACCCCGTTCTTCCACCGGGTCTTCCTGCCGACCAACCAATACCCCACCGCTCCCTCGGACAACCTCCAGGTGACGTCGAGCTCGGACTCGTTCCGCAACCCCGACGTGCACGTGGTCGACGCTCGCGTCGAGAAGGAGTTCACCTTCAGCGACGTCGGCGTCACCATCGGCGTGGACTGCTTCAACCTTCTGAACAAGTCCTACGTCCTGCAGCGTACCGACCGCCTGGCGCGGTCGACCTCGAACAACGTCACCGAGATCCTCAGCCCGCGCGTCATCCGTCTCGGCGCTCGTCTGAGCTTCCGCTGATCGGCGCTTTCACAGGCTGACACCGTTCACCGCCGGGGGGCGACCCCCGGCGGTTTTTTTTTTGCCCGCCCGCGGAATACACTCTCGCGCGCACGGGGTTTGCATCGCCCGGGTGAGCCTCTGTCTCCCCACGAGGCGGGGGCAGGGGGCAGCCCGGGCTTCCACGACACCCAAAGGAGAGACGTCATGTTCTCGCGCAGCGCGAAATCCATGCTTCTGCTGGCGGTCCTGCTGGTGGCTGCCGGCGTCCCCGTCCACGGCCAGTCCTGGGCGGGCAGGGGCCGGCTCCAGGGCCAGGTCCGGGACGAGGCCGGCAAACCGGTCGAGGGCGCCAGGGTCACCCTCCGCATCGGCAACGACACGGTCGACCCCAAGAAAGACGGTCCGGCGCCGATCACCACCGACAAGAACGGCAAGTGGTCCATCCTGGGGCTCACCAGCGGCGGCTGGGGCATCCTGATCGAGAAGCCGGGCTACATGGTCTCCGAGGGCCGGGTGCAGGTGAACGAGTTCGCCGTCGCCCAGCCCATCATCATTACCCTCAAAGCGGTCCCGAAGGAGGTCGTCCAGAAGGCCGAGAAGGAGAGCACCACCGGCCAAGCCAAAACCGCCATCGAGAAGGGCAACACCCTCCTCGCCCAGGAGAAATACGCCGAGGCCCGGGCCGCCTACGAAGAGGGCATGGCCAAGCTGGAGGACAAGAGCCTCCATCCCGCCATCCTCCGCGCCATCTCCGAGTCCTATTTCAAGGAGGGCAAGACCGAGCCGGCCATCGACTCCCTCAAGAAGGCCCTGGAGATCGCGCCGGACGATCCGGTCACCCTGCAGCTCCTGGTCAACCTGCTGGTGGGCGCCGGCCGCGAAACCGAGGCCCAGACCTACATGGCCAAGCTCCCCCAGGGCACCAAGGTCGATGCCAACACCCTGTTGAACCTCGGCATCAAGTCCTTCAACTCCGGCAAGATGGACGACGCCATGGCACAGTTCAACCGTGTGGTCACCGAGAATCCGAACCTGCCGGACGCCTACTACTACCGCGCCCTCGTCTACATGAACAAGAACCAGAACAAGGAGGCCAAGGCGGACCTCCAGAAGCTCCTGCAGCTCGATCCCAACAGCAAATACGCCAAGGAAGCCCAGGAATTCCTGAAGTCGCTGTAGGAGGAGCGCCCCTGCGGGCGGACCCTCACTCTCCCAACCCTCTCTCTCCCAGCCTCCCCCCGCCGGCCGGGAGAGAGAGGGCTAAGACAGCTTCGCTTCTTTGCTTCTTCTTCGACTAACCACTCCCTCTTCTCCCGGGATGAGGCTGGGAGAAGAGGGCCGGGGTGATGAGGGGCGGCCGGGAACACCCCGGCCGCGCCGCGTGTTCCACGAAGTAGCCCACTTTCTTGAGCCGCGGCTCGGAGCCCATAGCGATGAAGAAAACCCTTGCCCTGCTGATCCTCTCCTTCGGTCCCCTCGGAGTCGCCGTCCAGGCCCAGGCATCCCAGGCATCGCCGGCGAAGCCGGCCACGGCTCCGGCCCCCGCGGCTCCGGCCAAGCCGCCGACCGAGCTGGAGAAGAAGGTGCAGGAGGTGACCGCGCTCGTACAGGCGGGCAAGACCGCCGAGGCCCTGCCCCGGCTCCAGGCCCTGGAGAAGGACCCGGCCGCGACGCCGCCCGTCCACGCCCTCGTCGGCATGCTCTACGTCGAGCTGGGCAAGCCGGCGGAGGGCCTGGCGGTGCTCAGGCCGCTCGCCGACGCCGAGGACGCCCAGCCGGCCGTCCTCTATCAGGCGGGCCGGGCGGCGCTGGCCCTGGGCAAGAGGGACGAGGCCAAGGTCTATTTCACCCGCTCCGTGCTCAAGGAGCCGGCCTCGCCCGCGGCCCGGGAGCTGGGGATGCTGACGGCGCAGGATGGCCGGGTGGTGGAGGCGTACTCCATGCTCCGCCCCTGGGCCCTGCGCAAACCCAGCGACCGGGACGGCCGGCTGATGGCGGCCACCCTCGCCCTGACACTGGAACGGCCGGACGATGCCGCGGAGCTGCTCACCGGCCAGCCGGACAACGATCCCGCCGTCCGCTTGCTGCGCGGTCGCGTGCTGGTGCAGAAGAAGGACGGCCCCGGCGCCGTGGCCCTGCTGCAGCCGCTGCTGGCGAACCATCCGCCGGGCATGGACCTCGAGGTGCGCCGCAACCTCGCCGAGGCCCAGATGCTGGCCGGCAAGCCGGCGGAGGCGGTGAGCCTCCTCCAGGGCCGGGCCGGCACGCATCCGGTCCTGGTCCTGCTGCTGGGCCGGGCCCAGCACCAGGCCGGCAACGCCGCCGCCGCCCTGGCCACCCTCAAGCCTCTGGCCGAGAAGATTCCCGACAATCCCAACACCCTGGGCGATCCCCGCCCGGCCGCGGGCATCGCCGAGGAGTACGGCACCCTGCTGCTGGACGGCGGCCACGCCGTCGAGGCCGTGCCCTTCCTGGACAAGGGAGCCCGCTTCAACCCGCGCAACGTCGACGCCTGGAAGACGCTCGCCCGCGGGCTCAACGCCGCCGGCAAGCCGCAGGAGGCCCGCGCCGCCCTTGCCCAGGCCGACGAGGCCGCCAAGCCGCCGGCACCGCGCTCGGCCGCCGCGGCAGCGGCGACGTCGGCGGCTGCGCCATCGGCGGCGGCCGGCGGAGCTCCCGCCGCCGCCCACCCCGGAGCCGCTGCCGCCACGGCGGCCGACGCCCCCTTGAGCCCGGGCCTGCAGAACGCCCTGCGCCTCATGGCCGAGGGCCAGCTCGACAACGCCCTGACCGCCGTCCGCCAGGAGATCGGGGTCTCGAAGGACCCGCGGGCGCGGCTGGTGGAGGTGAAGATCCTGCTCGCCCAGAAGAAGTCCGAGGAGGCGCTGCAGTCGGTCCAGGCCGCGCTCCAGACCGAGCCCAACAACCCTGACTACGTCTACCTGCGGGGCGCCGTGGAGATGTCCCTCCAGCGCCTCAGCTCGGCCGAGCAGGACCTGCGCAAAGCCCTGCAGCTCTCGCCGCGCCACACGGCAGCCATGAACGACCTCGCGGTGCTGCTGATGAGCGTGAACAAGCGGGCCGAAGCCAAGAGGCTCCTCGAGCAGGTGCTCAAGATCAACCCCCAGGATCAGATGGCCGCCGCCAATCTGGAGCGGCTGAACACCGAGGCGCAGCAGTAGGGGGGACGGGGGTGGCGTTGCCTCGGGCGGTGACCGTCCTGGCGGCGGGCCTCGGTCTCTGCCTCCTGGGAGCGGCGCCCGCGCCCCCCTCCCCCGAGGCCGCCGCCCGCGCCCGCAGCCGCGAGCTGGCCCGCCGCGGCGCGTGGAGCCATGCGGACGTCCTGGGCCTGCTCGCGCTCCAGCTCGTGGACCCCGAGCGCTTCGTGGCCGACGCGGCCTTCCGCCGCGAGGTGATCGCCCGCCTCCCTCGCACCCTCGATCCGTCCGCGCCCGCCGCCCTGCGCGACGCCCTGCTGCTGGAGCTCAACCAGGTGCGGGGCTTCGACTTCGCGGCCTCCGACGAGGTGGAGCGCGCCTGGGGCGCCATCCCCCGCCGCGGCGCCAAGCGGCAGGCGGCCTACGATCCCCAGGGCCAGCGCTTCGACGCCGACGTGGAAGGGCGTCTCGCGGCCTCCGTCTACTCCCTGCCGTCCTTCTTCTTCGACCTGCCGGCGGCGGACGCCTTCCTCTCCGCCGTGCGAGCGGCCGCCGGCCCGGGTCGCGCCCTCATCGTGCTCACCGACTCCCCTCTGAAGGAGCGCCTGGAGCCCCGGGCCAGGGCGCTGGGACTCCGCCTGCTGGACACTCACGGCCGGGGCTACTCGCCGTGGCCGCGGGACCCCTTCACCCTCGTCCATACAGCGCATGCGAAGACCGGCGGCGTGCGCGTGCTGGTGCGGCCCAACCTCCAGCCCGGCCGCGAAGAGGACGCCCACCTCGGCCCCGAGCTGGTGCGCAGCCTGCCGGACGACCTCGACCGCGCCTGGGGAAAGGCGACCTGGACCCAGGCGCCCGTCCCCTTCCACAACGGCCAGGTGCTGCTCGCCCGCGACGCCGCCTGGCTCACCCTGCACGCCCTGGAGCCGCGCATCCTGGCCATTCTGGGATTGGACGACGTCCCCGTCGAGAGCTTCGCAACATCCGAGGGGATCGACCGCTACCTCGCCGCCGCGGACCAGGCCGCCGCCGAGCTCGCCGCCCTCTACGGCCGGCCCGTCCGCTTCGTCCACCCCCTCCCCCGCGCCGGCTCCGGCGACCTGGCCGCCCGCTCGGCCCTGATGCGCCGGCTCGGCGGCGGCGCCGGCTACGACCTCGACTCCATCCTAACCCTCGTCCCCACCAGCAAAGGCCGCCTCGCCGTCCTGGTGGCGGACGTCGCCGCCGGCCGCGACCTGCTGGCCAAGCTTCCTTCCGGAGATTGGGACGCCCTGCGTCGCGGCTACGGCCTGGAGCCTGCGGGAGCACCACTCGCCACCGCCCTCGCCGCCGTCCAGCGGACGACTGCGATGGACGGTCTCGGCTCCTTCCTGGACCTCACGGCCGAGCACCTCAAAACCCAGGGCTTCGAAGTCCGCCGCCTGCCGCTCCTCGCCGTCCCCGTCCCCCTGCTCCATGACCGCACTGGCCTCACCCACTCTGCATTCCTCATCACCTGGAACAACGTCGTCGTGGAGAAGCGCAAGACGGAGATCCGCGCCGAAGGCTTCGCTTCGCTGATTCCCACCGGCGACCGGATGGCAAGGGAAGCCTTCGCCGCCCTCGGCGTCCACCTCGACCTCTTCCCGCCGCTGGTGCGCAGCGTGATCCTGAACGGCGGCTACCGGTGCGCGTCGAACCACCTGCGGGCGGCGGACTGAGCCGATCGCCGATCCCGGCTGGTCTGAAAAAAGCAGGGCTGACCGCGGGAATCGGGTCGGCAGGGTACAATCCAGATGAAAGGGGGCTCCATGGCCAGCCGGCAACTCTTGATCGACGTTCCAGAAACTGTCCTGTTGGCCGAAAAGACAGATGAGGCTTCTTTCGCCCGCGAGCTTCGGATGCTGGCCGCCGTAAAGCTCTATGAGCTCGGCCGGCTCTCGTCTGGTCGAGCTGCGGAGCTGGCCGGCATGGCCAGGGTCGAATTCCTGCTAAGCCTCGGGCGCTACAAGGTCTTTCCGCTCGCGGCTGAGCTTCAGGATTTGGAAGCGGGCCGTGGATAAGGCCATCAGCAACACGTCTCCTCTCCTGTACCTCGCCGGAGAACATACCCAGATTTGACGGATTCAGTTCCCCTCACCTTCGCCGGCCTCGGCGTCCACCTCGACCTCTTCCCGCCGCTGGTGCGCAGCGTGATCCTGAACGGCGGCTACCGCTGCGCGTCGAACCATCTGCGGGCGGCGGACTGAGCCGGCGTAGAATGAGGCGAGATGGCCATCCTGTCCCGTGACACGAGCCGCGACGCCGAGGACGTTCAGATCGAGATCCTCCGTCGGTCTTCCCCTCGTCAAAAGGTGGAGATGCTCCGCGGCATGCACCGTTCCGCCCTGTCCCTGAGCCGCCAGGGACTGCGGCGGCGCCATCCCGAGGTTACGGCAGCAGAGCTGGAGCGCCTCCGCGCGGGTCTGTGGCTCGGCCGGGACCTGGCGAGCCGCGCCTACGAAGGGGCACCGGAGCCGGACCCGCGCCACGGAGATCTCATGGACCCACTCGCCGTCGCCTCGCTCGTGGCCCGCACCCTGGACGATCTGGGGGTGCCGTACTTCGTCGGCGGATCGCTGGCCAGCACCCTCCACGGCGAGCCCCGGCTCACGCGGGACGCGGATCTGGTCGCGGAGCTCCAACTCCGGCATGCCGAGCCCCTGGCCCGCTCCCTGGCGGGAGCCTTCTACGCCGACGCCGAGTCCATTCGCGGCGCCATCGCGCGCCGAGGGAGCTTCAACGTCATCCACCTCGCGACCGCCTTCAAGGTGGACGTCTTCGTCTCGAAGCTCCGGCCTTTCGACCGCTCCAGCTTCCTGCGCCGGGAACCCGCCCAAGGCGAGGGATACGACGTCTGGATCTCCAGTGCCGAGGACACCGTCCTTGCAAAGCTCGACTGGTTCCGCCAGGGTGGCGAGGTCCCCGACCAGCAATGGCGGGACGTCCTGGCGATCCTGAGCGTACAAAGCGACCGGCTCGATCCGGAGTACCTTCGCACCTGGGCTGATTCGCTCGGCGTTCAAGACCTCCTCGCGCGGGCCTTGGCCGAGAGCGGCACGGCGGATTGAACCGGCGGCCCTGAGGCCCAAAGGGCCGCAATTCCTAAGCCCAGGGCAACGCCCTGGGTTGTGGGTGATCAGATTCGATGCGGCCTGAAGGGCCGCGCTAAGGACGAAGAAATCACCCTGGATATCGCTGCATATCGCGCCCCGTTGGGCTCACGAGGTCGGGGACATCGATCAGACCCAGTCCGTTGGGCTGGGCTAAGGAAACCCGGACCTTCGGCCTGGAAGACGCGATTCACTGAGGTGCGGACCCCGGCAAGAGCGTAGTTCGACCATCCCCAGCCCGTAGGGCGGCATACTCCTAGCCCAGGGCGCGAGCCCTGGGTATGCGTTTTCGTTAATCTCAATTCGAGCCCTGTCAAGGGCAACAACGATCGCCCTTGGCAGGGCGCAATTCGATTTTGTCGTGCACGTTACCCAGGGCTCGCGCCCTGGGCTAGAAGTATGCCGCCCTACGGGCTCGCCGTCCCGCTGAGGCCCAAAGGGCCGCAATCCCTAAGCCCAGGGCAACGCCCTGGGTTGTGGGGGTAATCAGATTCGATGCGGCCTGAAGGGCCGCGCTATAAGAGCGAAGAAATCACCCTGAATATCGCTGCATATCGCGCCCCGTTGGGCTCACGAGGTCGGGACGGTGATGTCCTCGGCTCCACAGAGGTGGATGTGCCGAAACGGATTGTAGCGCCAGAGGATGTTTGGAAAGGTCCCAGCCACCGGAACATCCCAAGAAGCCCCACCGGTGCATGCGGCCCTCTCGCCGCTGTCGGTGAAGGCTTCACCGCTACCGGCCAAGGCCCCGCCAAGGTCGGCGAACGCCTCGCCGTCGTCGGTAAGAGCCGGGCCGCTGTCGGCGAAGACCACGCCCCTGTCGGCGGAGGGCTCGCCGCTGCTGGCGGAGGCCCCGCCGACCTTGGCGAAGGCCTCGCCACTGACGGCGGAAGGCTCGCCGCTGTTGGCGAAGGCCCCGCCGCTACCGGCGAAGGCCCCGCCACTGCCGGCGAAGGTCTCGCCGCTACCGGCGAAGACCCCGCCAACCTCGGCGGAGGGCTCGCCGCCGCTGGCGGAAGGCTCACCGCTGTCGGCGAAGGCCCCGCCAACCTCGGCGAAGGCCTCGCCGCTGCTGGCGCGCCGAAACGGATTGTAGCGCCAGAGTCGTTCGCTCGGTTCATGAGCCGGCGAGCCCAGTGAGCGGGCTCCCTGCCTGGATCACGACGAGACCGATCTCCGTCTGTCGCAATCCACCGTCCTGCCCTGGTCAATTCCGACGGCGTGACCACCGACGTGGACGCCAAGTTCGCAGCGATGCAGCAGCAGAGTCGCAATCCCACCGTCCTGCCCTGGTCAATTCCGACAGTCGCTCATCGGGATCCTCATCGGCATCAACGCTGTCGACTGCAGTCGCAATCCCACCGTCCTGCCCTGGTCAATTCCGACTCCAGCCCCAGAAGCTCTGGGTCAGCCTGGAGGACGTTCCCGAGAAGTCGCAATCCCACCGTCCTGCCCTGGTCAATTCCGACTGCCACCCTCCCAACGCCAAGATTCTACACCACTTAGGAGGCCTTCCGCCGTTACCCCCTCCAGAGGGCCTTCCCGCGAGTCCAAAATCCTGAGGTCCAGCGCGGCTTCCGCGTCCATAATTGTCCTGTCCTCTATAGTTTCCGCTCTCCGCCGTTACCTCGCTCGTTTTTGGCCCAAACAGCCCTGGCATGATTCTTTTCCCGGTCGCGGTCTATGACGGGGGCTGGAGTCATGGCGGGGCGATCGGATCAGTCGCGATGCGCCACGAAGTGCGGCCGGCGGGTGCGGACGCCGATGCGGACTTTGGTGCCCGGAGAGGGAGCGGTCTCGGAGGGGAAGTGGGCCAGGACCTCGGTGCCGGTGTCGAGCTGGAGGATCACCCGGTCGTGGGGACCCATGCCGCGGGTATCGAGGACGGTCGCCATCGTGCCGCAGGGATCTTCCGTCAGGTCCTCGGGCCGCACCAGGAGCCAGCCGCCCTGGCAGGCTCCGGGGAGGACGAAGGAGCCGAGCGGGGTGTGGCTGCGGACCGGGACGATCGGCGGCGCGCCGTCCGCGGGCAGCGCCGCGACTTCCACCAGGTTGGCCTCGCCCAGGAAGGAGGCCACGAAGGGGGTCTGCGGACGGCGGTAGAGGTCCAGGGGATCGCCCGCCTGCACGACGCGGCCCTGGTCGAGCACCACGAGGTGGTCGGCCAGGAGCATGGCCTCTTCCTGGTCGTGGGTGACGTAGAAGGTGGTGGTGCCCAGCTTGCGCAGCAGGGCCGCGAGCTCGGCGCGCACGGTGCGCCGCAGGCGGGCGTCGAGGGCGGAGAGGGGCTCGTCGAGGAGCAGCAGGGAGGGCCGGGGCGCCACCGCCCGCGCCAGGGCCACCCGCTGCTGCTCGCCGCCCGAGAGCTGCGAGGGCTTGCGGTCGAGGAGGCGCTCGAGGCTGAGGAGGGCCGCCGCGTCCCACACCCGCTCCTCCAGGTGGCGGCGCGACGGCCGGCGGCGCGAGCTGCGCAGGGAGAAGCGGCGGCGGCCGGTCTGCAGGCCGAAGGCGATGTTCTCGCGCACGGTGAGGTGGGGGAAGAGAGCGTAGGACTGGAAGACGACGCCCACGTCCCGCCGCTCGGTGGGGATGCCGGTGACGTCCTCGCCGTCGAACAGGATCTGCCCTCGGAGCGGGTGGAGCAGGCCGCAGAGGAGCTGGAGAAGCGTCGACTTGCCCGAGCCGGAGGGGCCGATCACCACCGTGATCCCCCCCTCCAGCAGCTCCATGGAGACGCCGCTGACGACCGGCTCGCGGCCATAGGCGAAGGCGACGTCCGCGACGTGGACCCTCATGCCGGCAGCCCCCGGTGGAGCGCCTCGCCGCCCAGGGCCTGGATGGCGAGCAGGGCCGGCACTACCGGCGCCAGGAAGACCAGCGTCGCCGCCGCGGCCACGGGAAACGAGTTGGTGGTGTAGGTGAGGTAGAGGGCCGCCGGGAAGGTCTGGAGGAGCGGCGTCGCCAGCAGGAAGCTGACGTTGAACTCCCCCCAGGAGACGGCGAAGACGAGCAGCGAGGAGAGGACCAGGGCCGGCGTCAGCAGCGGCAGGGTCACCCGCTTCGCCGTCTCCCACCCTCCGGCCCCCAGGCTGCGGGCCGCGGACTCCAGCCCCGGATCGAAGGTCTCGACGGCATTGGTCACGGTCTTGACCACCATCGGCAGCGTGTAGGCCAGATGGCCCGCCACCAGCAGGACGAAGCGCGGCGCGCCCCCCGCCACCTGGATGAGGGAGAACGCAAGAGCCACGCCCGGCACGGCGAGAGGGACCAGGGCCGCCGACTCCAGCAGCCGCGATCCCGGGAACGGCCGGCGCCGGAACGCCCACCCCGCCGGCGCGCCGATGGCGAGCGCCAGGGGGACCACCACCGCGACCACCTCCACCGAGCGCAGCAGCGCGCCGCCCCAGATGCCGGTGACGTAGCGGAAGAGGTCCGGGACGGTCTCCACTCCCGCGCCCTCGGAGCGCTGGCCATACCACTCGGCGCGCGAGAAGGCGCCCATTGCCGTGACCACGATGGGCGTGAGCAGAGCCAGCGCCAGCACCGCGGTGGCGGCGATGCCCGCCCGGCGCCATCCCGCCCCCGGCAATCCGGCGGCTCTCATCGCTTCCCCACCGCCAGCAACCGGTCGACGGCCAGCGTCGAGAGGGCCAGCATCAGGGCGAGGGCGCCGGCGACTTCGTCGTTCAGGAAACCGGTCATCTCCGTATAGATCTCCAGCGGCGCCACGGTGAAGCGTCGCGAGAGGATCAGCGCCACGCCGAACGAGCCCATGGACGCCGAGAAGGTCACCGCCAGCGTCGAGCGCAGGGCGGGCGCCGCGAGGGGAAGCCCGACCTTCAGCAGCCGCTGGAGGGGGCCCGCTCCCAGGGTGCGCGCCGCCGAATCCAGCTCGCGCGGGAAGCGCCGGAAGGCCGACTCCAGCGTCATCACCGCCCGCGGAAGCTCGAAGTATAGATAAGCCAGAAACAATCCGGCGACCGTATAGGCCGCTCCGGCGAAGATCCGCCGGCCCGTGAGGTACGCCAGAGCCTCGGGGATCGCCCCGATGCGGCCCAGCAGCACCACCATCAGGAACCCCACCAGCACGCCGGAGAAGGTCAACGGCAGGGAGATCGCCGTGCGCAGGGCGTCGCGGCCCGGGAACCGCTCGCGGGCCAGCACCCACGCCGGCCCCACGGCCAGCAGCACCGAGCAGAGCGCCGCCGCCGCCGACAGGCCCAGCGAGTTCACCAGCGCCGTGCGATACCGCCCCGCCGCCAGCACCTGCCGCACCGCTCCCCATCCGGGATCGGAGAACGCATGCCCGGCTAGCGACGCCAGCGGCCAGGCCACGGCCGCGGCCAGGAAGAGGAAAAGCGGCAGCGCCAGGAGTGCCCCGGCCAGGGAGGAGCCGGCCGCCGAGCAGGGGTCCATTTTGGATTTTGGACTTTGGATTTTGGATTCCTCCGGCGTCCTCACCCCTTCATCGGACTCCTAAGCTTATCCTCAAATCCAAAACCTAGAATCTGGAATCCCGGATCTCCTACCTTCCCGTTCCCCGGATCTGCTCCGTCCACGCCTTCTTGAGGGCGTCGGAGGCGCCGGCCATCTTCGCGAGGTCGAGGGCGCGGGCGCGCTTGTACTCCTTCTCGGGGAGGACGTGGGCGGCCACCTCCGGCGGCATCGCGCCGGGGATCACCGGCAGGAAGTAGCCTTTGGCGAACTCGGCCTGCGCCTCCCGGGTGAGCAGCCAGTCGAGGTACTTCTTCGCCTCCTCCCTGTGGGGCGCGCCCTTCACCAGGCCCATGACCAGGGGCATGGTGAACGTCCCCTCAGCCGGCAGCACGACCTCGACCGGCCCGTGGTCCACCCATTTCATCTTGTAGCCGTTGCCGTCGGCGTTGAGCCAGATGGGGATCTCGCCGCGCAGGACGGAGTTGTAGACCGACTCCCGGGGATAGGACGCGACGTTGGCGTCCAGCTTCTTCAGGTAGTCGAGCCCCGGCTTGAAATTCTTGTCGCTGCCGCCGAGCAGCTCGTTGAGGCCGTAGACCAGGGTGAAGGAGGTGCCGCCCCAGGTCGGATCGTCATAGGCGATCTTCCCCTTGTAGACGGGCTTGAGCAGGTCCTGCCACGACCGCGGCACGGGCGCGCCGCCGAGGGCCCTGGTGTTCACCACGAAGGCGATGGCGCTGGTGTGGACCGTCCACCACCGCCCTTCGGAGTCCTTGAGGGCGGCGGGGATCTTCTCCCACCCCTTGGGCTTGTAGGGCTCGTGCAGACCCTTCTCCGCCGCCAGGAAGCCGATGGCTCCCGAGTAGTAGGCGGTGTCGGCCAGCGGACTGTCCTTCTCCTTCTCCAGCGCGGCGAGGGCCAGGGAGGAGCCCTTGGGATCGGGCGGGACGGTGACGCCGGCGACCTTCTTGTACAGCGCGGTGACGCCGCCCCAGTTGGCGTAGTTGGGGATGCAGTCGTATTGGATGACGACCCGGTCTTCCGCGGCCATCGCGGCCATCGCGGCCATCGCGAGCAGGGAGAGGGCGAGGACTGTCCGGCGTGTCATAGAGCGGGATCTCCCGGTCAGAACTTGATCTGGAGCTGGCTGAGGACGGTGGGCCGCCAGCCGGCGCCGGCCTTGAACGGGCCGTTGCCGGGGCCGTCGAAGTGCTCTTCGATGGCGTTGACCTGCCAGCGGGTCCAGCCGTTGAACCAGACGTTGGCGCCGAGGGTGACGGCCTCGAGGCGCTTGCCGTCGATGCCGCGCAGAGCATTGCCCGTCATCTCCGCCTGCTCCACCCGCAGGACGGGCTGGATGCCCCCCTTGGCCTCGCTCCCCCGGGCCCAGAAGGCCCCCTGCACGTAGCCGCCGGAGAGCGTGGCGCGGCTGTCCTTGAAGTCGGAGCTGAGCCACTCGGAGTCGAAGGAGCAGCGGTCGTGCTTCCAGTGGAGGTCGGCGTCCCAGGCGCGGCGGTCGCCCACCACGGGGATGGCGATGAAGCGGCTGCCGGAGTAGGAGGCCAGAGTGAGGGTCTGCGCCAGCTCCTGGTCGACGTCGAAGGCGGCGCCGGTGGTCAGGGCGTCGGTCCACTTGACGTTCACCCGTCCCTGGACCTCCTTCTGGCCGTTGTTGTCGCGGGCGTTGCCGCGCTGGCCGCTGACCACCGCGGCGCCGGCCGAGGAGTTGCCGTTGAAGACGCCGAGGAAGTAGGCGACCTTCTTGCCGGGGTCGAGGTAGCCCCAGAGCATGGGGCCGAGCTGCACGTCGAGGGCCGGCAGGCTGAACATGGCGTTGAGGGCCTGGAAGCGCTCCACGGTGTCCAGGGCGCGGGAGGAGCGCAGGTTCTCGGTGCTGAAGGGGGTGATGAACTTGCCGAAACGCAGGTAGTGACGGTCGCGGACGAAAGCGGCCTGGGCGTAGGCCTCCACCAGGGAGGTGCCGTCCGTGGGCGCGCCGTCGACCTCCACGAAGAGCTTGTAGCGGTCGTCGTAGTCGGCCGCGAAGTCGAGGCGGGCGCGGCGCACCCGGAAGTCGGTCTCCGCGAAGGCCGCGCCGTTGTCGCGGTCGGTGTAGGTGAAGGTGGGCTGGGCGTAGCCGTAGAGCCGGAACAGCGTCCTGCCATCCGGCGACTTGACGAAGAGGCCGCCCCCCTGGGGGTTGAGGCCTGCGGTCCAGGTCTTGGCCTCCCTCTCCTTGAGCTGCCTCTCCACCTCGGCCTTGACCCGCTGCTGGATCTCGTCGTGGGTGGGCTGAGGCTTCTCCTGAGCCCGGCCGCGGACCGGCAGGACGGCGAAAGTCGCCCAGACGGCGATCAGACATGAAGCCGCAAGGCTCCTTGGAATGGTCGACACGGACTCCTCCCACGAAAAGGCCGGCGGACCGGTCCACCGGCGGTCGATCTCAGATACCTCAGATACGACGGCTATACGCGGAAGAGGGGGTGCTTGGATGCCCCCCTACACCAGCTCCGCCTTGCGCGCCCGCCGCAGCGTCTCGCCGCCGAGCTGACCATAGGCCAGCGCGCCGGTGGACCAGCTCGCGAAATCGAAGATGGGCCGCCCTTCGGCCGGCGCCTCGGCGAGCCGGACGTTGATCGGGATCTCGGTGCGGAACACCCTGGAGCCATACTGCTTGCGGATGGCGGCCACCACCTCGTCGGTGAGCTGGGTGCGGTGATCCACCATGGTGAGGAGGATGCCCAGCAGCTCCGGCGCCCGGCCGAGCCGGGGCCGCAGCTCCTCCACCAGTCCGAGGAAGCCGGCGAGCGCCTCCAGGTCCAGGCGGTGCGGCGCCACGGGCACGATGAAGGCATCCGCGGCGGCGAGGGCGTTGACGGTGAGGATCGAGAGGCCGGGCGGACAGTCGACGACGATGACGTCGTAGCGCCGGACCATGGGCGCCAGGGCCTTCTTCAACAGCTTCTCCGGCTTGTGCTTGCGGGCCAGGGCGAGGTCCGCGCCCGCCAGCCGCAGCGCCGACGGCAGCAGGTGGATCCCGCCGAAAGGCGTCTCCACGATCGCCTCCGCCGCCGTCTTCTCGCCGCTCAGCACCTCGGCGGACGAGGCCTCGACCGCCTCCCGCGCCACGCCCAGCGAGAAGCTCGCCGAGCCCTGCGGGTCGAGGTCCACCAGCAGCGCCGCGAGGCCGCTGCGGGCGAACGCCGCCGCCAGGTTGACCGCCGTCGTCGTCTTCCCCACACCCCCCTTGAGGTTGGCCAGGGCCAGCTTCATGCTGCTCTCCTTTCCTCGACAGGGTTGCTTTCCCACCGCAGAAAAACAGACTTCTCCAGAACGCCGCGCCGCTGATTGTACCTCCGGGACGCGTTGACTCCGAGGATGGGTTATAGTGGGGCCAAACTTCAGGAGGATCGCATGCTCCGACGACGCTCGGCATCTCGGCTCAGAATGGCAGTCGTTCTCGGGTCTCTGGCGTTCTCGGCGGCCGTCCCGGCGGTCGCGGAGACGTTCACGGCCGAAGGCGTGCCGGGGAGCGCGATCAAGGGCTCCGCGCCGGTGACGGTGACCCTCCACCTCGCCGGCGGCGCGCGCGACCTTCTGCGCAAGCTGCCGGACCGGCCCGCGGATGGCCCCACGGCGCGGTTGACCCTCAACGGCTTCAAGGGTCCCTCGGGCGCGAGCGTCCGGGTGTTCCTCAACTTCGCGCAGGCCGGCGCGGCCAGCGGCACCAACGACCTCCACTACGTCGGCGCCATGACCTCCTTCGACAACCCGGCCCCCGGCGCGCCCGGCGACGACATCATCCTCGACGCCGCGCCCACCCTGCGCAAGCTCAAGGGCAGGAACGACCGGGTCCTGCCGGGCGACAACGTCACCGTGACCCTGGTGCTGGCGCCGGGAACGGCGCCGGACGACGCCGCGGTCACCGTCGACAAGGTGACCTTGACGATCGAGCCCAAGGCGAAGGGATGAGAAGCCTTCTCTTCGGCGTCGCTCTCTGCCTGCTCTCCCCCGGCCTGACCGCGGGGCAGGCCCCATCCGCGACCCCCGCCCCGACCGCAGCCCCCCCGACGCTGGCCACGGGCTGGGAGCCCCTGGCCTTCCTGGTCGGAGATTGGGAGGGCACGGGCACGGGCGCTCCCGGAGCATCCAAGGGAGGCTTCTCCTTCGAGCCCCAGATCCAGGGGAACGGGCTGCTGCGCCGCAGCACCAACGACTCCCCGAGCGGCCATCACGAGGACGTGATGCTCGTCTACCGCAACCCCGGCGGCGCCTTCCGGGCGGTCTACGTGGACAACGAGCGCCACGTCATCCAGTACGCGGTGACGGCCACGGCGGAGCCCAGGGGCGCCGTGTTCCTCAGCGACGAGGCCGCCGGCATGCCCCGCTTCCGGCTGACCTACAAGCTGCGGCCGGACGGCACGGTGGGCATCACCTTCGAGCTGGCGCCGCCCGGCTCGGCGGTGTTCAAGACGTACACCGAGGGGACTGCGAAGCGGCGGTAGGCGCTAATTTAGACTCGGAACGTCCCCCTTCCTGGGACCGCTGGCGTCTCGCCGGCCAAGGAAACGTTGGACGGAGTCGTTTGAGACACCCAAGGCACTGAGCGGGTATTGCGTCCCCGTGCAAAAGGCGGGCTCGATATTCGCTCAGCAGCCCAGGTGTCTCCTGTGACTCCGTTCATTGTTTCCTTGGCCGGCGAGACGCCAGCGGTCCCAGGAGGGTGGTGGCTTCAGCTCTCGCTACGACACCACGAACATCCCGGGGAGAGGGGAACCCGGCTGGAGCGCTCTTGCTGCTTGTCCTTGCTGTCCTTTTGGTCCCCTTCTTTGCAGGCTCAAGGCATCCGGCACGTCTCCCCGCCCGCCGCGGGCATGTAGCACTGGCTCACGTAGTCCATCACCATGCGGTCGGCGTTGTAGCGCCAGGCGAGGGTGCGGATGGCGCGCTTCACCCGCGCCATCCAGCCCGTGGGTACGCCCAGGGCGTCGCGGCGGTAGTAGAGGGGGATGACCTCGGTCTCCAGCACCTCGAAGAGGGCGAGGGCGTCGCGCTCGTCCTGCACCTCGGGGTCGGCGTGGACCTCGCCGCTGCCGATGGCGAAGCCGTTGCCGCCGTCGTAGGCCTCGGCCCACCAGCCGTCGAGGATCGAGCAGTTGAGCACGCCGTTGAGGATGCACTTCTGGCCGCTCGTGCCGCACGCCTCCAGCGGCCGGCGGGGGGTGTTGAGCCAGGCGTCCACCCCCTGCACGAGCTGCCGGGCGACGTGCATCGAGTAGTTCTCCAGGAAGACGATGCGGCCGGCGAAGCGCGGGTCCTGCTCCAGGTTGGCCACCCGCTGGGCCAGGGCCTTGCCCCCCGTGTCGCGGGGGTGGGCCTTGCCGGAGTAGAGGATCTGGAGCGGCCGCTGCGGGTCGTTCACCAGCCGTGCCAGGCGGTCGAGGTCCTGGAACAGGAGGTCCGCCCGCTTGTAGGTGGCGAAGCGGCGGGCGAAGCCCAGGGTCAGGGTCTCGGGCTGGAGCGGCTCGCGCTCCGGCTCGGGCAGGCCCAGCCGCTGACGGCGCTCGGCCAGCCGGCGGCGGACGAAGGAGAACAGCCGTGCCTTGAGCACCTGGTGGATCTCCCACAGCTCGGCCTCGGCGATGCCGTCGGCCTTCGCCCACAGCTCCGGACGCGCGATCTTGTCCAGCCAGGTGGGGCCGAGGTGATGGCCGTAGAAGTTCTGCAGGTCCGAGGCGAGCCAGGTGCGCACGTGCACGCCGTTGGTGACGTGGCCGATGGGCACCTCCTCCTCGCTCTTGCCGGGATAGAGGCCCATCCACATCTTGCGCGACACGCGGCCGTGGAGGGCCGAGACGCCGTTGGCGCGGCGGGTGAGCTTGAGCGCCAGCACCGTCGGGCAGAACGGCGCGGCGAAGTCCCCCGGGTGCTCCGAGCCCAGGTCCATCACTTCGTCGAGAGTCAAACCCAACCCCTGGGCCAGCGGCTCCAGGTGCGGCCGGGCCAGCTCCGGCCGGAAGCGGTCGTGCCCGGCCTCCACCGGCGTGTGAGTGGTGAAGACGCTCATCGCAGCCACCTCGCGCAGCGCTTCGGCGGCCGTCACCCCGGTGCGCTCCACCAGCTCCCGTCCCCGCTCCAGCAGGGCGAAGGCCGAGTGCCCCTCGTTCAGGTGGAGGACGGAGGGGACGATGCCCACCACCCCCAGGGCCCGGTGCCCCCCCACGCCGAGCAGGACCTCCTGCTGGATGCGGGTCTCCTGGTCGCCGCCGTAGAGGCGGGCCGTGAGCGCCTGGTCCGCCTCCGAGTTGGCGTCGTCCCGGGCGTCGAGCAGCAGCAGGCCGCTCCTCCCCACCCGCACGCGCCAGAGGCGCAGGAAGACCTGCCGCCCCGGCAGCTCGACGCTGAACCGCGCCTGCTCGCCCGCCGCGTCCAGCACCGGCTCCACCGGCAGCTCCTCGGCGCCGATCGGCTCGTAGAGGTCCTGCTGCCAGCCGTTCTCGTCGATGAGCTGGTGCGTGTAGCCCTGATGGTAGAGCAGGCCGACGCCCACCACGTGGGCGCCGAGGTCGCTCATGCTCTTCAGATGGTCACCCGCCAGCACGCCGAGGCCGCCGGAGTAGATGGGCAGCGACTGGTGCAGGCCGAACTCGGCCGAGAAGTAGGCCACGGGCCGGGCCAGGATGGGCCCGGCGTGGGTGACGCCCCAGCTCTCGCCGCCCTGGAGGTATTGCTGCAGGAGACGATGGGCCTGATCGATGCGGGTCTGCAGCTCGAGGTCCTGCACCCGCCGGGTGACCTCGTCCGGGTCGATCCGCTCCAGCAGCGCCACCGGGTTGTGGTAGACGGTGCTCCAGAGCACCGGGTCGAGGTTGCGGAAGATGGCGCGGATGTCGGGCTGCCAGGACCACCACAGGTTCTGGGCCAGCTCGCGCAGCTTGCGGGAGGTGCCATCGGTCGGTTCCGTCATGATCGGAGGGGGACTATACAATGGCCGCCGCGGGCGTCGACCGGAGCGAGATCGCCGCTTTGGAGACGCCCCGCCGTCCCCGTGGCCTGCCGACGGTATCGTATCGGGTCTGGAGCGTCTCTACGGACCGGTTTCGCGATGGCAAAGGATGACGATTCCGGAGGCATGAAGAGGAACCTCTCTACCCCTCCGGAATCGCTGTCTCTGGCCGCGCCTCCAAGGGTCCGTAGAGACGACCCAGACCCGATACGACATCTTTTCG
>DATARR010000050.1:0-28051 GCA_036264085.1 Thermoanaerobaculia bacterium | reverse complement strand
GTTGTACATGAGCGAAGGCATCCGCTCTTTCAACCCTTCCATCTCGGCCAGGAAATCTTCGCGGAAACTGAGCACGAGCTGGGCCGTCGAGCGCTTGAAGTCGAAGCGTCTCGCCGCCGTGGGCTCGGCCTCCAGAGCCTGCCGGACCGCATCGGGCGGCCGGTTCTCCACCAGGTCTCCGAGCTCGGCCAGGAAGGCCGCCGACCGTCCCTGAGCCGCCTCGGTCTCCTGGCCGGAGGTGAAGACCTCCTCGAACTGGTCGAACACGATAACGGGGGTCACCGGGCGGTTTCTCGCGCTCCAGAATTCCGCGTCGCGCCGGTGGAAGAAAGACCACAGGCTCTCCTCCGGAGTGGGCTGGGACGCCTGGACCCCCTCGGCCTCGCACGCCGCGTGGAGGGCGCGAAAGACCTGCTCTCGCGGTGCCGGCGCGCCCGCTGCATGGTCGAGGCGCACGTAGACCGGCAGGTAGTCCTCGGCGCGGAGCAGGGGGAACAATCCGGCTTTGAGCAACGACGTCTTGCCCAACCCCGAGCGTCCAAAGAGCACCGTGAGCAGCTCGCGGCGGACCAGGCGCAGCAGCTCGGCCGACTCGACCGTTCGGCCATGGAAATATTCGCGGTCCGCTTCGTCGAAGGGATCGAGCCCGGGCCAGGGGTTGTCGCGGCTCAGGGCGGCGTGGCGTTCGAGATCGATCATTTCATGCGGCTCGCTGCCGGCGGTGGAAGGCGCGCACGAGCTCTTTGAGCAACTCGGCGACGTCGGACGTGACTTGTCCGTTCGGCAAGGTTTTGCCCTGCGCTCGGGTGAAGGCGTCCGGCAGCGGGGCGCGATCGATGCGCGTGTCGTCGACCGCCACCGGGACGATGAAGACCTCGTCCGGCGCCATGCCGCGAGCGAGGTCGGCCGCTTCGTTCCATTCCCACCAGAAAAATCGACGCCGGTTCTCTTCGCTCAAGGCCTGGCGTGAGATCACCGGCAGGAACAGCGAGCAGCGCTCGATGCCGCGCCGGATGCTGCGTTTCCAGTCCTCGCCGATTTGCAGGGCATACTTGTCGAACCACACCTCCAGACCGGCCGCGCGCAGGCCTTCGACCAAGCGGCCGGCGGCTTCGACGTTTTCGTTGGCGTAGCTGACGAAGACCGCTCCGGTTGGAATGTTCCGCGCGTCCGCGCCGGCCTCCCGAATCCCAGGCTCCGCGCTCTGGGCCGCAACCGGATGGCTGGCTTGCCAGCGCGCCGCCAGCTCCGTGACGAACTCTGCCGCGGTCAACGGGACCACGCGGGCGTCGGAGCTGAAGCTTTCGAGGAACAGCGCCAGCCTGGCGTCGTGCGCGATCTGGTCGCCCACCAGCACGTCCCAGCGCCGGCGCTTCTGAGACAGCTCGAGGCTCCGGGCGGTGCGCAGGAAAAAGCGTGCCAGCCAGTCCCCGAAGCTGCAACCGAGGATGAGCAGATGGTTGCCGCGCAGCTCGTCGAACAGCATCTTGGGTTGCCGCTGCTTGTCCTGCATGCCATGCAGGAACTCGAGCAGGTCCTCGTCGCAGATGGCATAGTCCGGGGAAGCCGAAGCCCGACCCAGGAGATGGAACACCACCGGCTGCCGCAGCTCGGCCTTCGGACCGGGGAGGTCGCGGACGGTGCTCGGCGTGTAGACGATGCGGGCAGCGCCGAGGGCGTCCGCCAGCAGGGAGTCGAAGGTCAGGGAGACGAACAGGTCGAAGCCGGGAATGCCGGCGAGCGCCCGCAGCGACTCAGGCGGAGCCAGCGCGGCGTTGCGCAGCATGCGGTGGATACGGGCGTAGAGCTCCTCCCGCTCTCCGCGCCGGCGCAGGTGCAGGGAAACGACGTCGTTGAGGTCGAAGCCCTCGGGAAGCGCCGCGGCGGGCAGTGTGAGATCGGCCGCCAGCCGCTCTGCCACCCAGCGATAGAGGGGCACGTCCCGGCCGTCCTCCCGCACCGTGACGAGCTCCGAGCCGATGACGGGGATGACCGTCCGGTCCTGGACGTAGTCCAGGAGATCGTCCCAGAAACCTTCTGGCACGTGGGCCATGGCCGTACACCCCTTGGTAGGCGTGGTTGGTCTGCGATCATAGTCTAGCTGACTCGCAAGTGCACGTGGCGTGGTCGCCATGGTAAGATCACTTGCTCCATGACTCTCCCCTGGCGGCAGTATGGCCGCCTCTCGGTGATCCTCCCGGTCGCGGCGACGTTGGTGTCGTCCGTGCTCCTCTTTGGCTATGCCAGGCGCCAGGAGGACGTGGCCGTGCTGCGGACTTTCCAGGACCGGGCGCGGACGTTGGCCTCCGCCGTCCGCGTGAGCTGCGACAGTCACCTGGAGATCCTGATCTCCCTCAACGCCCTGTACTCGACCGTGCCGGCGGTCAGCCGGGAGGAGTTCAGCCGGTTCGTGGCCAAATCGCTCAGCCGGCACCCGGGCATCCGGGGCCTGTCGTGGAACCCGCGCGTCGAGGCGGCGGACCGCGCGCGCTTCGAGGCCGAGGCCGGCGCTCCCATCACCGAGCGTGATCCGCATGGGCAGCGCGTACCGGCGGAGCCGCGGGACGAGTACGTGGTGGTGCGCTATGTCGAGCCTGCCACGGACCAGAGAGCCCTGGGCCTCGACGTGGCGTCGGAGCCCGTGCGGCGCGAAGCCCTGTCCAATGCCCGCGAGACGGGACTGATGGCGGCGACGCGACCGATCCGGTTGGTCAACGATAGAGCGGATCAGCTCTCCATCCTCGTTTTCGCCCCGGTCTACGGGACCGGGAGGGTACCCGCGACCGTCGAGGAGCGCCGCCGACGGATCCGTGGCTACACGACCGGAGCCTTCCGCCTCGAGGACCTGGTGGAGACCGCGATCCGGGACCTGCCGCGGGGCGACGTGGCGGTCGCCCTGTTCGAGGACCGGGACCCAGCGCCGCCCGAGCGGCTGTACAGCGATGCACGGTGGGCCTCCCGGAGAGACGAGGCCGCGGGTGGCCTGGGGTGGCGGGAGCCCTTCGTGTTCGGGGGGCGCCGCTGGGAGGTGCGCGTGGCCGCGACGCGCGTCTTCCAGGAACGTTACCGGTCGTGGTACTCCTGGCTGATCCTCCTCGGCGGTCTCCTGTTCGCCGGCTTGCTCGGTGCCTTCCTCTACGTGGTCACCTCGCGCACGGCCAAGGCGGAAGAATTGATGGTCCGCCGTACCGCCGACGCGCAGGTGAGCGAGGCGCGGACCCGCGACATCCTGGAGCACATGCTCGGCGGGATGATCACATTCAACGAGCAGAGCCGGATCGAGTCGGTGAACCCGGCCGCCCAACGCATCGTCGGTTACCGGGAGGAGGAGCTGATCGGTCAGAGCCTCGCGGTGCTCATGCCCGACGCTCCGGCTGACGATCCGTTGCCGTACCTCCGGCAGGTGCACCAGAAGGCGATCGGCCGGGTGACGGAGACCTGGGGACGGCGCAAGAACGGCGAGGTCTTCTACACCGAGGCGGCGCTCTTCGAGTTTGCGGCTCCCGAAGGCCGCCGCTTCGCCTGCAACTTCCAGGACATCTCGGAGCGGCGGGAGGTGGATCGCCTGAAGTCGGAGTTCGTGTCCACGGTGAGCCACGAGCTGCGCACGCCTCTCACCTCGATTCGCGGCTCCCTGGGCCTGCTGGCGGGCGGTGTGCTGGGCGACCTTTCACCGCAGGTCCGGGACCTTCTCCTCCTGGCCGAGCGCAACGCGGTCCGGCTCACCGCCCTGATCAACGACATCCTGGATTTCGAGCGCCTGGACAGTGGACGGATCGAGATGCAGTGCGCCGACGTGGACCTCCAGGCGTTGTTCGAGCAGTCGCTGGAATCGGTGCGCCCCGTTGCGGACCAGCAGCAGATCGCCCTGCTCAGCTCACCGACCGAGCTGCGGTTGCGGGCGGATGGGGCGCGCATCGTCCAGCTTCTGATCAACCTCGTCTCCAATGCCATCAAGTTTTCGCCACCGGGGAGGGAGATCCGGGTGTGGGCCGAGGAGAAGGACGACGACTGGGTGAGGGTCTTCGTGAAAGACCGGGGACAGGGCATTCCCGCCAGCTATCACCAGAGAATTTTCGAGCGGTTCGTCCACGTCGAGACCGCCGACAAACGCGACAAGAAGGGGACGGGCCTCGGCCTCGCCATCTGCAAGGCGATCGTGGAGCAGCACGGGGGACGCATCGGCGTCGACAGCGAGCCCGGCGTGGGGAGCACCTTCTGGTTCGACCTCCCCGGCGCGGCCGGCCAGGAGGCGATGTCGGAACGCCCCAACTGAAACCGCGGCGTTCCCAAGGTTTTCAGCGGAGGTGGTAGAGACGCTCCCAGCCCTGAACGATATCGATTCGGAAGCCACGGGGACGGCGGGACGTCTCCTTCGCCTTTTGGAGTATCATGAAAGGATGCCGACTCAGACGGCCATCCAGGGACTCTCGACGCTTCACCAAGGAGGACGTGCCATGCGCAATACTTTGAGGGTTCTGGCGTTCATTCTCCCTCTGGCGTCTGCACTGCCTCTCTGCTCAGCAGACCCTCCAGCGCCCCCCGATTTCACGGCGATCCAGCAGCATTCGCAGATTGCGTACAAAGTCGTGAGCCTCGCGAGTGGCAAGTCGGTGGAGAAACCGGCGCCGGAGCTGCACTGCCCACCGATGCGTTCACAACTGCGCCGGGTCCGCGACGAGCACGGCGTGGTCTCCCTCAAGGCATGGGAGCCGGATGCCAAGGCGGCGCCTTTTTTCAAGGAGGCGGAGAGCTCGCTGGCCGCGAGGCGTCTAGACCAGGCGGCCGACGCTTACGCGAAAGGCCTGGCGCTCAGCCCCGACTACGGTCCGGGTTGGGTGAACGCCGGTGACGTCCAGTTCGCTCGGAAAGACTATGCGGGAGCCCTCGGCTTCTATCGCAAAGCGCTCACCCTCGATTCGAGTCTCGCCCAGGCGCATCACTTCGCGGCCGATTCGTTGTTCAAGTTGGGACGGCTCTCCGAGGCCGAGGACGAGTACGTGCAGGCGCTGGTCTATGACCCGAGCTACGAGGAGGTGTGGAGGTCCCTCGCAGTCGTCGGACCGAGGGCCGGCCTCACGGCCCATCGTCCTGCCATCTCGACTCCTGCCGGGGCGATCGGGGACAATGTGGACGGAAAAGTGGAGATCGGCGTCGCCGATCCGGAGTGGCTGCCATACTTGAATTGCAAGGCAGTCTGGAGGCACGAGGACGCCTACCGGAAGGCGAAGGTGGCCGCAGTCCCCCAGCGATACTCCCGGAGCCTCACGGTCGCGGGCACCACGTACCCCTGGTCGGTCGCGGAAGAGGCGGAGTGCCTCCGTGCCTACGTCGCAGGAAATCTGAGCGCGACCGCGGCGCGCCTGGAGCCAGGGGGAAAGAGCGGCCAGGCGGCCGGGGTGAGCCGGGAGAAGGTGCTCGCCGCCGCGCCCGAGCTGGTCCGCACCCTCGTCCAGGTCGAAGATGCCGACCTCCTCGACGGCTTCATCCTCTTCGCGCTGTTCGGCCAGCGCTGCCCGATGGCGGTGGCGCTCTTCTCCGACGCCGAGCGGAGCCAGATGGAGCGCTTCGTCCGCAAGTTCGTGATCATCCACGGCGAGACCGGCTCTCCAGGCGAGCCGCCGGCGCCATCGATCAATCCGCCCTTCTCTGGCTACGAGCGCACGGTGACGCTGGCTCCCGACCTTTCCGGCACCGCGCGAGTCATCAATGTGTTGAACATGGAGACGCTCGTCAGCGTCGCGACGGAGCGAGATTCAGCCGCCGAGGCCGCCGCCGTGAGGCAGAAGTGGGCCACGTTGTTCAAGAACAGCGAGCAGGCCCTGCCGAGGTGGCGAGCCAGCATCGAAAAAGGGCTGCCGCAGGGCGTCAAGCTCGTCGGGGCCTGGCAAAAGACGGAGGGCCTCAAGTCCACCACCACCTTCGTGTTCAGCTTCGACAATGTCGCCAAGCTGGCTCGACTCGACCTCCGGAGCCCGGGAGACAAAGCTGCGGCCAAGGATCGGCCGTTCGCCGAGCTCACCTTCACCGTTCAGGACGACGCTCTGCTGATCACCAGCCGGCCGGCCGAGTCACCCCGCGGCAAGAACGCGATGGAGATGATCGCCTATCGCCTCGAGACTCCCCTCGAAGCACTTGAGTCCAACGCCGCCCGCCGGGAAGGCAATACCCTGATCTGGGAGTTCGATCCCTATCAGATCCAGACGACGCACAAGACGCCGGCGGAGATCAAGGTGCGGCTCAAGACGAAGGGATAGGCCGGGAAATTCGGCTTTCTGGCCCATCAGGCTTCTTCCACGACGTTCTCGCGGATAATCGTTGAGTTATTCCACTCAGCCTTGTCCAGCGTCGAAGAGACGACATACTTGGGCACGCTGTTCAGCTTGTCCGCGATGCTCATCTCGTTATTCTTCAGGGCAGACCAGTGCGGCGCAAGGATTTGATAGGTCGTGCGTCCGAGCAGGTAGATGTCGCATGCCATGATCTATTCGGTGATGATTTCTCCTCTGGCATCGCTGTGGTAGGGGAGGAACCATTGGTCCATTGTCTTCGCGTCGAAGACGCCCGCCATCCAGTGTTATCCCCTCTGCAACGACTAGTTTTCTCATTTGTTGATCTCTCCGTGTATAGATATTGTACGCTGATTCCGGAGCCCTGGTCAACGCAGGTGATCTCCGGTAGGCCTATGGCTTTTCAACTAGTAGTCACAGGGGAGTTGCAGCACCTGCACATAGAGGCCGAGGAGTTGCTAACCGATATATTCTCTATTTGATCTGTGGAAACGGTGGTTCAAACGGCTGACTCCGGAATTCATACCAAGATCCCATCCAACCCTGTGACTTCGGATTCCATTTCGCTTGGCTAAGTTCGACAAATTCACAAGCGGACTGTTTCCAGCGCAGGTTGGGGCCCCGGGCAGTTTCACAGCGGGGTTTGGACGTATGGCAATGAACGGAGTACCGTTCCGGGCCGTCTGCCAGGCGATCTTCTTGATAACAAAAACCTTCGGCAGGAAGGCTTTCAGATCTTGTGGCAAGGCGTGCTTTCTCAACAAGAGGTGCGTTAGCTGCAATGGTCTGCGCAACCGACGATTGGACCTGTTTGGCGGCTGCAGTAATTTGCTGGTTGTCGGTTTGCAGCTTTGTTATCTTTTCGTTCAATGGGACATCATTCAGGCGCGACTTTGCTTCCGCGAGCGCCTTGGTGAGATTAGCGTTTTGGGCCTGAAGATCGGCAATGCTATCGAGAGTCTTTCTCAGTTCTGTATCCGATTCGACAAGTTTTCTCTTCCATTTGAATCCAACAATACTACCTTCCTCAAACCCGGCATCAGTTAGCACAGAGTTTAATCTCGTTGGGAAGACAAGCAACAAAACTCCAATTGCGAATAGAGAAAGATCGCGAAGCAGGGCAAACAGATCCTTTAGGGTTGCAATCCGTCCACTCCAAGAACCGCCCTGCCTAGGCTTTGCATCGCCGCTCATCTTACTTCCTCCGAAAGGGCGCTCTGCAGCCAGCTACTCGGGTGTGGTCTTGCCCACGACCTCTGCGCCTGGGGCCAGAATCAACTTTTCCGGGTGTTCCTTCTGCAACTCCATGAGGTAGGCCACCAAACGATAGGGGTCGTGTCCGAAGCGCTCGGAAATCCGATGGCGCACCTCTCGAATGGCAGCAATTTCCTCTTCACCCTCGTCGACCGATGTATCAAGCTCGTCGCTCATGGCTTTTCACCTAGCAGTTCCAGCGGAGTTGCCAGCACCGGCACGTACAGGCCGAGCAGGCTGTTGACTCGACGAATGTGACCGTACTTGTTGGCATTCGCCAAGTGCTGACAGTTCCATGTTACCAGAAACTCGCACTTGTGGTAAGAGGCGATGGCCAGGTGAAGCGCATCGAAAGAGGGATCGGCGGGCATAACCCGGTGCTGGACATACGCTTCGACGATCTCCGCCACCGCGGGCGTGATCTCGAGCAGCGGAAGCTCCTGGGCCAGAGCCAGTGCAGCCTCTCGGCTTGGATACCTGCCATTCCGCAACTCGAGTAGCACCGCATCGCTCGTCACCAACCTGTAACGCTCGCGCCCTGCGGCCCACCAGCGCCGGGTCCAAGCGCGCCGAGCCAGCGCTTCAGGCCCTGAACGAGTCGTATGGTAGAAGCTCGGTATCGTTGTCTCGACATAGACTTGGGCTCTCGACATGCCTGAACGATATCGCAGTCCTGTCTTCCTGCGCTGCTAATAGGTCTCAGTAGCTTCGGTCGCGATGACTCAGGCTCGCGGCGGACGCCTGGAGTAGAGCGCCTCATGAAACGCCTTTCCCTCCTGCACGAGATGGAGGCTGCCCTCGGATCGCATGCGGCGCAGGACGTCGGAGACGGTGCGGGTGTCGAGGGGCCGGCCCAGAGCTTCGGCGTGGCGCCGGTTGGTCTCGGTCGCCACGGCGGTCGGTCCGAAGGGCTCGTCGGCGGGCAGGGTGGCGATGACGGCTCGCACGACACGGCTCGGAATCAGCCGGCCCGAAAGCTTTGACTTCACCGCCGGCGAAGGGGCGGGCGCCGTCTCCGTCTCCCCCGCAGGGGGCTGGTCGACGATCTCGACGGCCGAGGCCGCCGCTTCCCGGAAGGCGGCGAGCCGCTGCCGCACCTTCTCCAAGTCGGCCGCATGCAGAGCCCGCTGCTCGCGATGATGGACCTCCTGGCCGGCATGGAAGGCTTCTCGCTCGTTGTGAAAAGCCTCCCGGGTCTCCAGGGAAGTCAGGATCTCCGCGACAGAACGTTTCGAGCTCATCGTAATCCCTCCAGTTGCAGGCTTCTTCTTCCAATACATCGCGATATGGGTCCGAATCGCCGCAAAGAGAGGACGAGAGGCGGCGATCGAAGCCCTTGGCGAAAGGATACCACAAGGAAGTGCCGCAACAATTGTCCGTTCCAGAGTGGAGAAAGTTTTCTTTGCGGTCTTTGCTCCTTGCGGGAGAAGGATGAACCTCTCTGCCGGCTCGTCCGGGAGGGTTATTGCAGGATTCAGGTGATCCGGCGCGGCATTCCAGGAAGCAATTGCGGTAGGCAGAGTTGCTTGTCCGCGTGGAAATCTTTGATTGCGGCGAAAAGCGAAGCTATTACGGTTGCAGTTCTTTGGTTGGCCGCAAAGAATTCAGTGGAAGCGTCGTGGAGGACTTGCTTTGCGGGATTTTCACCAAGGGTGCTGGCAGAGAAGAGAGGGAATGCGGCTTTCCCTGTAGCTGAGGCGGCTAAGCAAGTATTTATTGCGGCGAAGAAAAGTTTGAAGCTTGCAATAAAAGTTTTCCGGGCGGCGATGAAGGCTCTTTGTGCGGTCTTTGGTCTGCGGATCGCCGCAACTATGGGTAAGAAGAGCCGGCGGGGACGCCGGCGGTCCCAGGGGGGCCTGCGCCGGGCTTATCGGGTTGGCTCCAGGTCCCTCCGCGGCGTCACTTCGATCTCCGAGTTGCACAGCACCCGGCTGCCGCTGGGGACGTCGACCGCTACGATGGCGTTGACGCCGATGAAAACGTCGTCGCCGATCGTGATGTCGCCGATCACCTTGGCGCCGGCGCCGATGAAGACGTTGTCGCCGATCACCGGCATCTTCTCGACTCTCCCGGGGTGGGGCGAGCCTATGGTGACGCCGTGGAGGAGGAGGGCGCCGCGGCCGAGACGGGCGTAGCCGCCGATCACCAGACCCGTGCCGTGGCTGATCCGCAGGCCCGGGCCGATCACCGCGCCGGGAGCGATGTCCACGCCGGTCAGGAACTGATTGTAGCGGGCGACGAGTGGGCCCAGGATCGGGATCCCCCGGCTCTTGAACCAGTGGGCGATGCGGTACAGGACGACGGCCTGGTAGCCGGTCTCGAAGAGCAGCGACTCGATCACGTACCAGGGGAACGGCTTGGTCTTGATCTCCAGCAGCCGGCGGGTGTCCTGCCGCAGGTTATTGAGCAGATTACCGAGCACCGGGGGTCTCCGAGGGGGCCGGGGCCGGCGTCGGGGATGCCGTGGGAGCGGCCCCGGGGGCCAGCACCTCGACGGGGAGGCGCAGCGTCTTGCCGCCGTTCTTCTCCGCGAACCAGGCCACGGTTTCGAAGACCGGGTCGAGCTCCAGGACGTAGCGCCCCGGCGTCTTCGGGGCGATCACCTTCTGCTTCACCTCGACCGGACCGCCGGGCGGCACGGGCAGGGGCAGGGGGGTGCGCTGGCCGTCCTTCTCGATCACCTTGCCGCTCTCGTCGAGCCAGTGGTAGGCGAGGTTCACCCGCGCCGAGCCCTCCGCCGTCCAGGGGTGGGCGCTGCGATTGACCAGCCGGGTGAGGAGGAAGAACTTCTCGCCCGTGTGGACCTGCGCCGGCGCCTCGGCCTTCCCCCACTCTATTTCGTAGAGGTCGGCGTCGAGCTGCGCGCCCGTGCCCAGGTAGGAGATACCGGCGCCGGCGAAGAAGTTCTCGCTCGTCCGGTCGTCCCGGACGAAGTAGGGGCACGAATTCGGCGGATACTCCCGCGTCCAGTGCTGGACGCTGCCGGTGAGCGAGGTCACCACGAGGCGGTAGACCCAGAAGGTCGCGAAGGTCTGTCGCCGCACCCGGTAGGGCTTCACGGCTTCGAAGACGACGCGGCGGGAGTCGGGGTCCGGCCCGAAGTCCAGCACCTGCCGCTCGCCGCCGAGGGCCAGTTCGATCCGGTTGTTCGGGGCCGGGCTGGTCACCTGGAAGACGGCCCTCGGCAGCGGGTGATCGCCGATCAGGTAGAGCTCCACCCGGGCGGCGCCGGCCACCCACATGGGATCGCCGATGGGGACGAAGACGTCTTTCCGTCCCAGGATGCGGAAGTCGCCCAGCGGCACCCGCTCGTAGCCGGGCACGTTTTTCAGCGACAGCTCCAGAGGGAGGAAGCGGAACGGCAGGCCGCGCACGTGGCCCTGGAGCGTGGGCTCCGGCACGCCGGCGCCGAACGGCGTGAAGAGGAGCGGTCCCAGGAAGAGGCCGGCGATCACGTGCCCCAACGGGATCAGCCAGGGCGGCCGGATCTCGGTGACCAGGAAGAGGAACGCCGGGATGGCGGCGATGAAGTAGCGGTTGCCCACGAAGCCGCCGCCCCCCTGCCAGTTCCAGGCGATGAACACGAGGAAGTAGAGGGCCACGGCGGCGAGCACGCCGAGGAGGAGCCAGCGCTCCGAGGTGCGCCGTCCGCGACCGGAGAGGAGGAAGAAGAGCACGGCCAGCGCGGCGAAGGGCGTGTAGACCAGCATCCCCGTGTGGCGGCCCACGAGGAAGTAGACGACGTTCTCGACCAGCTCGTAGAAGGTGACGTCCGGCGCTCGGAGCAGCCACGTCCAGGCGTTGCCGGTGGCCGAGTTGGCGACGCCGTCCTCCGAGACCTGCGGCCTGGCCGGAGCCTGGGCCTTGAAAGTGGCCGGGGTGGCGGAGGGCCGGGGAGCCGGAGGGATCGCCGGGGCCACCGGGGTCGGCGCGATCGGCACCTTGCCCGGCTCGCAGAGCGTGATCCCCTGTCGCTGCACGCCGAGATAGGCGGAGGGGTGGCCGGTGAGCGCGACGGCTAGCCCGCCGGCGGCGGCCATCCCCAGGACGGCGCCGAGGATCCAGACGCCGGCCGACTTCCACCGGCGGTCCCGGGCGTAGGCCCAGAGGGGGACGAGCCCCACGGCCGCGAACATGGGCTTGTTGTAGACGGCGAGCACCAGCACGGCGCCCGAGAGCGCCGCGAAGAGGACCTCCCGGCGGCGGTCTGGGAGGCCCGACTCGTCGGTCCGCGGCAGGCCGAAAAACAGGCAGGCCGCCACGGAGAACATGTTGAAGACCTCGGGCTGAATCCAGAAGACGTAGGAGAAGCCGGCGCTGAGCAGGAAGAACGAGGCCGAGAACAGGGCGGCCACGCCCGGCGGGTTGTATCGCCGCAGATAGAAGTAGCCCATCCACGTCATGGCCATGGTCAGCAGCATGTTGAAGAAGACGAGGCCGTTGGCCCCGAGCTTCCAGGCGAACGGGGCGCCGAAGAGCGAGTAGAGATAGGGCTTGCCGAAGTAGACGGTGTGCCAGCCGTCGTCGGTCATCACGATCAGGTTGTTGACGGGGCCGAAAGGGAACTCCTGAAACGCGCGGTCCACGTCCTTCGGCTCCAGCCGCAGGTCGCGGTCGTGGGCGAGGCTGAGGGACGCGAGATAGTATCCCGCCTCGTCCGCCTTGAGATGGGTCGGCAGACCGGGCTTGCCGAGGGTCAGCGGGAACAGCAGGAAGAACGCCGTGACCGACGCAAGGACGAGGTTGACGGTGCGGCTCACGAGGGCGGAGTGTAGCGCAGGTGGGGGAGGGAGCGTGGGGGCCTGGAGAGGTATATGAGCATACGCGCTAACCTTTGCCTAGGAGCGTGTCTGAGAAGCTGGTTCTTCAGGCCCGAAGGGTCGTCCTCCCTCAGCCTGGGGCGCAGCCCCAGGAACAGGAACCCCAAACCCGAAAGCCCTGAAGGGGCGTGATCCGGCTTTTATCTCGCCCCTACGGGGCTTTTTAGACTGGTGGACTCCATTTCCTGGGGCTGCGCCCCAGGCTGAGGGAGGACGACCCTTCGGGCCTACGGCGGAAGTATCGAGGAGGTAGCGCTCAGCCGCGGGCACGCTCACGCCCGCGCTCGGCGAGGAGGCGCCGGCCCAAACCGTGAGAGCTGCCGCGCGCCGCTCGGACGGGGTCCTCAGGAATCGGGATGACCCGGATCGTATAGCCGTCGTCGATCCATTCAAGCCTGGTCTGAGGCTCGATCTCGTGGTCCCGGCGAATCCTCGCCGGAACCACCGTTTGCCCACGCTTGGTGACTGTAGTTCTCATGGTTGACTTCCAGGGACAGGCTACAAGACTTTCTCGGGAAACAAGCCTGCGGAGGACCAGTGACAGGGTAGAATCACGAACGGTTCCAGCGAGGCCCTTCATGACCACGATCTACTTCGACACCCACCTGGCCGACGACGAGCGCCGCCGCCGCCTCTATGCCGGGGACGTTTTCGTCTATTCGCTGCGTCCAATCACCCGGGCGCTCGTGGAGCACGCCCGCGAGCTGATCGAGGAGGCGTTCAGGCCGCTCGATCCCCAGCAGGCTCAGGAGAGCCTGCCGGTCGAGAAGTTCGTCGAGATCGTCGGGCCGCTCAAGCCGCGGTTCATCCACCATCCGCGCACGCTGGAGCTGTTGCGCGATCTCCTTCGCGATCTTGGGGCGGACATGGAGAAGACCTATTTCGACGTGCCCCGGATGCGGGTTGCCACCAGCGGCGGGTATCTGACGGCGGGGGTCGCCTACGTCCTCCATCCTCATCGCGACATCTGGTACTCCTCGCCGCCGTGCCAGCTCAACTGGTGGCTGCCGGTCTATCCTTTCGAGTCGGAGAGCTCGTTTGCGTTCCACCCGAGATATTGGAACGAGCCGGTCAAGAACAGCTCGGACGAGTACAACCACTACCAGTGGAACAAGGTCGGCCGCGCCAACGCCGCCAAGGAGGTCAAGGCGGACACCCGCAGACAGCCCAAGCCTTTGGAGCCGCTGGAATTGGAGCCGGAGATTCGCGTCGTCTGCCCGCCGGGCGGCCTGATCCTCTTCTCGGGCGCGCACCTGCATTCGACGGTACCCAACACTTCGGGACGGTCCCGCTTCAGCATCGACTTCCGCACCGCCCATCTCGACGAGCTGGCCTCGCTGGGCGGCGCGCCGAACCTCGATCGGCGCTGCACGGGCACCACCCTCTTCGAGCTGCGGCGGGCGTCGGACCTGTCGCCGGTCCCTGAGGAGATCATCCGTCTCTACGACCCGAATCCGCCCGAGGATCAGGAGGGGCTGGTCTACAAGCCGCCGGCGGAAGCCGTTCCAGCGGGGACGACGTAGGCACCTTTTGCTCGACGGCCGGTTCGTTTCGGGCTCGGGAGAGGTAAAATAGGCGCATGGAGCCAATCCGTGATCCCAAGGTCCTGACCCGCGCTCGCGACACCTTCGACCTCTGCCAGTTCACCGAGGACCTCATGCGGCAGAATCTTCGCCGTCGCCATCCGGGTGCGAGCGAGGCGGAGATCCGGCAGCGTTTCGCAGCCTGGGTGGAGAAGCGACAGTACGTCGATCCTACCTCCTCAGAGACGTAGAGCCAGGTCCCCGAACTGGTGAGTCGTCTCCAGAAGGCCCTGATGCGGTTGGCCGCCGACCTCCAGGCAGGTGGCTTGAAGTGGGCGCTCGTCGGCGGTTTCGCGGTGACACTCCGCGCTGAACCCCGGACGACCAGAGACATTGACGTCGTCCTGGCCCTGGCTGGAGAACGGGAAGCCGAGGCGGCGGCCCTCCACCTTCGGCTGCGGGGTTATCGGGATCATCCCGAGGGTGGCTTGATCGAGTGGCCGGATGGCCGAATCGCCACGATCCGACTCGTCTCTCCGCCTGTGGACGACGAGGCTGGTACCGCGGTTGATCTCCTGATTACTTCCTCGGGCGTTGAAACCGAGGTTGTCGCCGCGGCAGAGGTGCTCGAGATCCTCCCCCGGTTCACGATTCCGGTCGCCAGGGCAGGGCATCTCCTGGCACTCAAGGTCCTGGCCAATCGGCCCAAGGATCATGAGGATGCGCGTTCCCTTCTTCGGGAGATGGATCTGGAGGAGGTCCAGATGGCGCGGGAAACCCTTGTACTCATCGCGGAGCGCGGCTTTAATCGGGACAGGGAGTTGCTTATCGAGCTCGCGAGACTGGTGGATTCTCGGGAATGAGGCAGCATTGAGGGTGAGCCCGAACGAACGCGACGCGCTGGTGCAGGGTTCCCCGCCCCGGGGGGCTCTGCCGCGGCTCAAGGCGGCCGTCAAGCGCGGTCTTTCGGAGAGCGCGTTCGCTCTCGGCACGGTGATCCGCGTCTCCACGGCCGAGCCGGTCCTCGCTCTCACTTTCGACGATGGGCCCCATCCCGAGGACACGCCGCCCCTTCTCGATCTTCTGGACCGGTATGGAGCGAAGGCCACGTTCTTCGTGGTGGGGAAGAGCGCCCGCCGGTATCCGGAGCTGATCGAGCGGATGGCCGCGGCCGGTCACGCCCTGGGCAATCACACGTGGGAGCACCTCTCGCTGCCGTCGCTCAAGGGATCTTTCCGGCGCCGGCAGCTTGCTTGGACGCAGGAGGTTCTCGGTCCCCATGCCTCCGGGCTTTTCCGTCCGCCCTATGGCGAGCAGAGCCTGGGATCTCGCCTGGACGCTCTCGCGTTGGGTTTGCAGGTCGTCTGCTGGGACGTGATCGCCGAGGATTGGCGGGACGATTCGCCGGAGGTGATGCTGGCGCGGATCTACCGCCGGTTGCGGCGGGGGAGCATCGTCCTTTTCCATGACACGCTGTACACGACGACGGAGGAGCGCTTCCGCGACCGGCGGCCCACGCTCGCCACGGTCGAGTGGCTGCTTCAGGATCTGGGGGACCGGTACCGGTTCGTCACCGTCCCCGAGCTGATGCGGCTGGGACGGCCGGTGCGGTGGCACTGGTACCAGCGGTCGCGTTTGGATTGGCTCAAGCAGGTGGAGTGAAAAAAAGCGGAGTTTACTGCCGGCGGGACGCCAGCGCTCCCAGGTGTCCCGGCCGGAGCGTTTTTGGCTAAAAAACAAGTCGTCGTTGGGGACCGGGCCCCCTGGGACCGCCGGCGTCCCGCCGGCCTGCTTACTTCGCTTTTTTTATCAGTGATGGCGGCGAGGGAATCGGAATCCGCATCCCTTCCCGAATCCCTTTCAGTTTCGCCACCGCGGCGGCCTGATTGCCTTTGCGTGCTTCGCGGAGCCAGGCAACCGGTAATGTTGCGGCGGTGAAGGTGAGCCAGGTGAGCCAGTTCCAGGGGTTGGCGTAGCGCCGGACGTAGATGGCGCCGCTGCGGCCGAACTGGAAGTTGCGGTTCGGGCTGTAGCCCCCCGTCGTGTAGGCCACCCGGTGGTAGAGCACGGCCCGGTGCGCGTAGACGCAACGGAACCCCTGCCGCTTCACGCGGGTGCAGAAGTCGGCGTCGTCGACGCAGATGAAGAAGAGGTCGTCCCAGCTTCCCGCGGCCTCGGCGGCGGTGCGGCGGATGAGGATGGCACAGCCGTTGACGTAGTCCACGTCCGCGTCCTGATCGAATTGACCCCGGTCGATTTCGCCGTAGCCCCGCTCCCGCGTGATGGATTCGCGGAAGCGGAGGACGCCCCCGGCCGACCACAGCCGCTGCCGGTCGCCGTGGAAGTAGCACTTGGGGCCGACGCAGCCGACCGCGGGGTCGGACTCGGCCACCTTCACCAGCTCGGTCAGCATCTCCGGCTCGACCTCGACGTCGTTGTTGAGCAGCAGGACGTAGTCGTAGCCGTGCTCGAAGGCCCAGCGGAAGCCGGCGGCGTAGCCCGAGGAGCTGCCGCGGTTGACTTCGACTCGCACCTGGAGGAGATTCGGGAAGGCCTGGGCCAAGGCCTCGGGGGAGCCGTCCGTCGAGGCGTTGTCGAGGACGACCAGGTCGAAATTGGGATAGGTCATCCGCTGCAGGCTCGCGACGGCCGGCAGCGTGACGTCCTTGCCGTTGTAGTTGACGACGACGGCGGCGACCTTCAGATTCTTCGGCATTCGCGGGTTGGATTTGTAAAAGCGATGAGGCTAAGAATCAGAGAATGGGATCCGGTTCCAGGTACAACTCGATCGCTTCGCGAAGGTTCTGGAGGGCCTCCTCGCGAGTTCTACCTTGAGACCAGCAACTCTTCAATGACGGGCTGTGAGCCACGAAGTATCCGTCCTCACCCTGTTCGAGAAGCACTTTGAGTTCCATGACCCAACTGTACCGCAGCTCCGAAGGCTCGCCAAGCCAGACCTGATACCATCCCGCGGCGCCATGCCCTCTTCCCGCCTCCGCCGACTGGCCGCCCGTCTCCTGCTGCTGGCGATGAGCGCCGGCCTCGGGCTCCTCGTGGCCGAGGTGGCGGTCCGCCTCGTGCGGCCCCAGGCGGTGATGGTCGTCTCGCCGGGGCTCTACGAGCCGGACCCGCCTCGCCGCTACCGTCTCCATCCCGGGTTTCGGGGGACAGTCACCAACCGCGTCGAGTTCGACGATCGGGTCGTCATCAATTCCCTGGGGCTGCGAGGGCCGGAGATCGGCCCCAAGACCTCGGGGATGCTGCGGGTTCTCGTCGTCGGGGATTCGTTCACCTTCGGCGTGGGGGCTCAAGGTGCGGAGACCTGGCCGGCCCAACTCGAGAAGATCCTCCGCGCCCGGGGAGCACGGGCCGAAGTGCTGAACGCCGGGGCTCCCGGTTTCGGCGTGCCGGACGAGGTGGCCTGGTACGAGCGGTGGGGACGGCCTTTGCAGCCGGACGTCGTGCTGATCCAGGTCTTCCTCGCCAACGATCTCCAGGACGCGGCGCCGGGTCCCAAGGTTGAGGTGCGGGATGGCGCCCTGGTCGTCCAGGGAGAAAGGCGCCGCAGCCTGTCGCGCTGGCTCTACTATCACTCCCATCTCTTCGTGCTCCTCAAGAATTCGACCCTGGGCGGACCGATGCGGCGTCTCCTGGGATTGCCGGAGCCGCTGGAGCAGCGGGAGTTGCGGACGGAGATGTCGCTCTATGCGAAGGCCGGTCTTCCCGGGCCTCTCCAGGCGGGGGCCGCGGCTACGGATCAGGCCGTGGCGGAACTGGCTCAGGACGCCGGCCGGGTCCGAATCCGGGCTGTGATCATTCCCTCGGTCCTCCAAGTGGACCCTGCGCGCTGGCGGGCCGCTCTGGAGCGGTTCGGGCTCAACGCCGCTAAATACGATCCCAACCAGCCGAACCAGGTCTTTCATGAGATCTTCAGCCGTCACGGCATCCCCGTCCTCGACCTGTCGGAGACGTTCCGGGCGGCCCTGGCGCGGGGGGAGAGGATCTATTATCCCATCGATCAGCACCTGACGCCGGCCGGCTACGAGCGGTTGGCGGAGAGGGCGGCGGCCACCTTACAATAGGAGCCTGGAGGTACCATGGACGACCAGAGCATCTTGCATCACATTCAGCATCTCGTCGACGAGGAGCACCGGCTCGAAGGGGCCACCGACCGCTCGCCCGACGACCACAAGCGGCATCAGGCGCTTCAGGTCGAGCTGGACCAGTGCTGGGATCTCCTGCGGCAGCGGCGGGCGCGGCGGGAGTTCGGCGAGGACCCCGATCAGGCGAAGGTCCGGGACCCCGAGATCGTCGAGCGCTACGAGCAGTAGGGCGCGCCGGGGGAGGCTGCTACAGGCTCCTGCGCAGCAGGGCCACGGCCTCCCCGCGCCACGGCGCGGACAGCCACCGGATGGCCCCGCCCTCTTTCCAGCCGCCGTCCACCGAGCGGCCGTTCACGGGATCGAACCACTCGAGCTCCAGCGGGCCGGGGAGCCAGGAGAGGCGGAGCCATCCCCGGCCACGGGGAAGCCAGGTGAGCACCTCTCCCGGCCGCTTGTTCGCCAGGGCGTAGCCGGAGGAGGACATGTTGACCCGCGGCCAGCAGGCGGCGAGGTTGAGCCGCCGCGAGAAGCGGACGGTGTCGCCCATCGCCCGCCGGGCCTCTTCTCGGACAGGGTCGCTGTCGAGAGGGTCCATATAGAGGATGTGGTGGCCGCGCAGGAAGGTCTTCCAGACCCACGCCCGGCCGCCGCCGACCCCCCAGAGGTGGTCGGTGTCCACGACGACCAGCTTGGAGCCGTCCCCCGGCGGCGGGGAGCGCCGCCAGCCGCCGCGGTTGCCGGGAGAGATCCAGTCCGCCGGGCTGCGGAAGAGGTCCTCGTTGTGGCCGCCCGGAAAGGCGAAGGTCATGCCCACGGGGTGCTGGCGCCGGCGGTTCGACTCCAGGTGCTTCAGGAACCGGATCATGAAGTACTGCCAGTCCCGCGAGGTGCCAGGGCTTTCGTTGGCGATCTCCCAGAGGACGTTGTCCAGGTCCCCCACGGTCTCCACGACCTGGTGCACGTAGAGCTCCTGGAGACGGGTGACGGTGGGGACGCGCAGGGTGTGCGAGTCGGCGCCGTCGCCGCGCCCGTCCGGATCGCCGTCCGCGCCGTTGACGTTGTTCAGGCGGTTGAAGGGGTGGCGGTCCCAGGGATTCCCTTCGCCCTTGCTGTGGATCGACCAGCCATTGAACAGCATGACGGCGACCCAGAGCCCGCGCTCGGCGGCGCGCAGCACGCGCCAGCGCAGGCGGGCGAAGTACTCGGGGTCGAAGCGGGTCAGGTCGAAGCGGGGGCGGCCGTCGAGGGCGAGCCCGGGGCCGGTGCGCAGCCAGGGGCGCGGCTCGAGGTCGTGCAGCCACGCCTCGTGCGCCCACAGGCGGATGAAGTTGTGTCCCCAGGCGGTGAGGGAGTCCAGGTAGCCCTCGAAGTCGAAGCCGCCGGGGCGCTCGCCGTTGTCCACCAGGTTGTCCCAGTGGTGGGAGCCGGCCAGATAGACGGCGCGGCCTTCCCCGTCCTGAAAGTAGCGCGGGTTCGCAGGGTGGACGCGGAGGGGAGGCATGCGGCGAGGGTCGAGGTTAGCATGTAGTACCATCTCCTCCTTCTGGCAGCTCCCACAGCCCATCATGAATCCGTTCAAGCTCTCGAAAAAATTCTGTCTCGCACTCGTCCTCGCCGCCCTGCCCTTCGCCGGCTGCCGCGGCGAGAAGACGGGCGGCGGCACGGCGACCGGCCTGCACGTGCCCCGGCACGTCTTCCTGATCACGGTGGACACCCTGCGGGCCGACCACATGAGCCTCTACGGTTATGGCCGCGCCACCTCGCCCAACCTGCAGCAGCGGGCGGTGGCCGGCGTGACCTTCGACCGCGCCGTCTGCCAGTGGCCGAAGACGGGTAGCTCGTTCGCGTCGATGTTCACGGGGCTGTATCCACACACGACCGGCATCACCCACAAGGCGGCCGTGCGCGTGCCGGAGAAGTATCTGACCCTGCCGGCGCTGTTCAAGGAGAGCGGCTACACGACGGTGGGCGTCGTCTCGAACGCCGTGGTCTCGGCGAAGTTCGGCTGGAACCGCGGCTTCGACGAGTTCGCGGAGACCTGGGGGCACGGCGAGTTCCCGGACGATCCCAAGCTGTTCCGTCCCCTGGCCAGCGCTCCCAAGGTCAACGAGGTGGCCGTGCCGCTGTTGAAGAAATACGCCAGGGCGGACCGGCTCTTCGCCTGGATCCACTACTCGGACACGCATGCTCCCTACATGCTGCCGGACGGAGCTCAGAACCCTTTCCTCGGCGATGCTCTCTTTCAAGGAGATCGGGAGATTCCCCAGCGGCTCGTCAACAAGGGGTATACCCTGAACGGCCACACCGACCTCAAGTACTACGTCGCGCAGTACGACGCCAACGTCCGGCTGGCCGATGCCTATGTCCAGAAGCTGCTGGACGAGATGCGCTCGCTCGGCCTGCTGGAGGACAGTCTGGTGATCTTCACCGCCGATCACGGCGAGGAGATGGGCGAGCACGACTCCTGGTTCGAGCACGGGCCGCTTCCCTACAACACCACGGCCCACGTGCCGCTCGTTTTCTTCATGAACGGCCTGCCCGCCGGCCGCCGGGTGGACCGTCCCGTGGAGCTGGTGGACCTCTATCCGACGCTCAAGGACCTGATCGCACCGGGTCGTAAGGTCGAGGGGCTCGAAGGGCACAGCCTCTGGCCGCTGCTGCGACCTTCGGGGAACACGAAGACCGGACCGGACGATTTCCGCGAGGCCTTCTCCGAAGCGGGCCGCCAGCCCGACCTCTATCACAGCGTCCAGGAGGGGATCTGGAAGCTGGTCTTCAACTCCGGGGGGAAGCGCTCGAAGGCCGCGAGCTCCACGACCGGCGGCTTCGAGCTCTACAACCTGCGGGACGACCCGGGGGAGACCCGCAACCTCGCCGCCGGGAATCCTGAGGAGGTCCGCCGCCTGCGCCGCGACCTGGCAAACTGGATGCGCCGCGCCCGCGCCGAAGGCGGCGAAGAGGAGGTCAACGGCGAAAACGAGCGGGCGCTGCGGGCTTTGGGGTATGTAAATTAGCGGCGGCGCTCGAAGCTGCCTGCGTCTTTTCCACTTTCTCTCTGAGGAGGGATGACGATGCCCGACCATGATTTCAGTCACCGGCTCCTGTTCGCCGGAATTCTTCTGTTTTTCCTGGCGCTTCTCACCGGGCTCGCCCTGCCGATCATCCCCTATCCGAAGCTGGGGCTCGGCGCGCATTTGACGGGTTTGATGAACGGCATGTTCCTGGTCCTCCTGGGTCTCCTGTGGAGCCGCCTCGTCCTCTCCGCCCGCGCTGCCTCCCTGACCTTCGGGCTCGTCGTCTACGCCGCCTACGCCAACTGGATCTTCAGCCTCCTGGGCTCGATCCTGGGCACCGGCCATTTCACTCCCCAGGCCTCCGGAGGCCAGACCGCGGCGCCCTGGAAAGAGCTCCTGGTCGGCGCCGGCCTCGTCACCCTGGCCCTCGCCATGGCCGCCGGCTGCATCCTCCTGCTCGTCGGCCTGCGCCGTGGGGTCAGGCGAACAGAAGTCACCCAGGGCATCCAGGCTGTCAAGGTGTCATGAAGACCAAGACCAAGACCAAGAAGACCAGCCGCATCCTCGACGCAGTCCACGAGACTGCACGTGATCTCCATGCGGCGGCCTTCATTTCCAAGAGCCGGATGAAGGATTACGACGCCTAGCTCATGGAGCGAGAACGCGAACTTGGGGAAGCTTGGCGGCGGCTCTCTCGAACGTTGCCACTTCCTCAGCCCCCGAGCGAAGATAATTGCGATGAATCACGCGATCGATGAATCCCGGCTTTGCAGACTCCAAATCCGGAGTGGTAAGAACCGCCGCGACCTCACCAGTTCCCTCGATACCCGGGCTGGCCAGGAAATCACTCAGAGCCTTCAGAGTGTCTTTCTTTGACGCCCCGTAGTGATGCTGGAGGGCATAGTAAGCCTCTGCGATGACCCAGTCGGAGACGAGCACCCGATCACCCACCTTCAGGCGCTTCTGGAGGTAATCTAGTGCTATGAGAGCCAAGTCGCGAGGTTCGCCTGTCAGCACTCGCACCACGACCGAGGTGTCGAGGCCGATGATCACAGGTCACGATCCCGAGCGATGCCTCGGGCGATGCTTTCACGGATCGCGCTCATGTCGTGCCGCGTAACGGCGCGCGCGGTTTTTCCGAGGACCCCGAACCAGGTCGGGATCGTTTGCCCCTTCGTTGAGGCTCCGGTGGGTGCAGCCTCGTGAGCTGAAGACTCAGGCGCCTCGCTCTGTTCAACATAGTGCTGATAGAGCTCGACGGTTACCTCACGCACCGCCCGCCCCTCGAGGGCGCTCTTGGCCTTGACAAGGCGATAGAGCTCATCCGGAATCTCGATCGTCGCCTTCATGGGACCAGTAAACCGTATTGCCGGCTTTCCGTCAAGCCCGGCGTCCAACGAAAGAGCTTCGGCAGCTTGTGGACGCGCCAGGCTTCAGGCCGGTCCAAGCTTGCGCGGCAACGTGAGCAGCACCTCGAAATCCCGCACCTCGATCCCGACCTCGCGCCCGTCGCTTCCCGCACCAGACGCACGATGCGCCGGATGCCGGTCCCGGCTCGGGTGACCAAGCTGGCGTCGGAGAGGCGGGCATAGATCCATGGATCGCGTCGTTCAGCAATTACCGCATTGCGTCGGACAGGCGGTTGGGCAACTGTGGGTCGGGCAGATATCAGGGCTGGTGCTGTAGTTGTAGGCGGCCGCCGCCTTCAGGTGCTCGCGGTCGAGCCGGTGGAGGGTCTCCAGGGAGAGGGACAGCTTACGACGGGCTTTGCTTTTCATCAGGGTCTCCTCACGGGGTAGGTGCCGCGGTTGGGAAGGCTCGGCGTTGAGCCTCTCCAACCTCAAGGTGCTTCCAGGCGGGCCGCAGGAGACAGCGGCACGCGATCGATGAATCCCGGCTTTGCAGATTCCAAATCGGAAGGCGGACCTGCCGCCGCTTATTGAGCCGCCGACTTGCCGAAATTCGACGCCAGGATCGCCAGGTCCAGACCGTCGATCTTGCCGTCGTTGTTGAGGTCGGCGATGGCGGCGTAGGCGGCGTCGCCGCGTTGGGCGCCGAAGTGGAGGGCGAAGATCACCAGGTCGGCGCCGTCCACGCGGTTGTCCAGGTTGAGGTCCCCCGGGAGGGTGGTGGTGCTGGTGCCGGCGATGGTGAAGCGGAGGATCTCCCGGTCCACGGTGTTGGACGGCGTCGCGAGGTCGCGGGAGCGCAGGCCGACGCTCACGATCCCCGCGAGGGGCGCCGGCGGCTGATAGCTCAGCCGGGCTCGCACCGCGTTGCCGCTCGGCACCACCGGCGTCACCGCGCCGTTGACCAGCAGGAAGGTGTTCGCGAGGTCGATCCCCGTCCCGAAGTCCCAGACGTCGACGTCGATCCGCGTGCTGGCCGGCACGTTCGTGGCGCCGTTGGCAGGGCTCACGATGCCGGTGACGGGCGGCACGGTGTCGATCCCCTGGAGGGCGTTGAAGAAGACCCGGGCCAGGATGTCGTAGCCCGCGGCGTTGGGGTGGCCGACCGGGTCGTCCGCCGCCACCACGTAGAAACCGCTGAAGAGGTTCGGCGTCGAGCGGAACACCTCGTAGGGATCGGCCTCCCGCCGCTGGCGCAGGCCCGCGAGGTTGCGGATGCGACCGTTCAACGCGTCGGTAAGGAGGTTGTCGGCGTCCACTTTGGCGTCCGGCTTGCGGGGGATGATCGTGGCATGGAGGGCCAGGATGTTCTTCACCTCGGCCCGGCGGGCCATCTCGTCGAGGTTGAAGACGGTGGTCTCGGGGGAGATGGCGCGCGAGATGTCGTTGGTCCCCTCCATCAGGAGGAAGAAGTCGCCCGGCGCGCCCTCGGCCACCACGCTGTCGATGCGGGAGAGGCTGTCCGGCGTCCGCTCGCCCCCCACGCCGCGGTTGAGCACCGTGGCGTTGACGCCCGCGGCCTGGAGGAGGGCCTGCAGGCGGGGCGGATAGCCCGGGTTCGCCCGCGCGGGATCGTCCCCTCTCCCCTCGGTGATGCTGTCGCCGAAGCAGAGGTACTTGCGGGCCGTGGTCTGGGCCGCGGCGAGGGCGGGGACCAAGCCGAGGAGGAGGACGGCGGAGGCGAGCCGGCGGCGGGTCACGGCACCTGTTCCAATTTTTCCAGCGGGGCCGTCCCCTGCCGCTTCTCAGCCGGCCAGCGCAGGCGGACGCCGCCGTTCACCGGGTCGACGACGGGGCGGCTCAGCGACGGCGAGGAGAGGGACGCCTTCGCCTGCACCCGGCCCGTGCCGTCGAGGTCGAGCACCGACCAGGACTTGGCCGCGGCCTCCAGGTAGAGCAGGCGGGGGCGCTCGGGGCCGCCCAGGAAGGCGGGGTAGAGGGAGCCGGACGGGCCGGCGGCGCGCTCGTCGCGCCACTCTCCCCGTTCGAAGCGGGCCATCCGCAGTTGATAGCCATGGCCATCGTAGCGGCTCCAGGCGATGAGCGCGCCGCCGCCGCCTCCGCCGGCGGTGGCGGTGAGGGCGGGCGTGATGTCGGGCACGGCGTTGGGCGCGGAGAGCCGGCGGACGGGGAGCCAGCCCGCGCCCACCCGCTGGCTCCAGACGATCTCGTCGGCCGTGCCGTCGAAGGCGCTCCAGGCCAGGAGCCAGGAGCCGTCGACCAGCACGGCGCCGGTCAGCGCGAGCTGGCTGCCCGGACCAGGGTGGGAGACCCACTGCGCCGCCAGCCAGCGCCGGCCGTTCCAGGCCGCGGCGCGCACGGCGAGCGTCTGGAGGCCGTCCCCCTCCAGCCAGGCGAGGCCGGCCAGCCGGCCGCCATCCACCAGGAGCACGGGCGCGCGCCGCTCCTTGCCGGTTTGTGCGGGCGGCTCGGGGAGGGCGCGCGAGCCCTTGTCGTCCCCGGTCAGGAGGAACAGGCGCTGGCGCCCGGCGGCGTCGGGGAAGCTGCCGGCCGCGGCCCAGCCGGTGTCCGCGTCCGAGACGGCGGCGAGGGAGGAGACCTCCGCCCGCTGCGGCAGGCTCACCTGCAAGGCCTGGCCGCCGGGCAGCTCGAGGCGGGCCGAATTCCCCTGGGGGATCAGGACCAGGCCCTCACGCGCGGCCTGGACCGGATCCTCCTGAGCGACGGCCGCGGCGAGTGATCCGTAGAAGAAGAGGAGACAGAACACTCCTCTCAGCGGGCGAAATGCCAATCCCCACACGTGGGGTATCCTACCGCAGTTCCCGGACCCGCCGCCGGGACCAAGGATCTACGCTTGCTTCGACGAATCCTGAATCGCCGTATCCCGATCATCGCCCTGGCCGTTCTGGGCGCCGTCGTCCTCGGTCTGCTGCCCCTCGCCTGTCACTGGGGACCGCCGGTCCACCAGGGGCCCATCGTGCTGATCACCATCGACGCCCTGCGGGCCGACATGGTGGGCGCCCTGGGCGGGCCGCCCAAGGTGATGCCGGCGCTGAGCGCCCTGGCCCAATCGTCCGACTACGCCGGCCGCGCCATCTCGCCGTCGAGCTGGACGGTTCCCTCCATGGCCGCGATCTTCACCGGCTTCCAGCCCTGGCGGGCCCAGAGCTGGGCCAACGACCGCGCGGCGCTGGACGACCGCTTCGTCACCCTCCCCGAGTCGCTCAAGAAGGTGGGCTACAAGACCGCGGCCTTCCGCTCCAACCACTGGCTGGAGGCGCAGTTCGGCTATGCCCAGGGGTTCGACCTCTTCCAGGCGCTGAAGGAAGGCAAGCGAGCGGTCAACCACCTGGAGCAGCTCAAGGGGGGCCGGGAGTTCGTCTGGATCCACATCCTGCCGCCGCACGCGCCCTACTTCCGGCGCGATCCGCTCCTCGACCGGCTCGACGAGGTGCCCCCGGACCTGCCGCACGAGGTCAAGCCCCTGGAGCTCGAGCCCTACGCCGATCCGGCCGTGCCCCTGCCGGCGGACAAGGAGCGGCTCTTCCGGGCCATGTACAAGCTCAACGCCGCCTACGCCGACACCATGCTCCACCGCCTGCTGGAGGCGCTGAAGCGCAGCGGCCAATGGGACAGGACGCTCCTCGCCGTCACCGCCGATCACGGCGAGGAGTTCAAGGAGAACGGCCAGATCGCCCACGGCGGCAACCTCGGCCACGTGCTGGTGGAGGTGCCGCTGGTGATCAAGCTGCCCAAGGGGTTCCAGCGCAGGCTCGTGCTCCAGCCCGGCCGCCGGGTGGCCAACGTGCGGCTGGCGCCGACGCTCATCGAGGCCGCGGGCGGCACCCCGGAGACCGGCACGGCGCCCAGCTTCTTCCAGCCCTTCGACAAGGGAGCCCTCTCCGAGCTCTACCTGGGCAACGCCGTCAACCGTTTCTCGCTGGTGGACGGCGACCTGCAGCTCCTCTGGGAGAGCCACTTCGCCAAGCCCGAGCCGGACTACTTCCGCGCCCGCTACGCGGACCTCGGCGGCCAGCCCCAGCCGCCCCTGACCGAGCCGGCCGACGCCATCTTCAATCGTCTGCACGAGAAATTCGAGAGCGTCCTGCCGCTCACCGGCCTGCCCGCCGAGCCGCCGCAGCTCTCCCTCTGGCGCTGGACGCCGCAGGGCACGGTGAAAGTGGAGGACCCGCCGGCCCTCCAGCGCCTGGCCCGCCAGCTCAAGAACGCCTGGCTGGCCGCCAACGGCGACGAGACCGCCCCCGGCCGCTCGGTCGGCAAGCAACCCCACCTCACCCCGCAGCAGGAGGAGGAGCTGCGGTCGCTGGGGTACGTGGCGGGAGGGAAGCGGTAGGGAAGGGGGACGAGGCCCGGGCCGATGGAGGCCCTGTGATATTTTCCCGCCCATGTCCGACCCCGTCCCCTCCACCCCCGGCCGCGACTTCATTCGCGACATGGTCGAGCGCGACCGCGCCGCCGGCAGGCACGGCGGCCGGGTGGTCACCCGCTTTCCCCCGGAGCCGAACGGCTACCTCCACATCGGCCACGCCAAATCGATCTGCCTCAACTTCGGCCTCGCGCTGGAGAACGGCGGCACCTGCCATCTCCGGCTCGACGACACCAACCCCGAGACCGAAGAGCAGGAGTACGTCGAGGCCATTCAGCAGGGCGTGCGCTGGCTGGGCTTCGACTGGGGGGAGAACTTCTTCCACGCCTCGGACTACTTCGAGCGGCTCCACGACTTCGCCGTCGAGCTGATCCGCATGGGCAAAGCCTACGTGGACAGCCTGAGCGAGGACGAGATCCGCGACTACCGGGGCACCGTCACCGAGCCCGGCCGCAACAGCCCCTATCGGGATCGCACCGTCGCGGAGAACCTCGACCTCTTCCAGCGCATGCGCTCCGGCGAATTCGCGGACGGCGCCCACGTCCTGCGCGCCAAAATCGACATGTCCTCGCCGAACATGAAGATGCGCGACCCGCTGCTCTACCGTATCAAGCGGGCCACCCACTACCACCGGGGCGACGCCTGGTGCATCTACCCTTTCTACGACTTCGCCCACCCGCTCTCGGACGCCATCGAAGGCATCACCCACTCGCTCTGCACCCTGGAGTTCGAGAACAACCGGGAGATCTACGACTGGCTGGTCGAATCGCTCCCCTTCCCGGACCCGCCGCGGCAGACCGAGTTCGCCCGCCTGAACCTCACCTACACCCTGATGAGCAAGCGCAAGCTCGCCGAGTTGGTCGAGCGCAAGCTCGTGGCGGGCTGGGACGATCCGCGCCTGCCGACCTTGGCCGGCCTCCGCCGCCGCGGCTTCACCCCCGCCGCGCTCCGCGACTTCTGCGAGCGGATCGGCGTCGCCAAATCGAACAGCACGGTGGACGTGGCGCTCCTCGAGCACTGCCAGAGAGAAGACCTGAACCCCCAGGTGCCACGAGTCCTCGCCGTCCTCCGGCCCTTGAAGGTGGTGATCGAGAACTATCCCGAGGATCAGGTCGAGGAGCTGGAGGCGCCGCTCTACCCGCACGACGTGCCCAATGAGGGCACCCGGAAGGTGCCCTTCTCGCGCCACCTCTACGTCGAGCAGGACGACTTCGCGGAGAATCCCCCAAATGGTTTCCACCGGCTCACCCCCGGCCGCGAGGTGCGGCTGCGCTACGCCTACCTCGTCCG
>DATARR010000028.1:0-1663 GCA_036264085.1 Thermoanaerobaculia bacterium | reverse complement strand
CTGGTGCTGCCGCTGAGCCTGGAGGCGTCTTCCCATGGCGTCGAGCCGGGGTTCGGCGAGCTGCTGGGGCGGACCCGGGAGGCGGCGCTGGCGGCTCAGGCGCACCAGGACGTGCCCTTCGAGAAGCTGGTGGAGGAGCTGGCGGTGGAGAGGAGCCTGAGCCACTCGCCGCTGTTCCAGGTGCTGTTCGTCTTCCAGAACGCACCGGAGACGGCCGTCGAGATCGCGGGCTTGGAGCTCCACCCTCTGCCATCGCCGCAGGGTGGCGCCAAGTTCGACCTCACCCTGAACCTGAGCGGGGAGAGCGGCCGGCTCGCGGGTCAGCTCGAATACAACACGGACCTGTTCGACCGCACGACGGTGCTGCGCCTGGCCGGTCATCTGGGCCAGCTTCTCGCCGCCATCGCCGAGGAGCCCACCCTGCGCTTCTCGGCGTTGCCGCTGCTCAGCGCCGCCGAAGCGTTGCAGGTGAGCGTGGAGTGGAACGACACGGCGATGGCCTACCCCGCGGCCCAGACTCTCACGGCGCTGCTGGCGGCCCAGGCCGAACGCGCCCCGGACTCCATCGTGCTCTCCTTCGGCGGGGAGGAGCTCTCCTACCGTGAGCTCGACGCGCGCTCCAACCGGCTGGCGCGCCACCTGGTCGGCCTGGGGGTGGGGCCGGAGGTGGTGGTGGCGGTGTGCCTGGAGCGCTCTTTCGAGATGGTGACCGCGCTGCTCGCCGTGCTCAAGGCGGGGGGCGCCTACCTGCCCATCGATCCGGACTACCCTGCGGAGCGGCAAGGCCTGATGCTGGCCGACTCGGGAGCACCGCTGCTGATCGGGTCGCGCCACCTGCTGGCCCGGCTGCCGGTCGGCGGGGTGCGGGCGGTCGATCTGGAAGCGGAGGCGGAGGTGATCGGTCGCGAAAGCGCCGGGCCGTTGGCGGATCGCGCGGAGCCGGACAACGTGGCCTACGTCATCTACACCTCGGGCTCGACGGGCCGGCCGAAGGGAGTGATGAACAGCCACCGGGGGATCTGCAACCGCCTGCACTGGATGCAGGCGGCCTACCGTCTGGGGGGCGCGGACCGGGTGCTGCAGAAGACGCCCACCAGCTTCGACGTGTCGGTGTGGGAGCTGTTCTGGCCGCTGACGGTGGGCGCACGCCTGGTGCTGGCGGCGCCCGGCGGTCATCGCGAGCCCTCCTACCTCTGGCGGTTGATCGACGAGGAGAAGGTCACGGTCTTGCACTTCGTGCCCTCGATGCTGCAGCCGTTCCTGGAGACGGCCGACGAGGGCGACGGCGGTTCCCTGCGCTTCGTGATCTGCAGCGGCGAGGCGCTCGGCACGGAGCTGGAGCGGCGGTTCTTCGCCCACTTCGTCGACGACGGTCCATCCCTCGAAAACCTCTACGGCCCGACGGAGGCGGCGGTGGACGTCACCGCGTGGCGGTGCTCGTCCGGCCAGCCGTCGCGGGCCACGGTGCCCATCGGCCGGCCGATCGGCAACACGGCCATCCATCTGCTCGACCCGGACCTGAGGCCGGTTCCCGTGGGGGTTTCCGGCGAGCTCCACATCGGCGGCGTGCAGGTGGCGCGGGGGTACCTGGGCCGGCCGGAGCTGACGGCGGAGCGGTTCATCCCCGATCCGTTCGCCGCCTGCGGGGCGCGGCTGTACCGGA
>DATARR010000068.1:0-18101 GCA_036264085.1 Thermoanaerobaculia bacterium | reverse complement strand
AGCTTGCCGTAGAAGGTGGAGAAGCGGCCGGCCTTGAGGTCGCGGTAGAGCTGGAGGAAGAGGAAGGCATAGGCCGCGCCGACCACGAAGGCGGCGTAGCCGAGCAGGGCGAGCGACACGTGCAGGGCGAAGAACGGGTCGTGGAAGATCGCCCGGTCCGGCGGGTTGGGCCTGGTGAGGAGCGACGACAGGAGCTGGAAGAAGAAGACCAGCGACACCAGCCAGAAGCCGGTCGAGCGCGCCCGCCCGTGCCACTCCACGAAGACGTAGACCACCGCCACGGCGAAGGCCACTACCGACAGGGCCTGCGACACCGTGGCCGCCGGGAACTGCCGCCACTGCACGATGGCCGCCGCGAGTTAGGCCAGGTGGAGCAGCACCGTCCCGCGCAGGGCCGGAGTGGCCGTCCGCTCGGCGAACGGCTGGGAGGCGAAGAAGAGGAATCCGTAGTCGATCGCCACCAGCAGGTAGGCGAGCGGCAGCAGGATTGTGGCGATATCGAGAAAAGTCTGCACGGAATTCGGGGCTCCTGGGACCGTGTAGATGCTAACACCTTCTTGCCCCCCCTCCCATCCTCTGCTACTGTCACCGGCCGGCTGCGCGATGTGCAGAAGCTACAAGGTATTTAGAGGAAGGCGGATCGGAAATGGCCAACGCCGTCATCGTGGGGATGCAGTGGGGGGACGAGGGCAAGGGGAAGATCGTCGATCTCCTCTGCCCCGCCTTCGACGGCGTGGTGCGCTACCAGGGCGGCCACAACGCCGGCCACACGGTGAAGTTTCGCGACCGCCACTTCTCCCTGCAGCTCATCCCGTCGGGCATCCTGCACCCTGACATGGTGTGCGTCCTCGGCAACGGCATGGTGGTGGCGCCGGACGCCCTGCTCTCCGAGCTCGCCCGGCTCTACGAGGGCGGCGTCCGCTTCGACGGCCGGCTGTTCATCTCCAATCGGGCGCACGTGCTGCTCCCCTGTCACGCCCAGCTCGACAAGGCGCGCGAGGAGTCGCGGGGCGCGGGGCGCATCGGCACCACCTCGCGGGGGATCGGCCCGGCCTATGAGAGCAAGGCCTCGCGCTTCGGTCTGCGGATGGTGGACCTGTTCGCTCCCGACCTGGAGGAGCGGCTGCGAGTGCTGCTCTCCCGCATCCAGATCGAGCTGACGAGCCTGGGCGGGGAGTCCCTGCCGTCGCCCCCCTCCTACGCCGACCAGTGCCGGCAGTGGGGTGAGCGGCTGAAGCCCAGTCTGCGCGACACCGAGCAGCTCCTGAACGGCTGGATCAAGGAGGGGAAGAGCCTCCTTTTCGAGGGCGCCCAGGGGGTGCTGCTCGACCTCGACCACGGCACCTACCCCTTCGTCACCTCGTCGAGCTCCACGACTGGCGGCGCCTGCACGGGCACCGGTGTGCCGCCGACGCGGATCGACGGCGCCATCGGCGTCCTCAAGGCCTACACCACGCGGGTGGGGGGAGGGCCGTTCCCCAGCGAGCTGACCGATGCTACGGGCGAGTTCCTGCGCCGCCGCGGCAACGAGTTCGGCACCGTCACCGGCCGGCCCCGGCGCTGCGGCTGGTTCGACGCCGTGGCGGCCCGCTACGGCCAGCTCCTGAACGGCGTCAGCACGGTGGCGCTGACCAAGCTCGACGTCCTGGACGATTTCGACGAGATCCCCGTCTGCGTGGCCTACAAGCTCCACGGCGAGACCCTGCGCGACTTTCCGCCGGACCGCCGCAGCCTGGAGGCCGCCGAGCCGGTGCTGCGCACCTTCAAGGGGTGGAAGCGCTCGACCGTGGGCGCCCTCGAGTGGCAGGACCTGCCGCAGGAGGCCCGCGACTATGTCGACTTCCTCGAGCAGGAGATCGAGGCGCCGGTGACCCTGGTCTCCACCGGTCCTCGCCGCGAAGAGACGATCGTCCGCCGCCATCCGGACCTCGACCGCCTCACCTCCGGCCGCCTGGGCCGGGTGCTCGAGCAGCGGTGAAAAGCGGGCTCGCCGGAGCGAATACCTCCATGAAATGAAAAACAAGGAGAAATGACATGGCCGCAATCAACACAGGAAGCAGTGCCGATGGTTTCGTCGCGCAATGGGCCTCCCGGGCCCCCTACCTGCTGAGCGTGCTGCGCATCGTGGCCGCATTCATGTTCCTGCTGGCGGGCACGACGATCCTCTTCGCCTTCCCGGCCGGCATGCCCCCCAACGGCGGCACCGCCCCCGTGATGTCGCAGATCTGGATCGGCGGCGTCCTCGAGCTGGTCGGCGGGGCCCTGCTGCTCGTCGGCCTCTTCACCCGCCCCGTCGCCTTCGTCCTCTCCGGCATGATGGCGGTGGCCTACTTCCAGTTCCACTTCCCCCAGAGCTTCTGGCCGACCATCAACGGCGGCGCCGCCGCCGCCCTCTACTGCTTCGTCTGGCTCTATTTCTCGGCCGCCGGTCCCGGACCGTGGAGCCTGGACGCGATGCGCAAGTCTTGACGGCCATCCATCGCACGATCGACGCGGTGTGGAGGATCGAGTCGCCGCGGCTCATCGCCGGCCTCGCGCGGATGGTGCGCGACGTCGGTCTGGCCGAGGACCTCGCGCAGGACGCCCTCGTCGCCGCGCTCGAACGATGGCCGGAGTCGGGCGTCCCGGACAACCCGGGCGCCTGGCTCATGGCCACCGCGAAACGCCGGGCCATCGACCTGCTGCGCAGGAGGACGCTGCTCGAGCGCAAGCACCAGGAGCTCGGCCGCGACCTCGAAGCCGGGCAGGAGAGTGCCCTGCAGGATCTCGACGCCACGCTCGACGATCCCATGGGCGACGACCTCCTGCGCCTCGTCTTCATCTCCTGCCATCCGGTGCTCTCGACCGAGGCGCGGGTGGCGCTCACCCTGCGCCTGCTCGGAGGACTGACGACCGAGGAGATCGCGCGTGCGTTCCTCGTCCCGGAGCCGACCGTGGCCCAGCGCATCGTCCGGGCCAAGCGGACCCTCGCGGAGGCGCGCGTCCCCTTCGAGGTTCCCCGTGGCGAGGAGCTCGCCGCCCGCCTGTCCTCGGTGCTCGAGGTCATCTACCTCGTCTTCAACGAGGGCTACTCGGCGACCGCCGGCGACGACTGGATGCGGCCCGCGCTCTGCGAGGACGCGCTGCGTCTCGGCCGCATCCTGGCCGAGCTCGTTCCCAGGGAGCCGGAGGTCCACGGCCTCGTCGCGCTGATGGAGATCCAGGCCTCGCGCGCGGGGGCACGGACGGGCCCGTCGGGGGAGCCCATCCTGCTCTTGGATCAGAACCGAGGGCGCTGGGACCAGCTCCTCATCCGTCGTGGCCTCGCGGCGCTGGCGCGGGCCGAGGCGCTCGGCGGCGCGCTCGGCTCGTACGCCTTGCAGGCCGCCATCGCCGCCTGCCATGCGCGGGCGCGGACGCCGGCGGAGACCGATTGGGCGCGCATCGTGGCGCTCTACGAGGCGCTCGCCCGGCTCGCGCCGTCGCCCGTCGTGGAGCTGAACCGTGCGGTCGCGGTCGCCATGGCGTTCGGTCCCGCCGCGGGCCTCGAGCTCGTCGACGAGCTGAGCGCGGAGCCGGCGCTCCAGGGTTATCATCTCCTGCCGGGCGTGCGCGGCGACCTGCTTGCAAAGCTCGGTCGTTTCGACGAGGCCCGCGCGGAGCTCGAGCGCGCGGCAGCGCTGACGCGAAACGCCCGCGAGCGCGAGCTGCTGCTGGAGCGCGCCGCCGCGTGCACGATGCGGACGATGCGGGAGAAAGGAGAGCCGGATGCTGGGTGATATCGCGGTCCAGACGATGCTGCCCGTCAGGAGCCTGGAGGCGGCGGAGAAGTTCTACGAGGAGAAACTGGGGCTCAAGAGAATGGGCGACGAGCCGGGCGCCGCCGTGAAGTATCGGAGCGGCAACAGCACGCTCTGCGTCTATCGCTCGGAATTCGCGGGGACGAACCAGGGAACGGCGGCCCTGTGGGAAGTGGACGACGTCGAGGGTACGGTGAAGGAGCTGAGAGCCCGGGGCGTGACCTTCGAGCAGTATGACAACCTGCCGGCCGTCATCCGGAAAGGTGACGTCCACCACGCGGGCGACATTCAAGTGGCCTGGTTCAAGGACCCGGACGGCAACATCCTTTCCATCCAGAACAAGCCGGCGAGGCCTGGACGGAGTTAGGGTCTCAGCGCGGCCCTGCGGGTGGTTCGATCCGCGGGGTGAACGACTCACCCCGGGTTGCAAGTGCCTGATTCACGACATCCCGGATCGGTGCTACGCCCCCGGCAACACCACCTCGAACCTCGCCCCTCCCTCCCCGCGATTCCCCGCCCGCACCACCCCGCCATAGCCCTCGACGATCGCCTTCGCGATCGCCAGTCCCAATCCCGTGTGGCCGTTGCGGGTGTCCGGCTCGCCGGGGCGATAGGTGAAGAAGCGGTCGAAGATGCGGTCGAGGTGGGTCTCGGGAATGCCCGGACCGTCGTCGTCGATACGCACGGCGGCGGCGCCGTTGCGCCTTTCGAGGGTGACGGTCACCGTGCCGCCGGCGGGGGAGAAGCCGCGGGCGTTGTCGAGGAGGTTCTCGAAGACTTGGAGGAGGCGCTCGGGGCTGGCGCGGACGGGAAGGGGGCCGCCAGGCGCGGCAAGCACGATCTTCACCTCCTTGTCGGCGCGCCGACGGAAGCCTTCGACCACCTCTCTCAAGAGCGCTTCCAGGTCCACGACGGCCGGGGCCTCGGTCTCCAGCCGGGCGTCGATCTCGCCGATCTCGCGCAGGGCGGTGAGCAGCCGCTCCATGCGGGCCACCTCCCTCTGGACCACGGCCACGAAGCGCTCGCGGTCCGCCGGATCTTCGATCTCGGCCAGCAGCTCGGTAGCTGAGCGGATGGAGGCGAGGGGGTTCTTGAGCTCGTGGGAGACGTCGGAAGCGAAGGCTTCGAGCGCGTGCTGGTGGGCGGCGAGGCGGGCCGTGAGCTGCTCCAGGGCGCGGGTGAGGTCGCCGATCTCGTCCGCCCGGTGCGGGCCGCCGAACCGGCCGCGCAGACGCCCGCGGCGGTCGAGGAGGGCGTTCGCCTCGTCCCGCAGCCGCCGGATGGGGTGGGTGATGGTCCCCGCCAGGAGCAGGGAGAGGACGGCGGCCACGGCCACCGAGCCGAGGAAGACCTTGAGAACGGCGAGGCGGACTTGGTCCAGCTCGCGCAGGATGCGCACCGTGGACTGGGAGACGAGCACGGCGCCCACCACCTGGCCACCAGTGCGCACCGGGATGGTGCTGTGCAGGGTCAGCGACGGCCGCCACCGCTCGCCACCCGTAGGCCGGACGGCGGCGCCGTACTTCCCCGCGAGAGCGGTGGCGACCGCCCGGACGGGGTAGGGCTCCGGAGGCGGAGCGGGCCCCCGCGACACTCGCGCCGGCTGGGAAGCCCGCGCGCGGCGATAGAGCCGGTAGAGCCCGGCCGCGACTTTATATAAAAGGTTGTCCCGCGCCTTGGCCGGGGGGGCGGAGTACGCCTCTCCAGGCCGCTCCTGCCGGCGGCCGAGCTCGCTGGAGTCGGCGAGGAGGCCCCCGTCTCCGCCGAAGATGCGCAGGCGCGAGTCGGTCCGCTGCTCCAGGCGGCGCAGCAGGGCCTCGGTGCCTTCCCGATCCAGCCGCTGGCCGCTCAGAGCCGCGGCCAGGAGGCGCCCCTGCTGCACCATGGAGCGCTCCTGATCGTCCAGGAGCTGCTCTTCGTAGACTCCCAGGTAGAGGAAGCCCGCCGCGGGGAGGAAGACCAGGAGGACGTTGAACAGTAGGAGACGGACGGAGATCCGGGAGGGGAGGCGCACGGCTCACTCCGGCCGCAGGCGATAGCCCAGGCCGTAGACGGTCTCGATGCCGTCGAAGCCCGGGTCGGCCTCCACGAGCTTCCTGCGCAGCCGCTTGACGTGGCTGTCGATGGTGCGGTCGCTGGCGTAGGCGTCGTGGGGGTAACCCTCCTCCAGGAGCTGGGCGCGGGTCTTCACGTGGCCGGGGTGGCGGGCGAGGGCTTGGAGGAGGAGGAACTCGGTGACGGTCAGGGGCACGGGAACGCCGGCCCAGTGCGCCTGGTAGCGCTTGAGGTCGAGCCGCAGGCGGCCGGCCTCCAGCAGGCGCTCCTCGTCGCCCGCGGGCTCCCGGCGGTGCGCGGCCCGGCGCAGCAGGACTTTCACCCGGGCGGCCAGCTCGCGCATGGAAAAGGGTTTGCAGAGGTAGTCGTCCGCCCCCAGCTCCAGGCCCAGCACGCGGTCGAATTCCTCGTCGCGGGAGGTGAGGAAGAGGATGGGCAGGCGCTCGGAGAGGGCGCGCAGGCGCCGGCACAGCTCCAGGCCATCCATGCGCGGCATGAGGACGTCGAGGATGGCGAGGTCCGGAAGATCGCGGACGTCGCGCTCGAAGCTCTGCCATGCCGCGAGGCCGTCGGCGTAGACTTCGACGCGATAGCCCTCGCGGCGCAGGGCGAAGCCCACGGTTTCGCGCAGGCTCTCCTCGTCGTCCACCAGGGCGATGCGCAGGCTGGCGGCCGGAGTCGTCATGAGGAGAATGTAGCGCAGGTCTCCGGCTCCGGGCCGCTCTCCATGTTTCCGCCACAATCCTGCGGGACTCCTCCACGGCTCCGCCCTCCTTGCTCCTCGCGCTCGCGGTCCAATCCCCTTCAGACCGCAACGATCCGGGGAGGGACGATCCATGATTCCAGGTGAAACCGAAAAACGCAGGCTCCGCGATTCCGTGGCCCTCAAGATGGCGATCATCGGCGGGCTCATCCTCATGCTGCTCATCCCCCTGGGGATGGTGGGATCGCTGGTGTCCGAGCGCCAGTCACGCCAGAAGGAGACGATCCGGGAGGTGGCGGACTCCTGGGGCCGGCCGCAGGTCCTCGCCGGGCCGGTGCTGACCGTGCCCTACCTCGTGCACGTCAAGAATCAGAAAGGGGTCGAGGTCGAAACCCAGGAATACTGGGTCCGCTTCCTGCCGGAGACGCTCAAGGTCGAGGGGAGAGTGGACACGGAGCAGCGCAACCGCGGGATCTTCGAGGTCGCCGTCTATCGCACGGCCCTGCATTGGACGGGGACGTTCCAGCACCCGAGCTTCGAGGAGTGGCACGTCAAGCCGCAGGACGTCCTCTGGCGGGACGCCTACCTCTCGATCGGCGTGCCGGACATGCGGGGCATCACCTCCGCCGTGAGCCTGGCGTGGGGGAGGCAGACCCTCCAACTCGCTCCCGGCGGGAGCGAGCCGGAGCTCTGGCCGTCGGGCCTCAGGACGCCGGTCCCGGACCTGGCGGGCGGCAAGCCGGGGGACGTCTACGCGTTCGCGTTCGACCTCGGGGTGAACGGCAGCGAGCAGCTCAGCTTCCTCCCTCTCGGCAAGGAGACCACGGTGGCCCTGAGGTCGAACTGGCCGTCGCCGAGCTTCGACGGCGAGTTCCTGCCCGCCCGGCGGACGGTCCGCGCCACGGGTTTCGACGCCTCATGGAAAGTCTCCTGGTTCGGCCGCAGCTACCCGCAGCAGTGGCGGACGAGCGAGGCCAAGGAGCTGGCGCCGGCCCAGGCCCTCAACGCCTCGGCCTTCGGGGTGCAGCTCTTCCAGCCGGTGGACGCCTATCAGAAGACGGAGAGGTCGGCGAAGTACGGGGTTCTTTTCCTCGTCCTCACCTTCCTGACCTTCTTCCTCTACGAGCAGTTCAACCCGTTCTCTCTCCATCCGGTGCAATATCTGCTGGTGGGGTTCGCCCTCTGCCTCTTCTACCTGCTGCTGCTCTCGCTCTCGGAGCATGCCCCCTTCGGCCTCGCCTACCTGGCGGCGTCGGCGGCGACCGTGCTGCTCATCGGCGGCTACTCGGTGGCCATTCTGCGGGGAGCGCTGCGGGCTTCGCTGATGACCGTGGTGCTCGGCACGCTCTACGGCTATCTCTACGTCCTGCTCCAACTCGAGGACTACGCCCTGCTCCTGGGCTCGATCGGCCTGTTCCTCATCCTCGCCCTGGTGATGTACCTGACCCGGCGGATCGACTGGTCCGCGCCGCGGCGGCCGAAAGGGGAAGCCGTGGCGGCTTGAGGCGGGGTGAGGGCTCGACTCCAGCAGGTACGTTGTAGAGGGTGACAGGCGCGGTTACAAACGGGTAGCGCGGGGGTCTAGACAACCGCTGAAAAAGAGAGTAGGGTACTCACAAATGAACACGAGGCGCTCCATCTCCCCCCAAGCTTCTCCTGCCCAGGTGCTTTGTACCTGTAGCTGGCGGGTGTGACGGCTCGCGCCAGCCGTCGACATCCGCCTCTCCTGACCTGACAACTCGGTTTGACTGAACGCCGCGCTCTCGTTTGAGAGCCCGCGGACGCGACAGGTTCATCCCGCTTCGCGGCGGGGTGCAGGAGCCCGTGCATGCCCGAGAGAAGCCCAGAGGCCGCCGAGATCACCTGGGACCTGGTGCGCAAGCGCAATTTCGTCGAGCGCTTGAAGCACGAGAAGGGTGGTCTCGACGTGATCCGCGACCTGCCGGCCATGATCGCCGCCGGCTACGAGGCGGTGCCCGAAGAGGACTTCGTGCGCATGCAGTGGTACGGCCTCTACCACGACAAGCCGAAGGTGGGGCACTTCATGCTGCGGGTGAAGACCCCCGGGGGCGTGCTCACCGCGCCCAGGCTGCGGACGATCGGCGAGATCTCCCAGCGGTTCGGCCGCGGTCACGGCGAGATCACGACGCGGCAGAACTTCCAGCTCCACTGGATCGAGCTGGCCCGGCTGCCGGAGGTCCTCGGCCTCCTGGAGTCCGCCGGGCTCACCACCACCGGCGCCTGCGGCGACAACGTGCGCACCATCACCGGCTGTCCGGTGTCGGGTCTCGCCGCCGGCGAGCTCTTCGAGGTCCAGCCGCTGATCGAGGAGGCCACGGACTTCTTCATCCGCAACCGCGAATACTCCGACCTGCCGCGCAAGCACAAGATCACCATCTCGGCCTGCCCCCACCAGTGCAACGCGCCGGAGATCCACTGCATCGCCCTCATCGGCGCTTTGCGGGACACCGAGCCGGGTTTCGGCGTGCGCGTGGGCGGCGGCCTCTCCACCTGGCCGCGGCTGGCGGACGACCTCGGGGTCTGGGTGCCGGCGGGCGAGGCCCTGGAGGTGCTGCGGGCGATCGTCGACGTCTGGCGCCTCGACCTCAAGTACCGGATGTCGCGCGCCAAGGCGCGGCTCAAGTTCATGGTCCACGACCTTGGCCCCGAGGCCTTTCGGACGCGGGTGGAGGAGAAGCTCGGCCGCCGCCTCGAGGACGGCGCCGCCCCGCTCGCGCCCGCGGTGGAGCACGACCACACCGGCGTCCATCCCGAGAAAGCGGACGGGCTGTTCTACGCCGGCTTCCCCGTCCACCTCGGGCTGATGGACGGCGCCACCATGCTGAAGATCGCCGACCTCGCCGAGAGCTGGGGGGGCGAGATCCGGCTCACCCGCCGCCAGAACTTCATCCTCAGCCACATTCCCGAGGCGCGGGTCGACGAGGTCGTGCGCGAGGTGGCGAGCCTCGGTTTCCCGCTGGCCGGCACCGGGCTGCGGGGGGCGAGCATCGCCTGCACGGGCGATCCCTTCTGCAACTACACGGTGGCCGAGACCAAGGGGAAACTGCAGGAGATCGTCGAGCACCTGGAGAGGGAGCTCGGCGGCGCGGCCGCGGGCCTGCGTCTGAACCTCGACGGCTGCCCCCACGCCTGCGCCCACCACTGGATCGGCGACATCGGCATCCAGGGGACCACCCTGCGCGAGCGGGGTCCTCACGGCGAGCGGCTCGACGGCTACGACCTTTTCCTCCGCGGCGGCCTGGGGCGGAACGCGGCCATCGGCCGGCCCGTGCTCAAGCGGGTGCCGGGGGACGAGGTCCACCTCGTGATCGAAAGGCTCTTGCGCGCCTGGTTGGACGGGCGCGGCGAGGGCGAGCCCATTCAACAGTTCTTCACCCGTCACACCGACGAGGACCTCGTGGCCCTCGGGCTCGGCGCGGCGGTGACCCTCGAAGTGTGATCGGAAAGGAAGACGACGATGAGAGCGACCGCCATCAAGATCGACAGCCGGGACCTGTTGGACGAGTTCGAGGCCGGACAGCTTGCGGTGGAGTGGGACGACGCGACACCGCAAGAGGTCATCGCCTGGGCGCTCGAGCGCTGGGGGTCTCAGGTCGCTCTCTGTACGAGCTTCCAGGCCGAGGGCATGGCCATCCTGGACATGGCCTGGCGGATCGATCCCCGGGTGCGGCTGTTCACCGTCGACACCGGCCGGCTCCCCCAGGAGACGTACGACGTGATGGAGGAGGTGCGCCGGCGCTACGGCATCGAGGTGGAGGTCTACTTTCCCGATGCCGCGCAGGTGGAGACCATGGTGAGGCGCCTCGGTCCCAACCTCTTCCAGAAGAGCGTCGAGGCCCGCCTCCACTGCTGCAACGTGCGCAAGGTGGAGCCCATCCGCGGCGTGCTCGAAGGGCTGGACGCCTGGATCACCGGCCTGCGTCGCGACCAGTGGGCGAGCCGGGCCAACATCCGTAAGATCGAGATCGATCACGACCACGGCGGTCTGGCGAAGATCAACCCGCTGGCGGACTGGACCCTGGACGAGGTGAAGGAGTACAACGAGGCGCACGACGTCACCGTCCATCCCCTCTATGCCAAGGGCTACACGAGCATCGGCTGCACCCCCTGCACCCGGGCCACCCAGGCGGGGGAGGACCCGCGGGCCGGCCGCTGGTGGTGGGAGAAGAACGCGCCCAAGGAGTGCGGCATCCACTGCCCCATCGAAACCGGCGCCTTCGAGCACGAGGTGGACGCCCTGGTGCAATTGCGGCCGAGCGGGCTGCACCGGGTCCCGGCATGAGCACGACGACGGCTCCGGGTGCCGTCGCCCTCGACGCCGCGCAGCGGGAGGTGCTGGGGGAGGAGCTGGCGACGCTCGCGGCCTCGCTCCGGGACCCGGCGGCCCGGGCTCCCTACGAGGAGCTCGCCGCCGCCGTGGCGGCGGGGGAGGTGGAGGAGGAGGACCTGCGGCGGCTGGAGGGGATCCTGGAGATGACGCTCCAGACCGGCCGCGTCCGCAAGGTCTACGGCGCCCAGAGCGAGCAGGCCCTGCTGCGGCTTTTCCACCAGACCCCCCGGGGCGCCGCGGCCCGGCGGGCCACCCAGGCCGTCAACGACGCCCTCGCCACCCTGGCGGGGCAGACCATCGAGGGAATGCTGTTCACCGTCCAGGGCCCCGGCGTCTATCGCCTGGGGCTCCAGACCGACCTGTGCCGCCTGACGCTGGAGATCGACCGCCACGGTTTGACCGTGGAGAGCCTGGAGGTCTGAGTCGTGCAGCACTATCCGGTGTACCTGAGCCTGAAGGGGCGCAACTGCTTCGTGCTCGGCGGCTGCGTCTTGGCCGAAGAGAAGGTGAAGGGTCTGCTGGCGGCCGAAGCCCGGGTGACGGTGCTGGCGCCGGAGGTCACCCCCGGCCTCGCGGAGCTGGCAATGCGCGGGCGGATCGACCTCGTCGACCGGCGCTACCGGCGGGGGGACCTGCGCACGGCCTTCCTCGTCCTGGTGGTGAGCCAGCCGCCCTCGGTGGTCGATGGGGTTTGGGAGGAGACCCGGGGGCGCAACGTCCTGGTCAACACCCTGGACGACGTTCCGCACTGCGACTTCATCGCTCCGGCGATCGTCCGCCGGGGCGACCTCGCCGTGGCCATCTCGACGGGCGGCAAGGCTCCGGCGCTCGCCGTGCGCCTGCGCCAGCGGCTGGAGTCCGAGCTGGGGGAGGAGCACGCCCGCTTCCTGGAGATCGCCGGCGACCTCAGAGCCCCCCTGGCCCGCCGCTGGCCGGACTTCGAGACGCGGCGAGCCAAGTGGTACCGCTTGATCGACTCCGACGTGCTCCACCTGCTGCGGCGGGGGGACGAGGACCGGGCCCTCGCCCGCATCGAAGAGATCCTCGGCGTGCTGCCTGAAGCGCCCGTCGGGGTGGCCACGGAGGTCCTGGTGGAATGAACGGCCGCGGGATCGTCTACCTGGTGGGCGCGGGCCCAGGCGATCCGCGGCTGATCACCGTGCTGGGGCTCGACTGCCTGCGGCGGGCGGAGGTGGTGGTCTACGACCGGCTGATCTCCGACGCCCTCTTGGCCGAGGCGCCCCCCGAGGCGGAGCGGATCTTCGTGGGCAAGGCGCCGGGCGAGCACTCCTGCCCTCAGGAAGAGATCAACGCCCTGCTGATCCACCACGCCCTGGCAGGCCGCGTCGTGGTGCGCCTCAAGGGGGGCGACCCCTTCGTCTTCGGCCGCGGCGCCGAAGAGGCGCTCGCCTGCGCCGAGGCGGGAGTGGCCTGGGAGGTGGTGCCCGGAGTCTCCAGCCCGGTCGCCGTGCCGGCGAGGGCGGGCATCCCCGTCACCCACCGCGAAATGGCGGCGGGTTTCGCCGTGGTGACCGGCCACTGCGCCGAGGGAGACCGCCAGGACTGGGCCGCCCTCGCCCGCGTCGAGACCCTCGTCATTCTCATGGGCCTCACCCGCCTGCCGGAGATCGCCGCCGCCCTCCTCTTCCACGGCCGGGAAGCGGACACGCCCGTGGCCGTCATCGCCCAGGGGACCCTGCCGGGCGAGCGGGTGGTGGTGGCGACTCTGGGCGCCATCGCCGGCGACGTGGCCCGGGCCGGCCTCAGGGCGCCGGCTACCATCGTAGTGGGGGAGGTGGTACGGCTGCGGGAGCGGCTGAGGGGAGTGGGCTCAGGGGCTCAGGATCTTGCGCAGGCAGATCTCGAATATGTCGCGAACGTCCTTGACCTCGTCGGGTGAAATCTTCCGGCGGATGCGGAGCTCGATCGCGTTGCCGTCCAGGAGAGGGAAGATGGCGGGGTCCACCCCGATGGCGGCGGTCCGGGGTCCGTCCGACGCGGAGGGAGCTGGATCGCGCTCAGGCTCCAGTTGTTTCCGTGGAGCGCTTTCCAGAGCGAGGGCCGGCTGTTCGGATCCCTGGACAGAGCTGTCGGGCGGCCGCAGTCTGGCGAAGGTGAGAGTCTCGGCATACTCCTCGATGAACTCGTCTACCGAGTTCTCGTTGAAACCCTCGCCAAGAATCAGCGAGAGCCTGAGATCGGTGGAGGATGGGAGGACGGCTCCGTACTTCTCCCAGAGACGGCCATGAAGCGCAGGAGAAAGAGCCGCCTGGCGCAGCAGCAGATCTCTCTCGGGAGAAGGGTTGCGCTCGTCGAAGAGAATCCGCACGGCTCGCTCCGTCAGCTTCACCATGCCGTCTCCCTCCAGCAGCCCGAAAGCCCGGAGCGCGGCGATCGTCTGCTTCCCGCCGCTGCTCTTCGGCGAGTAGCCCCAGTGGGCGGCGGCGGTTTCCTGATGGACCGCGTTCCGCTGCTCCGCTTCGAAGAGCCGGCGGGCGCGCTCGATCGCCGTTCTCAGATCGATGAAGGGGTACGACGGGCTACGGACCTTCCTTCTGGGTGCAGGCGAGCCGCCGAGCTCGGACATGGCTTGTCTTCTCCTGTCTGTAGAATAGTTTCAACCTGTCCTTTCCTTTTGTCAACCACTTGTCTTTTCCTGATGACAACAAGGGGCGGCCATTCACGGCCGAGCCCAAGGGAGAGGTGGGCGAGCCCAGAGACAATGCGCCCAGGTGTCCGTTCCACACGCCTTCGCTCCGGGAGAGGAAAGCCTGCGGAAGGAGAAGTCAGAGCCTATCTTTGTCCTGAGCTACGACTGCCTTTACTCTCGAAGATTGACGGAGACAGATCTGAGCGCCAAAAGATAGACCGTCTCGTTCATCCAGAGAAGAACGCCTCTCCCGACTCCAATGTCGATTCGCTGTCCGAAGAGCTGGTCCATTTGTCATGTCTCGGGGCAGTCCGGAGGTGACGAGGTTTGACCTTTTGTCGGAAAAGGGGGTAGGATTCCAATGGGCAAAGGTGGATGGGACATAGCGAGGTGCAACGCCCGAAATGGAGGTGAGCAGTGAGGACCGATAAGGGAGCACAACGAGAGCATACGGCCTTGATCGCCAAGCCTGTCGATACGAAGAATAGGGAGGTCTCGAGCCGGCCTTGGAACGGCCAGCCGTTCAGCGCGGTGTCCAAGGGATATGACGCGGACCGGACGAGTCAGATCGAGCGGCAGGCGGTGACATCGGACATCTGCAAGGTCGCCGGCTATCTTCAGGAGCATCTGGGCCAGAAGGTGACAGCCTATCTCAGCGGTGTCAAGGATGCGAAGCTCGTAGGTCAGTGGGCCGCAGGCAAGGTACAGCCGCGCCCGATGCCTGGCTTCCGTCTGCGATCAGCCTACCAGGCAGCTCGCTATCTGGTCGACGCCTATGGCAGCGAGACAGCGCAGGCCTGGTTCTTCGGCAGGAACAGCAATCTCGATGGCCGAGCCCCCGCTTTCGCCCTGCGGGAGGGTACGAATCCGGAGGATTGGAGCTTCGTCGTCTCGGCAGCCAAGGCGTTCGTGGAGACGGTGCCCTGAAGCACGGCGCGCGGGTGTGGCGGGTCGGGTACGTCTCCAGTCCTCTGGAGTATCCGCCCCACCCGAGCTGGGCGAACCGGTTTGATGACCCGGGAAAGCGTTTCCGCACTCTCTACTGTGCCCGAGACCGGCTGACCTCTCTGCGCGAGGTCCTCGCCGACTTCGGCCCCGACCTGAAGACCCTCCGGGTACTGCTGCGCCTTCCCGGGGACGTCATGCCCGCTGCCGGGTACGTGCCTTGGAAGTGGAGGAAAAGCAATGCCTTGGCGCCTGCCCGCCTCGACATTTCTCAGGGCGAGCTCGTCCGCCTCGATGACCTCACGGTCCGCCGCCAGTTGGAGCTCGAGTACGTGGACTTCCTTGTGTCCCACAGAGTCAAGAGGCTGGACATCTCGAAGCTCCGGAGCAAGGATCGGATCGTGACGCAAAAGCTTGCGGGGGCCCTCTTCGACCGTGGGGCTGCGGGAATCGCCTACAAGTCGAACGTGGACGACCACCTTTGCGTGGCCCTTTTCGAGGGGAGGGCTCGGCTCGTCCCGGCCGGAGATCCCGAGCCCCTGAGCGAACCGGTCAGAGGGCTGGGCCGCGTCTGCAAAGAGCTTGGCTTGATCCTGTTCCACGGATAAGCAGGCATCTGGCCCAACGGAAGATCATGGCTGCTGGGCAGCCGTAGCCAGGCCCGCCCAGCCCTCACCCACAGCCCGCACAGGTCGCGCACCCGGAGTCGAAGCAGGTGCAGGTGCGAAACAGCGTCGGCCGGCCACCGGCGACGTTGACCAACTGCTTGGACTCCAGGATCCCGAGCCATTCACGGTGGAGCACCAGCTTGCGCTTGATCGTCCGCTTTTTCATGGGGGTCTCCTTTCTCCCTTACTCCTAAAGTGCGCGCAGGCCGCCGCGGGGGGACGGCTGCGGCGGCGGAGGAGCCCTGGTGACCCGGGTCTCGCAAAAAGTAGGGACTTCAGGGACGACAGGGACTTCAGGGACCCGGAACAAGACCAGAGAACCGCTTTCCTCGTCCCTGCTGTCCTTGAAGTCCCTGTAGTCCCTGTAGTCCCTGACTTCGGCTTTCTGCCGCGCAGACTCCCCCCGGCATCTCCCCCACGTACGCCGCCCGTGGCCGGATCAGCCGGCCCAGGGCGTACTGCTCGATCGCGTGGCCGATCCAGCCGATGGTGCGGCCGAGGGCGAAGAGGGCGAGGGGCGTCCCCTCGGGCAGGTCCAGGGCGCGGGCCAGGGCGACCAGGCCGAGGTCGATCGTCGGGTGCTCGCGGAGCAGCTCGCGGCTGGCGTCGGCGAGGGCCAGGGCGCATTCGATGGCGGGGGAGCCGGGGGCGACCTCGGCGGCGAGCTCCAGGAGGGCGGTCCCCCGCGGATCGCCGTCGGGGTAGAGAGGGTGGCCGCAGCCGGGGATCGCCTCGCCCCGGCGCAGGCGGTCCGCCAGGGCACGGCGGGCGCCCGCGGCGCTTCCCGCCTCGCGGAACAGCGCCTCCACCCGCTCGGTGTGGCCGCCGTGACGGGCTCCCTTGAGCGCCGCAACGCCGGCGGACACCACGTCGTATGGCGACGATCCGGCTGAGGCCACGCAGCGGGCCGTGAAGGCCGAGACGTTCAGCTCGTGGTCCGCCGAGAGGATGAGGGCCGAGGCGATGGGACCTGCGGCTTCCGGGCGGCCCGGCGCCCAGCCGGCCTGGAGGATGTTCGCGAGGCCTCCGGGTGGAGGAGTGGAGACTCCCGCCGCGATCCCGGACAGAAATTGGAGGATGCGCCCGCCCGTTGCGGGGATCGCCGAAGGCCGGAGATCCCAGGCCGCGAGGTCCGCCGCTCCCGCCAGGGGAAGGACCACCTGGCAACGCTCGATGGGCGTCAGATCCGCCGCGAGAATCGGACCGGCCCAGTCCGGCAGGACCGGCGGCGCGCTCGCGAAGACCGCGCCGGCCGCGGCCGGATCGCCGGTCCAGATCAGCGCCGCCACCTCTTCGACGCTCGCGCTCCTCGCGAGCGCCACCGCGTCCCGGCCGCGGTAGTAGAGCCGCCCCTCCTGCACCAGGGTGATGGCCGACTCCAGCACCGGCGCGCCCCAGGAGAGGGCCTTGGGCGCCACCTTCTCCGGGTCTTTTCGCAGCTCCTTCTTCTCCTGGAGCCGCAGCACGTCCTCCCGCGGGTACCGCCGGGCGCGGGGATCGCCGGGCACGGGCTCCGAGCGGAGCATCCCCCGGCTGGCGTAGGCATAGAGCGTCGCCAGCGAGATCTCCAGCTCCGCCGCGGCCTCCTGGGCCGTGAGAAACCGGTCCTCCGTCATATCTCCAGGCTCCCACATGTTGATCGGCGAATCAAGATTGACAATCAATAGGTGCGGATCGAACATGGACAGGAAGGAGAACGACGATGAGCGACGTCAAAACTCAGGGACTGGAAGGGGTCGTGGCTGCCACGACCCGTTTGAGCAGCGTCGACGGCGAGGCCGGCGAGCTGCTGATCGCCGGCTTTCCGGTGGAGGAGTTGGCCCCCCGCGCGACGTTCGAGGAGACCACCTGGCTGCTGTGGCACGACAGCCTGCCCACGGCCGAGGAGCTGGACGCCTTCCGGCGCCGCCTGGCCGGCCGGCGGGTGCTGCCGACGGCGACGCTGGACCTGCTGCGGGCCGCGGCCCGACGGCGGGTGACGCCCATGGACGCCCTGCGCATGGCGGCAGGCACCCTCAGCCTGAGCGAAGGAGCCGGGGACCCGCGGGAGGACGCCGTGATCCTGGTGGCCGCCTTTCCCATGATCGTGGCCGCGTACTGGCGGCTGCTGCGGGGGGCGGAGCCGCTGGCGCCCCGTGAGGACCTGGGGCACGCGGCGAGCTTCCTCTATTCATTGACGGGCGAAGAGCCGGCGGCGGAGCGGGCACGGGGCCTCGAGACCTATCTGAACACCGTCTCGGATCACGGCCTCAACGCCTCGACGTTCACCGCCCGGGTGATCGTCTCCACGCAGTCGGACCTCATCTCGGGCGTCACGGGCGCGGTGGGAGCCCTGAAGGGTCCCCTTCACGGCGGCGCTCCCGGCCCGGCGCTGGACATGGTCTTCGAGATCGGCAGTCCGGAGCGGGCCGAGCCGGTGCTGCGCGAGAAGCTGGCCCGTGGCGAGCGGCTGATGGGCTTCGGCCACCGCGTCTACCGGGTGCGCGATCCGCGGGCGGACGTCCTGGCTGCGGCGGCGGAGCGCTTCTACCGCAATGGCGGCGACGAGGGCCTGTACGAGCTGGCCCGGTCGGTCGAGGCCACGGCCCTGCGCCTGCTGCGCGAGAGCAAGCCGGACCGGCGGCTGGACACCAACGTCGAGTTCTACACCGCCCTCCTGCTCCACGGCCTGGGGCTGCCCACCGCGCTGTTCACCCCCCTCTTCGCCGTGGGGCGCGTGGCCGGCTGGACGGCCCACGCCTTGGAGCAACTCGCCACGGGCCGGCTCATCCGGCCGCAGTCGGAGTACGTGGGGGAGCGGGGGCGGCGGTGGGTGGCGGTGGGTGAGAGACAATCGGAGCGGGAATCCGCCGCCGTAGTCCGCTGAACCCCTGGGAGCGCCGGCATCCCTGCCGGAAACTAACTTAAAGAAGGCCGGCAGGGATGCCGGCGCTCCCAGGACAAAATCCAG
>DATARR010000027.1:0-70799 GCA_036264085.1 Thermoanaerobaculia bacterium | reverse complement strand
CCAACTGCCGCTTGCCGGCTCAAACTACGGACCGGGCTCTTCGGATCTCGATCCTACGCTCAACCGGAGCCTCTCTGAAGACCCGGAGGGTAGCCTCCATTGGGCCTTACATCTCGTCGGTCTGAGGCAAAGCCTCGTTAGTTCTTCGTGAGCTCTTCGGGCGTGCAGATCGTCGGCGGCTCGTAGCCGGCTCGTCGGCACGTCTCTTCGATGATACCTGGGTGATGAGGGAGTTTTTCTCCCTCTTCTCCCGGCGGCCGGGGGGGGAGGCTGGGAGAAGAGGGTCGGGGTGATGAGGGTCTTGGGCGGGGGAACGCTGGGGTAAGACGGCTGGGGTGCGGGCTGATCAGGCCGACGGGAACCGCCGGCCCGCCCGGGGAGTCCAATCCTGACAGAGGCGCCTCGCGAACCGCTTCGTCCTGGTTCTCCCCGGAGAGCCGCAGGGGCGAAGGACGATCAACCCTGCTGCGAAGGAGGTCCGACCCATGTCCATGGAGACCCCGCGAGGTGCCGTCCGCAGTGAGATCAACGTCACGCCGCTCGTCGACGTCTGCCTGGTGCTGCTCATCATCTTCATGGTGGTGGCGCCGATCCTCCACGCCGGCGTCCGGGTGGACCTCCCGCGGACCGCCCCCTGTCTCTTCTCCGAGAATCCGAGCCAACTCACCGTCTCCATCGCCGCGGACGGAGCCGTCTACCTCCGCAACGAGCGCGTAGCCGACGCCAACCTCCGCGACCTCCTTGCCCAAATCCACGCCGCCGAGCCGGACCGCGGCGTCCTCGTCCGCGGCGACCGTCATCTGCAATACGAGAAGGTCTGCGAAGTCCTGACCGCCCTGAACCGGGCTGGCTTCACCCGCGTGGGGCTGGTGACGGATAGGGGGGCGGGGGGCGGTGGGTAGGGCTCAGCCGGCGGCGGCGGAGGTGCCTCGTCGAGTTCTCGCTCGACGGCGAAACCTCCCGAGCCCGTAGGGCAGCAGACTCATAGCCCAGCGCGTGAGCGCTGCGGGGCTGGGGGCCCCCCTGCCTGCTCACGGCAGCCCGCTTTGCTTACCTCGTCCGCTACAGAGCGTCGTCAAGGACCCCCGGCGAGTGCGGACCAACGGTGCCGGTCGAGGTGCGGCTCTACGGCCGCCTTTCGGGGTCGAGGCCGCATATGGCGTCGGGGATACATGAGGAGCGTGGCGCCTATCTGGCTGCGAGACCAGACCCTCGCGCACGACGGTGAGATAGATCACGGCCGCGAGCCAGGGCCCGATCAGACTTCCGAAACCTCCTACCATAGCGAGAAGGAAGATGAGCCCCGACGTCGTGTCGGCGGCTCCAAGTGGTCGGCGGCGAAGCCTGCGAGAGCTTCAGATGGAGGGGGGAAAGGGGTAGAGGCGGCGGCTCTTCGCGGGGCTCGCGGCGAGAACGTAGCGCAACTCGCCTTCCAACGACCGCTCATGTCGGGCCGCTCTTCGATTGAGCGCTGCGATCACCTCGGGCGGCACGTCTCGGATCTGGATGGCTGGCATGGCCAAAACACTAGGGCCTCACCCGCAGCCCCCATCTTCGACGTCATCCCCGGCGTCTGACACTCACTCCACCGCTCCAGCCGCGCCGTTCACGGGTGGCCGGGCGGTGGCAGGTTCGTGAGCGGAAAAAGGAATCCCCTATCCCCGGCGAAGGCATAAATCGCCGATTCCAGGGTCTCGGCGGTGAGGACCAGACCGCCAGCCGTGGCGCTCGGCCCACCAAGCGCAACCGAGCCCCACTTGGCGGCATCGGAAGGCTTCCGTCACTGTGAACTGACCGAGTGGCACTTGCCAGGCGATCTCTCCGGTCGCCGCTCTTACGGCCGCCAGCGTGCCTCTCATTGAACTATTGGCTGCTGTGCCGCGTGGATGCGACCACGGTGTTGTCGGCCATGCTCGTGCAGCCATTCATTGCGGCTCTACTTGGCACAGTGTTCCTCGGCGAGCGTCTTGGCCCGCAGGCCATCGCCGGTGGCGCGTGCATCCTGCTGGGCGCGCTGCTCATTCTGCGCGCCTAGCGCTGATCAGGTTCGTTATCGTTTCGGCGGTTGCCAGTCTCTCGCGGCTCGGCTTGGCGGCCAGATCACCTTGAATCCACGCGGGCCGGGCTCGACATACTGCATGATCGGGATCTCCCGATACCCTTCACCAAACTTCGACTGGTGGTTGGGCTCGAACGCCCATTTCGCCGAAACGCCCGTGTAGTCGGTGCTCTCCAGCGACTTGACCAGCGCGTCGGCCTCAGTCGTGGCAGCCCTGCGTACGGCGTCGGCGAAAATATAGACCGCGTCATACGAGTATCCGCTCGTATACGCCGGATCGCCATAGGCAGGATAGTACGCATTCCACCATGGCGCGGACTTCGGCGTCAGCGGGTTTTCGGGAGACGGAAGCGTGGCGACCACCGAGACGTACAGGCCCTGGTCGCCCAGCAGATCGTAGTAACGCTTCGTGCCCGCGCCCGTTGGAATCGCGCCAATCGGAGGTCCGTTGAGCGCAGCCCAGCGCTTGAGATACGACGTGGCATCGACGCGCGAGCTGGCATCGAGAATGTAATCCGCTTTCGCCGCCGCGATCTGCTGAAATAGCACGGTAAAGTCCTTCGTTTCGGCGCCAAACTTCTGCGAGAAGACCACCTCGGTTCCCGGGTTCTCACTCAGTCGCTTCGTCCAGATGTCGCGAACGTACGAGGTCCAGATGTCGTCTTCGACCATGATGGCAAATCGTTTCAGGCCGTGCTTCGCCGCCAGACACCGGATGGCGAAGTCGGCGGTGACATTTCCCAGTTCGCTGGAGGCGTGCATGACCCGGAAGAACCAACGGTACTTCGCCGGGTCCTTGGCGACCATGTCGGTCAGCCGGTCGGAGCCGGCACCGGTGGTAATCATGGGAACCTTGTACCGTGACAACTGCTCCATGATGGGGAAGATCCCGTCGCTTGCGACCCCCAGCACTGCCGCGACCTGATCGCGGCCCGCCAGGCGCTGGTATGCCTGCGAGGCCTTCTCCGACGAGTACTCGTCGTCGATCTCCACCACTTCGAGCGCCCGGCCGTTGACGCCGCCGGCCTTGTTGATCTCGGCAACGGCCATCTTCACTCCATTACGAATGCCCTCGCCGGGTTGTGTGTTGAAGGGAGCGATAACGCCGATTCGAATCGGCCCGGTCTTCGCAGTATTGGGGCCGGAGCAGCCGGCGAGGGAGATGGCACAGGCCAGGGCAAGGCCTGCCGCGAAACCGCGGCTGTCAAGTCTGCGACGAGTGAGTATCATGGCTTCCTTTCGTGGGTGCCCCTAGGGCAGATCGAAATACTTCGCGCACAGCTCCTCGAACGTGTCCGTGCTGACCGCGCTGTCGCCGACCAGGCGGCCGTTGGCGACGACCAGCAGGCGATCGATTTTTTGGTGCAGCCAGTCGATGGCCTGGTCGGCGATGATGATGGTGATGCCGTCGCGAGCCATCTCGCGAACCGTGTCCAACAGCAGCGCCGTCGCGGCCGGCGAGAGACCACGCGACGGTTCATCGAGCAGCACCACACCCGGACGAGAGACAAAGGCGCGGGCGAGCGCGACTTGCTGGCGCTCGCCGCCACTGAGCTGACCGGCAACCACGTTCAACCGCGATCGCAGGGCCGGAAATCGATCGAGCAGCTCCTCGACGCGCCCGGCGGCTTCCCGCGGCGGCAGGGTGTAGCCGCCGAGCAGCAGGTTCTCATGTACCGTCATGCGGAAGAAAATCCCTCGATTGGCCGGACACATGCAGATCCCGCGAGCCAGCGCGTCGCGCGGCGAGCCGAAACGAACCGGCTGTCCATCCAGCCGGAGATCGCCGCGGAAGGGAATCCGCCCGGCGAGCGCGGACAGCAGCGTCGTCTTTCCGCTCCCGTTCGAGCCGACCAGGCCCACGGTAGTGCCAGCCGCGATGTCGACGTCCATGGCCCGGACGGCTTCGAGGGCGCTGTGAAACACGCTCAGGCCCTTGGCCGAGACTCGCGGCGGTAGCGATTCCGCGGCGTCCTGGAGATCAGCCGGACTGGCCAAGATAGGCGCTCCTCACCGTCGCGTGGTCGAGCACTTCCTGCATCGAGCCGGCCGCCACGCAGGCGCCCTGGACCAAGGCAATCACCGTGTCGGTGGTATTGCGCAGCAGCGCGAGGCGATGCTCGATGATGAGGACGCCCCCACCCGCGTTCGTGTGGCTCCGAATTGCGGCCTCGAGCCGATCCTCCTGCTCGCTGCTTAACCCGGCGAAGGGCTCGTCCAACAGCAGCACGCGCGGGAAACAGGCCAGCGCACGCGCGAGGTCGAGCATCCGCCGGTCGCCCAGCGACAGAGTCGCCGCCGCACTCGATTGATGCTCAGCGAGGCCCACTCGCTCCAGCACCGCGGCAACCGACGTCTTCGCCGAACGAGGCCCCGCGGCCGAGAGGGCGAGCCAGACATGATCGCCGGCTGTCAAGCCGTCGATGTATGGCGACTCCTGGAACGTCCGCGTCAGGCCCAGGCGCACTCGTTGCGTGGGCGAGCGGCGGGCGATCGAGAGCCCATCCAGCAGGACGTCCCCGGACGTCCCGCGGCGAAAACCGGACAGCACCTCGACCGCCGTCGTCTTGCCGGCACCGTTCGGTCCGATCACGCCGAGCACCTGTCCGGCGTGCACCGCGAACGAGAGCTCGCTCAGAATCGCGATGGGGCCGATGCGAACCGTGAGACGATCCGCCCGAAGAAGTGTGGTCGCACTCACGACGAGCGGCTCCCGGCGAGCCGTGGTCGCCAGCGGACGCGTTTGGCGATCTCCGGCATGACGCCCTTGGGCATCAGCCAGAGAAGCACGAAGACGACGAGCATCGAGGTCACCGATTGCCATTGACCGGCGGGGTAGAGGAGCTCGCGCAACAGGGTCATGTAGAGAAACGCGGCAATCCACGGACCGACCAAAGTGCCCATCCCGCCGACCAGCGACAGCAGGAAGATCATGCCGGAAAGCTGGTCGCCGGTAAGCTCGTAGTTGGCAATCGCGTTGTGAAGGACGAGGATGCTCCCAGCCAGACCGGCAACGAAACCGGAGAGGGTGAATCCCTGCACGCGCGTCACGTCGACGTCGATGCCGGCGCTCTGTCCGACACGGCGGTCACCACCGCTGGCTCGGAGCCTGAGACCGAAGGAGCTCCGCAGCAGATACTTGGCCCCGACTACCGACGCAAACGACATCACGGCGACGACGAACCAGCGGGAGCGATGGTCGTCGAGCCATTGCGCGCTGACGGAAATGCCTTCCTCTCCGCCGAAGAGCGAGCCCCAGACGAAGACCGTTCGATACAGCGTCAATTGTGCCGCCATCGTCACGAGGGTGAAGACCGGCCCGGTATGGCGAAGCGTCAGCAGCCCGATCACGAGGCCCGCCAGCGCGCCGGCGCCCGCCCCGATGAACAGCGCGGCCCACGGCGGGACGTCGAAGCGGCTGATCACGATCGCGGCCGTGAAACCAGCCGTGCCGACGAAGAAGGAATGTCCGAACGAGAGCTCGCCGGTCGTGCCGCAGGCCAGGTCCCAGGACACCGCGAACATTCCGTAGACCATCGCGACAACCGCCACGTCGTAGGCGTAGCGCGAGCCGCCGAGTAGCGCCGGCGCGACCGCGATCAGGACCGCGACCGACAACAGGGGAGCGTCGGGCCGGAAACGATGTTGCGATGCGTCAGCGGATTTCATGCGCCAAGCCTTGGGCGATTCCACCCGGGCGAACGAGCAGTCCGATCAGGACGAGCACCGGGACCGCATAGCCGGCCGCGGTCTCGCTCCACACCCACGCCACCGTCACCTCGGCGAGGGCGATGAGGAAGGCCGTGAAGATGGAGCCCCAGATCTGTCCACGGCCGCCGAGCACCACCACCGCGAACGACACCAGAAGCGGATGAATCCACATGCCCGGGTTCAGGGTTTGCGTCGGGGCCGTCAGTCCACCGGCCAGCCCGGCGAGCACCGCGGCAATCCCGACCGCCCGCGCCAGCACCTCCGGCGAGCGAATGCCCATCAGCTCGGCCGCGTCCGCATCATCTGCGACGGCGCGCAGGGCCATGCCGGATCGCGTGCGCTGCAACCACAAAGGCAGGGCGCCCACGGCGAGCAACGCGCACGGCGGCAGGAGCAGATCGTTGGCCGCGAGCGTCACAGTACCCAGCACGATGCGGCCCTGGAGGATCGGCGCCACGTTGAGGCCCGCGGTGCCGAAGAGGATCTGAAACGTCTGGGCGCCGAGCAGATTGGCGGCCACGGAGAGCGGCAACAGCTCCGCCGGCGCGGTACGCCGCGTCACCTGCATGAGCTTGAAGAACAGCCAGCCGAAGAGGCCCGTGGCGATCGCCGCACCGAGCACGGCCAGAGGCTCCCGGAGCACGGACACGCCGAGGCCGGCCAGGCCGGCGGAGAAGAAATGTGTCGCGTACGCCCCCAGCATCACGTAGAAGCCGTGCGTGAGGTTCAAGACACGGCACGAGCCGAACACGAGGGCGAATCCGACCGCGACGAGCGCATAGGTCGACGCGCGGATCAGGATGAGGAGGGCGAGATCCATGCGTCAGCTCGGATCTGCGGGCGGCCGTGGGACGAAGTTGTTCGGTTCCGCTGTCGTCAGCCGGCCCCAGTCCGCGGCGTCAACGTCAAGCATCGAGTAGCTCTTAGCGTCCGCGGAGCAGCACCATGCCTTGCTGCCGCCGGGGATGCGGATCCGCGCGTCTTCCCGGCCCTTGAGCTTACTCGCGTATAGCTGCGCAACGGCGCAGTTCTCAAATACGACGTCCCCATTGAGCGTCGAAGCAACGAAGGACGGTTGCCTGACGATGCAGTTCCGAAACTCGACATTGATGATGACGCATTTAAGAAATAGCAGGCAATCGAGCGCGCTCTCGCGACTATCCCTGATCAGCACACTCCTGGCGCCGTCCGGGCCAGGCTCGAAGATGCAATCGCGGAAGATGGCTCCGTTGAGGGCACAATCGTTGAACTCGACACCGCGAAACGTACAGCGATCGAAGACGATGCCGCGCAACTCGCACCGATCGAACACCGCGGATTCGAACGTGAGCCTCTCGCTACGAGGCTGAATCGTGCAGCCGCGCCACGTCAGATCGACGAAACGGGCGCCCCGGATGAGGTCGTCTTGGGTAGATATCGGGTGGCCGCCGCTCAAGGCGACGAGCGACGAGACGCAGTCCCACCAGCCGCCCTGCAGTTTCTCGGCCCAGCGCATGAGCATCGGACCCATCTGATCGTGGACTAGCTCGCAGACGATCTCATTTCGCGCACTGAACGTGCGGCGCAGAATATTGCGTTCTTCAAGCCGTTGAAGTGTCAGGAGGTAACAGGTGGCGATGACGTCGGCGGTCTTCGCGGCCGACCATCGATGCGTGCGCGCCGTGCCTGACGTGTGCTGGTCGCTCTGAGCAGATTCTGGTTCGCCGTCGACGGCTCCCCATTTCACGCTGGGGGCTTTTGCGTCCGGGGCCAGGAAATCGAAATCGATGGTCACGGTCTCAAGTGAATTTGCCTTCTCCGGGGCGAGAGTCACCAGCACTTGGCCAAGGGCACGTCGAAACAGGTTGTTCAACTCCTGCGGAACTTTGTAGTCAGAGGATGACAGGTGGGGCGCCATGCGTGTCGCAATCCGACGCACTTGGCCGAGGAGATCTTCGTCAGCGAGATTCGTCCACGTCCGGATCTTTTGAGCGATCTCGATCGACTGCCGGGTGCCTCCGGAATCGACCTCGCCGCTCACCGCGCTTTCGATCCATTCCTCGACGGCCGTTTGAAAGACATCTTCGTTGCCCCGCATCGTGGCCCGGTAGCGGTCGTAGACTTGGCGATCCACAGCCGGCAGGCCATGGCGGCGCGCGTGGCTCGACAACGCATAGAGCACCGCCTGCAGCCTGAGAAGATCCGCGTTGGATTCCGCTCCCGCCGACGGATCGCGTTTGAGGATTTCTTCTACAATGTCGTAGTCGACCCGGATGACCCCCGGTGACTCGCTGACAAGTGTCACCACTTCTCTGGCATCGTCAGTGTTCATCGCCTCAAGGTAATGACACCGCTCGGACAGTCGTGCGACGGATCGGTCGAGCGGCCGGAGTGCATGCAAGTACTCGACGCGCATAGAAATCAGCATTCTGAGAGGGCTGTCGCGCACATACAGAGCGCCAATCAGGGCGAGAATCTCTGCGCCGAGTTTCCCCGTCTCGCGTTCGGAACGAGTGTCTCGTGAACGCAGCAGCTCTTCGAGCTGGTCGAAAACCAGGATCAGGGGTGCCCGCTGGGCAGAACTCTTGGGGCGGCCTGTCGGCGCACGGTTGGCGACCGCTTGCGCGAGCGCTTCTATGATCGGGACGACATCCTTGCCCTTGTGGTCTACCAGCACTTCCTTCAGCTTACGAACGTCCTCGGCCGCCCCGAGCTGTTCCGGGTATTTGTTGTGCCACGCGGTGATCGCGTCCAAGGCGTTATCGAGTTGCTGCTCCATCAGGTCCCGGAGAGTATCGTTCGACCTGGCTCCCCAGGCACGAAAAACCAGCACCGGTCCCTCGTCGACGACGGAACTCGGATGGTATCGTCGGTTCCGCAGCAGGGGCACCAAACCCGCGCGGATGAGCGAGGTTTTTCCGCTGCCGCTTGCACCGAGCAGGACGGTTAATTGTTCCGTTGCAAGCTTCTGCGCGATAACATCGATGTCCCGGTCCCGACCGAAGAAGAGCTCCCAATCGCTCTCGTCATACGGTTTCGGACCCGGCCAAGGGATTTGTGTGCTCGCGAGTTCCATTGCCGGCATCTCCTCCCGCTAACCAAGGCGGCGCAATTCATCCACCAGCTTTCGCACAGTGCTGCCAACTGTCTCGTAGCGTCTGTTGTAGTGGTCGCGGATGGCCTGAGGAACCTTGCTGAGATCGCCATGGCACAGTGCCACCTTCAGATCCTTCAGGATGGAATGCCGAAAGGGATCGTAGTCACGATTCACGGCCCGTAGCTGGCGTTCGTCACGTGGAGTGCTGCGCAAGTGAGAATAGAGCCGCAGTCGGACGTTCCAGTCGGCGATGGAATAGCCCAGAAACCAAATCGTGCGCGCCCGTGAGGCTGCGTCGTATCTGGCCTCCTCCGCGAGAGGCTTGAACATTTCAGCTTCGAACCACTCGAGCGCCGAGGAGCCTTCCTGCAGCGCGTCCAAATACTCCTTTTCGGAAACGACGATCCTGTGTTTGATTTGCCCGCCGTGCTTGTCTTTGTGCTTCTTCAGCGTCGGCGCTCCATGTAGCTTGACAATCACCGGGCCATGGAGCTCGGCCTCTTCGGGCAGCTGCGAATCCTTGGATGACATCTCGAAGTCGTAATCCATTTCGTCAGGCACGATGCTACGGAGCACCCATTGGAGCACAGCACCCTTGGAGCTCCTGCTCTGAATTGGAAACAGAACGTGATAAGGGATCTTAAACTTTTCGAACACGAGCTCGAGTCCCCTGTCGTAGTTCGTCGTGGCAGCGATCGGCATGAACGCGACTCGCGGCAACTCGTCGACGGTCGCCAACGCGGTTGCTTCGGCGCGATCTATCCGCCCTTTGCTATGCCGCCTGAATTGAGCGGCACCCGCAGTTCCCCTATCCGCGCCGCGCGCGTGGACGTTGTCTCTGTAGTGATCCCACTGATCGCACAGGGCCGCCGCGATTGCTACGTAGAATCGACGGTACGCGAGATCGACCGAGTGGTCTTTCATGCCTGATTCGCAGTACTCCATGAGATCTTTGATGTAATCGCCGGCGCTCATGTTCTGCGGGTCGATCGCGTCGAAGGCCTGCGCTGCCTGCGCGAGTTCGGGTCGGCGAGGAGGACCTGACGGTACGGCGAGACCAAGCTCGAAGGCCAGCTCGAGCGTCGTCGGGAACCGTGGAATCCAGTAGACGAGGGAATACTCCAGCAAGTCGCCGAGCCACTGCATCATGTCAAGACGAAGCTTCCCTCGCAGTACCTTTGCTTCGAGCAGTGCATCGCCGACGGACGACAAGTCGGGATTCTCTCGGAATTTAGTCCGGAAGCGCGAGCTGACAAACTTCTCGTCAGCCTCGCTGACCAGAAGGCGTGTCAGGACAACGAGTCGTTCGTAAACGCGCTCGACACAGAACGTTCGGCCAGAGTTTGGCGGAAGCCACTGTGAATCGGCGCCACGGAAACCTGGCTCGCGATCCTTGCGTTCGCGCAATCTCTTGGCGATGGCCGCCGCCTCACAGAGCTTGAGCCAGGCGTCCTGCTCGTCTTCCTCTCTGATCGAAAATGAGACGGCGCAGTCCGGCAATTCCCGCAGCGATGGCACCTGTCGCACAAACTCATCGCCGAAAACCTTGGTCAGACGCCTCATGGTGCGGACCAGCGCGACCTGAAAGTCAATCAGGCTGTCGCCATCAGATTCTCTCGGTTCGCCGGTCTCGAGATCTGATGGCATAAACTCAGCGAGTTGCTCGTCCGTCATCCGCAGTCGCTCTTGGGAAAACGATCGCAGGAAGTGCCGCGATTCCTCACCGGCGAGGTCGACATAGATCGTGGTCAATGTCCTCCCGACATTGTCCCACGGATACACGACGAAGGAGACCTCGTCGCGGGAGCGCAAGCTCGAAGCGCCTGCACCCAGGAAGGGGGTGAATGTACCTGCGGCCAGGCTTGCTGGGAGTGCTTGAACTTCCCAGCCGATCAAGACCTCCATAATGTGCGTCCTCCTTCGACTAAGCGGTCTGCGTCACCGATCACGCCTGATTGCGCACACTTGCCGACATACAGCGCAATCGGCTCATCGAGTGCCCGGCCGTTCGCGGTGACGCTGCTATCCACGACGATCCTGAACAGAATCGCGTCTGGCTGAATCAGAACATTTGCACGCGTAACCAATTCATGACGCATGCCGCGGGCGTCCTCCGGTTGGTGCGACAGCCGTACCACCGAGCTTTCACAACTGTGTAACACAATCTGCGCTATCGCCGGCGATTCGTGGACGAGATCCTCCAGAGTCATTAGGGGTGGTGCGCTCATATCCATGAACGCCGCCACATGCGCGCAGTAGATATCAAGCCGGTTCAATGCCTGATCGATGCGCGCCGACGTCACCGAGGACCCCTGAAATCGCGGATTGATCTCCGCCAGATAGACGCGACCGTCGTAGATCAGCGCATCGACGCCAAACGCTCCGAGATAACCTTGCGAGTGCAACCACGCCGCCACTTTCTTCAGCATCCCGTCGTAGTCGCGCAAAATCTGCGCGTCCAGGCTCTTGACCGCGCCGAAATCGTTGCCGCAGTACCCGAACCGCCGGCGCGTGCACTCTGGGATGCCAATCAGTTGCATCGAGGGCCCGTGCAGCGAGTAGGAGCCGTCCTTGAACACGCAGCCGCCGACGTTGAGCGCAATGTGGGGTTCCAGCATCGGAGCGATGGCGAAGAACCCGTCATCAACCTGGCGGACGCCGGCCTCCAGATCGGAAGGATGTCGGAGTGCCCTCAGGCCCGCGCCGCCGTCGGAGCGGTTGAAGCGAAACACCAACTCGCTCTGGCCGGATAGCGCGGTCTGTGACCGGTGGAGGTCCTCGGTGGAGCGATAGTCCCAAGGCACGATCCGCACGCCCGCCTTCCGCAATTCGGACTCCACCCACGGCTTGTGCTCGAAGGTGACCTGCCTCTCGTGGAACATGGCCAGTTGGCGAACGAGGTCTCGGCGCGGATAGGCCAGCGCGGCGAGGAGTGCGAACGGACGATAGGCGATGATCGCCGTCGGTCCGGTCACTGCCGCCAGAATGGCCCGGCGCAGGTCGTCGGCGGGTCCGCTGTGGTCCTGGTCGAAATCATAGGTGTCCAGGTCCGGACGCATCCCTGAGTAGTCTTCCAGTGAATAGTCGACCTCGACCGACAGCGAACCCAACTTCGCCGCCACCGAATAGATCTCTGTGAGTTGCCTGATCTCCAGCAACGGCCACGCGTCGTGGCCTCGCGTGCCAATCCAGATGAGCTTTCGCGACCCGAGCTCGTTTTCGATGCGAGTGATATAGGCCTTGCGATTCGTCATGGCGCGCTCCATGCGGCATAGGCTTCCATCAGCGCCATCCGTACGAACAGACCCTCGGCACTCTGGCGAAAATAATGCGAGCGCGGGTCGCCGTCTGCATCCGGATCGATGTCACCAGTCCGCGGGAGCGCGCACAACACCGCAGCCGAGGGATCCATGACGGACAGACGCGCTCGACTGACGTAAAACCGCTCCCGAACGGCCATTGGCAACTGTGCGTCTCCGGTGCCGGGCGGCATGCCTGCCACGTAGAGCACGTCCAGGCCCTCGAGGGCGAGTTCCTCCCTGCGCGTTACCGTAACCGATTCGGCAGACGCGGTCGTCTCGTTCGGCAGGTGACGTCCCGCCGGCGCCATCAGCCGGATTTCGACGGGAGCGAACCGCACCAGTGCCTTGAACAACGACCGGCCAGTACGGGAGCTCGCGAGATCGCCCATGATGCCGACGCGAAGCGCGTCGAGCCGGCCGGCGCTGCGTTGAATGGCGAACAGATCGATCAGTGCCTGGGTGGGATGGGCAACACAGCCCGCGCCGCCGTTGATCACAGGCACCTCGGCGGCGTGCGCGAACTCGCGCACGACGGATTCAGAAGCGTGTCGGATCACCAGCACGTCGCAGTAGTCGTCCAGGACGCGAGCCGTGTCCGCAATGGACTCCGGACCGTCCATCCCGTCCTGGAATTTGGGACCGGAGGCATCGGCGACAGTGCCTGCCAGGCGCGCCACGGCTGCCGTGAAGCCGACGCGCGTCCGGGTGGAGGGCTGGCTGAAGAACAGACCCACGGTCCGGCCGGCGTACGGACGGGAAGTCTCAGCGCCCGAGGCAAGCTCGCCCGCCCGCACAAGGATCGTTCGGACCGCATGGTCAGAGAGATCGTCGACATCGAACAGCGATCGGGGCAGATGCATGTCGAGGGGGGGCCGGTTCCGCAACTCATACGCAGATCGGCTGCCGCAGATCGGCGCCGAGGGGCACATAGAAATCCGAACCATCTGGGAATGCCACTGTGTTGTGTTGGCATGGCACGCAGCGCGGCCCCGGCTTCACGCCAGTGTGGCTCCGGCTGCAGATCTCAAGGGTTTCGAGATAGACCGTTCGCATCTCGTCGATTCCGGCGGGCGGCTGCTTCCCCATCGGCGTGGTGAAATCCGGTCGAAACGGGCTGAGCACGGGGATGCATCCCCGCTCCGCGAGCGCGCGTACGCCGTCCAACGTGCTCTCGACCGGTTCGATCGCGCTTCCAAACACCATCAGCGACTGCACGAACCCCACGCCAAACGCCTCCACGGCCTTCTCGATGTAGCGGAGATAGTGGTCGCGCCCGTGCAGCCGGAATTTGTTGGGAATGATCCTGCGCGCTCGATCGACACTCCACACTTCGATGTTGACGGAGAGCATGTTGACGCCGACGGAGCGCAGCCACGCGGGGTAGCTCATTTCGTCACGGGCGGGCATCATGACGTCGACGGGAAGCGGAGAGCTCCCGGCGATGAAGGCGTAAACCTCGTCGATCCACGCTTCGTCGTCGGCCCGCGGCGTCCCGCCGCTGATGAGCACGTGTCGCGCGGGTGCCAGGATATCGTTCTTGGCGAGCTCGACCACCTTCAACAGATCCTGCTTCGCGCGTTTCTTGTAGCGCTTCTCGTACGGCAGGTCACAGAATGTGCAGACCCACGCACAGCCCTCGATTGGAGATATCCGACAGCGGTCGGTGTGAGTGACGCCGATGCTCGTAAAAGGGTGCTGGATTTCTCCCTCTGGGAAGCTCGACCGATGGTAGGCTGGCACAGGGATGACCGATACGGGCACTCTCTGCTCTCGAAGAACGACGGCGAACTCGCCGTCGAAAATGAAACGGGCCTCACTGGCCTGCGTGAATGACTCGACGAACGGCACATTGATATAGCAGCCGTTCGCCGTGTAGAGGCAGATGCCGCTCGTCGACGCATACTCGCTCAGACTCATAGGGCCTTGATACCGCTCAGACCAGACGCGTTCGGCCTCAGGGTCGATACTGACGCCATGTGCCAGCAGGTAGAGTTTGAGCTCCTGTTCAGCGGTGAGAGCGGTCAAGAACGTACCTCCTCGTCACGGCCATCGCGAATTCCGTAGGGCTGCTCGGTCGGCCCTTGGACGACCTCGGCGCCGCTGGCCTGCAGCCGCTCGAAGGTGCCGTCGAGGTCTTTGGGAATTCCCTCCTTCGAGAGACTCCACCCAACTGTCCTGCGAGATGGCAACTTCATAATCTTACGGAGGAAACCTCCTGCATGTCAAGCGCCACAAAGTTAGAGCACAATAGCCACATAGCAACTTACCTACATGAAGCGACCTGCTCTCCGAGCCTCAGGCTTGACGCACCTACAGGCTTGATGAGAGTAGAGGCTGTTCCCAAAGAGCCGCACCCTATGACTGTCACCTTCGTCGGGACTGTTCGGCTGCTGCGAGCAGCAATCTCACCTCGGTTGAGCGCATACTCCGGTGGGTTCGGGATTTCTCCTTCCAGCCCACCACTTTCTCGAGGTTCCGGATCACGGCGTCGGCGGTCTTCGAGTCGTCGCAGAAAGCTCCGAAGGAGAGACCCTCCGTGTAAAGGCGGATCTTGCGCGCGGCTTCCAGGATGTCTTCGAGGTAGACCTTAGTTGTTAGAGTCCCGGGGCATAGATCGTCTCCCGGAGGATCGCTTCGCGCAGCCGCGGCTTGATGACTTCGGAGACGACGAGATCCACCGGACGGGCGAAGAGATCCTCGAGAAACGCTTTCAGGTCCATGCAGTTGTCGAAGGTCTTGGCGCCGGGCTCGAATTCCACGACGAAGTCCAGATCGCTGGTTTCCGTGACTTCTCCCCGGGCCTGGGAACCGAAGAGGCCGAGACGGCGGGCGCCCAAGGCTCGGATGGAGTCCCGGTGTCTGGTGACAACCTGGAGGATCTGGTCGGGATGCTCCATCGTGAAGCGGCTCATTGGGCTGTCTCTCCGTATTGCTCCCAGAGTAGTCTCGTCCGTTGGGACGTCAACCGAAGTCTGGCACGGACATGCTCCGGCAGATCTTGCGCGCCAAGACGTCGGAGATCTCGCTGTGCCGCGGTATCGCCTCCACGGCGCCCGTGGCGGGGTTCGTCTACAGGTCTTCGAGGATGAGGGCAATCGCGTCGGCCAAGCTGCGGCGCGCTTCGACCTTGGTGCGGCCCTGGCCGTTCGCGCCCGGGATCTCCGGACAGTACGCGATGTGCCACTCGCCGTCGCGTTCGAAGATCGCGGTGAGCTCGTTTCTCATCGGCGGTTCCGGTTCCTGACGCTTCATTTCGACTACAAGTGAGTATAACCTCTCGCAGCTCTGCCTATGGAGTCTACAGCACCGACCAGCTTACGACCGAAACGCCGCGGCGCCGGTAGCTGCGGTCTCCGCCGTAGACCAGGGCGGCCGGCGCCTCGGGGTTGCCTACCAGGTGGCGCCAGAAGTCGAGGCCCGCGAAGAAGTCGTCGACGACGGTCTGGGCGGACTTGACTTCGATGGCCAGGCTCTCGCCGCCCCGATCGATCAGCGCGTCGATCTCGTGGCCGGTGGAGTCCCGCCAGAAGTACAGATCGGGCTCCTGGCCGCGATGGAGGAAGTTCTTGAGCAACTCCGACACCACGAAGCTTTCGAAGATGGGGCCGCGGCTGCCGTGCAGGCGGAGGTCTTCGGGGGAGTGGATCCGCAGGAGGTAGCAAAGGAGGCCGGTGTCCAGGAAGTAGAGCTTGGGGCTCTTGATCAGGCGCTTGCCGAAGTTGGCATGGTACGGCCGGAGGAGGACGACGAGGAAGCTTGCCTCCAGGATGGAGATCCAGCGGCGGGCCGTGGTGTGAGCGATCCCGCAGTCGTTGGCCAGGGAGGAGAGGTTGAGGAGCTGGCCGGTCCGGCCCGCGCATAGGCGCACGAAACGGCCGAACGACTCGAGGTCGCCCACGTTGACGACCTCTCTCACGTCGCGCTCGACGTAGGTCTGGTAGTAACTCGAATACCAGGTTGCAGGATCGAGGCCCTTGTCATGGATCCGTGGATAGAAGCCGCGCAGGAGGACTTCCATGAGCTCGGAAGAGTAGGCCCGCCGCCGCTCGGGAATCTCGTGTCCCAGCTTCTCCAGAGGGAAGAGTTCCCGTCCTTCGAGCTCGCCGAGCGACAGCGGGAGCAGGTGGAGGATGGCGCTGCGGCCGGCCAGAGACTGGCTGATGGACCGCAGGAGGAGGAAGTTCTGAGATCCGCTCAGGATATACCTCCCGGGCGTATCCTCCCGATCGACGAGGGTCTGGATGTAGGAAAAGAGGTCCGGGGCTCGTTGCACCTCGTCGAGGATGACTCCTCCGGGGAACTGCCCGAGGAAACCGCGAGGATCCTCGAGCGCGAACTGGCGGACGTCGGGTTCCTCGAGAGATGCGTAGTCGTGCCGGGGAAACGCGGCTTGGACCAGCGTAGTCTTTCCCGACTGACGCGGGCCGGTGAGCGTCACCACCGGAAGCTGATGCGCAACCTTCTCGAGGACAGTCTCCAAGTGTCGGCGGATCATGCAGATTGAACTTCCGATGTTCAATCTACAAGGGCTCGGTCTTCAGGTCAAGCGGCGCTGTCTCAACCACCGTCCTCCATCTCTACTCGCCGCAGCACCTCCGCGAAGGGAACGTTGGCGAAGGTGCCGAAGAGGGGGTGGGATTTGAGCTTGCCTCGGGTCTGGCGAGGGGAGGGGAGGCCGGTCAGGAAGCGGGTGAAGGCTCGCGGGTCGGCCAGGGCCTGGATCAGGTCCGGGGTCTGCCGCCACAGGCTCACAGCCCGGCTCAGGCGGGCCTCGTCGAGGTGGACGGGGGTCGGTGAGAGGAGCTTCGCGGGCTGGCCGCCGTTCTCGCACCAGGAGCAGTGGCCGCAGGGGTGGGGAAGCTGCTCGCCGAAGTGGGCGGCGAGGAAGGCGGTCTGGCAGCCGTCGTGGGCGGCGAGGGTCAGCACCTGGTCGAGGCGGGCGATCTCGCGGCTCTCCCGGTCGAGGGTGCGCTGGTGGAGCGACTGCGCCAGTTGCGCCATCTCCTCCGGGCCGGCGGGCCGGCGGAGCCAGCGGTAGGGATGGCGCAGGCCGGCGGCGCGGACTTCCAGCAGGTTCTGCCCGGCCAGGTAGTCGAGGGCCCGCACCAGGCGGTCGCGGGGAGCGCCCAGAGCTTGCGATGCCATTTCGAGGTCGAGGTGGGACCAGACCTTGGCCTTCCTCGCTTGCTGGAAGATGCCGCGCAGGAAATCCCGTCTCTCCCCCTGGAAGCGGTTCAGGATCTCCTCGAAAGAGACGAGCGGCCGCAGCTCGTACTCCGCGTAGATCGGGGTGCCGGCCTCCAGGTAGCCCGCGAGCTCCAGGTAGGTGAGGAGGGTCCGCACCACCAGCAGCCGGACGTCGTGCCGCGCCGCGAGGTCGTAGAGGGAGAGCTCCATCTCGCTGGGACCGTTCGCGAGCTCGGCGAGGAGACTGCGCACCGCCCCGAGGTCCGGCGTGTCGCCGTAAGCGAAGCTCTGGAGCGCCAGGAGGTCGTCGGTGCAGACGAAGGTCTCGCACAGCGCGGGCTGGCCGTCCCGGCCGGCGCGGCCGATCTCCTGCGCCAGGTTCTCCAGGCTCTTGGGCAGGTTGTAATGGATCACCTTGCGGATGTCGGCCTTGTCGATACCCATGCCAAAGGCGATGGTGGCGACGACCACCGCGTCCGCCGACTCCAGGAACCAGTCCTGCACTCGGGTCCGCTCGTCGTCCTCCATTCCGGCGTGGTAGGCGCGGGCCGGCACCCCGGCGCACATCAGGGCTTCTGCCACGGTCTCGGCCGTCTTCTGCTGGGTCACGTAGACGATGGCCGGCCCAGGCATCACGCCGGAAGAGAGCCGCGCGAGCAGCAGGGCGTCGCGGCCGGCGGCGTGGACGGGGGTGGTTCTCAGCGTCAGGTTCTCGCGATGGAAGCCGGTGCGGACGGCGTTCTCCGGAGCGATGCCGAAGCCGCGGCAGACGTCGGCGAGCACCTGCGGCGTGGCGGTGGCCGTGAGCGCCAGGATGCGTTCGGCGCCGCAGAGCCTGCCGAAGCCGGCCAGCTTCAGGTAGTCGGGCCGGAAGTTGTGCCCCCACTCGGAGACGCAGTGGGCCTCGTCGACCGCGAAGAGCGACACCCGGACCCGGGAGATCGCCTCCCGGAAGCGCTCGTTGGCGAAGCGCTCGGGAGCGACGTAGAGGAGGCGCAGCCCACCTTTGCGGACGGCCTCCATGAGGGCGCGCACCTCGTCGCCCGTGAGCGTCGAGTCGAGGCGGCCGGCGGCCACTCCGCGCCGGGTGAGCTGGTCGATCTGGTCCTTCATCAGGGCGATCAGGGGCGAGACCACCAGGGTGAGGCCCGGCAGCAGGAGAGCCGGGATCTGGTAGCAGAGGGACTTGCCGCCGCCGGTGGGGAAGACGGCCGCGGCGGAGCGCCCGGCCAGGAGGTGCCGGATCACCTCCTCCTGTCCGGGGCGAAACTCGCCGTAGCCGAAGGTCTCCTGGAGAGCGGCACGGGCCGCCTCCAGGTCCGCAGTGTCCACCGTGTTCTCGACGGTGACGCTCATGAGAGCACCTCCAGCCGGGAGATGGGCGGGAGGACGGTGTTGGGGATGAGGGTCTGGATCGGGGGTTCGGAGCGTAGTTTTCTAGTCATACACTATAAACTATAAAGACGGAAAAAGTCGCTCCGATCTTACAAGCTGGTTCCGCGAGGGCGCCGCTACGCAGCCCGGACCATCGGCAGGACCTCCCGGTCGATCACGTCGGCGAGAAGACGCCGGGCCTCCTCCAAGTCGAAGTCGACCTGGAGCCCCAGCCAGAACTTCTCTGAAGTACCGAAATAACGAGCCAGGCGCAGGGCGGTGTCGGGCGTGATGGAGCGCTTGCCGAGGACGATCTCGTTCACCCGTCGGGGTGGTACCTTGATCTCGCGGGCCAGCCTGTTCTGGCTGAGCCCGAGCGGCTTCAGGAACTCTTCGAGCAGGACCTCGCCAGGATGAATGTTCGGCAGTCTCTCGGGCATGGGGCACCTCTCAGTGGTAGTCCACGATCTCGACGTCGTGAGCGTCGCCGTCCTGCCAGACGAAGCAGATCCGCCACTGGCCGTTCACCCGGATGCTGAGCTTGCCGGCCCGGTCCCCTCTCAACGCCTCCAGGCGGTTGCCGGGAGGGACCCGCAGATCGGAGAGGCTCTGGGCGTTGTTCAGCATCCTCAACTTTCGGCGCGCGATCCGCTGCACCTCGGAAGACAGGCTCCGAACCGCTCTTCCGTGCCAGATCTCTTCAGCCTCGCGGCTTCGGAAGGACCTGATCACGGGCGAATTATAACGCGCGGCGTCATATGACGTCAAGCGTCATGGCCGAGCCGGAAGGGAGGCGCCGGAGGGCACCTCCGATTTCGTGGGTGAGGGCTTCGGCGGCAGCGATCCACGCGCTCACCTGGCCGGCGGTGGCTCCCAGGAGGACCTCGGGGCTCTCTCGCAAGGGACGGAGAGAGAAGGGGAGGTGCTCTTCTACCCAGGCGTCGGGGAGCTTCTCGGAGCCGGACAGGTCCAGTCCTTCTTTATGGGCACGGGAGCGCAGGGCGAGGTCGACTCCCTCTCGCAAGGCGGGGAGGGCCTCGACGGGGAAGCCTCCTCCGGCGAGGACGGCGGCCATGCGGATCTTCCTCTCGGATTGCGCGAGCAGGTCCCGGGCGGCGGCGAGCTGGCGATCGCGCCGGACGTCCGTCTTCGATCCCAGGGCCGGGGAGCGGTGAAGGAGGCGGCGGTCTTCAGCGGCGAAGCGCAGGACTCCCAGCTCGATCAGACGCTCGATGGCTGCGAAGGCGGAACGGTCGATCAGCTCCAGGGCAGCGGCGGCGTGCGAGGAAGAGTGGCTGATGGAGGCTTCGAGGGCCGGCCGGTCGGTGCCGGCGGTGCCGTCCACCACGGCGAGGAGGGTCTGCCGGCCGTCCGGAGCGGTCCAGACTTCGAGGTCCAGGAGGCGGTCGCCGAGGAGGGGGCGCAGCTCAGCGGCCAGGGGATCGGCGGGGGTGGCTGGTTTCTCGGAGGGCAGTGTTGGCGCAGGCGTCGTGGAGATCCCCGTCAGGGCTTCCAATCTCTGGACCAGGGCCTTGCGGCCGGAGGGGAGGGGGAGGACGGCGGAGTCGGGGCGGCCGTCGAGGACGCTGTCGGCCAGGGCCTGCTTGCCGGCGAGGAGGGGGATCATCCGGTGCTCGATGCTGTCCTCGGTGACGAGGTGGAGGACGCGGACAGGCCGCGTCTGGTGCTTGCGCCAGGCGCGGGCGATGCGCTGCTCCAGGCGGGCCGGGTTCCAGGGCAGGTCGAGGTTGATCACCACGCTGGCGGCCTGGAGGTTGAGGCCCACGCTGCCGGAGTCGGTGGAGAGGAAGAGGCGGCAGTCGGGGTCGTCCTTGAAGCGGCGGATCTCGGCGCGGCGGTGCATCACGGGCACGGAGCCGGTGTGCCAGGCGTGGCCGATCTCCATCTCCTGAACGAGCTCGCGCACCAGCTCCAGCATCCGCTCCCATTCGGAGAAGATGAGGACCTTGATCCCGGGCTCGGCCAGGGTCTCGCCGAGGATCTCCTTCAGCTCGGGGAGCTTGGGGCAGACCCGGCAGTCGGAGTCGAGGATGTAGGGAGTGTCGCAGATCATCCGCATGCAGGCGAGCCATTGCTGGAGCTTGTCGAGCTCGTCGGGGGTGAGCGGCCGGCGCTGGGCCTGGGCCATGAGCTTGGCGACGCGCATCTCGTACTCGGAGTAGCGGTTGAGCTGCTCGTCCTCCATGGGCACGAAGTAGTGCTTGTCGGTGCGGCCGGGGAGCTGGCCTTCGACCTCCTGCTTGCGGCGGCGCAGGAGGACGGGAGCGAGGCGGCGGTGCAGCTCGTCGAGGTTCTTGTAGCCGGCGGGCCGGCCGCGGTCGTCCAGCGCGTAGAAGTCGCGGTTGAAGCGGAAGAGAGGGCCGAGCAGGGCGGGATCGAGGAACTGGAGGATGGAGTAGATCTCGTCGATGCGGTTCTCGAGGGGCGTGCCGGTGAGGACGAAGGCGTAGGGGCTCTTCAGGCGCTTGACGGCGTGGGCGGTGCGGCTCTGCCAGTTCTTGATGCGCTGCGCTTCGTCGAGGACGATGACGTCCGGCGCCAGGCGCTGTTGCACGTCGTCCGCGTCATAGAGCATCTGCTCGTAGCTCGCGAGGTAGAAGAAGGCGCCGGGGCCGTACTGGCGCAGGCGCTGGGCGCGAGGGCCGTAGACGATGCGCGACGGCAGGTCGGTGAAGCGGGCGATCTGCTCTTCCCACTCGGCCTTGAGGGAGGCCGGGGAGATCACCAGCACGCGCTCGACGTTGCGCAGCCGCTTCAGCACGGCGCAGGCGGCGATGGCCTGGACGGTCTTGCCGAGGCCCATCTCGTCGGCGAGCAGGGCCCGCTCGGTGAAGGCGAGATGGAGCATGCCCTCGCGCTGGTAGGGGTAGAGAGGGACCTTGACCACGTCCAGGCTCTCCCGGCCGGCCTCCACCTCCTGGAGGAAGCGCTCGCGGGCCGTCCCCCGCGCGGCCCGGCGGCTCTCCTCCTCCACCCAGGGGAGGAGGTGGTGAGAGAGCCGGATGCGCTCGCGCACTCGCGGCGGCGCCGCGGTGAGGGCACGGGCCAGCTCGGGGAGGAGGATCAGGGGATCGCCCCGCAGCTCGCCGCTCGGATAGAAGAAGCGGTCCACGAGGGCGAAGGCGCCGGTGCGGCGGGAGCGTCCCGGCCACTGCGCCCTCACCACGGGGCGTTCGCCGGCGCGGCGGAGGAAGACTTCGATGCGGTCGGGGGCCACCCCCTTCGGCGGCCGGAGGCGAGCCAGGACGGCTTCGACGTGCTTGCAGGTGCCGAGGCCGTTCACCTGGAAGTCCGGGCAGCCGCAGGAGTTGTCGTGCCGGGTGAGCGAGCGGATCTCGACCTCGTAGGAGCTGCCGCCGTCCGTGCCGACGCGGAAGGTGCCGAAGACGCGGTGACCGGGCTCGATCGGCTCGACCCTGAGGGGTTCGGTGGCGGCCCGATGCCGGCGGCGCTCGATCTCCTCGTCGTCGGTGGTGCGCCAGCCCTGGGGACGGGGGGCGGCTTTCTGACGCTTGGAATGGTCTTTGGAGAGCTTGGAGGTGGTGCGGGTTCGCGGCATGGCGGGTTTTTTACCACAAGGCGTGCCGTGGTGGGCTGCCGCGAGAAAAAGTTGGGCGAGATTTTAGAGCGCGAGGAGGTTGGGGCAGCCTGCAGGGCAGGATCCCGCAGCTACCCCAGTCCGTGGTGGCCGCCTTTCTCCCCTCTGCTACACTCCCCCCGCCCTCCGGCCCTCGCCGGGCGGCCCCAGTCCCCTTTCGGGGGGCGATCCCAGTCTCGAATTCAGGTTCCAGAGAGATGTCTCGGAGGAGATCGTTTTGAAGATCCACGAATATCAGGCCAAGGAGATCCTGCGCCGGTATGGGGTGGCGACCCCGCGGGGCAGGGTGACGGAGAGCGCCGAGGAGGCGGCCCGGATCTGCGAGGAGCTGGGCGGCCGGTGCGTCGTCAAGGCCCAGATCCACGCCGGCGGACGCGGCAAGGGGGGCGGCGTCAAGCTCGCCAAGTCGCCGGAGGAGGCCCGCGAGATCGCCGGCAGGATCCTCGGCATGCAGCTCGTCACCCATCAGACCGGCCCCGAAGGGCAGCTCGTGCGCAAGGTCCTCATCGAGGAGACGGCCGACATCGCCCAGGAGCTCTATCTCTCGATCACGCTCGATCGCAGCCAGGGCAGGCCCGTGATCATGGCCTCCAGCCAGGGGGGCATGGACATCGAGGAGGTCGCCGCCAGGGACCCGCGGGCGATCTTCCGCCAGGCCGTCGATCCCCATCTGGGGATTCTGCCGTTCCAGGCCCGGGCGGTCGCGAGCGGGTTGGGCTTGAAGGGGCCGACGGCGGCCAAGGCGGCGAAGCTCGTCACCGGGCTGGTCAAGGCGTATCTCGACACGGACGCCTCGCTCGCCGAGATCAACCCGCTCATGGTGACCGGCGGCGGCGACGTCATGGCCCTCGACGCCAAGATGAATTTCGACGACAACGCCCTGTTCCGCCATAAGGACATCGTCGAGATGCGCGACCTCGCGGAGGAGAACCCCCTGGAGGTCGAGGCCAGCAGGTTCAACCTCAACTACATCAAGCTCGACGGCAACATCGCCTGCATGGTCAACGGCGCCGGCCTCGCCATGGCGACGATGGACATCATCAAGCTCTACGGCGGCGAGCCCGCCAACTTCCTGGACGTCGGCGGCGGCGCCTCGCAGGAGGCGGTGAAGAACGCCTTCCGCATCCTGGTGTCGGACCCGAACGTCAAGGCCGTGCTGATCAACATCTTCGGCGGCATCGCCCGCACGGACCGCATCGCCCGCGGCGTGGTGGGCGCCATCGAGGAGCTGGGCAACGTCACCCTGCCCGTGGTGGTGCGCCTGGAGGGGACGAACGTGGAGGAGGGGCGGCGCATCCTGAGCGAGGCGCCGTTCCCGTTCATCGTGGCCAAGCAGATGGCCGACGCCGCCGAGAAGGTCGTCACGGCAGCAGCCGCGGCTCCCGCAGATAAAGGAGGACGGTAGACCATGGCGATCTGGGTCAACGACGAAACGCGGCTGGTGGTGCAGGGCATCACCGGCAAGGAGGGGACGTTCCACGCCCTGGGTTGCCGCGACTATGGGACCAAGGTGGTGGCCGGCGTCACGCCCGGCAAGGGCGGCGAGGCGGTCGAGGGCATCCCGGTGTTCGACTCGGTGGCCGAGGCCCGGGCGGCCACCGGCGCCAACGCCACGATGATCTTCGTGCCGCCGCCGTTCGCCGCCGACGCCATCATGGAGGCCGCGGCGGCCGGGATCGAGCTGGTGGTCTGCATCACCGAGGGCATCCCGGTCAACGACATGCTCAAGGTGAAGGCATTCCTCCGCGATGACTGCGAAATCCCGACGCGCCTGATCGGCCCCAACTGTCCGGGCGTCATCTCGCCGGGCAAGGCCAAGATCGGCATCATGCCGGGGCACATCCACAAGCAGGGCCGCGTCGGGGTCGTGTCCCGCTCGGGCACGCTGACCTACGAGGCCGTCTGGCAGCTCTCGAATCTCGGGCTCGGCCAATCCACCTGCGTGGGCATCGGCGGCGATCCCATCAACGGCACGAATTTCATCGACGTCTTCACCCAGTTCGCCCAGGACCCGGACACGGACGGGGTGGTGATGATCGGCGAGATCGGCGGCAACGCCGAGGAGGCTGCCGCGGCGTGGATCCAGGCGAATTACAAGAAGCCGGTCGTGGGCTTCATCGCCGGCCGCACCGCGCCGCCGGGACGCCGCATGGGGCACGCCGGGGCCATCATCTCCGGCGGCAAGGGCACGGCGGCGGAGAAGCTCGAGGCGCTGAAGGCGGCGGGGATCCACGTCGTGGAGTCGCCGGCGGCGATGGGGGAGACGATGGCGAAGGCGCTGGGAAAATGATCCAGCGCCTCCCCGGCTCCGGCTGGCTGGTCCTGATCGGGGGCGGCGAGTTCAGCTTCGGGGAGACCGAGGACGCGGACCGCACCTGGCTGGAGAAGGCGCCGCCGGGGCCGGTCGGGTTCATTCCGGCGGCTTCGGGGTCGAACGACTATCCCCGCCATTTCGCGGAGTACCTGGCGGGCTTCGAGCGGGAGGTGGAGATCATCCCCATCTACCGCTCGCGGGATGGGCGCCGGGCGCGCAACTCGGAGCGGATCCGCGACGTGGCGGCGGTCTACCTCGGCGGCGGCGTGACGGATCACCTGCTGGAGGCGATCGAGGATACGCCGGCGGCCGAAGCCCTGGCGCGCAAGATCGCCGGCGGCGGCGTGGTGGTGGCCATCGCCGCCGCCGCCCAGTGCGCGGGCCGGTTCGCGCGTAGCATCTTCAAGGGTGACCTCATCCCCGGCTTCGGCTGGCTGCCGGACGGCGTGGTGGAGCCCAATTTCGACCCTGGGCATGACCGCCGGCTGCGCAGGATGCTGGCCGGAGCGGGCGTGCGCTGGGGGCTGGGCCTCCCCGCCGGCTCGGCCGTGCTGCTCGGTCCGGACGGGGTGGTGGAGCTGGTGGGCGAGGTGTTCCGGATCGAGGGGGAGGAGGGGGACGTCGAGGCGGTGTAGGATCAACCTTTACGGAGACGACGAATCCATGCAGACCACTCTCGCCATTCTCAAGCCGGACACCGTGGCGGCCGGCAATGCAGGCAAAGTTCTTGCTCACCTCGAAAAGGAGGGCTTCACCATCCGGGGCCTCAAAGTCCTGCATCTCACAGAGGCGCAGGCGCAGGCGTTCTATGAAGTGCACAGGGAGCGGCCGTTCTATGGCAGCCTGGTGGAGTTCATGACCAGCGGTCCGGTGGTCCCGGTGGCGCTGGAGCGCGACGAGGCCGTGACCCAGCTCCGCAAGGTGATGGGCGCCACCGACGTGGCCAAGGCCGAGGAGGGGACGATCCGCAGGCTGTACGGTACCTCCATCGAGCGCAACGCGATTCACGGCAGCGACTCGCCGGAGAACGCCGCCCTCGAGCTGTCCTTCTTCTTCTCGCGCGCCGAGCTGCTGGCGACGCGTTAACGTCGGGCGAAGCATCTGGAGACCGCCATGTACAGAATGCCCCACGCGGCGCCCGAAGCCCAAGTCCCTGAAGAGCGGCGGGGCCGCACGATCGGCCGCTTCTGCCTGGTGTGCTCAACGATCTATCCTCTCCACCGGGCGCGGCACAGCGGCAAGGGGATGTATGGCCGCGACCACATCGCCTCGCCCTGTGCGCACGAGGGCGAGCTGTTCGAGCCCGGCGCGGATTGGTGGGAGCCGGCGGTGGAGATCGTGCCCGAGGCCGTCAAGGCCGGAGCCGCGGAGCTGGTGGCGGGCTCGCCCGCCAAGGGGACGGCGCCCTAGCGGCCGTCCGAGGAGGTCCTTCTACCGGGGATGAGCGCCGTCCACTCCCAGCCTCGGGCCGCTCCCGCACCAGGGGCGGCCTTCGCCTACCACCGCACCGGCCGTCTCGCGGCGTGGTTCGGACAGGAGCCGGCAGTACGCCTCGCGGTGTCGTTCGCCGCGGGGCTCGCGGGGGAGCTGGTCCGGGGGTGGAGCGGCGGAGTGCTGTTCCCCTTGACGCCGGCCATCTCGCTGTCGGCGGGGGTCCTCTTCGGAGGGTTGGGTATCCTCGGGGCGGGTCTCGGCCAGCTCGCGGCGGTCTGGATCCTGCTCCGGGACCTTCCCACGGCCCTCCTGCTCGCCCTGTCGTTCTGTTGCAGCGGCGTGGCCGGCTGGCTCGTCTTCCGCTTCGTTCCCCGGCTGGGGCGGGGGCTCCCCAATCTGCGCTCGTTCCTCTGGCTCCTGGCCGCCGGTCTCGGCGGCGGACTGGCGGGAGCCCTTCCGGCGTTCCTCCCCTTCCATCTCCTGCCCTCCATCGAAGCGCCCGGCGAGTGGGTCTGGGCCCGCGTCTCGGGAGCGCTGGTGAGCGTGGCCCTTCTCGCTCCTCCCCTCCTGCTGCTGGCCGATCGGCGGGCTCGGCGCTGGATGGTGCCGCTTCGGGGCGAGGTTCTCGATTCGTCGCTGCGGGCGGAGCGGGAAGTCGCCTTCACCGGCGAGGAGACGGTGCTCCTTGCGGCCCCGGCTCCGGCGCGGCAGCGGAACCTCGGGCTGCCGATCGGAGCCGCCATGGTCCTCTCCGCGGCGGTCGTGGCCCTGACGCTGGTGCGGCTGCTGCCCGGCGGCAGCGGCTGGACGGTCCTCCTGTATCTGCTGCCGGTGCTCTGGGCGGCTCTCTACTTCGGTTTGCGCGGGGGGATCCTGGCAGCCTCGGGAAGCGGTGTCTGCCATCTCGTGGGGCTGGCGTTCCTGGCCGTGGATTCCGGACTTTCAGGGCTGGGCAACGAGGTCTGGTCCGGCCGGGCGGACCTCCTGATCCTGTCGCTGGCCGGGGCGCTCGTGGGCTGGTCCCGGCAGCGGGAGCTGGGCCTGCGGGAAGAGCTGGTGGAGATGAACCGGCTGCTGCGGCGCGACCTCGTCCGCGTCTCGGACGCGCTGATCCACGCCATCGAGGCCAAGGACCTGTACACGGGCGGCCACCTGCGGCGGGTGAGCGAGTACGCCGTGGCGGTGGGGGAGAAGCTGGGGCTGCGGGGCCGGGATCTGGAGACGCTCCATTACGCGAGCCTCCTCCACGACGTGGGCAAGCTCGGGGTGCCCGAGTCGGTGCTGCGCAAGGAGGGGCCGCTCGACCCCGGGGAGACCGAGGTCATGCGCCGGCATCCGGAGATCGGGGCACGGATGCTGGAGAAGCTGGACCTCCTCGCCGGCGCCGCGCCGCTGGTGCTCCATCACCAGGAGCGCTACGACGGCGATATCGACGGCCAGCACCCGGGCTATCCGCGGGGGCTCGCCGGCGAGCAGATCCCTCTCGGGGCCCGGATCATCGCCGTGGTGGACGCCTACGACGCCATGACCACGACCCGCCCCTACCGGGAGGCCCTGCCGGGAGAGCAGGCTGCCGCCATCCTCCGCCTGGAACGGGGCCGGCAGTTCGATCCCAAGGTGGTGGACGCCTTCCTGGACTCCCTGGCAGAGCGACCGTGGCGGGCGTGACCCGGCGGGGGAAGAGCCCCCTTCCGATCGTGGACGAAAGCGCCCGTTGGGAGGCGCTCGACCATCATCTGATCCAGGTGCGAGGCTGCCGGATCTGCCCGGCCGTGGAGCCGCCGCCGGTGGCGGCCCGGCCCGAGACCTGGCCGCGGCTGATGCTGGTGGGCCAGGCTCCGGGACCCAAGGAGGTGGTGGAGCAGCGGCCGTTCGCCTACACGGCGGGGGCGCGCCTCTTCTCCTGGTTCGCCCGCTTCGGAGTGCCGGAGGAGGAATTCCGGCGGCGAGTCTACCTGTGCGCCGTGGCCCGCTGCTTCCCCGGCCGGGCGCCGCAGGGGGGCGACCGCGTCCCCAGCCCGCAGGAGATCGCCAACTGCGCCCCCTACCTGGAGCAGGAGCTGCGGCTGATTCGCCCGGCCACGGTGCTCGCCGTGGGACAGCTCGCGATCAAGGTCTTCCTCCCCGAGCCGGCGCCCCTCCAGGAGCGGGTGGGGAGTCGCTTCGAGGTGTCCAGGGGGGAGGTGACGTTCGAAGTGATTCCGCTGCCGCACCCCTCGGGGCGGAGCACGTGGCTGGTGCGGCCGGAGAACCAGGAGCGGCTGGAGCGGGCGTTGGCGCTGGTGCGGGGGAGCGAGGGGTGGCGGGAGACGTTCCTGGGTTAGAATCCCCGCGCTTCTTCAGGAGGTTCGTCCATGGATCGTTCAAAGGTAGAGCAGGCCATCCTCGCTCGCTTCAAGGAGAGGTGCCACACCGCGGGCGCCATCCAGGCCGGCTACGGCATGCGCGCGCAGGCCATCCGGATCGTCCTGCCCCCCGGCACCGAGGTCGAGGAGGTTCTCAAGGGGATGGTGGAGAAGGGCTGGCTGAAGGTCAACGCGACGGGGACGTGGTATTACCTCACGGCGGACGGGGCGGAGCAGGTGAAGGCGGCGTGAACGTCCCGGGGGGAACCGGCACCGGCTACAATGGAGACGGGAACCGTTGAGTCCTGGAGATACCGATGCCAGTCATCCACTTGAACGGACGTATCACCGAAGACGGTGAGCTGAAAATGGACCTACCCACCGGTCTGCCGCCAGGAGAGGCGAGGATCACGATCGAGATTCCCATTGTGTCCGGCTGGACCTCTGAGGAGATCGACAAAGCCTTAAAGGTGGAACCCATGACGGGAGCGGAGATCGTCGCATCCGGTCTGCTGGGCGGTTGGGAGAACGAGGGAATTACGGACAGTGCCGCTTGGGTGGAAGAGCAGCGTCGGAAGAGGCGTGAGCGGTTCAGATAATGGACGGTCTCCTGGACACGGCAATCATCGTCGATCTCCTGCGGGCCCATCCTCCTGCTGGAACATGGCTGGCAAGTCAGTCTCGTCTCGGCATATCTCCTGCCGTCTGGCTGGAGACCATCGCAGGCACAGAGAATTTAAAGTCGCAGAGATGAGCTGTTGAGTTCCTTCACCGTTTTGAAAGGGTCGAAGTTTTGCCAGAAGATTTCGACTGGGCGATCAGGCAGGCCCTGCAATTCCGGCTCAGCCATAACGTCGACATGATGGATTGCCTGATTGCCTCTACCGCTCAGAGGTTGGGAGTACCTCTCTTCACGCGCAACTTGAAGCACTTTCAGCCGATGATTGGGTCTCTCGCGCAAAAGCCCTACTGACGTCATCCCCGAGCCTCCAACCCCGCCGGCCGCAGCCTCCGCTCCACCCAGCCCAGTCCCGCATCCACCAGCAACGCCAGCAGCGCCGCCGGGATGGCCCCCGAGAGGATCATCGCCGTGTTGGCGAGCTGCAGGCCGGTGACGATGGGCTCGCCCAGGCCGCCGGCGCCGATGAAGGCGGCGAGGGTGGCCGTGCCGACGGTGAGGACGGCGGCGGTGCGCAGGCCGGCCATCACCACCGGGGCGGCCAGGGGGAGCCGGATCTCGCGCAGGACCTGGCCGGGCGTCATCCCCAGGGCGGTGGCGGCTTCGACGGCCTTGGGGTCCGCGTCCCGCACGCCCGTGTAGGTGTTGCGCACGATGGGAAAGAGGGAGTAGATCCAGAGCGCCGCGATGGCGGGAATGGTCCCGACTCCCAGGAACGGGATCATGAAGGCCAGCAGGGCGAGGGAGGGGACGGTCTGGAAAATCCCCAGGACGCGGATCACCGCCTCCGCCCAGCGCCGGTGCCGCTCCAGCCAGAGGCCCAGGGGGATCGAGACCAGGGCGCCCAGGAGCAGGGCCGCCGCCGAGAGGCCGAGGTGCTCCAGAGTGCGCCGGGCGAGGTCGGACCGCTGGCCCCAGAGATAATCGACGACGCCGGTGCCCCGGATCTCCTTCTCCGAAGCGTTCCCCTCCTTATTACTAGATAGGCCCAGCGACCGGAGAGCATCCCGAGCCACGACGACCTCGCTCTCATGCCCCTCCTGAAGGCGGAGGTTGAGGGTGCGCATGGTGTCCTCGTCCAGGGAGCCGGCGAGGAGGCCGAGCACGGAGCCCACCTCGGGATGACGCTTCAGGGTCGCTCCGCGCACCAGGGCCGCCGCCTCGTAGGGCGGGAAGAAGTGGCGGTCGTCCCGCAGGACCTTCAGGTTGTAGAGGATGAGCCGGCCGTCGGTGGAGTAGACGTCCAGGGCGTCGATCGTCCGCTGCTTCGCGGCCTGATATTGGAGAGCCTGCTGGAGATGATCCACCGACTTCCACTCCAGGCCGTAGACCCGCTGGAGGCCGAGGAGGCCGTCCTCGCGGCCCACGAACTCGTGACCGAAGCCGCCGTGGAGGCGCTTCGAGACGCGGGCGAGGTCCGTGATGGTCTCCAGGTGCTCCCGCTCCGCCAACTCCTTGGGGACGGCGATCTCCCAGGAGTTCTCGAACCCCAGGGGAGCGAGCCACCAGAGGTCCCAGCGCTGGAGGAACTCGGAGCGCACCCGGTTGAGCGTCCGGGCCGGCGATCCCTCCGCCTTCTCGTTGAGGATCGAGACGAGGCCCGTGCCCGTGTACTCGGGGTAGACGTCGATGGCGCCGTTCTTCAGCGCCTCGAAGCAGACCTGCGTGCCGGCGAGGCCGAGGCGCCGCTCCACCTGGAGCCGCGTGCGGCTCTCCAGGAGCTGGGCGAACATCTCGGCGAGGAGCCGGCTCTCCTCGAAGTTCTTCGAGCCGATGACGATGCGGTCGGCGGCGTGGAGGGGGAGGGCGAGGAGGATAGCCATGATCCAGGCCAGCCCGGACAAGGCGCCACGGCCGACCTTGCCACCCTCACGGAAGGATCGGACAGATCCGATCGATCCGACGGCTCCGTCCGATCTGAAGCGCCGGGCCTCACACACGCCGCATCTCCAGCAAAGCCTCCACATAGGGGTCCGCCGGCCGCTTCGCCAGCTCGTCCGGAGTCCCGAGCTGGAGCAGGCGGCCGGCGCGCATGACGCCGATGCGGTCGGCGAGGCGGAAGGCCTCGGCCAAGTCGTGGGTCACGAGGACGGTCGTCTTCCCGAGGGCCTTCTTGAGGTCCAGGAACTGGCGGTGGAGCTCGAGGCGGGTCAGGGCGTCGAGGGCGCCGAAGGGCTCGTCGAGGAGGATGAGGGGCGGATCGGCGGCCAGGGCACGGGCGAAGGCCACGCGCTGGCGCTGGCCTCCCGAGAGCTCGCCGGGATAGCGGCCGGCGTGGGCCTGTGGATCGAGGCCCACGAGCTCCAGCATCTCGCGGGTCCTGGCCCGGCGGCGATCACGGTCCCAGCCCAGGAGACGGGGGACGAGCTCGACGTTCCTCTCGATCCGCCAGTGGGGGATGAGGCCGCCGTCCTGGGGGACGTAGCCGATGCGGCGGCGCAGGGCGATGGGGTCGAGGCCGGCCACGGGCTGCCCCTCCACCCGCACGTCGCCGGCCGAGGGCTCCACCATGCGGTTGAAGGTGCGCAGCAGCGTCGTCTTGCCGCTGCCGCTCTCGCCCACCAGGGCCACCGTCTCCCCGGGATGGACGGCGAGGCTCACTCCGCCGAGAGCTGCCGTGCCGTCGCCGTAGGTCTTGGCGACGCCGGCCGCTTCGAGGATGGGACCGACGCGATCTATGGGCACGCGGCCAGTCTATCTCTGAAGCCGGGGAGTGCTACGATCTTCGGCCAGGAGACAAGAAATGACCAGCGAGAACCTGCAGTCCCCCGGGGCCCCCGGCCTCTCCGCGACGGCCCAAGAAGGCGAGGTGACGGTGACCGGCGGTCCCAGGGGCTTCGCCCAGGAGATCGTGGCGGGCCCGCATCGCCTCGCGGCCGACGAGCCCACCAGCGTCATCGGTGGCACCGGCACCGGCCCCACGCCCTACGACCTGCTCCTGGGGGCGGTGGGGGCCTGCACCTCCATGACCCTGCGGATGTACGCCGACCTCAAGAAGATCCCCCTGGAAGGGGTGCGCGTGCGGCTCCGGCACGCCAAGATCCACGCCGCCGACTGCGTGAGCTGCGAGCTGAAGGCCGGCAGGCTGGACCGCATCGAACGGGACATCGAGCTCCTCGGCCCCCTGACGGTCGAGCAGCGCCTCCGCCTGATGGAGATCGCCGACCGCTGCCCGGTGCACAGGACGCTGACGTCGGAGATCGAGATCGTCAGCCGGCTGGTGTAACACCCCCCTGGACAGCCGGCGTCCCGCCGGCCGCTGACTCCGCTTCTTCCGCCCTCCCCAGGCGCCACCCCCGTCATCCTCAGGAGACAGGCGTCCGGCCCCACGCACGCCCCCTCCCACGGCTCGGCCCGATAAACCCTTTGGAATCAGCAGGGTCTCGCTGGGCCAGCCCCTGGCACGGATCGTGGAATCCCATGGGAAGCGACGGAGAGAAACGATGAGCAACACCGAGATCAGAAACGCCGCCTCTCCTCACCGGACCTGCCGGCCAGGCGGCTGAAGATACGACGACACGACAGACTCCTCTCCCTCCGGTGCCGGGGCGGGTTTAATGCCCTCCGCCCGTCCCGGCCCTCTTTTTCCTCTTGGTCCCTTGCCTCACCCCCACCGGTCTCTATAGAGTCGGGCCGCGCGTGCGCAGGGAGACGGGCTGAGCCGCAAGCCCTTTCGCATCCGATATATAGCCGATCATCGATGGTTCGCGAGGACTCATATAATCAGACCGTGAGCGCAAACGCCGAGGGGGAGCCGCGCATCCTGCAGCGCTCCGAGCACCCCATCTCCCGCCGGGACATCGACAAGAACGCCGTCAAGGTCCTGTACCGGCTGCACAACGCCGGCTATCTCGCCTATCTGGTGGGCGGCAGTGTGCGCGACCTGATGATGGGGAGGAAGCCCAAGGACTTCGACGTCGGCACCAACGCCAAGCCGAACGAGATCCGCCGGCTGTTCTCCAACTCGCGGATCATCGGCCGGCGCTTCCGGCTGGTGCACGTCTTCTACCATGACGGCGGCGTCGTGGAGGTCTCGACCTTCCGTCGCGATCCCGATCCGGAGGAGCAGCGGGGCGAGCCGGGCGAGCTGCTGATCACCAGCGACAACGCCTATGGCACCCCCCGCCAGGACGCCTTCCGCCGCGACTTCACCATCAACGCCCTGTTCTACAGCATCGCCGACTTCGCGGTGATCGACCACGTCGGCGGCATCGAGGACCTGGAGCGCAAGCTCGTGCGGGCCATCGGCGATCCCGGCGTCCGCTTCCAGGAGGACCCGGTGCGCATGCTGCGGGCCTGCGAGTTCGCGGGCCGGCTGGGCTTCGGCATCGAGAGGAGGACGCAGGAGGCGATTCAGGACCACCGCAGGGAGCTGGAGAAGGCGTCGCCGGCGCGGGTCACCGAGGAGGTCGTGCAGCTCCTGAAATGCGGTCGGGCCGGCGCGGCCATGCAGTGGATGCTGGAGCTGGGCCTGCTCGAGGTGCTGCTCCCCGAGGCCTACGCCATGCTCACGGCGGGTGCGCGGGGATTGGGCGACTTCGGGCAGATCCTGCCGGTGATCGACCGCATGGTGGCCGAGGAGCGGCCCCTGTCCGACACCGCCCTCCTGGCCGCCGTGCTCCTCCCCAAGGTCATGGTGCGGCGCATGGACGTCGAGGCTCTGGCCGGCCGGCCCATGAGCCGGCCGGCCATCGAGCTGATGATCCAGGAGGAGGTGGCCCCCTTCTTCCAGCGCCTCACCCTCTCCAACCTGCGGGCGCAGCAGGTGACCCACGCCCTGATCGGCTTTCAGCGCCTCTGCGAGCCCCGCTGGTCCGCCCATGAGCGGGTGCGCTTCACCCGCAAGCCCTACTTCGACGACGCCCTGCTCCTGTTCGAGATCCTGGTCCAGGCCACCGGGGAGGGGCGCGAGGCGCTCGAGGCGTGGCAGGCCGCGGCCCGCCGCCGCCCTCCTCTCAAAGCCGCCCCCGCCGGCGACGAGAGCGCGGAGCGACCCCGGCCGCGCCGGCGCCGCCGCCGCCGCCCCGCCTTGTGACAGGTTTCACAAACCGGGAGGGTTTGGCATAGGATAGGGCGGGTCGAAGCTCTCATCGGGCCTAAGCTTCCATGAGGAAATCCCATGTCCTGGTTCACTGATCTCTACCGATCCGCAGTAGGCAAGAAGGCGGTGATGGCGGTCACCGGCATCATCCTGTTCGGCTTCGTGCTGGGACACATGATCGGCAACCTGAAGCTCTACGAGCCGGGGACGTACTGCGCCTATCTGAATGCTTCCGGCACCTGCGCTTCCAAGCCGGTCCCCTACCTCGACGCTTATGGCGCCTTCCTCCGCAACGTGGGCGCGCCCGCCCTGCCGGCCAGCGGTGCCCTCTGGATCGTCCGCGTCGTGCTGCTCGTCGCCGTGATCCTCCACATGTGGGCGGCCTGGCAGGTGACGCGGCTGAGCCAGGTGGCGCGGCCGACCGGCTACGTCAGCTCGCCGAAGCGGCACACCAGCTACGCCTCCCGCACCATGCGCTGGGGCGGCATCATCATCCTGCTCTTCGTCATCTACCACCTGCTGGACTTCACGGCCGGGACCCTCAATCCCGACTTCCAGGAGGGGGCGGTCCGCCACAACATGCTGGCCAGCTTCAGCGTCTGGTACGTGGCGCTGTTCTACGTCGTGGCCCAGGTGGCCCTGGGATTCCATCTCTATCACGGGCTCTGGAGCCTCTTTCAGTCGCTGGGCTGGAACAGCCCGCGGTTCAACCACTGGCGCAGCACTTTCGCCCATGCCTTCGCCTGGATCATCACCCTCGGCAACATCTCCTTTCCCGTGGCCGTTTTCACCCACCTGGTCCGCTAGGAGCTCCGTGCCATGACGCTCGACGGCAAAGTACCCTCCGGCCCGCTGGAAAAGAAGTGGGACGAGCACAAGGGGCACCTGAAGCTGGTCAACCCCAACAACAAGCGGAAGTTCACGATCCTGGTGGTGGGCTCCGGGCTCGCCGGCGCCTCGGCCGCGGCGAGCTTCGCCGAGCTGGGCTACGACGTGAAGTGCTTCTGCTTCCAGGACAGCCCGCGGCGCGCCCACTCCATCGCCGCCCAGGGCGGCATCAACGCTGCCAAGAACTACCACAACGACGGCGACAGCGTCTTCCGGCTCTTCTACGACACCATCAAGGGCGGCGACTTCCGCTCCCGCGAGGCCAACGTCTACCGGCTGGCGCAGGTGTCGGTGAACATCATCGATCAGTGCGTGGCCCAGGGCGTGCCCTTCGCCCGCGAGTACGGCGGCCTGCTCGACAACCGCTCCTTCGGCGGCGCCCAGGTGTCCCGCACCTTCTACGCCCGCGGCCAGACCGGCCAGCAGCTCCTGCTCGGCGCCTACCAGGCCCTGGAGAAGGAGGTCGCCACCGGCAAAGTGAAGATGTTCCCCAGGACCGAGATGCTCGACCTCGTCGTCGACAACGGCGTGGCCGTGGGCATCGTCACCCGTGACCTGGTGACCGGGAAGATCGACCGCCACGCCGGCCACGCCGTGGTGCTGACGACGGGCGGCTACAGCAACGTCTACTACCTGTCGACCAACGCCAAGGGATCGAACGTCACCGCCGCCTGGCGCGCACACCGCCGCGGCGCCCTGTTCTCGAATCCCTGCTTCACCCAGATCCATCCCACCTGCATCCCGGCCTCGGGCGACTACCAGTCCAAGCTCACCCTGATGAGCGAATCGCTGCGCAACGACGGCCGCATCTGGGTGCCGAAGAACCCGCACGATCAGCGCTCGCCGGACCAGATCCCGGAGAGCGAGCGGGACTACTTCCTGGAGGTCAAGTACCCCAGCTTCGGCAACCTCGTGCCGCGCGACGTCGCCGCCCGCAACGCCAAGGCGGTGGTGGACGCAGGGCGCGGCGTGGGGCCGCAGAAGAACGGCGTTTATCTGGACTTCAAGGACGCCATAAAGCGGCTGGGCAAGAAGACCATCGAAGAGCGCTATGGCAACCTTTTCGAGATGTACGAGAAGATCACCGGCGAGGATCCGTACGTGGTGCCGATGCGCATCTACCCGGCTCCCCACTACACCATGGGCGGCCTGTGGGTGGACTACGACCTGATGACCAACGTCACCGGCCTCTATGCCCTCGGCGAGGCCAACTTCTCCGACCACGGCGCCAACCGCCTGGGAGCGAGCGCCCTGATGCAGGGACTGGCGGACGGCTACTTCGTCATCCCCTATACCATCGGCAACTATCTCTCCGGGCACCTGGGCCAGGCCCTCACCACCGAGACCGACGCCTTCCGCGCCACCGAGGCGGACGTCCAGGAGCGCATCCAGCGCCTTCTGTCAATCAACGGCAAGCGCTCGGCCGATTCGTTCCATCGCGAGTTGGGGCGGATCGTGTGGGACTACTGTGGCATCACCCGCAACGCCGGCGGTCTCAAGAAGGCCCTGGAGCTGATCCCGGCCTTGCGCGAGGAGTTCTGGAGCAACCTGCGGCTCCTGGGCGGCGCCGACCAGCTCAACCAGGAGTTGGAGAAGGCCAACCGGGTGGGCGACTACTTCGAGCTCGCCGAGCTGATGTGTCTCGACGCCCTCGATCGCGACGAGTCGTGCGGCAGCCACCTGCGCGAGGAGCACCAGGACGAGTTCGGCGAGGCGTTGCGCGACGATGCGCACTACTCCTACGTCGCGTCCTGGCAGTGGAACGGGGTGGGCAAGGCGCCGACCCTGAACAAGGAGCCCCTCGACTTCGAGTTCGTGAAGCCCACGCAAAGGAGCTACAAGTAATGAACCTGACCCTCCACGTCTGGCGTCAGAAGAGCCCCGCGGACGAGGGGCGCATGGTCCGCTACGAGGTCACGGGCGTCACCGAGCACGCCTCCTTCCTGGAGATGCTGGACGTCCTCAACGAGCAGCTCGCGGCGAAGGGCGAGGAGCCCGTGGCCTTCGAGCACGACTGCCGTGAGGGGATCTGCGGCTCCTGCGGCTTCATGATCAACGGCGAGGCCCACGGGCCGCTGCCTCACACCACCGTCTGCCAGCTCCACATGCGCCACTTCAAGGACGGCGACGTCCTCCACCTGGAGCCCTGGCGCTCCAGGGCGTTCCCGGTCGTCAAGGATCTGGTGGTCGATCGCGGCGCCTTCGACCGCATCATCCAGTCCGGCGGCTTCGTGTCGGTGGCGACCGGCAGCGCGCCCGAGGCGAACCTCACTCCGGTCCCCAAGGCCCTGTCCGACCGCGCCTTCGACGCCGCCGCCTGCATCGCCTGCGGCGCCTGCGTGGCTCAGTGCCCGAACGGCGCGGCGCAGCTCTTCACCTCGGCCAAGGTCTCCCACCTCAACCTGCTTCCTCAGGGGCAGCCCGAGCGCTTCGGCCGCGCCCTCTCCATGGTCGAGGCCATGGAGAAAGAGGGCTTCGGCGCCTGCTCCAACTACGCCGAATGCGAAGCCGTCTGTCCCAAGGGGATCTCGATCGACTTCATCGCCAAGATGAACCGGGATTACCTGAAGGCGAAGTCGACGGCGGTGCCGAAGACGCCGTTGGAGGCGTAGAAGTGATAGGGGGCGGCGCAGCCCCCCAGGGCGGGTCGAGCCCCCACCCGCCCGTCCAGACCCGCCCTGGGGGAGGACAGTCTTCCCTGCTTTCCCATGTTACAAACCGGCGTCACCCCCTCCTGCATCCTTGACGCCCTCCCACCCCCGTCGTATCTTGGGGACGTTTCCAGTCTGTCGCGGAAAAGTCACAGAAGGGGGTCACGATGTCACGACGTCAGTGCGGCGTACGTCTGCTGGGCTTTGTCATGGTGTGCGTCTCGTTCCTCTGGGCGGTGCCTGGGCACGCCCAGTCCCAGGCCACGACCGGCGTCATCGAAGGGATCGTCACCGATGAAGGCGGCGGCGTCCTGCCGGGGGCGACGGTCACGCTGCGGAATACCGCCACAAACTTCGACAAGGTGGTCGTCACCGGCGCCGACGGCAGCTTCCGGGCTCTCCTGCTGCCGCTGGGACCGTACCGCATCACGGTCGACCTCACGGGCTTCGCCAAGCTGGTCCGCGAGGGGATCGACCTCGGAGTCGGACAGACGGTCAACCTGAAGCTCCCCCTGCAGGTGGCGGCCGCGGGCGAGATCACGGTCACCGGCGAGGCGCCGGTCATCGAGACCAACCGCGTCGAGGGGGCGGTCCGCATCGACGAGAGGTCGGTCGAGAACCTCCCCAACAACGGCCGCAACTTTCTCGACTACACCAAGCTGACCCCGGGCGTCACCACCGTCCAGGGGCCGGACGGCGACGAGCTGTCGATCAACGGCCAGAAGGGGATCCACAACAACGTCTCGGTCGACGGCGCGGACTTCAACAACCCGTTCTTCGGCGAGCAGCGCGGCGGCCAGCGGCCGGCCTTCACCTTCAACCTCGACGCCGTCAAGGAGGTGGTGGTGGTGGCGGACGGCGCCAACGCCGAGTTCGGCCGCTCCTCGGGCGGCTTCGTCAACGTCGTCACCAAGAGCGGCACCAATCAGCTCCAGGGCAGCGCCCACGGCTTCTTCAAGAACCAGACCCTCTCCTCGCGCGCCGAGACGCCGTCGGGGGGCCTGGCCCCCAAGGTCGACGAGAACCAGACCCAGGCGGGCTTCACCCTGGGCGGTCCGCTGCAGCGCGACAAGACCTTCTTCTTCGTCTCCGCCGACTATCAGCGGGGGCGTTCGACCAAGCAGACGGACCCCACACGCATCGATCCGCGGGTCATCGACTATTTCGCCAGCATCGGCGATCCGGGGGAAAACCTTCCCATCGAGCGCACCAACGACGCCCGGGTGTTCCTCGGCAAGGTGGACTGGCAGGCCTCCGACAAGAACCAGGTCACCCTGCGCTACACCTACACCTGGGCCGAGCAGGCGAACGGCACCTTCGACGTCGACACCTGGGGGCGCAGCGCCAACGCCATCGAGAACGACAAGTCGAACGCCGGCACGGGGACGATCATCTCCACCCTCTCCGAGTCGCTGCTCAACGAGCTCCGCTTCCAGTACGCCCGTGAGGACCGCCCGCGGCCTTACAACGGGCCGCTGATCAACGGCCGGCCGCTGCCGGACACGGCTTTCGACTTCGCTCACAGCTTCCGCTTCGGCGAGCCGTTCTTCATCCCCGTCAAGTACTACGACGAGCGCTACCAGCTCAATGAAAACCTTTCGGTTCTGCGCGGCAACCACGCCGTCAAGGGCGGCGTCGAGTACAACCAGGTAAGCTCGAACCAGACGTTCCTCGGCTTTGCCAATGGGCGCTACATCTTCAGCTCCACCGAGGGCTTCCTCAACTACGTCAAGAACCCGCAATACGTCGAATGCTCGGACGGCAGCTCCTCGCAGGCCGGCGTCTGTCCGCCGGGAACTTCGGTCACCGGCCCGGTGCTGCTCTATCTCCAGCAGGCGGGCGCCAACGGTCACACGGTCGAGGACGCCGGCACGCAGAAGATCCCGCAGAAGGAGCCCGCCGCCTTCCTGCAGGACAGTTGGCAGCCGAAGGCGAACCTCACCGTCCAGTATGGCCTGCGCTGGGAGGCCCAGGTCGAGCCCGACGTGCGCACGCCGGCCAGCCAGGTCTTCTTCGCGCCGTTCATCGGCAAGACGGTCGTCACCGCGGCCGGGCCGCAGCACTTCCCCTCGGACGGCAAAATTCCGTCCGACTACAACATGTGGCAGCCGCGTCTGGGGATCACCTGGGACCCGAAGGGGGACGGCAAGGGCGTCGTGCGCGCCACGGCCGGCATCTTCTACGCCCGCGTCCCCGGGCTCGCCCTGGCCTCCACCCGCTCGACCAACGGTACCCTCGGCCAGTCGATCTTCCGCAGCAGCGCGCTCGCGGGGATCCTCGGACCGGTGCCGGCGTACCCGAACCTGATCCCGCAATCGCAGGTCGGCTCGCCCTTCGATCCCGACGTCTTCGTCTTCGACAAGAACTTCCAGAACCCGCGCACCACGGCGGCGAGCCTCTCCTATGAGAGCGAGGTGGCGACCGGCTTGGCGCTGCTGGTCAAGGGCAACTACGCCAAGGGCGATCACCTCACCCGCTTCGTCAATCGCAACGACCCCCTGCTGGGCTCACCCTGGAGCACCGGCCTGCCGCCCGGCGGCGCCAACGGCATCGGCGCCTTGACGACCGTCGAATCGCGGGCGCGGAGCAACTACTGGGGGATCACGCTCGGCGCCAACAAGCGCTGGACGGGCCGCTTCCAGTACCAGGTCTACTACACCTATTCGAAGGACAAGTCGGACGACGACAACGAGCGCGACCCCTTCACCTTCCGCTACGCCAAGATCACCGACCTCGGCCCGGAATACGGTTATTCGGATCGCGACCAGCGTCACCGCGTCAACGCCTTCCTCCTTTGGCAGGCGCCCCACGCGGTCGACGTCAGTTTCCGCTACGCCTACCGCTCGGCGCAGCCGCAGTCGATCACCGCCACCGGCGCCGTGGCTCAGACGCCGCAGGACCGCATCAATCCGGACGGCTCGGTGACGCAGCGCAACCTCGGCCGCAAAGACAACCAGTTCAACTCCCTCGACCTGCGCCTGTCGCGCGACTTCCGCGCCGGCAACCTGACGATCCAGCCCAGCCTCGACGTCTTCAACGTCTTCAACAGCGCCAACTTCCGCCGCCCCGAGGTCACCAACCTGATCTTCAACTTCGACGGCACCGTGCAGAGCGGCAACGGCGACCCGCGGCAGGCGCAGGTGGGAGTGAGGATCCTGTTCTGATCGCGGTAGCCAGAGATCTTTGGAGAAATTGAGAGAGCAGCGAAAATTTCATGAGCAAGCTCGTCTCGCACCTGGAGCTGCCCCCGCTTTTCGAGAAGGCCGATCGCGCCATGAAAGAGGCTGTCGCGGCCGCCATTGCCGAACACTGGCGTGCCGGTCGGCCAGTCCTCATCTGGCAGGACGAGCAGGTCGTCGCGCTCTATCCCGACGGGACCTGCGTGCCCGCGAGCGAGGAAGGCTCCGTCAGCCCAGACGGTGCTCCGTCAAAGGACCGCTGAAGGTCTTCCCGCCGATGTCGAGGTAGAGCTCCCGGCCGGACACGGAGAGGTGGAGGGCCATCCGGCGGTCCAGGAGGGCGACGAGGTCGGCCAGGAGGCCCCGGTCCGGAGACCAGATGGGGATCTCCGCCGCGCGGTGAATCCGCTCCCCCTCCAGCCGGCGGAGGAGAGAGGCCGGGTCCTTGTGGGTGTAGACGGCCACCCGCTCCGCAGTCTTGGCGGCCTTGTGGAGACGGTCCGCGTCCGGCGAGCCGATCTCGATCCACGCCTTGTAGCGGCCCGCGGCGTCGCGCACGAGGATGGCGGGCTCGTCGCCGTCGCTGACCCCCTTCGAGAAGGTGATCCCCTCCTCGTACTCCAGGCAGTAGGCGAGCACCCGGGTGACGAAAAACTCCTCCGTCTCCGAGGGGTGCCGCGCCACCCGCAGGGACAGGTCCTCGTACACCCCGCGGTCCGAGTCCGCGAGGGCGATGTCGAAGGTGAAGATGGTGGAGGTCAGGGCCACGCTGCCGTCACTTGAATACCCGGAAGAACGTGCCGAACACCTTCTTCACCGCCGGCGTCAGCGCCCCCCGCCGCCACTGATCGGCGGCCTTCTTCACCGCCTCGCCCTGGGTGGGGTAGGGGTGGATGACGCTGGCGATCTTTTTCAGGCCGATGCCGTGGGTGACGGCGAGGCAGAGCTCGCCGATCATGTCGCCGGCGTGCTCGGCCACCAGGGTGGCGCCCACGATCCTGCCCTCTTTCGACCCCTTCTCGACGTGGACCCGCAGGAATCCCTCGTCGGCGCCGTCGAGGATGGCGCGGTCCACCGTGGAGAGGGGAACGGTGACGGTGTCCACCTCGATCCCCTTCTCTTTGGCGTCCTTTTCATAGAGGCCGACGTGGGCGATCTCCGGCGTGGTGTAGGTGCACCAGGGGATGGTGAGCGCCGAGGCCTTGGAATGGCCAAAGAAGAGGGCGTTCTGGATGACGATGCGGGCCTGGGCGTCGGCCACGTGGGTGAACTGGAAACGGGAGGCCACGTCGCCGCAGGCGAAGATGCTCTGGTTGCTGGTGCGCAGGTGGTCGTCCACCTCGACTCCCCGCTTGCCGTGGCGCACCCCGGCCGCCTCGAGCCCCAGACCTTCGACGTTGGGCGCGCGCCCGGCCGCCACCAGGATCTCGTCCGCCACGACTTCGTGACGTAGTCCCCCGCGCTCGAAGACCACGACCTTCTCGGCGCCCTGCCGCCGCACCTCGACGCACTTCATGTGGAATTCGAAATGGACGCCGTCCCGGATCATCGCCTGCTGCACGATCTCGGCGGCGTCGGCGTCCTCGCGCGGCAGGATGTGCGCCTCCTGGTTGAGGTGGGTGACCTGGCTGCCGAAGCGGGCGAACGACTGCGACATCTCGCAGCCGATGGGGCCGCCGCCGAGGACGACGAGCCGTTTCGGCAACTCGGTCAAGTTGAAGATCGTCTCGTTGGTGCGGAAGCCCGCCGCGGCGAGGCCGGGGATGCGCGGCTCGGCGGCGCGGGCGCCGGTGGCGATGACGGCGCGGCGGAAGTGCAGACGCTTGCCGTCGATCTCCACCGTATCCGGCGAGACGAAGCGGCCCTGGCCGAGGAAGACGTCGATCCCGAGGTCCCGATAGCGGCGGGCGCTGTCGTGGATGCTGATGCCGGCCCGCAGGCGGCGCATCCGCGCCATGGCGGCCCCGAAATCGCCTTGGGCATCGCCGGCGACGATCGGGCCGCCGAAGCGCTCGCGGGCTTCGCGCGCGTCCTGCCAGGCGCGGGAGGCGCGGATCACTCCCTTCGAAGGGACACAGCCGACGTTCAGGCAGTCGCCGCCCATGAGATGCCGCTCGATCAGGGCCACCCGCGCGCCGAGACCCGCCGAGCCCGCGGCCGAGATCAGCCCGGCCGTGCCGGCGCCGATCACCACCATGTGGTACCGCTCCTTCGGCTCGGGATTCGTCCAAGTCTCTGGATGGACGTTGTCGAGGAGCTTGAGGTTGTGCTCGTCCTTCGGCTCCATGGGGAAGGTGTGGATCTCCGGAAGCTCCTTCAGAGCGGGCTCAGACATGGCGGTCCTCCGTGGGCCTGTCCGCGACCTTGGCCGGCGTGTCGATCTGCTGGCGCAACGCCTTGCCGGCCAGGCGGGTGACGAAGGTGGTGACCACCAGGGTGGCCAGCAGGCCAATGCCGAGGAAGATCCAGAATTCCGGCCCTTTCTGCGTTTTGGGGCCGCCGCTCGCCAGCGCCGCGAGGCTGCCCAGGGCCTTGCCATAGTAGACGTAGAGCAGTGTGCCCGGGAGCATCGCGAGACACGCGACGAGGTATTGGAGGAACGGGACCTTGGTCAACCCCAGGGCGTAGTTCAGCAGGTTGAAGGGGAAGACCGGGGAGAGGCGAAGCAGGGCCACGATCTTGAACCCCTCCCGCCCCACCGCCTGGTCGATGGCGGCGAACTTCGCGTTGCCGGCGATCTTCTGCTCGATCCGGCGGCGGGCCAGATAGCGCGCGATGAGGAAGGAGCCCGAGGCACCCAGGGTGGCGCCGATCAGGGTGTAGATCGTCCCCTGGGCCAGGCCGAAGATGATGCCTGCGGCCAGCGTGAGCAGCGAGCCCGGAACGAAGGCGATGGCGGCAATGGCATAACCCAGGATGAAGACCACCGGTCCCCAGACGCCGAGGCTCGCGACCCATTCCGCGAACCGGGGGATGTAGCCCGCGATCTGCCGCCCGCCGAGGAGGACCGCGGCGAGGAGCGCCAGGCCGATGACGGCATAGAGGATGAGCTTCCCCCGCGATTTCGACGGCGAGCTCTGCGGCGGAGCGGCGGCTTGGGCGGTGGCGTTCACAGGCGACGGCTCCTCTCGGGGACGGACCCGGCGGCGTGCCGGTCCGACAACACTACGGCCCGCAGGGGGCGGCCGGATTACCGGCCGGCCCTCTGGACCGTGACGCAGAGAGCCGGGGAAGGGCCGGAGCCGTCAGGCCGCCGCCCAGAAGGCCGCCGCCAGCAAGAACCCGCCGATGCCGATGAACATCGCCAGCAGCGAAGCCGCGTTGCCCCAGCCGGTGCCGTCCTTGGCGGTCTTGCCCAGCAGCATCAGGCCGCCGCACGCCACGGCGAGCTGCCCGAACACGAAGACCCCTGTCCATCCCGAGGGGAACGGCTCGCCCGCCGGCTTCTTGAGCCCCAGCGCGAGATTCGCGACCATGAGGGCGATACCGACGAGCAGGGCACCGATGGCGAACCAGTCCCAGCGTTGCGGGCGCGGCAGGGCGATCTTGGGTAGCTTGATTGCAGGCATCTTCACAGCCTCTCCCATGGCTCTCCTTCCGTTGGATGTCTCAAGGCGCCCGAAGGATAGCACACGCCCGCCGAGCTCGTTCCCGCTGTACGGACTGCAACGCAAAATGTGCAGAAGCGTCAAGATCTTAGGATCAACCTGTCGTCCTGGGCTTGCCAACTCGCCGAAGATCCCCTACGTGGCGCTCAACGCCATGCCGAGTTCTTCCTCTTCCGTCAGGCTTTGCCCGGTCAACCACCGTCCTACGAACGGAGTCGAGGAGACAACCTCGCGAGGCGGGTAGGGGGCTGGTAGAATGCGCCTCTGCCTGGCCGCTCAACGCGGGTCAGGCGGCTGGAGGACCGATCATGGCAGGCTCCAAAGTCGTCTGGATTCTTTCCCTCGTCTGCCTCTTGATGCTCAGAGGAGGTCTCGCTTTGGCTACGGATCAGCCCCAAAACCAGCCTCACGTCGATCACATCCTGCTGGGCGCCGCGGACCTCGACCGGGCGACGGAGATGGTGGCGAAGGCCACCGGGGTGCGGCCCGCGTTCGGGGGCAAGCACCCCCGGGGAACTCAGAACGCTCTCCTCTCTCTGGGCGGCGGCAGCTACCTGGAGATCATCGCCCTGCAGCCGGGAGTCAAGGCGCCAGCCGGATTTTCAGATCTCGCGAAATTGGAGACTCCCGCGCTCATCGGCTGGGCGGTCTCGGGCGGGGACCTCGAATCTCTGCGCCACCGTCTGGAGCAGGGAGGGTTTCAGCTCACGCCGCCGGAGCCCGGGTCCCGGATCACTCCCGCGGGTACGACGCTCAACTGGCAGACCTTCAATGTGGCGCACGAGTTTGCGCTGGCCCCCTTCTTCATCGTCTGGTCCGCCGGAACGCCTCATCCGTCGACGACCGCCCCTGCCGGCTGCAAGCTCCGTGATTTCGTCGTCGCCGGCCCCGACTTGACCGACCTCAAGCGGCTCAAGTCCACGCTCGCGCTCCACGTCGACCTGGCCGCCGGCCCGAAGCCCGGTTTCACGCTCCAACTCGACTGCCCGCAGGGGCCGGTGACCTTCAAGAGCCCATAAACATTGGGAAAATCCCGTCTCTGTCCGTCCTCTTCTCAGAACGGCGTGCATGAAACGAAGTGATGCCTGGGGCGGCAGAACATGGGGAGCTTCTCCAGAGACGTAGTGGTCTTCGAGCTGGAGGAGCCAATGGCAACCCTTTTGATGCCCATCCCGAATTCCGATTTCGATCCCACCGAAACGGCCGTGCCGTGGAAGATCTTGCGCGGGCGGGGCCATGCCGTCGTCTTTGCCACTCCGAACGGACGCCCGGGACAGGCGGACGCGCGAATGATCACCGGCGAAGGGCTCGGCATCCTCTCACCCTTTCTCCGCGCGGATGTCAACGGCCGACGGGCCTACAAGGAAATGGAGCAGTGTCCCGAATTCAAGAATCCCATCTCCTACACCGAGATCCAGACGGCAAACTTCGACGCCATCCTCTTGCCCGGCGGTCACGCTCCGGGTACGAAGGAATACCTGGAATCCACTCTGCTCCAAGCCAAGGTTGTCGAGATGGCTCAGCAGGACAAACCCATCGGAGCCATCTGTCATGGCGTGCTGGTGGCGGCTCGATCCCGCACGGTGGACGGCGCGTCTCTGCTTTCTGGAAAGAAGACGACCGCGTTGACGAAACCGTTGGAGCTGACCGGCTGGCGGCTGACCAGGCGCTGGCTTGGCAACTATTATCGCACCTATCCGGAGACGACGGTCGAGGACGAAGTCAAGCAGAACGGTCCCCGGGAATTCGTTCGCGGGTCCCTCCCCATCACGCGTGACAGCCCTAAACATCTCGCTCGGGGATTCACCGTCCTCGATGGGCGCTATCTCTCCGCCCGCTGGCCGGGGGACGCACATCGGTTCGGGAGCGAATTTGCCGATCTGGTGGAGGGGATCAAGAAGTAGAAAGCCCGATTCTCATTCGAAGGCCTCTGAGGATTATGGGAACCCCGGAGTTGCGTCGCGGCGTCGCTGAGGTAGACTCAGCCTCAACGCAGGCATCGACGGGAGGAGAGCTCTACCATGTCCCAGCAGGCCCCATACTCTGGCCTTCGGCTCGTGTTGCTGATTCTGCCGCTGTTGGCCGTTCTCTCGGCGCCCCTTCCTGCGCAGGAGCCCGCGGCCCCGGCCCCGATCCCTGCGGAGCCCCACGTCTTCACGCTCGAGCGCTTCACCTTCGAGAGCGGCGCCACGGTGCCGAACGTCAAGGTGGTCTACGGCACCTACGGCCACCTGAACGCGAAGCACGACAACGTCATCCTGCTGCCGTCCCACTACATGGCGGACTTCCACGGCTACGAATGGCTGCTGGGGCCGGGGGGCGCGCTCGATCCCAAGCAACACTTCCTCGTGGCGACCGAGCTCTTCGGCAACGGCCATTCGTCGTCGCCGAGCAACACGCCGGAACCGTTCCATGGACCGCGGTTTCCCGTCGCGACCATCCGGGACAACGTGGAGGCGGTGCACCGGCTCCTGCTCGACCTGGGCGTCACTCATCTCCGCGCGGTCATCGGCTTCTCGATGGGGGCCGAGCAGGCCTTCCAGTGGGGGGTTAGCTACCCTGACTTCAGCGACCGCATCGTGGCCACGTCCGGCACCGCGAAGTGCTGGCCGCACGGCGTGGTGCGGCTGGAGGGCCAGATCGCCTCGATCGCGCTCGATCCGGGGTTCAAGGGCGGCGACTACACGGTGCAGCCCAAGCAGGGGGTCGAGCTTTTCGGCCTGGTCTGGGCCGGCTGGCTCTTCTCGCAAGAGTGGTGGCGGCAGGAGCTCTGGAAGCAGATCACGCCGCCGGGAACGACTTTCGAATCGTTCGTGGCTGATCTCCGAAAGAATTTCATTCCCGGCGCCGACGCCAATGACCTGATCCTGCAGGCGCGCACCTGGGAGAAGCACGACGTGGGCACCACGAAGGGCTTCGACGGCAGCGTGGAGAAAGCGCTGGCGTCGATCAAGGTGCCGCTGCTCTACATGCCGTCGGAGACGGACCTCTACTTCCCTCTCACCGACGCACGCTACGAGGCGCGCTTCATTCCGCACGTCACCCTCACGCCGATCCCGTCGCTCTGGGGGCATCCCGCGGGAGCGGGGATCGACCCGGAGGACCGCAAGTTCCTCAACGAGAAAATCGCGGCGTTCTTGACGGTGTCTGCGCAGTAGAAAACTAATCCGCGCGCCGGTGACGTTGAGGTTCAGCGCTCACCCGAACAACCGCCCCACCTCCACCGCCAGCCCCGGCACCAGCGGCGTGGTCGCCCGGTCGCCGGGGCGGCAGGTTTCGGTGAGGCGGTAGAGCTGGGCGTGGGGGTCCAGGCGGAAGATCTCGATGAGCTTGGCGTTGCCGTCCGCCAGCCAGTACTCGGGCACGCTGTAGCGCGCGTAGGCATCCATCTTGATCACCCGGTCGAGGCGGACGGTGGCGGGGGAGAGGACTTCGAGGATCAGGTCGGGGGCGCCGCGCACCGCGTCGCCGACGATGCCGAGGTGGTCCGCGAGGACGAGGACGAGGTCGGGCCGCGCGACGGTGCCGGGCGCGAGGACCACGTCCATCCCGGAGGAGAGCACCCCCGAACCGTCCCGTATTGCCTCTTCGAACACCCGGGTGAGGCGTTGCGCCGTGCGTTGATGAAGCAGGCTGGGGACCGGGGACTCGAAGAGCACGCCGTCGAAGATCTCGCATCGCCCGCCACGGTGGGGCATTGCAAGGAGGTCCTCGTAGGTCAGGGCCGGCCGGACGAGCGGGGCGTCCATGGGTGTTGAGTGTACATGGGAAAAGGTGGAGTAGGATTCGGCTCCGGACTCGAGATCCGATCCCGAAAGGAGCCCGCATGAAGCCGTCCTGCGCCGCGCTTGCCGTCTCCGCCCTGCTGGCCGTCCCCGCCGTCCCCGCCGCCTTCGCCGCGGTGACCGCCGCGCCGGCGCCCGCCGCCAGCGCCGCAGCCGCTGCCGAGGCCAGGGCCATCGTCTCCGAGCTGGTGGCCTGCGGCACGCGCAATTCGCTGTCGTCCTGGACCGACCCCAAGCGGGGGATCGGCTGCGGCCGGGACGTGGTGGTGAAACGCTTCGGGGAGATCGCCGCGAAATCCAGCGGCCGCCTCAAGGTGATCGTCGACAAGTACGAGACGAGCGGTCCGCGCACCGGCAACGCCAAGGTCCCCATGGAGAACGTCTACGCCGTGCTCGAAGGGACGGACCCCCTGCGCCGGAAGACCGCCTACGTCGTCTCCGGTCACATGGACTCCCGCGCCTCGGACGTGATGGATGCGAAGAGCGATGCTCCGGGGGCGGACGACGACGGCTCGGGGGTGGCGGCGTCGATCCTCTCCGCGGCAGCCCTGTCCTCCCGGCCCGGGGGCTTCCGCGCCACGCTCGTCTTTGCCGCCGTGGCCGGCGAGGAGCAGGGGCTGCTGGGGGCCCGGCGCCTCAAGGAGTGGCTCGGCCAGCAGGGCTATCAGGTGGGCGGCATGATCACCGACGACATCGTGGGCGCCACCAACGGCGCCAAGGACCGGCGGCCCCGCGTCTTCAGCGAGGGCGGGCCGGACGGCGTCGACTCGCCCGGCCGCGAGATGGCCCGCCGGCTGGAGGAGATCGTCGGGCGCGAGCGGGTGCGCCTCGTCTTCCGGCGCGACCGCTTCGGCCGCGGCGGCGATCACCTCCCCTTCGTCGAGGCCGGGCTGCCCGCCATCCGCTTCACCGAACCGCTGGAGGTCTACGACCACCAGCACCAGGACGTGCGAGAGGACAAGGGGGTCCAGTACGGCGACCTGATCCGCTTCATGGACTTCCCCTTCCTGGCCGAGGTGGCGGCGCTCAACCAGGCCATCCTGGCGGAGCTGGCCGCGGCGCCCGCGCCCCCGAAGTCGGCGGTGCTCGGGGGCGCGGTGACGCCGGCCGCGAAGATCAGGATCGACGCCGAGCCCGACCCCGACCGCAAGGGGTTCGAGATCCTGCAGCGGGAGACGACCGAAACGCGCTGGAAGGTCCTGCGCGCGGTGGGCGAGCCCGGTCAGGTCGTGCTCGACGACACCAGCACGGACAACGAGTTCTTCGCCGTGCGCAGCGTCGGCAAGGACGGCCACAAGAGCCTCGCCGTTCCCTGTGTGCCGGCGCCGGCGCCGCCCCCGGGCAGCGTGCCGGCCAGGCCGCCGGGCCGTTGATCCTCAGGTTTGATTGCAGGAGGAGGACGAAAAAAAGGCGGAGCGGCTCTCGAGCATGGGGGAGACAGCCGCTCCGCTTGAGGGAATCGTGTGTGCCGCCTGAGCGCGGAGCCCGACGACGTGCTGGAGTCAATCCTACGGGTCGAAGATTACGGCGGGCATTACGGCACGCGGGGCGCCGTCGCGGCCAGGACGCGGGTCAGGAAGAGGCGGCTCAGGACCCTGCCGACGGGGTGCACCTCGCCGCGCCGCTCGCACTCCGGGTGGGTCTCGCCCAGGATCACCTCGCGGGCCCGCAGCCGCCCCATCTCGATGATCTGGACGAGCACGGGCCAGCGCCTCTCGGTGAAGGCGCAGGGGAGCCGGTGCCGGGGGCGGATCACCACCGTCCGCTCACGGTAGGGCGAGGGGATCTCGTGCAGCGGGTCGTGCGAGTTGCGGTAGGGCAGCCCCTCGCTCTCCCCCTTCATGGTGACCAGGACGACCGCGTCGCACCCCTCGTCGAACGCCTTGCGGTAGGGGAGGTTGTCGGCCAGGCCGCCGTCGCCGTAGCGCTCGCCGCCGATGCGCGGCGCGTGGGTGAAGAAGGGGGGCAGATAGTTCGAGGCCAGGCCGAGGGTCAGCGGATCGTCGAACGTCCGCGCGTCGAAGTAGACGGCCTGCCGGTCCCGCAGCCGGGTGACGCCGATCCAGGCGGGCAGCGCCTCGGGGCGGTGGAGACGGCCGGCGCCCACGTACCTGGAGAAGGTGCGGCGGTGCATCTCGCTGAAACGGTAGGGGGAGTGCTCGTGCAGCAGGTTGCGGAAATCGACCGAGGGCATGCGGACGAACGTCCGCCAGTAGTGCCGCAACCGCCCCTCGGTGCCGGCGGCGAGGGCCATGGCGTTCCAGGCGCCGCCGGAGACGCCGACCGTGACAGAGGGCCGGATCCCCATCTCCAACAGGCTCTCGAGGACTCCGATCTGGAACGAGCACCGCGCCGAGCCGCCCGACAGGGCGAGCCCGATTCGCCGGGCCGAGCGGAGGAGGTCGAGAGCTGGGGGAGAGGCAGATTCCGGATTCATCACACCGCGCACACCGTCAACGCCACCATTCTAGCGCGGACTGCGCGGTAGATCCAGAAGTTCAGCAGACAGCGGTCTTGGAGGGGGAGAAAAAAAGGAGGGAGCGGCCCCTACGCCCGAGGCGCCGCCCCCGATATCCATGCGGCTCACGCCGTCATGGGGGGAGACTGGTTGGGTTGCTGCCTTGGCCGGTCAGAGCTGAGCGCCGGAGAGATGGGGCCTTGGTCAGCAAAGACAGAATACAGGGCGAAGATTACGAAGAACATTACGGCGGAATGCCGCCTCGAAGAAGTCGCCCGCGCCTGGGCGCGCCTCAATGATGGCTATCATGGCCGTACTTGCGCAATGCCTCGTCGACGCCGAGCTTGCGCACCCTCAGCCGGCCGCCCGCGACCTTCTCGGCGGCATCGGGTCGATGTTCTCGATGTCGTAGGGCTTTCCCAGGACGTCCAGCACGATGACGTCGAAGGTGAAGGCGGTCCCGAAGGGGTACCAGCCGCTCGAGGAGTCGCTGGGGCCGGCGGCAAAGCTTTCCCGGCTCGCGGAAAGGTTTCCCGGACTGCTGCAAAGCTTTTCGTGTGGCTGGAAAACTTTCCCGCTTGGCTGCAAAGTTTTTCAAGCCGGCGGAAGGCTTTCCGGATTCCGTGGAAACTTTGCGGCCGGCTGCAAAGCTTTTTCAGCTCGCGGAAAGGTTTCCCGGCGAGCTGCGAAGGTTTCCCGGCGCGCGGAGAACCTTTCAGGCGGCTGGAAAAGTTTCCCGGTTGGCTGGAAAGCTTTCCTGGCCGGTGGAAAACTTTTCAGATTCCGCGACAAGCTTCTCCGCCGCGCGAAAAACTTTCCCGCCACGCTGGAAACCTTCTACGCGAGCTCAGAAGGCCGAAAGGCATTGACAGGCGGTCCCCCCTGGCGTATACAGAGACGATTCCATCCGCGGAAGGCGACACACCGATGGAGTACAGTCCAGGAGGAACGATCATCATGGCTCATGCAAGCGGAGCTTTCGAAGTCAAGTTGACCCCACAAACGCAGAACGACGCGGCTGTCGGCAGGATGTCGATCGAGAAGCAGTTCCACGGCGATCTCGAAGCGACGAGCAGGGGTGAGATGCTCGCCGTCAGCACCGCTGTCAAGGGCTCCGCCGGTTACGTTGCGATGGAACAGGTCACCGGCGCGCTCCAGGGCCGCAGTGGCACTTTCGCGCTGCAGCACACGGGCACCATGACGCGGGGCACGCCGGGGCTTTCCATCACCGTGGTGCCGGACTCGGGCACGGGCCAGCTCGTGGGCCTTTCCGGCCGGATGGCGATCCAGATCGCCGACGGCAAGCATTCGTATGATTTCGAGTACACGCTCGACGAGGCCCCCCGCCCATGAGTGAACGGCGATTCGCCGGCAAGGTGGCGCTCGTCACCGGCGGCAGCTCCGGGATCGGGCGGGCCACGGCCCTGCGTTTTGCGGCGGAGGGCGCGGCCGTCGTGATCGCCAGCCGCGGCGTGGAACGGGGGGAGGCCGTGCGGCGGGAGATCGAAGCTCTCGGGGCGCAGGCGGAATTCGTCTACACCGACGTGTCGCAGGGTGCGCAGGTGGAGGCGCTGGTGCGGCGGACGGTCGAACGGTTCGGCCGGCTGGATTGTGCGTTCAACAATGCGGCGGCGATCGACACCGGCGTCTTCAAGTCTTCCGCGGAGTTTTCCGAGGAGGAATTCGACGGGCACATGGCGCTCAATCTCAAGAGCGTGTGGCTCTGCATGAAGCACGAGATCGTCCAATTTCTGCGGCAGGACAGCGGCGGGACCATCGTCAACACGTCCTCGCTCAACGGTCTCGGAGGAGTGGCTGGAAACGCGCTCTATGCCGCGGCCAAGGCCGGGGTCCTCGGGCTCACCAAGTCCGCGGCGCAGGAGTATGCGAAACAGGGCATCCGCGTCAACGCGCTCGTGGCCGGCGGCTTCCGGACGCCGATGCTGGAGGGGGTCTTCGAGAAGGTCTCGCCGCAGGACCCTTCAGCCGCGGAAGCGGGCTTCGCACGGCTCGTGCCGCTCGGACGGATCGGGCGGCCCGAGGAGGCCGCCGACGCCGTGCTGTGGCTGTGCTCGGAGGGGGCGTCCTATGTTACAGGGCTCTCTCTCATCGTGGATGGGGGGGTGAGCTCGCCGTTCCGGTAGAGGGGGAGCACGGACACACGGACGAGCACGGACCAACACGGACACGAAGAAAATGACCTTCCGTTCCTGCTGTCCGTGTTCGTCTGTGTTCGTCCGTGCTCCCCCTCTACGGTGCCGTCGCCGTGCCGTCCCGCCAGAAGAAGGGCGGCAGGGGCCGATCCTCCGGCCACTCCTCTCGCATGGTGCCGGCGTCGTAGAGCACGCCGTTCTTGACCACCCAGCGGACGCGGGCGGTGTTGTGGATGTCGGCCAGGGGGTCGCCTTCGACCACCATGAGGTCGGCGAGCTTGCCGGTCTCGATCGAGCCCAGGTCGGAGGCGAGGCCGATCTTGTCGGCGGCGGCCAGGGTGGCGGAGCGCAGCGCCTCGGCCGGCGTCATCGCCTGGCCCGGGCCCGGGACGGCGGCGCCCCCTTCGCCGGCCATCGCCCAGAGCTCCCAGTGGACGCCCAGGCCCTGGAGCTGGCCGTGGGCGCCGAGCGCCACGTGGCCACCGTGCCGGACGACCGCGGCCGCGCCCCGGGCGACGGTGGGGAAGTGGTACTCGTCCGGCGCGATCCAGGGGTGGCGCCGGCCGAGGCGGTCGAGCATGAAGTGCGGCACGAAGCGGTTGAGCCGGGGGTCGTCGTGCGGGTTCTTCTCCTGGTAGTAGTAGAGCTCGCCCCACGGCCCACCATAGGCGACGAGCAGCGTCGGCGTGTAATACGTCTCCGAGCGGGTCAGGAGCTCGACGACGTCGCCGTTGAGGGCGACGGGCAGGGCGTGCTCGAAGGCGGTGAAGCCGTCGAGGGTCATGGTCAGGTCGGTGGCGAGCTCGCCGGCGCCCTCGGCGGTCATCAGCATGTGGTTCTCGCGGCAGGCTTCGGCGAGCCACATGCGCTGGTCGCGGCGCGGCTGCTGGTAGACCTTGATCATGCGCGCGCCGTAGGCCTTCATGCGCTTGACCTGGCGGCGGGCGTCCTCCTGGTCGTCGACGGCGGCGTAGACGTCCTCCTGCTGGCCGCCGTAGAGCACGTCGCCCGAGGAGTAGATCCGCGGTCCGGTCATCAGCCCGGCCTCGACCATCTCGCCTTGAGCGAACACGTCGAGCGACGGGGCCGAGGGGTCGTAGACGGTGGTCACGCCGTAGGCCAGGTTGGCGACGTACTCCCACTTGGTCTCGGGGAACAGCTCGAAGCCCGAGTAGTGCAGGTGGGCGTGGGTGTCGATGAGCCCGGGCAGGACGGTGAGGCCCCTGGCGTCGACGCGGTGCGCGTCCGCGGGGACGGACAGCCGGCCGGCCGCAGCGACGCCGGCGATGCGGTCGCCGACCACCAGCACGTCCGCCTCGGGCAGCACCTCGTCCCCCTTCATCGTGATCACCCGGGCGCCGGCGAGGACGAGCGCGCCCCTGGGCACGGGCCGCGGCACGCTCAGCGCGATGCGGAAGGCCTCCGACGCCGGTACCCGCGGCTCCTTCTCCTTCTCCTTGGTCTTCGCTTTATCGTCGATCGCGTCCTTGTCTCCCTCTTTCTCCTTCTTCTCGAGTTCCTTGTGCTGCTTCTCCTGGACGAAGCGGATCGCCGCCTCGACCGGCAGGCGGTGGAGCTCGTTGCCGAGGGTCCAGGTGATGGTGCGCCCGCCGTCGGCCCAGCCGACGTAGCCGCCCGCCTCGTCGGAGAGCCGCCACACCGGCACCTCGCCCTCGGCGAGCTTGGCCTCGGGCGGCTCGACCGGATCGCGGAAGAAGACGCGGTCGCCGCCGGGCGACCAGAAGGCCTGGGGATGGAACTTCATGGCCTCGGCGAGATGGACGGAGGCGACGTAGTGGAGGTCGCCCCCCTCGCTCGGGAGCCATTCGATGGCGAAGTATTCCTCCTCCTCGGGCTGGCGGCCGCGCAGCTCGAGCCCGGAGCCGCGCACCAGCAGCAGGCGGCTGCCGTCGGGCGACCAGGACGGGTTGGCGTAGTGGCCGGCGACGCGGGTGAGGCGGGTGGGGAAGGGCACCGGGCCGTCCGGCGTCGCGGGCAGGTCCGTCTTCCAGAGATGGCCGCCGTCCTTGTCGCTCCAACTGACGAAGGCGAGGGAGCGGCCGTCAGGGGAGAAGGCGGGGGCGTACTCGCGCGGCGGCAGCCCCGCGGCGTCGGCGGTCAGGCGCCGGGGAGGACCGGCCGGCTTGCCGCCGGCGAGCGGCTGCAGCCACACCCGGCCGAAGGCGTCGAAGGCGAGGAAGCGGCCGTCGGCGGACTGGCTCGTCCAGCGCAGGATGCGCGCCTCGACCGGTCCGGTGGGGATCCGGTCCGCGAATGCGACGCGGGGGGCCAGCCACTGCTCGACCTGGGCGGTGAACGGGATCTCGGCGCTCTTCAGGGTGGTGAGGTCGAGCCGCCGCAACCCGCCGCCGCCCGCGTAGACGAGGGCACCGCCGTCGGGGGTGAAGGCGTAGCCGGGCCAGGCATCCATCTGGCCGCCGAAACCCTCCTGCTGGTCGCGGTCGACCCCGCGGCCGAGGAGGCGCTCGGCGCCGGTGGCGAGGTCGTGCTCGACGAGCACGGTGCCGGCGTCGCGGCGGCTGACGAAGACGAGCTTGCTGCCGTCGGGCGAGAGGGCGGGGCGGGCGGCGCCGCCGACGCCGGTGGTGAGGGGCAGGCGCTCGCCGGTCTGGCGGTCGAGGCGCCAGACCTGCCACAGGCCGTTCGAGAGGTCGGGGACGTAGTTGAAGCGGCGCTGGCGGGCGGCGAAATAGAGGTAGCGGCCGTCCCGCGACGCCACCGGCCCGGAGACGGCGTTGACGTCGTCGGACGAGGTCAGCTTGATGCCGCCGCCGCCGTGCAGGTGGTACAGCCACAGCTCGACCGGCGGGATGCCGGCGCGCTTGGCATCCTCGCGGCGGCCGACGAGGTAGTCGCCGTCGGGCATCCAGGCGGGGCCGCGCACGTAGGCGTCCTTGCCGGCGGTGACCGGACGCGGGTCCTTGCCGTCGGCGCCCATGACCCAGAGGCTCTCCAGGCCGCCGCGGTCGCTGGTGAAGGCGATGGCCGTGCCGTCGGGCGAAAAGCGGGGCTCCGAGTCCCAGGCCGGTCCGTGGGTGAGCGCCTGCGCCTCGCCGCCGCCGATCGGCAGCCGGTAGATGTCGCCGAGCAGGTCGAAGACGATCGTCTTGCCGTCGGGCGAGACGTCGAGCGAAGCCCAAGTGGCCTCGTGCACGGTGAAGCTCACGTGGCGGGCGTCGGCGCGGGGCCGGTTGACGTTGGCGGCGATGTCGGCGATATCGGGCGGCTTCGCGCCCTTGGTGGCCGCTTCCTTCCTGGTCGAATGCGAGGCGGCGGCGGTTCCCGGACTGGTCCCCAGAGTGATGGCGAGGACCAGGAGCGCGAGCTTGGCGGAAAAACGGGGCATGAAGCCTCCTCCGATCAAAGTAGAAGAAGCATAGCGGAAAGGGGGAGGGTGACGGGGGCGGTCGCTTGTAAATTCTTGCCCTTTGGCTCGACGGGCAGGATCTGTGTAATGGTATTCCCCAGGGAGCGCCGGTCCTTGTCTGAAAGCCGTCTGCCGTCCAGGCCGCCCGAGGCGGCCGTGAAGCCGCTGGAGGTGCGAGACCTCGCCGTGTCTTATCGCGGGGTGCGCGGCGAGTGGGCGCCGGCGGTCGAGCAGATCGGCTTCGCGCTCGAGGCCGGCGAGGCGCTCGGCGTGCTGGGGGAGTCGGGGTGCGGCAAGACCACGACGGCGCTGGCGATTCCGGGGCTGCTGCCCGCCAACGGCCGGATCGTGCGCGGCTCCGTGCGCCTCGCGGGGCGCGAGCTGGTGGGCCTGGCGGAGCGCCAGCTCCAGGGGATTCGCGGCGCCGCCATCGGCCTCGTCGCCCAGGAGCCGGCGCTCGCCCTCAACCCGGTGATGCGGGTGGGGGAGCAGGTGGCGGAGGTGCTGCGCGTCCACCGCCGAGATCGCAGGCTGTCATGGCGGCTCTGCCGCGAGGCGGCGGCGCGGGCCCTCGCCGAGATGCGGTTCGCCGATCCCGGGCGGATCTTCGCCTCCTATCCCCATCAGCTCAGCGGCGGCGAGCGCCAGCGGGTCACGATCGCCCGGGCTCTGATCTGCCAGCCGCCGGTGGTGATCGCCGACGAGCCCACGGCCTCCCTCGACGCCGCCGTGGCCGTGGAGGTCCTGGCGCTGCTGCGGGAGCTCAAGGAGCGGCACCGGCTGGCGCTGCTCCTCATCAGCCACGACCCGCGGGTGCTGGCCGCCCTCGCCGACCGGGTGGTGGTGATGCGCGGCGGGCACATCGTGGAGGAGGGGCCGCGCGAGGAGGTCTTCCGGCGGCCGGCCCACCAGTACACGGAGTCGCTGCTGCGGTGCCTGGGGCAGCACGCCGCGGCGCCTTCGTCCCTGAAGTCCCTGGAGTCCCTTTCCGAGCCTCTTCTGGAGGTCCGGGGCCTGCGCAAGGCGTACTCGCTGCGGCGGCCGTTCGGAGCGCGGCGGTCCGTGGCCGCTCTGACCGGCGTGGACCTTGCGATCGGCGCTGGCTCGCGGCTCGCCCTCGCCGGCCGCTCGGGGAGCGGCAAGTCGACCCTGGTGCGCTGTCTCGCCCTGCTGGAGACGCCGGACGCCGGGGAGATCCGGCTCGGCGGCCAGGATCTGGCGTCGCTCCCACGACGGCGGCGGGCGGCGTTCCGGCCGCGCCTGCAGCTCGTCTTCCAGGACCCCGCGGCGGCCCTCAACCCCCGCTTCTCGGCCCTCGACGCGGTCGAGGAGCCGATGCGGCTCCAGGGGCTTGGAGATCGCCGCGAGCGGGCCCTGGAGCTGATGGCCCGGGTCGGGTTGCCGGCGGAGCTGGCCGGCCGGCCGGTCCCCCGGTTGAGCGGCGGCCAGAAGCGGCGGCTCCTGCTCGCCCGTGCCCTCGCCACCCGGCCGGCGGTGCTCCTCCTCGACGAGCCGTTCACGGGGCTCGACCTGCCGCTCCAGGCGCAGATCGCCGATCTCCTGCTGGCCCTCCAGGCGTCGTACGGCTTCGCCCTCGTGCTCGTCGCGCACGACCTCGGCTTGGCGGGCGGGGCGGGCGCGCTGGCCCGCGAGGTTGCCGTGCTCGACGGCGGCCGGATCGTCGAACGCGCCACGGCCGCGGACCTGCTGCGGCAGCCGCAGCACCCGGCGAGCCGCGAGCTGGTGGCGGCGGCGCGGACCCTCGGAGCCAGTGCATGAGGTACGCCGCGGCCCGGCTGGGGTATGGCCTCCTGCTGCTCGTGGGGGTCTCCATCCTCTCGTTCCTGCTGGCGGACCTCTCGCCGGGCGACGCGGTGGCGGAGATGCGGCTCAACCCCCGCATCTCGCCGGGCGCGGTGGCGGCGCTGCGGGCGCGCTACGGCCTCGACCGGCCGCTGCCCGTGCGCTACGTGCGCTGGCTGCGGTCGGTGGCCTCCGGCGAGCTCGGCTGGTCGGTGGCGTACGGCGCGCCGGTGGGGCCGCTGCTCTGGCGGCGGGCGGGCAACACGCTCGTCCTCGCCGTCACGGCCATGGCCCTCGCCTGGCTCGTGGCGGTGCCCGCCGGGGTGTGGGCCGCCGCCCGCCAGGGGAGCTGGGCCGATCGCCTGGGCCTCGCCGCCAGCGCCGTCCTGCTGGCCGTCTCGGAGCTGGTGCTGGCCCTGCTGGGGCTGGCGGTGGCGGCACGGACGGGGCTGCTGCCGGCCGGCGGCATGGCCTCGCTCGACCACGACGCCCTCGGCGGCTGGGGGCGGGCGCGCGACCTCGCCGCCCATCTGGCGCTGCCCGCGGTGGTGCTGGCGCTGTCGGCGTTCCCCGTCGTGCTGCGCCACGTCCGCGCCGCCGTGGCCGAGGCCCTGGAGTCGTCGTTCGTGCAGGCGGCGCGGGGCCATGGCATCCCCCGCCGCCGGCTGCTCTGGCGCCACGCCCTGCCGGCCGCGGCCAAGCCCCTGGTGTCGCTGCTGGGGCTCTCCATCGCCGGCCTGCTCTCGGGGTCGGTGCTGGTGGAAGTCGTCCTGAGCTGGCCCGGCCTCGGGCCGCTGCTGCTGCAGGCGATCCTCGCCCGCGACCTGCACGTGGTGGTGGGCGCGATCCTCCTCTCCAGCGTCTTCCTGGTGCTGGGCAACCTGGTGGCGGACCTGCTCCTCTACTGGGTGGACCCGCGGGTGCGCGGCGCGTGAGGGCCGGCCGGCGGATGTCGCGGATGTCGCGGATGCCGCGGATGCCGCTGGCGCTGGCGGCCGGCTTCCTGGCGCTGCTCCACGCGGCGGCGTTCGGCGCGGGGTTCCTCGCTCCTTATGGCTTCGACGAGCAGGACCGCGAGCACTCGTACGCGCCGCCGGCCCGCCTGCATTTTCGCGATGGCGATGGCGATGGCGACGGCGAGGGCCGGCTCCACCTGCGCCCCTTCGTCCATCGCTGGGTGGAGAGGCCGGGCGCTCCCGGGGTCTATGCGGAGGACCGGAGCCGGGCCTTCCCCGTCCGCCTGCTCATGTCGGCGCCGCCGGGCCGCCCGGGCTCCGGGGTGCGCCTCTTCGGAGTGGACGCGCCGGCCCGCCTCTACCTCCTGGGCACCGACCGTTTCGGCCGCGACCAGCTCTCGCGGCTGCTCTACGGGGCGCGGATCTCCCTGTTCTCGGGGCTCCTCGCCGCCGGCTTCGCGGTGGGGCTGGGGCTGCTCGCCGGCGCCGCGGCCGGCTTCCGGGGCGGCTGGCTCGACCAGGTCCTGATGCGCACCAGCGAGCTGTTCCTCGCCCTCCCCTGGCTCTACCTGCTGCTCGCCGTGCGCGCCGTCCTCCCCCTGGACCTCGCCCCCTCGGGCAGCTTCCTCCTCCTCGTCGCCGTGCTCGGGGCGGTGGGCTGGGCGCGGCCGGCGCGCCTGGTGCGCGGCGCCGTGCTGAGCGCCCGCAGCCGCGACTACGTGCTGGCGGCGCAGGGGTTCGGCGCCTCGGACCTCTACGTGCTGCGCCGCCACGTGCTGCCGCAGGCGGCGGGAGTGGCGCTGACCCAGCTCGCCCTGCTGGTGCCGCAGTACCTGCTGGCCGAGGTCGCCCTGTCGTTCCTCGGCCTCGGGGTCGCCGAGCCGGTGCCGAGCTGGGGGACGATGCTCGCCGAGCTCGAGCGCTACGAGGTGCTGACCTCCTATCGCTGGCTGCTCTGGCCGGCGGTGCTGCTGACGGGGGTGGTCCTGAGCTACCATACCCTGGCCGAGCACATTCGAGAGCGTCTGCAGGCCGGCGAGGTCTGAGGGAAATGTCTGGAATCTGGAGATGGAGTGTTCTGCTGGCCGCCGGCCTCGTCGTCGTCCTGCTCGCGGGCTGCGGCAGCCCCGCGGCCAAAAATGAGTCCGTGAAGGCGGGCGGCGAAGCGCGCCGGGGCGGACGGCTGGTGGCGGCCCTGGGCTCGGAGCCCCGGACCTTCAATCCCGTCACCGCCGTCGACGCGGCCAGCCTCGGCGTCATCCAGGCGACGACCGCCAACCTGGTCCACATCGACCGTCAGGACCAGGAGGCGCGGCCGGCCCTCGCCGAGAGCTGGAAGGTCGACGACGGCGGCCGGCGCTACACCCTCGTCCTGCGCCCGGGGCTGCGCTTCTCCGACGGCCACCCCGCCACCGCCGACGACGTGGTCTTCAGCTTTCAGGTCTACCTGGACGAGAAGGTCCAGTCGCCGCAGCGCGACCTGCTGATCGTCGGCGGCCGGCCCATCCAGGTGCGCAAGGTGGACGACCGCACGGTGGAGTTCCGGCTGGCGGCGCCCTACGGTGTCGCGGAGCGGCTCTTCGACGGCTTCGCCATCCTGCCGCGCCATCTGCTGGCCCGGGCGTATCAGGCCGGCACCCTGGCGAGCGCCTGGGGGATCGACACGCCGGCGGCGCAGATGGCCGGCCTGGGGCCGTTCCGGCTGCGCGAGCGCCGCGCCGGCGAGCGGCTGGTGCTGGAGCGCAACCCCTTCTATTGGAAGAAGGACGCGGCCGGCGCGGCGCTGCCCTATCTCGACGAGCTGGTCTTCCTCACCGTGCCGAACGCCGATGCCCAGGCCCTGCGCTTCCAGGCCGGGGAGCTCGACGTGGCCGACCGGCTGAGCGCCGAGAGCTTCGACCGGCTGTCGCGGGACGCGGCCAAGCGCGGCCTGCGGCTGGTGGACGCCGGCCCCGGCCTGGACCTCAACTTCCTCTTCTTCAATCAGAACGACCTCGCCGGCCGGCCGCTGCCGGCGCTGCGCCGCCGCCAGGAGTGGTTCCGCCAGACGGCTTTCCGGCAGGCGGTGTCGGCCGCCATCGACCGCGACGCCCTGGTGCGCGTCGTCTACCGCGGCCGGGCGACGCCGCTCAATTCGCACGAGACGCCGGGCTCCCACTGGCTGAACAAGGCGCTGCCGCCGCCGCGCCAAGCGCCGGAGGAGGCGCGCCGCCTGCTGCAAGGGGCCGGCTTCTCCTGGGACGCCGCCGGCGCCCTGCACGACCGGGCGGGCGAGCCCGTCGGCTTCACCCTGCTGGTGGTCGCCGGCAACGCCGAGCGCGGACCCACGGCCACCCTCATCCAGGAGGACCTGCGCAAGCTCGGGATGGACGTGCGCATCGCCGCCCTGGAGCTGCAGGCGGTGCTCGACCGGCTCTTCACCTCCTACGACTACGACGCCTGCGTGCTGGGGCTCGACGGCGGCGACGCCGATCCCAACCCCTCGATGAGCATCCTGCTGTCGGACGGCAGCCATCATTTCTGGCGCCTCACCCACGGCCCCCTCGCGCCCTGGGAGGCCGAGGTCGACCGCCTGCTCAAGGCCCAGCTCGCCGAGCGCGACCCGGCAGCGCGCCGGCGCCTCTACGACCGGGTGCAGGAGATCGTCATGGAGCAGCGGCCGCTGATCGCCCTGGTGACCCCCCAGGTCCTGGTGGGCGCCAAGGCGGCCCTCGGCAACCTCCGGCCCGCAGTGCTCGACGACCATCTGCTGTGGAACGTCGAGGAGCTGTACTGGCGGCGGCGATGAGGGACGACACCGAGGACGTCGAAAACGTCGAAAACGTCGAAAACGTCGAAGAGGACTGGATCGGCCACCTGGCCAGCCTCGAGGACGAGGCGGCGAGCCGGGCCTTCCTGGCCGCCCGCACCGACCTCCACGGCCGGCCGGCGGTGGAGCGCCTGAGCCGGGAGCTGGTGCGCTACGCCCTGGAGGACCTGCGCCAGGCGGAGCGGCTGGCGCGGGCCGTCTCCTGGCTGGCGGAGGCGGTGGGCGACGACGTCTGCCGCGCCCTGGCCGCCAAGAGCCGGGGGCACGCCGCCTACCTGACCGGCCGCTACGAGGAGGCCCGCGCCCACTATCGCGCCGCGGTGGAGCGCTTCCGCGCCGTGGGGGCCGAGGTCGAGGCCGCCGTCGTCCTCAGCAGCTCGCTGCAGAATTCGAGCTACCTCGGGCTGTTCCGCGAGGCCCTGGAGGATGCGCGGCAGGCGCGGGAGGTCTTCGCCCGCCACGGCGACCGGCTGCTGCTCGCCCGCCTCGCCAGCAACGAGGGGAACATCCTCGTCCGCCAGGACCGCCACGCCGAGGCCCTGGAGCTCTTCCGCGGCGCGCTCGCGGAGCTGCGGCAGATCGGCGATCCCCAGGACCTGGTGGCGGTGCTCACCAACGTCGGCGTCTGCGCCATCGAGCTGCACGACTTCAAGGCGGCGCTCGCGGCCTACCGCGAGCTCAGCGCCCACTGCGAGCGTCACGGCATGGCGCTCGCCGCCGCCCAGGCGGACTACAACATCGCCTACCTGCACTACCAGCGCGGCGAATACACGCGGGCGCTGGAGATGTACCAGCGCAGCCGGGCGTGGAGTCTGGAGGCCGGCGATCCCTACGAGCTGGCGCTGTGCGACCTCGATCAGGCCGAGATCTACCTCGAGCTCAACCTCACCGAGGAGGGGGAGCGGCTCTCGCAGCTCGCCTTCGCCGCCTTCGAGGAGCTCGCCATGCCCTACGAGGGCGCCAAGACGGTCGCCTTCCTGGCCATCGCCGCCCACCAGCAGGGGCGCGACTTCCAGGCGCTGCGGCTGTTCGACGACGCCCGCCAGCGCTTCGTGGCGCAGGAGAACCGCGTCTGGCCGGCGGCGATCGACCTTTACCAGGCGCTGATCCTGCACGACGCCGGGCGCTCGCCCGAAGCGCGGCGCCTGGCGGAGCGGGCGCGCGAGCTCTTCCAGGCCGCCCGCCAGGAGGCGCGGGCCGCCCTGTGCGACGTGCTGCTGGCCCGCATCGACCAGCGGCTGGGGCAGCCGCTGGCGGCCCGCGAGCGCTGCCGGGGGGCGTTGCGGCGCCTGGAGGCGCTCGACATCCCCGCCTCCAGCGCCAAGGCGTGGTCCGTCCTCGGCCAGGCCGAGGAGGCGCTGGGCGATCGCGAGGCGGCCCTCGCCGCCTACCGCGCCGCCCACGGCCTGCTGGAGAGCCTGCGCACCCACCTGCATCGCGAGGAGCTGAAGATCTCCTTCTTCCGCGACAAGCTCGAGCTCTACCAGAGCCTGGTGGCGATCACTCTGAGCGGCGAGGCGATCACCCTTGAGGACCAGCGCGACGCCTTCACCTACGTCGAGCAGGCCAAGTCGCGCAGCCTCGCCGACCTCATCGCCTTCCGCGCCCAGTCGCTGCCGCCGTCGCGCTCCACCCAGAGCGAGCTGGTCGACCGCATGCGCCGGCTGCGCGACGAGCTGAACTGGTACTACCGGCAGATCGACGTCCACGAGCTGCAGGCGCCGCCCGGCCCCGAGGGGGGGAGCGCCGCCGCCCGCGCCCGCATCGAGGAGCTGCGGCGCCTCAGCCGCGACCAGGAGGCGAAGCTGCTCGAGACGCTCGGCGAGCTGCGCACGGCCGACGCCGAGTTCGGCTCGCTGCAGACCGCGGCGACGCTCGACGCCGGCGAGATCCAGGCCGCCATCCCGTCCGGCTGCATGCTGGTCGAATACTACGAGGCCCGCGGCACGATCTACGTCGCCGTCGTCGGTCCCGGCCGGCTCGCGGTGCGGCCGATCACCACCGGGCTGCGGGTGCGGGAGGTGCAGCGGCTGCTCCAGTTCCAGCTTTCGAAGTTCCGGCTCGGCACCGACTACTGCCGCACCTTCGCCGCCCAGATCCACGCCGCCACGCGGGCCCATCTGAGCGAGCTCTACGCCGAGCTGCTGGCGCCGGTCGAGGAGCTGCTCGCGGGCTGCGAGCACCTGGTGGTGATCCCCCACGGCTCGCTGCACTACCTGCCCTTCCACGCCCTCCACGACGGCGAGCGCTACCTGATCGACCGTTTCACCCTCTCCTACGCCCCCAGCGCCAGCGTCTTCGCCCTGTGCTGCGCGCGCGCCGCCGCCGCCGGGCGGGGCTCGCTGATCCTCGGCATCCCCGACCGGCTGACCCCCAGCATCCTCGACGAGGTCAAAGCGGTGGCCGCGACGCTGCCGGGCTCCGAGCTCCTGCTCGCCGAGGAGGCCACCGAGGAGCGGTTGCGCACCCTGGGCGCCGAGGCGCGGCTGGTGCACATCGCCACCCACGGCTTCTTCCGCCAGGACAACCCGATGTTCTCCGCCATCCAACTCGGCGGCTCGCGGCTGACGCTGTTCGACCTCTATCAGCTCGAGCTCGGCTCCGAGCTGGTGGTGCTGAGCGGCTGCGGCACCGGGCTCCACGTGGTCGAGAGCGGCGACGAGCTGATCGGCCTCACCCGCGGGCTGCTCTATGCCGGCGCCCACTCGGCGATGGTCACCCTGTGGGACGTGCACGATCGCAGCACGGCCGAGTTCATGTCCGCCTTCTACCATCAGCTCTCCCGGCAGCCCAACCTGGCGCTCGCCGCCCGGCTCGCCATGCAGGAACTGCGCGAGACCTATCCTCATCCCTACTACTGGGCCCCCTTCGTCCTCGTCGGCAAGCCGTTCGAGATCGAGCCGAAGGCTTATCAAACTGACGCATCCGTGCTAAAGTTTCCGGGCGTTTCGTAGAAATTTCCCTGCCGGCAGACCGACGGGGCCGGGGTCTCCAGGGGAGACTGCGCCTCGGAGCCGTGGAGGCGGGGGTCTCTGAAGCGGGTATGATTTTTGCTTCAGAGATGTCCGCCGTAAGTTTCACCAGTCTGTAGCTCGGAATTCTGTCGTTCTCACACGGGGTGGCGAGTGAGTGTTCGCAACGAGAGCAGAGGGATGATGAGGATCACCATGCGATTTGCTTGGGTGCTGTTGGGGCTCAGCCTCGCGGCGCGCGCCGGGGCGGTCCCGCTCAAGGACGTCCAGCGGCCGGCCACCAATGATTTCATCCTGCGCGCCGCCGCCGCCGAGGCGGACGCCATCGCGCAGCGCCACGGGTTGCAGGTGGTGGCGCGGCTGGCGGCAGCCCCGGACGGCGACGGCCTCTCGGTGGTGCTGGTGCGTGCCGCGTCGAGCGCCGCCCCCGACGCCGTGCTCCAGGACGTGCGCGGCGGCGAGCCGGGCGCCCTCGACATCGAAGCGGTGGTCCTCGCCGCGCTGCCTGAGACGGGGAGCGAGGTCAAGCTCGACCAGCGCACGCGCGCCATCCTCGGGGCCGTCGCGAACCCCACCGAGACGCAGCTCGGCTCGCAGCGGCTGTGGACCGCCTACGTGCGGCAGCCGGCCGCGGACCTGCTGCGGCTGGCGGAGGCGAATCAGCTCTACCTCGGCGCCGGCGTGGTGGCGATCATCGACACCGGCGTCGACCCCAGTCACCCGGTGCTGCGCGACGCCCTCGTGCCCGGCTACGACTTCACCCGCGGCCAGCCGGGATCGGCTTCGGAATGGGACGACCTGCTCGACCAGCGCACGCGGGCGATCCTCGGCCAGCAGGCGGGCACGCCGCTCGCCGGCGCCACGGGCACCCGGCTCGGCGCCGCGGCGACGGTGATCCTGAACGGCTCGTCGTCGACGACGATCGATCCCACGACGGTGCCGCCCGACTTCGGGCACGGCACCATGGTGGCCGGCGTCATCCACCGCGTCGCGCCGGGGGCGAAGATCATGCCGCTCAAGGCGTTCAACGCCAACGGGTACGCCAGCCTGTTCGACGTCGTGCAGGCGATCTACTACGCCGTCGACCACGGCGCCAAGGTCGTCAACATGAGCTTCAGCGTCGGCGCCTACTCGGCGGAGCTGCTGCGGGCGATCAACTACGCGGCGCGCCAGGGCGTCACCTGCGTCGCCGCGGCGGGCAACGACGGCCAGCAGACGATCGTCTATCCCGCCGCCCTGGGCGACGCCATCGGGGTCGCCTCGACGACCGTGCGGGACTATCTGAGCGACTTCTCGAACTCCGGCGACGACCTGGTCACCCTGGCGGCGCCCGGCGAGGACGTCGTCACCACCTATCCGGGAGGCGGCTGGGCGATAGTCTCAGGCACCTCCTTCTCCGCGCCCTGGGTCAGCGGCGCGGTCGCCCTCTTCGTGGACAAGAACCACGCCGGCCAGCAGCCGGCGCGGACCAACTATTTCCTCGCCGTCGATGCACTGGCCCACTCGCTGCCCGTGCACGGCGCCGGCCACGCGCTCAGCGGCCGCGGACGGCTGGACGTCAAACAGGCGCTCGACGGATTGGAGACCCCCTGATGCGAGCTCTCACTCGACGGCCGGCCTCCCTCCTCCTGATCCTCGCGCTGACTACGGCGCTGACACTGCCGGCGGTGGCCCGACAGGCGCCCCGGCCCGCGACCAACGACTTCCTGGTGCGGGCCACCGGGTCCTGCATCGACGAGCTGGCGCAGCGCAACGGCCTGCAGGTGATCCGGGCGCTCGTCGCCTCGCCCGACGCCCTGGGCCGCAACGTCTACCTGGTGCGGGCGCCGCAGGGCATGACGGCCGATGCGGTGATCCAGGACGCCTCCCTGGCCCCGGACCCCGACGTCGCGGGCATCGAGCCGGCGACGCTCGCCGCCCTGCCCGAGACCTACCAGGGGTTGAAGCTCGAGCAGCGCACGCGGGCGATCCTCGGCGCGGTCGTGCAGGCCTCGCGGCTGGTGCCGCCCGGCGCCGCCATCGACTCCTACTGGCTCGGGCCGGTCACCGACCGCCAGATCGCCGGCGGCAGGACGGCGCAGCTCACCTTCACCTTCCAGAATCCGCCGAGCCAGAACCCGGCCGATTACGCCCTGACGCTCGCCTTCGCCGAGGGGACGGCGCCGGCCGCGGCCGTGCGCCAGGCCCTCGCCGTCCACGGCGGCGACGTGAGCTTCCAGGTGACCAACGGCAGCGGCCAGCTCGTCACCCTGAGCAGCATCGTGCTGCATTGGCCGAACGCCAACGGGCGGCTCACGGGCGTGCGCCTCGCCGGCCGCGACCTCATCGACACGGTGATCGAGGTCCCCTTCGGGACCAACCCGGACGGCACTGCGCGCCTGGTCTGGCGGGCCTACGTCCAGCAGACGGCGGCGGCGGTGCTGCGCGTCGACGAGGCGACGCGGACCGCCCGCGGGGCGGGAGCCGTCGTCGCCGTCATCGACTCGGGCGTCGATCCCGACCACCCGCTGCTGCGCAATGTCCTGCTGCCCGGCTACGACTTCACCCGCAACCAGTCCGGCGCCTCGGAGTGGAACGACGTGCTCGACCAGCGCACGCGCGCCATCCTCGGCCAGCGGACGCGGGCCATCCTCGGCGCCGACCAGGTGACGGTGCTCAACGCCGCGACCGTCGCGGTGCTCGAATCCGCGCAGACCGGCCAGCTCGACCCCGCGGCCGTGCCGCCGGCCTTCGGCCACGGCACCATGGTGGCAGGGGTCGTCCACCGCGTCGCGCCCGAGGCGAAGATCCTCCCCCTCAAGGCTTTCGACGGCAGCGGCAGCGGCCAGGTCGCCGATGTCATCCGCGCCATCTACTACGCCGTGGACCAGGGCGTGACGGCGATCAACATGAGCTTCAGCGTCGAGGAGTTCTCGCCGGAGCTGATGCGGGCGCTCAACTACGCGGCGGACCGCGGCGTCGCCTGCATCGCGTCTGCCGGCAACGACGGGCTTCAGGTCCTCGTCTACCCGGCGGCCCAGGGCAACATCCTGGGCGTGGCCTCGACCACCGCCGACGACCACCTGAGCGTCTTCTCGAACTACGGCCGCGACCTGGTGACCATCGCGGCGCCCGGCGAGGACGTCGTGACCTCCTATCCCGGCGGCGGCTGGGCGCTCGCCTCCGGCACGTCCTTCTCGGCCCCCTGGATCAGCGGCATCACGGCGGTCTTCGCCAGCCAGGGGAACGGGGAGCAGGAGGGGGATCACAAACGGCAGACCAAGGGGGACGGGCAGCCGGTGACCACCGACTTCTACCGGGCGAGCGCCTCGCTCTCCCACGCCGTGCCGGTGGTGGGGAGCCCGGACGGCGCCGCCGGCTACGGGCGGGCGGATTTCGCGCAGGCGGTGCAGAAGATGGCGGGCGGGCTCCACTACGACCGTCCCGACCGGGCGGACTACTCGATCGCCCTGACCTTCGTGGGCGGCTGTGTCGCCACCTACCCGCCGCCCCCGGCGGACTCGGGCTGTGCCGTCCAGCCGCGCACTCAGCTCGGATTCACGGATCACACGGTGACCTGGCAGATCACCAACACCGGGTCCGCGCCGGTCCTGCTCGACCACCTCGACCTCCAGTGGCCTGCGGGCAACGGCAGCTTCAAGTCGTTCAAGTGGAACGACAGGAAGATCGACACGAGAGCTCCGGCGCCCGCGACGCAGCTCCGTTTCGATCCCGGGAGCGGGCCCCGTCTCGACCCTGGCCAGACCATCGTCCTGAGCTTCGAGTTCGACTCGACACCTCTGACCTCATAGCCGGAAAGAGCCGGAAAGGACGCGATGGAGACCTTCGACGCCAAGACAATCGCAGAGCTGACCTGCCTGCCCGTGCGGCTGGTGCTCGACACCGGCGACTCCCCTCGGCCCGCGGGAGTCCGCCGGCGGGACGTCACCAGCCGGCACCTCCTCTACCAGGCCGAAGAGCTGTATCTCGACCTGCGCCTGGAGCCGGACCCCCGCGCCGGACGGACGGCGCTGGTGGGGCAGCTCGTGGACCTGCGGGACCCGGAGCGGCCGGTGTCCCCGGTGCCGGTCCTGCTGCTGAGCGGGGACGAGGTCCTGACGCAGACCTGCACCAACGGCTTCGGCGAGCTCCAGATGGACCTCGCGCCGCACCCGTCGCAGTCGCTGCGGCTCTGCCTGGCCCTCGACGGCGAGCGGCGGATCGAGGTGCCGATCGACCGCAGTCTGGTAGTGGCGCGTCCGGACGGCGAGGAGACGGCGTGATCCAGCTCGACAAGCAGCTCCCCTGGCTCCTTCACACGACGTCCCTGCCCGGGACCGGCGGCGAAGTCGCCCCGGCGTTGCGCGTCAAGCAGCTCGAATCCGAGCTGAGCCGGATGACCTCGGCCCTGGTCTGCAGCCTGACCACCATCCTCGACCTGACCGAGCTCCACACCGGCGTCCACGGCACGCGGCTGGCGGAGTGGGCGGTGCGCGTGGCGCAGCAGCTCGGCCTCGACGACCGGGAGCTGCGGGACGTCGAGATCGCCTCCCTGCTCCACGACATCGGCAAGGTGGGGGTGCCCCAGCAGATCCTGCAGAAGCCCGGGAAGCTGACGCCCGAAGAGTACGAAGAGGTCAAGAAGCACCCCGACTACGGCTGGGCCATACTGCGCCTGCTGCCCGGCTTCGAGCGGGTGAGCCTCTTCGTGCTGCATCATCACGAGCGGATCGACGGCGAAGGCTATCCGAGCGGGCTGAAGGACGACGAGATCCCGCTCGGCGCGCGCATCGTGGCGGTCGTCGACGCCTTCGACGTGATGATGTCCGGCCGCTCCTACCGCGATGCCCTGCCCACCGCAGAGGCGTTCCGTCGCCTCAACGCCGCCCGCGGCACGCAGTTCGACGCCCGCATCGTCGACCTCTTCGTGCAGATCGCCCTCGCCCACCTGCCCGAAGTCTCGCGCATCACCGGGCCGGCATAAGCCCGGGAGGCCGGGCCGCACTCCCCTGAAACCTCGACGGTGGTGTCTGATACTGACGTACCGAAATCGCGGGTACGGCTGGATCCCGCGCGGTTAAGGGGGGGCTGCGCATGTACGAAAACACCTTGCTGGGAACCGGGAGATCCCAGGTCCGCCTACTGGAGAGGTCAAAGCTGAGCTGCGTCGGCGCATACATCAACTCATCCCAGAGCAGGGAGCCTACTTGGACGCCGTGGTCCGCGGGCACGTGCAGTTACTACGGCGTACCGCGGAACGGAGAGGCGATTGCGGCGTTTCGAGGGCCGTCGGCTGTCTCTGGAGGCGAGCCCTTGGGCACCGCAGCCAAATGGACAGCAGACATGGGCACCTATGGAACGTCTCATCGCCCGTTGGCTCACTCTGGCTCGGAGCTGTCAGCCCTCCCTTTCGAGACTCAAGCAACTTGGCGTCATTATCTATGGAAGGGAATCTAGGCATAGGCTAATGCCAATATATTTTCAGTTATTGACTACGAATGTCCAATATTATATCCTAACTGGGCAAACTTGAATGAAAGGAGAAGTTAGATGTTCCGTGCGATAATTGCTGCAGTTAACACTTACAAACAGGCGCATCCCCATATCGTCAAAGGTCTCCAAGTCGCAAGAAAAGCAAAGCTTGGGAGGCTTATTAAAACGACTGTAAAAATGATCGAAGAACGGAAAAAGCCCTAGCTTCACAGGACTCCGACGCGGCAAACGGCTCGCGAAAGTTGCGAGTCCGGTGAGCGCGGCTTGAGCGGCTCTTCATCACTGCCGTTGACTTTTCCGCGCCTTCCACAAGGGCGTCAGCTTCCATAGGTCCGGTGCTGGAGAGGATCTGCTGAGACGGGAAGGCAGAATGTTCTTCTGACGAAGGAGGTCTTCTTCGAGGAATGTCAACCGGCACGTTCAAGCTCTTAAGGCTCGTCACAGAATAACTGTACCAGTTCCCCGAACTCAGTCCTGAGGCGTCCGGCCCACCGGGCCGGGAGAACAGAGCCCAGGGCATCGGCCTTCGGCCTCAG
>DATARR010000024.1:0-22445 GCA_036264085.1 Thermoanaerobaculia bacterium | reverse complement strand
CCCCGAGGAGGTCATGCCTCCCATCAAGACTTGGCTGCCTGCCCAGGAGAAGGCCCCTCAGGCATAGTGACGAAAACCTCCGCCAAACCCCCGGTTCTCCTGGGATTCCTCAGGAAAACCGACGAAGTTGGGTTAAAGACCCGTCCTTGTTGAGGACCACGCTTGGAGCAACGAGAGCGGCCCAGAGCATCAAGTCCTGGACGCTCTCGGCCCGCCGCGAGAATTCTTGAATCAGCATACCGATGCTTACCGAGAGCGTGGGAGAGTGTGGTGAGTGCTCGCCGCGGGATAGCTCGGGAGGTACTGGATGTGGCGCAGGTAGATGGCGAAGGCCTGCGGATCGCGCTCGGAGAGTGGGGCGAGGAGCCAAGGGTTGATGGCAAGGACGATCACGGCGAGGATCGCGAAGGTCACGAGCGATGGACCGGCGAGAGCGAGGATGGCGCCGCCCAAAAGGATCTCCAACATCGCGAGGTCCTTTTCGACGCCGCCCATCAAGATGGGGCGGGTGAGGGAGGGATGGACCGGGGTTTCCGCCAGGTCCCGGCGACGCTCGATCCGTTCCATCAGAGGATCGCTCCCATCATGCCGAGACTGGTCAGGATCTTGACGGCAAAGACGGCGCAGGGGATGGCAAAGATCAATTTGGCCAGCCGCTGGGTGCCCTCGCCGTGGCTTTGACCCCAGCCCCACATGATGGCGCCGACGACCATGGCGGCGATTGAAGAGTAGGTGGCGACCGGTCCCTGAAGGTTGTCGGTCAGGCTCTGGAGGGGGCTGTTCCAGGGCAGGTCCGGTCCGCCGGCGACGGTCGCCGCAGCCGGTCCTGCGAGGGTGAGGAGGGCGAGAAGGGAGAAGAGGACGACTAAAGGGCGCTGCTTCATGAGACCGACTCTCCTTTCTATTTTCATTCATAGGCCAGGCGGTAATCACCGGCCTGCGAGTCGTAGCCTTCTACGCGGAGGAGCTCCGCCACGTGGGGGCCTTTCTGGCCGCGGTGCACGGCGACGATGAGATCGACGGCTTGACCGATCAGGGTGCGGGCGACTTCGGCGACGGAGTTGCTCGCGAGCCGCACAAAAAGCTCGAGCCGGTCGAGGGCGGACCGGCTGCTGTTGGCATGGAGGGTGGCGATGCCTCCCCGGGTGTCGGTGTTCCACGCGCTCAACAGGGTCAGGGTTTCGTGGCCCCGCAGCTCGCCAAGGCAGATGCGCGAGGGACGAAAGCGGACCGTGAGCCGCAGGAGGGCTTCGAGGTCGTGCGTGGGCGCCTTGCGCAGAGACACAGTGTGAAGTCCGGGGCAGTGAAGCTCAGGAACGTCCTCGAGCAGCAGAATGCGAGTTGTAGGGTCCGTGATCTCAAGAAGAATGGCGTTGGCAAGAGCGGTCTTCCCGGCTCCCGGGCCGCCGCACACGATGATGTTGTCACGCTCGTTGATGGCGCTCTTAAGGATCTCCGCGTGCGAGTGGGAGATGAAGCCCTTGTCCCGGAAGTCGGGGTTCAGGCGATAGACTTGATTGGCCTCGTGCTTGCGGATTGAAACCGCGATGCTCTCGACGACGGGAGGCCGAGCGGCGGTGAAGCGGCAGCGGCCGATGCCTGAGACATCAAGGAAGGTCGAGAGCTCAGGGCTCGTGTCGGTGAAGGTCGTCTCGCGCAGCGAGGCGATCGTCGAGGTGAGGGATTCAAGGGCCAGCGGGTCCGCCGGCTCGGCGAGGCGAATGAGGCCCTTACCGAAGCGGTCCTCCCAGATCGTCCGATCGGGATTGACCAGGATCTCGACCACTCCTTGATCGCTCAACGATTTCAGGAGGACTGGGCCGAGCTCTCTTTGAAGGAGCTCGTGGAGATAGGCCTCAGAGAGGCGATGGGCCGGCATGGCCCAAATAACTTACATGACGATTAGTTATTGAGTCAAGAGGTCTTGTCAACTTCTCTGGCGCGGACGCCGTGGCAGGCTGGCGGACAGGGAGGGTCCGGGGGAGGTGGTGGGTTGGCGTACGGGCAGGTGCGGGGCAGGCGGGAGGTGCAAATCCGGCGGGGGCAGGCTCGCGCGCCGGGCAAACTCGGGGTCTTCGTAGTACTTGATTCGTGTGGCACGGATGGGACGGCCACCGTGTTGAAAGATTAGCGCTTGATCCGCGGGCAGCCGCAGGACCTCGTCGGGCGTCAGCAGTGGCCGGCGGATCTCGTTGGGGGCTTCGGTTGAGGGTTGCGAGCCAAACAGACCGCCGACGCGACGCGAAAGGTGCTGGTGATGGACCGTCATCGTGCCACACAATTGAGAGATGTACTCGGCGGTCTTAAGACCGGTGGGTGTCAACACGACCTTGTAGTGACAATGGACGGTGACCTCTTCTCGTTCTCCGTAGAGCTTGTGGAGCTGCTCCAAGTCCTGGCAGACGATGCAGGCGCGCACGCCGTAGCCCGCGAAAAAGGCGAGGGACTCTTCGAGGGCAGGCAGGCGGCCGAGCGAACGAAATTCATCGAGAAGGAGCAGCACCGGGTGATGACGGTCTTTCGTGAAATTCATTTTTTGCACCAGCCGATAGCAGAGCTGGTTGACCAGCATCCGCGTGAGAGGACGGATTCTCGCCTGGTCTCCGGCTGGGATGGCGAGATAGATCGAGGTCGGAATGGAATCCTCAAGGAGGTCGCGCCAGTGGAAGTCGGATCGGGAGGTGACTCGGCTGATCATGGGATCGCGGAAGACCATGAGGCAATTGACAGCGGTCGAGACATAGCCGGAGAGCTCCTCGGGGTCCAAGGCGAGGAAGAAGCCCGCGAGGTCCTGGACGATGGGGTGAGGGCCTTCTGGTGTGTGGGCCGCTTTGTGGATTCGAGCGAGGAGGTCGCGAGTGTTGGTGGCGGAGAGGAGCCGGGCGCACGTCGCCAGCGTCTTGACTTCCTCGGCGTACAGGGTGTGGAGGACGAGGGCCGTGATGAGCTGAGCGGCGCCCTTCTGCCAGTGGCTGAGATCTTCTTGCGCCCCCTTGCCCTGGGGGTCGACGGCGACTTGGACGAGATTGCCGATGTCCCCCATCTCGGAGTCGCCGAGCCGAATCTCCTCGAGAGGATTGATGCAGGCGGAGTGGTCCGGATCCGTGGGATCGAAGAGATAGACCTTGTGGCCGAGCTCTTTCTGGCGCCAGCCTGCCGTCAGGTGGAAGTTCTCGCCCTTCATATCGTGAACTACGGCCGATCCCGTCCAGGAGAGAAGCGTCGGGATCACCATGCCGACGCCCTTCCCCGCACGATTGGGGGCGAGCACGAAGGTATGGCGGTCGGCGGTGTTGACGAAAACGGAGGTGGCGCCTGAATTTCTGTCTGATCCGACCCTTCCGAACGTCCCAAGGTAGACGCCTTCAGCTCCCGCGAGAGTCTCGGGACGGGAGGGCTTGAAAAGCAGCCCGGAGCTTTTGACTTCCGCGGGGTTGGCCCAACGGGCCGAGCCGTGGAGATCGGGGAGCTTCAGTCGAAGGGAGACGACGGCTTGAGCAGCGATGCCTCCCAGAGCGACCGCCACGCTGCCGAGAGCCGCGAGGCGCTCGTTGAGGGCAACCTCGGAGGCGACGGCTTTCGAGGAGTGAAACCGGATGAGCCAGACGAGGATCTGGCCCGGAAGATAGACCGGTCCCTGCGCGAGGCCAAGGAACAGGACGGCCAAGAGAGCCATGAGCAGCGCAGGTAGAGCCGCTCTTTTCGCGAAAAGCGAGACTGAAAGCCCGATCAGAGCGGCCGAGCAGGGAAGGGCCAAGGCGGCAGGGAGGGCAGGAAGTGCGGGCGCACCGAGCACGGGATGGAAGAGGAGCATCGAGGCGAAGCGCTGGGTGAGGTAACCCAGCCACGCGAGGAAGACGAGAACGGTTCCAACCAGGGCCCGGCGAGCCGGTGCCCTGGGTGTGCTGGCAGGAACCTGGTAGAGATCCTGGGTGCTCATCGGCGGACCCACAGCGGGCGCACGACTCCGTGGATGGAGCTTGCAGGGATGGAGCCGAAATAGCGGGAGTCCCAGCTTCGGGCGTCAAGGCCGGTGAGCCAGAAGTGGTGGGGAGAGAGTTGGAGGTCGCGGGTAGCCCATGTGATGGACCGTCCTCTGGAGTCGGCGTCGAGTGGGGCGGAGCGCGGTAGGGGAGTGCCGTTGATTCTGACGCCGGTGCGATCGAGCGTGATGCGATCTCCTGGAGCGCCAGCGACGTACTTCAACAGCAGGGCGGAGTTGCAGGCGCAGGGACCACCCCGAGTGACGTAGTCCCGCTCCACGGCGAGACAAGCGTTCTCGGGAGGTGGGCACGCCATCACCATCTCCCCCATTGTGGGAGGGAAGGGGACGAGCAGGTAGAGCCCGCGCGGCATCGAGGGGGTGGCGTTCCAGCGCAGGAAGCTCAGCGCAAAGAGGAGGGCGAGAATCCGAGCGACGTGGCGCATTCAGAATAGATTACAAACAAGTTAGTTATTCTGGCAAATGGCCCCGCCTGGCACGCCCTTGTCAGCAGTTCAGCGACACGAGATCTAACGCTTCGTTTGCGCCGTTTGTTCAGGATACGTAACTTTTGGCTCATCTCAAGCGAATACTTAAAACTGCTCGTCTCCGGCACGTTTCACCGAGCTCGACTGCACCATTGGTTCACCCTACGGTCGGACGGAAGACTCGCAGGAGTGGCCGGGCTACGCCGAGCGCTAAACGCAAGAGCATGACCGGGGTGCCGGTGGCCGTCGATAAAGCGCGTAGAGTGGCCGCCTGGGCGGCGGCGGGGCCGAGTCGGTCGGTATTTCGCAGCATCACCGAGTAGAGATTGGAGGCGTAGCGGAGTGCACTCTGCGGTTCGTGCGCCCTCTCCCGGCCAGCGGCCAGGGCGCTCAAGACCTGATGCGCTGGCAGACGGCTCTCGTGGGCTCGCCGCGCCCACAGCAGATCGCTTTCACGGCGCGAGAGGGTCGGGTTTTGCCGGTGAAAGTCATGGGGCGTGGGAAGGTTGAGTCGCGCGAGTCCCGCATGGAGCGCGGCCTGCGCTTCGACCCGATGGCCGGCCAGGAGGTGAATGTACTCGCCGGCGCGTTCGTAGGTGGCGCCGGCGGCGTGGTCGAGGCGCGGGGTGAAGTTATCTCCCGGGATCCCGGCCAGCCGTCCGTAGGCGCCATCCTTGAGAGCCGAGGGCAGGCCGTACTCCATGCGTAACCCCCGCCTCGCATAGTTGAGGACCTCGGGGGGCGGTGGCTCGGCGCTTTGGGCGAAATGGCGGATCCAGACGTCGAACCGTCCCGGCGAGGTCTCAACGGTCAAGGCCGGCTGGAATCCCAGCCGGGAGGCGTGTGCGATCTGTTCCGGGGCGACATCGCGCAGGAGCTGAACACCCGGGTCCGCCGAGGGACGAAGGCTGATCCTGGCATCCGTGGGCATTTCCTGGCAGATCTGCGGGATCGAAGCGGTGATTTGCTCCTGGCTGAGCCCCCGGTGGAAAGTGGGGCGCCTACCAGGGGTGTCAACTCGCAGATCGAATCGGTCGCAGCGCAGGGCCTCCATCTGCCGCTTCACGGTTTCGACGTCGACCGGAGGGCGCTCGGAGGCGGCATCAGGGATCGATGTTGTTGTTCGAGCAACTGGAGGAGGTTCGGCTGCGGCACGAGCCAGCTCGGGCGCAGGAAGGTCAGGATCAGAAGCACTGCGAGGACCGGCAGCGAGGTGAGGATCACCAGTTGGGGCCACGGCAGAGTTGCGCGGGGCCGTGAGATCAAGGCGGTGTTCTGGCGATGGATCGCGCGCAGGAGCTCCAGCAGGTTCTTCAACTCGCCGGGTGGGACCTGGGGAGGGGTCTCCAACTGGTGAAGGAGCTGCGAGAGGCGACCGATCAGAGAGGGAAGCGGGTCGCCGCTCGCCGGGGTTGGGGCGGGAGAGGTCGGTGCGCCAGTGGGGGTCGAGAGCGGCAGCGGTGGTTGCATGGTCTCCTCCGTATTGGCGGGCGAGTGCCGCCAGGGTGAAGTTGTCTCCGAGGTCACCGGCCCGGATCAAGCGGTCGGCGAGTTGGTAGTAGAGCGTGGGCCGGGAAGCCTCGATCACGACTTGGGGCTCGATGCCGGCAATCCGGAGGCGGTGAGCGAAGACGGCGGCGGAGGGAGCCCCTTGCCGGGCGGCGGCGAGGTAGGTCTCCAGGACCTGGCGCGCGACCTTGTCAAAGGTGGGAATCTCCGGTCGGCGAGCTCGGGCCGCGGCGGCGAAGCCCCGCGAGGCTATCCGTAGGGCAAAGACCGTAGCGGCGACGGGGGACCGGAAGGCTGCGGCGAAGGACAGCGCGTCGTTGAGCAGCCGACCGGCGGGCAGTTGAGTTATCGCGGCTCGGACGGCGAGGCGCGGATTGACGGCGGCACTCAACAGATACTGCGCGTTGGCGACGGTGCGCAGCGCATGGACGGGATCGCGGCGCAGGCTCTGTGCTGCGTAACGCTGGACCGCGGCAGACTGGCCCGTGGCGATCTCCAGGCGACCGGCGAGGATGCGGGTCCATTCCTCTTCCCGAATGACGTTGGTGCCGATCCGCTCCCGGTCCGACGCTTGTGGCTTGAGGCCATACGCCTGGTGAAGTCCGGCCGGCGTGAAGTCTGGGCCGAGCTGCTGATCGCGGAGCTCTCGCCCGGCGACGCGGTAGGTGATTCCGACCAGGCGGTCTAGGTCGTCGACGCGCAGGATGGGATGAATGCCGGACTCTTCGAGGCGAGCGACATAGGTGCCGAAGTCATCGGCTTGCGTCGCGACCAGAGTCAGCCGGTCACGGATCTCTTCCCAGGCGTCTCTGGGGTCAGCCGGTGGAGTTTCGGGCAGCGCCCGCGAGAGGTCACGCACCAGGTCCGCGTCGCGGACGAAATCGATAGTCACGCCGAATTGGCTCTGAAGACCGGAAAACGTGTATTCGGGCCCCAACGAGCGTGCCGAGACGAAGACGTCGTTATGCTGGTAGGTGAGCCCGACGATGTTCGAGGGCTCGTTGGCCGGCGTCAGGAGATGGAGCTTGATCTCGGCGCGATTGAGCCTCTCGACGAATTGGGGCAGGTCAGGGGCATCGGCCGCGGCTGCCGCGATGGCCTCACCAACATAGGGCACGAAATCGGTGCGGGTCACGGTCGCGTTTCTTGCCAGGAGAACCCCGCAGGCCTCAAAGACAGGGCGATCGTCTCTGGGGTCGAACCTCAAACCGTAGTGACGAACGAGGTTGGGCAGGTCCACCTCCACTCCGAGCTGCTTCGGCGTGTAGAAGACCTGGTCGTATTGGTAGGCGAGGCGCCTTGGCTCGAGCTCGGCACTGAGGTAGAGGCGCAGGCCGATGCCCTGCTCTTCGAGCAGCGCCAGGAACTCGCTGGCGTCGTCGGAGCTCTCAGCGGCGGTGAGGATCACCGGTGTCAGGGTGGTGCGGACCTCGGTGTCATCGAGCGGGGGTGTGTCGCGGGTGGACTCCGTCGAGATGCTTGTGACGTAGGTGAGGTCAGTATCCGCGACCGGGATTTCAAAGTGAGTTCGCAGGCCGCGGAGCGTGAATTCCGGCCCGAGAGCTCGGGAGGCAAAGGTCTCCTCCTTGTAGCGATACGAAATGCCCATGGGCTCGCCCTCCTTGGTGTAGAGGCGAAGGTCGACGCCTTGGGCCTCGAGAGCTTCACCAAACTGGGTGAAGGTGGGGGGCGAGCCGGGCTGGGCGGCCTGATGGGCGATGGCGGTGAGCTCTTGGCGGCAGGCCTCGCGCAGGAAAGGATCGGAGGGCGCCGGAACGCCGGCACCGCGAAGTCCTCTGGGTGTAAAGGCCTTTCCCAGGGCTTTATCGGGGTAGCGCTTGCCGTCGGCCTCGTAGACGAGGCCCTCGACGCCTCCCCCGGCGTTGTATCGGATCTTGACGGCCACCCCCTCAGCCTGGAGCTTCACCTCGAACGTGGCGAAGTCGGGGCAGTGTTCGAGGCAGCGCGCAACTTTTGCTTGAACGGACTGGAGTGGGGCGGCTTGCTCGGGACCCCCTGTGCTTGCCTGGAGCTCGACGGCGATCTTTCGGACCTCAGGAACCTTGAGGTCCGGGACGAGGTGAAACGTCTCGCGGAGTCCCACCAGGGTCAGATCGTTATTGAGAGACCGCGCCTTGAAGTATTGGTCCTTGTAGATGTAGCCGATACCAACCGGTTTTCGTGAGCTCAGGTAGAGGCGGAGCGTGATGCCTTCGGCTGCGCAAGCGGTCTGGAAATCTTCGAACGTTACGACTTGTCCGGCGTGCCTGCGCAGGAGAGTCGCGAGAGCTTCCTGCAACGCTTGGAGAGAGGCTGGGTCGGGCTCTGGGGCGAGGCCTCGGGTCTTCTTGAGCCCGCGCAGAGTATAGGCGGTCCCCAGGTCTTTGCCTGACCAGCGGTAACCGTCACGGTGATAGGTAAGTCCGGTCGGCTTTCCCGCCTCACTGTAGTGAACGTCGAGACGCACGCCGAAGCTCAGCAGCTCGTCGCGAAAGGTTCGGAAGTCGGCGGACGCGGCGGCGACCTGGTCAAGGGCGTGCAGGAGCTCGATGGCGGCGTCATCCCGCGATCGAAAGGCAACGGGAATCGGGTTTGGGGCATCTTCGGGTGACTTACCCTTGTCGCTCGGAACGAGACCCCGGCGCTTCAGCGCGCCGAGCGTTAAGTCCTTGTCCAAGGTGCTGGCGCTGACACGAACGTCGTTCGTCTTATAGATGAGACCGTGGGGCCTTCCGAGGCTGTCGGGTCGCATCTCGAGATGGATTCCCGACGCGGCGAGGCGATCTGCAAAGTCCTCGAAGGTGCTGGCGCCGGTAAGGGCTTCTCGCACGGCGAGTCGGAGTTGTTCCAGAGGGTCCCCTGAGGGCTCGGGGATCTCCGCCGGAGGTTCGCCAGCAAATTCCGAGGGTTGCGTGATGCGAGCCAGAAGGTCCGCGTGGGTTTCGGGCTCGGGCAGGATGCCGTAGCCCTGCTGAATCCCCCGAAGTGTGAAGCCGCGTCCGAGCTGCGTGCCGCTCATCGCGTAGCCCTCAAGCTGGTAGCTGTAGCCGTGCAGTCGTCCCTCCCGGTCGAGGTGAACGATGAGGAAGACCTCCTCGGACCTCAGGTGCTCGACGAAGCCAGGAAAGTCCTGGGCCTCTCTGGCGGCTTGAGACACGATCTCTTGGAGGGCCTGCCGGGCGCTTGGTTCCTGGGTGTGCAGGGCCTGCGCGAGCTCGCCTCGAGTGAGCGACTGGCGGGTGGCCGTGTCGCTGGACGGAACCTGCCGGAGCCCATATTGGCGCTCGAACAGTCGCATGAGCTTCTCCCCGCGCTTCTGCTCGAAGGAGTCCGGAACGCAGTGTCCGTCACGAGCGATCCGGGACACCACGATGTGGATGTGCTCGGAATTGGCGTCGGTATGGCGAACGACGAAATAAGGGCAGTCGTCATAGCCAAGGCCGCGCAGGTAGTCGGCCGCAATCACCAGGAACTGCTCGTCCGTCAGGTGCTCGCCGGGGGCGAGACGAAGGGACATGTGAGAGAGGAGGTGCTCAACCCTTCGATTGAGCTCCCTGTAGCTGCTGAATTCAGTCATGGCCGCCTGCGGGGTCAGGGTTTTCGTGACCAAGGTGCTCCCGATCACATAGCCCTTGTCCGGCCGCAGCATGTAGGTGACCAGGTCGAGCGGTTGGTCTGTCCTGTCGGGGATTTTCTGGATCATTTGGAATCAAGGCCGAGAAGGTGCTGCCGAACAAGGAGGAGCAGTCCAGCCAGCTCGAACAAGTCTGGCATGGGGCCGCCGAACGGGAGTTGGATGCCGGCGTTGAGGTGGCGGTCGAGTTGATTGAGGAGTCCGCCGATACGCGACAGGCTGGCGAAGGCTTCGCGGTTGATCGGCGGGATCATCTTGATGGTGCCAGGCCGAAGAGCTGCTTTCCTTAGGAAAGATGAAACGGAGAGGCTAGACCTTCGTGCGCGGTTGGCAATCAGCTTGGCTTCGCTTGGCGTGGCGTAGACATAAAGAGTGCGGCATCGGCGCCGTGCGGGATCTCGCGGTGGGCGGCCTCGCGGTGGAGTTTTGCGGGCTCTCATGTTGTCTCCTCTATACTCTTGGAGATTCGCTTGCGAATCCTCCTTAATACACATTGCCGGCGCCTTGGCGCGGGCACATGGTTCTAGGCGGCGTGATTTTTTCGCCCGCATAGAACACGGCTTGCACCGGAGACCTGCCGCGCCACCAATACTAACAACACGGTGAGTTATTTGCCAAGCGAGGCCGGGAAGAGCGGGGCGAGGAGGGAGGCGCAAGGGGTGTCGCGTGAAGGGTGACTCGGGTCTGGGTGCGCGCTGGGGATGAATCACTCGCGCTTGGGCCGCCACAGGGCGCCTATAGATCTCAACGGTGGGTTGGCGAGATGGCGAAGTGCTGGGCTGGCCAACGGAGTGTCGCGTGAGAAGAGGAGTCGTTTCGCGGTCCGGGCGCTCGGGGGATGTAGGACTCGTGTCGAGACAGGCAAGCTGCGGGGCTTGCGATTTTCAGCCGCGGCGCCTTGGCGCCTCGCGGCATACTCGTCGTCTGCGAAGCGCGAGCGTTTCATCCCCTGTGGGCCGCCGGACACTCCTCTCGGCCGGCCCGATCCGCGCCTTGGCAAGCGCGAGGGATTCATCCCCCCTCCAGGAAGTCCGGTGAACCTGGCTAGCCCGAAGGGGGGAAAAGCCGCCAAGCGCGCGGAGCACAGCGCCGCGGCGGCGGAGCCGGCGGCAGAGTGCCTGGCGAGCCCGTCAGGGCACCATCGCCAACTCGCATAGCCAGTCGGGGAGCGACCCGTGGGTATCGGCCGCAAGCGCCGCGGCGGGCGGTGTGTGGCGGCGCGAGTCTGGGGCCCGCCCGCCAAGGCCGCCTCTGCCAACTCGCAACTCACTCGGACTCACTCGGCGATCCTGTGGCCAGCGGCCCAGGGAGCGTCCTTGTCAAAATGGCGCTTTAGCGCCGGGTTCTCGCTGCGCCACGCTTGGCGAGCGTCAGGGCAACTCGCCCGGCAACCCCGTGGCCGCCGGCTCGGCGCGGTAGGAATGGACCGGATGAAAAAGCTGGCCCACGCCGGTTCTTAGCCCGCGGCGGATGGGGGAGGCGGATCGAATTCGCGACAGGAGCGCTTGGCGCTCCTGGTAGAGATGCGCCGCGAGATCGAGGAGGCTCTGGTCGTCGGCGGCGTCGAGGAAGTCGGCAGGGCTGAAGGCGCCCCGCACGGCGTCGCGGAGGATGGCGCGAAGGCGCGGCGCCAGATCATCGCGTGTCAGCAAGGAGCTTCTCATGGCTTGGTGAAGGAGCCAACTTCGCCAGGTGTCGACGAACTGCTCTTCAATCCCCGCGCCGTCGTAGCAGTCCTCGGCTTCTCCCCCTTCCTCTTCCTGCGCCAGGAGGCGTCCCTCGAGCTCGTCGAGGAGCTCCTCGAGCAAGGCGTCCCAGAGCGGAGCTCGCGGGTCCTCCGTTTCGTAGAGCTCATCGACCCGAGAGATCAGCTTGCGAGCCTGCGCTGCGAGCGCCGCGATCCGGCGGTCAAGGGGGGAGGCAGGATGCCGGTGGCAGGTGGGTCCTTGACGAGGAGGCTCTGAGCCGAAGGTCCGAGAGTCCAGGCCTTCAAGCTCGCGGCAAGCGCACGCGCGGGTAGCAGTCGAGGAGGCAACAGTGCTCATCGATCAACGCTCCCGAGTGCTCGACTTCGAGCTGATGGCTGCAGACCAATGGTGAAGAAATCGAGGGTCGTAGCCTTCCAGGGTCTCGGTGGTAGGGGAAAGGGGGCGGGTCTCGGGGTCATCTCCGAGGTCGGGGACCTGGATCTGGGGGGTGCGCTGGTTCGACATGGTGGGATCTCCTTTCGGTTCGGTCTTGCTTCCTGGCGAGACGCGAGGACCCGAGGGGAGAGGAGGGCCGGCTGCAAGGCCGCGCGCAGCGCGCCCTTAAGGGGTAGCCTTGCGGCCGGCCCGCCCCTCGGGTAAGAGAGCGGTGAGCAGGAAGCGGGACCGGAACTGAAAGGGGAGGCCGCGGATGTGAATCAGCGCGGCTTCCGGATCCTCTCCTCAGAGCCTCGGAGGTGATCCCGAGGACGGCGGGGCGGGGGGAAGGAAAGGCAGGGGCCTACCGCAGGCGCGGCCAAGAGCGGTTCTCAGGTGCTTCCCGGCACGAGCAGACGCAGAAGGATCTCGGCCGGAAGGCCGAGGTGGCTTGCCGCATGCTGCGCGTAGGCGATGCGTTGCGTGGGGTCAGGAATGGAACGTAGCAGCCGTAACGCCTCTGCCATTCGTCGGGCGTTCTCAGCCGGATGGGCGGCGCTGTCCTGCTGGGTGAGGCCGAGTTGCTCGACGAGGGTGTCGTAACTCTCAAGCCGGCTCAAGGTCTCGCAACCGTGTCTCAGCAGCAACGAGGCCGGGTCCTCTCCAGCGGGCGCAAGGACATGACGCACGGAAAGACCCTGGGCGAGGAGATGCGGCAGGCAGGCCACCAGGCCAACCCGTCCAGGCTCATCACCATCGAGGAACAAAGTGACCGAGTGAGCATGGCGAGCAAGACTCACGGCCTGTTCGGAGGTCAACCGGTTGGAGAGGATCCCCACGGCCGGGACACCGGCCTGAGCGACTGCGAGGACGTCGAAGAAACCCTCGACCACAAAGACCGTGGCCTCGGGGGGTCCGCCCTGGAGCCTGAGCCGCGCCTGCTCAAGGCCGAAGAGGAGACGGCGCCGGGGAGTCCCGGAGGTGAAGCGGTAGTCTGCGCGCAGCGGATCGAGCGTCCGGGTGGCAAGCCCAGCGGTACGCCCCTCAGCATCGCTTAAAGGAAAGACGATGCGATTGCGGATCCGGTCGTAGAGAGCTCCTCGGGGGGAGCGAGCCACTAGGCCCCCAGCGAGAAGCTCCTCGGAGGAGTGCTGGGAACTCAAGGCGGTCAGGAGATCTTGCCACCCGACTCCGGCACAGCCCAGCCGGTAGGCTGCGGCGGTCTTTAGGGAAATGCCCCGCTGCGAAAGATAGAGCAGCGCCTCCGGCGAGCTGGAGAGCCGGCCGGCGTAGTACGCGGCCGCCGCTTCAAGGGCTCCGTCGGCTGCGGGCGAGCCTGTCGCCGGCGAAGGAGGAAGTGGGATGCCGAACCGATTCGCCAGGTCCTCGAGCGCCTGGTTGAAGGACAAGCCCCGGACTTTGCGGTGAAAGGCGATCACATCGCCTCCCTGATTGCAGCCGTAGCAGAAGTAAAGACCCCGTTCGGGGTCGATGCTGAACGAGGGCTTCTTCTCCTCATGGAAAGGGCAAAGGCCGTAGTGGCGGCGACCAATCGGCCGCAGCGTGGTGAGCTCGCCTGCGAGCTTAAGAAGGTTGGACGCTTCCCGAACCTGATCGATGACTTCCCGCGAGTACCGCATGAAGAGAGTCTGGCAGCGCGGCAAGGCGCGGTCAACGCGAGCTTTTTCTCTCCCGTGAGGAGCGACTGCCAGTGGGCGGGTAAACGGGGGTCAACGGCCAAGTCCCGGATTGTCATTAGCCACGGGGATGCCCCCACCTGAGGCGGGGTTTAGCCAGAGCTAGGGACCAGGTTTTAGCCACGTATGTGACCACCCTTGTGTGGTAGGCCGGCCCTCTTGCGAGACGCAGGAGGTGCTTGGTGTCCTACCGGGAGGTCCATGTGGTCGAAGTCAGAGAAGTGGTACGGCTGTGGTCGCAGGGCGAGTCGCTGCGGGCCATCACGCGCCTGACCGGTCTGGATCGGAAGACGGTTCGGCGATACGTGAAGGCGGCCAAGCAGGCCGGATGTCAAGTCGGTGAGCCGGCGGCGGATGCCGCCGTCGGCGAGGTGATCGAGCGGGTGCGGGCTCAGGGTCCTGGGGGGAGAGGACGCACGTGGGCGATGTGCGAAGAGCACCGGGAGCTGTTGGCGGGCTGGTTGGATCAGCAGGTTCCCCTCAGTAAGGTGCAGGAGTTGCTGAGCCGGCACACGGGCGTGGTGGTGCCGTATCGGACGTTGCACCGCTACGCCATGCGGGAGCTTGGCTTCGGCGGTCGCCAGGTGACGGTGCGGGTGGTCGATGGCAAGCCCGGCGAGGAGCTGCAGTTGGATTTCGGTGCGTTGGGCTGGATTGCTGAGGGCGGTCGCCGGCGGCGGGTCTGGGGTTTGGTGCTGACGGCGGTGGTGAGCCGCCACCTGTTCGTGTGGCTGACCTACCGCCAGAGCGTGGCCGATGTGGTGGCTGGTTGCGAGGCGGCGTGGAGGTTCTTCGGCGGAGTCTTTCGAGTCCTGATCCCGGACAATCTGAAGGCGATCGTGACCACGGCGCACCGGGACGCGCCGCGTCTGAACACGACCTTTGTCGAGTACGCGCAAGCCCGCGGTTTCGTAGTCGATCCGGCGCGGGTTCGTCACCCGCAGGACAAGGGTCGGGTCGAACGCACAGTGCACTACGTGCAGACGTCGTTTTTCGCCGGCGAGGTGTTCTCCACGCTGGCTCAGGCGCAGGAGGCGGCCGAGCGTTGGTGCCGGGTGACGGCCGGAGAGCGGATTCACGGTACGACCCGCCAGCGACCCGCGGAGCACTTTGCGCGCGAGGAGCGAGCGCTGCTGCTGCCGGCTCCTGAGGAGCCTTACGAGGTGGAGCCCTGGAGCGAGGTGCGGGTGCAGCGCGATCATCACGTAGTGGTGGCCAAGGCGTTGTACTCAGTGCCGACCGAGTACATCGGCGAGCGCGTCCAGGTGCGCAACGGTCGGGATCTGGTGCGGATTTACCACCGCGGAAAGCTGATCAAGGTCCACCCGCGCGTCGGCCCTGGCCAGCGCAGCACCGATGCGACGGACTATCCTCCGGGCGTGCGCGAGCTGGCCTGCCGCGATCAGCAGGCCTTGCTGGCGCAGGCCCGGGACGCCGGTCCTGCCATTGGTGCTTACGCCGAGCGGCTGCTGGCCGGCCCCCAGCCCTGGACGCGCCTACGGCACGTCTATCGGCTGCTCGGTTTGGTGCGCCGCTACGCACCCGCGGCGGTCGAGCAGGCCTGCGCTCGTGCGCTCGAAGTCGATGTGGTGGATGTCACGCGCGTGGCTCGGATGGTCGAGCAGGCGGTCGAGCAAAGCCCTCTGCCGGCACGGCCGCAATCGGCACCGGCCGGCTCTTCTCAGTTGCGGTTCCTTCGCCAGGCCAGCGAGTATCGGCTGGCCCGGGGAGGCGATTATGAGTGAGATCCTGTCGCTGGATCTGCGCGCCGCTCTGCGACGGCTCAAGCTCTCGCCCATGACCGAGACGCTTCCCGAGCACCTGCGGCTGGCGCGGGAACGTGCCCTGCCCTACCAAGACTTTCTCGAGCTGGTCTTGGCCGAAGAGTGCGAACGACGCAACCACATTGCGGCGAGCCGGCGAGCGCACAAGGCGCACCTGGACCCAACGCTCAATCTGGAGGCCTGGGACGAAACGGCCAAGGTCACGCTGGATCGCCAGCTCTTAGCCGAGCTCGCCTCGACCCGCTTCCTCGAGGCTCACCACAACGTCTTGATCCTCGGTCCGGTCGGAGTCGGCAAGACCCACCTCGCTTCAGGGCTCGGACATGTCGCTTGTCGGCGCGGCTACAGTGTCCTTTTCGTGCGCACCGAGGACATGCTCAAACAGCTACGCGCCTCTCGGCTCGATCACAGCACCGAGCGCGAGATGCGTCGTCTCATCGCGGTGGATCTGTTGATCCTCGACGATTTCGGACTCGACACCCTCGATGCCACGGAAAGCCGCGACACCTACGAGGTCCTGGTCGAACGCCACCAGCGGCGCTCCACCATCGTGACCTCCAACCGAGCGCCCGAGGAGTGGCTGTCGACCCTGTCCGACCCCTTACGGGCGCAAAGCGCCATCGACCGCCTCACCAATGCCGCTTATGAGCTCGTCCTCGACGGTGAGTCCTACCGCCGGCGCCAGAAGCCCAGCCTGAAAAGGGAGCGATCGTGACGCGGCCATCGTCTTGTCGGGTGTCGGGCCTACTGTGGGCTTCCCCCGCCCCCCACCCTCGCCCACCTCCGGCCCGACACCCCCCAGCCTTGAGAGGCCATCCTTCGTCTATGTCAAGCAGGGAGGTCAGCGAGCTATCGAGCCGTCTGTGAGAACATCAACCCGGGTGGTCCCATCCTTGTGGCTAACCCCCGGTCCCATCCTCGTGGCTAGCGACACCCGGATCTCCTGAGTCGGAGTTTTTGGTGTTTTCCACAGGTTTGGGCTCCCTACTACTGTCTTCCTATTGTCTATTGGGGAAATACTGACTACTGGGGCGAGCCGAAGTTGTTACAGATCAATGGTTTGGAGGTCGGTAGCGCGAGTGTTTCATCCCCAAAGCGCGAGTGATTCATCCCGGGAGCGCGAGCGTTTCATCCCTCAAGCGCGAGCGATTCATCCCCTAGGGCGCGAGTGATTCATCTCGAAAAGTAGCCGCTTTTCCGCAGATTTGGCCGACAAAAGCAAGTGCGAGATCGGCCCCAGGCGGCAGGTGTCACCGCCGACCCTCTTGACGGAATAACTAACTGTAGCGTAAGTTATAGTCGTCACGGAAAGATGAAGGTCCATGGGATGCGACAGCGACCAGGCACTGAGCTCGACTGGATCGAGCAACGGATGATCCCGGGCTATACAGTCGGGGATGAGCGCAGCGGCAGGCGGCAGGAAGACCTCGCCGATAACGCCACCGTCGCCTACTACCTGCGCTTGTTTGTGCTCGGGGGCTTGCCGCTATCAGAGCCGGACACCTCCGAGGTCATCCGCCGGGCGTACGGCGGCGCCCTCAAGCTGACGTTTCTCTCGCCTCGCGAGATCGGCCTGCCCTACGGCCGTGCGGCCCGGCTGATCGTCCTATGGTTGACCACGCAGGTGGTCAGGACCCAGCAGCGGGTCATCCGGCTGGGCTCGTCATTCCATCGCTTCTGTGGCGCAATCGGCACCACCGCGATCACCGGCAAACGGGCGACGACCACCTCGGTGATGGACCAACTCATTCGTTTGTCGAAGATGTCTCTTCACCTCGATTGGGTGAGACCGCCGGCGCGGCAGGAGGGTGGCCGGGGTATCTACCGGTCTGGCCATTTCAAGTTGACGGCGGAGACGGTCTATTGGTGGGACGTGGCGAAAGGCGCCGCGGCGGGCCCGTGCTACATCCTCCTCGACGAGGATTTCTGCCAAATGGTCCTCAACGGACCGACGCCGGTCGATCCGCAAGTGATCCGCGCGCTCGACAGCGCGCTCGCCATCGACGTTTATGTCTTTTGCACCATGCGGGCCTACAGGCTACGGCGACTCCGAAAACCGGACACGGTCTCCTGGGCGGAGCTTGAAGAGCAGTTCGGCTCGGGGTTTTCCCGGTCTCGCGACTTTCGCCGCGAGATGAAGAAGGCCCTGGAGAAGGTCCTGCGTTTCTATCCTGAGGTGAGAGTCAAACCGTCCCCCACGGGTTTGACTTTCTTGCCCTTCGCGACTCACATTCCAAGCTTGGATGACTCCTCGACGAGGCCATAGGCCCGCGCGGCGGCCGTCGTCGGGATTCTCGTCATCTCGCTTACCGGTTGTTACTTGCCAGGCGCCTTTAGTGAGCATCTCAAGCGGGAAGGGCGCGCGGGCTTCCCGCACCAGAGAGCTGGGCAGAGAGGCCCGGGCATAAGCGTTACCGCCCGGGCGAAGGTCTTAGACGCGATTGAAGGAGCTTCTGATCTCGAGTAAGCCGGTTTCGAAGGAGGAGGGGTCCTCGAAGGTCCAGAGGTAGATTTCATGGGAGTCGTAGACCAGGATCGCGAGTTGCTTGCGGGAGAACCGGAGGCCTCGGCAATAACTGAAGCGGAGAGATAGACCGTTCCATCCCCAAAACCTGGTCTCGTCCTCGTGGCGCTCGTCGTCGAAAGCTGCAATCAAGCCTGCCTGCTGAATTCCGGGGAGGTCATCGATGGGGTCTGCATCATAGAAGTAGGTCTCTAGGATCTCGTCAACGGTCATCTCGAAGGTGGTCATTGCGGAATCTCCTCTCGCTGGCGGGGGAAGTTAAGCCGCCTTATGCCGAGCAGCTAGCCAGAGCCCGTCTCCTGTCAATGCTCGGCGTAGCCGACCCCCGCAGGGGGCTTGGCATTGACGGGCGAAGGGCCTGGCTACAATCGGAGAAACAGGCGGCAACAACGGTCCGGAGGCCACGGGACGGCGGGAGAAAGGCCTGGCCGCCTGCAACCCGAAGGCGAAACCGGGGCGAGCCGGCGGACCCCGGCTCCGGGTCAAGGTGAGCCGCCAGGCGGCCCGCCCCCGCGTCGGGCCTCTCAGGCTGAAGGAGCTTCAAGCCGAAAGGCGGGAGATGAGATCGTGGGCGAAGGCCTCGGCCGCGGCAGTCTTTCGCGTGTACCAGCAGCGCGCGAAGCGCGACCAGCGCCATCCCTGGTCGTAAAGCTGCCGGCGAATGACCTCGGCGGGTTTCGAAGGAAACCGCAGCTCGAGGCCACCGCGTTCGAGATTGGGCCGCAGCTCGGGGAGGCCGCCGGCGAGAAGCGTCGAGCAAGAGGGCGCCTCCTCGGGCGAGCGCGTGAGAGCGTCGATCCTTTCGGCCAGGCTGGCGGCTGCGGATTCTGCACGGTCGCGGTGGTTGCTGTCGTAGCAGCGATTGAGGCCGGTTCCTGAGAGCAGGACCTTGCCGGCTCGCTCCACGTGCCAGGTGCGGCCAGGGGGATTGGCCTGAAAGGTGGGAAAGATGAATTCGACTTCGATGCGAGGCTCGGCCCAGGTATGACCGGCGCCGCTACAGAGGACGCAGCACATAACTCCGGAGGGTTGGAAGGGGATGGGGCTGACGACGGAGTTGAGCCCGGAGGAGACGGAGGTGACCATGAAGACGGTGGAATCGGCGGTGTGGACCGAGGTCGCTATGTTTTCAGGATCTCGTGTCGGCGGCGGTGAGAAAGGGCTCAAGGCTGGCGGTTATGGCCAGTTGACCGCCATCGGGCTTGGCGGCGAAGACGCCCTTTGAGGGACTCAGAATCATCCCGCCGGCAGGGTGGGTGGCCGCGGTGGGCCGGCGGCGGTTGGGAGTGGACTCTCGGTCAGCTTTCGGTAGAAACTGGCTCTCGCTGCTTCCAGGAAAGGCAAGGACCCAGGAGGGCAAAGACTTAGCCGGTCTCCCCCCTGGGCCCCCGAACCGCGGCGTAGCCACCGCGCTCCGCTCTACAGTATCGCCGCGATTCTGATTGCCGTCTAGCTCCCCTGGTCAGCCGGGGGCTGGGACGCGTCCGGACTATCGACTGTTCCTCTGTGCACGATGCCGCAGTCAAGCTGCGGTGTGCTCCCTATGTGATCGCGGACAACGCTACTGCGGTGGGGTCTGCGCGCAGCAAGCGCGCCAAGAGCGGGTGCGCGCGGCAGGCCGGCGGTATCAGCAGGGTCGGCGTGGGCGTCGAGGGCACGCGGCACGCCAAGCGCGGTACCAACAGCGGCGGCGACAGGCCGCGGCCGAGGTTGAGAAAGTGACGCATCAGGGTTCACTTTCAGCAGCGGTCCCTGGCACAGTGGCAATCACGGTCGAGTTGGCCCCGCGCTGCCTTGGGGTTGGCGAGCCGGAGCTGGGCGGCTCGCGGTGGGTCGTCTGTCACTTCTGCGGTGCCCTTTGCGCACCGTTTGCGCGCCGCGAGCCTCTGGGGTGGCGCCGCCGGCGAGAGTCTTCGGCGACCGGCGAGGATGGGTCCCGGGGTCGGCAGCGGCCAAACGACACTTGAGAGGAGGCACGGTGATCTCACCGCAACAGGAAGCGACGATTCTTCGCCTGTACCACGCCGAGAAGTGGCCGGTGGGCACCATCGCCCGTCAGCTCGGACTCCACCACGCCACGGTGCGCCGTGCCCTGACGCGCTCGGGCATCCTGCAGCCGGTACGCCGGCGGCGGCCCTCCAAGCTCGATGACTACCTGCCCTTACTCACCCGCACGCTTGAGCAATACCCAGAGCTGACCGCCAGCCGGCTCTACGAAATGGCACGGCAGCGGGGCTACCAGGGCAGCCCCCACCACTTCCGGCATTGGGTCGCTCTCTACCGACCGCGGCCCGCCGCTGAGGCGTACCTGCGACTGCGCACCTTACCCGGTGAGCAGGCGCAAGCCGATTGGGCGCACTTCGGCAAGCTGCGCGTCGGCCAGGGCGAACGGCCGCTGATGGCCTTCGTCCTGGTGCTTTCGTGGTCGCGTGCCCTTTTCCTGCGCTTCTTTCTGGGCAGCGGCATGGAAAACTTTCTACGCGGCCACGAGGCGGCTTTTCAGGCCTGGGGCGGCTGTAGCCGTGTCGTGCTCTACGACAACCTGCGCAGTGCCGTCTTGGAGCGGCGTGGCGATGCCATCCGCTTCCATCCGACGCTGCTGGCGTTTGCCGGCCACTACCACTTCGAGCCGCGACCGGTGGCAGTGGCTCGCGGCAACGAAAAGGGACGGGTGGAGAGAGGTATTTTGTTTATCAGGAAATCCTTCTTCCCGGCCCGCCATTTCTCAGACCTCGACGATCTCAACGTTCAGGCCGCGCAGTGGTGTGAGGGCGTCGCCGCCGACCGCCGCTGCCCGGAGCAGCCAGCGCTCAGCGTACGCGAGGCCTGCGAGCAAGAGCGTCAAGCGCTGCTGCCGCTGCCCAATACCAGCTTTCCAACCGACGAGACCCAACCCGCCGCCGTCGGGAAAACCCCCTACATTCGCTTTGACGGCAACGACTACTCAGTGCCCCATACGCTCGTGCGCAGGACCCTGGTGGTGGTGGCCAGCCCAGTCCAGGTGCTCGATGGCACCGCGGTCGTCGCCCTCCACCGCCGCAGCTATGGCCACCACGAGCAGATCGAAGACCCGGCCCACCTGGAAAAGCTGGTGGCCGCCAAGCGTGCAGCCGCCGAACATCGCGGTCTCGATCGCCTGCAACAGGCGGTGCCCCGCAGCCAGCAGCTCTTTCGTCTGCTCGCCGAGCGCGGAGAAAAGATCGGCAGCGCCACCAAAGAGCTCCAGCGCCTCCTCGAGCTCTATGGCCCGCTCAAACTCGACCAGGCCCTCGAAGAGGCCCTGGCCAAGGGCTCGCCGCATCCCCAAACCGTGCGGCTGATCCTGGAACGCCAGCAACCCTTGCCCAACCTGCCCGTCGCTCTGCCCGAAGATCCGCGCGTGCGCAACGTCGTGGTGCGCCCTCATGACCTGGCCAGCTACGACCCTGCGAACAAGGAAGACGACGATGACGACCCCAACTGATCCCCTCTATCGACGGGCCCAACAACTCGGCCTCTACGGCCTGCTCAGCGACTGGCAAGCCGTGGCCACCGAGCCGTGGCTCGAAGAGCTGCTGCGCCGCGAAGAAATCGGACGCCAACAGCGAAGTCTCGAACGACGCTTGACCGCCAGCAAGATCGGCCGCTTCAAGCCGATGGCTGACTTCGACTACGACTGGCCGAAGAAAATCGACCGTCTCCACGTCGAGGATCTCTTCTCGCTGAGCTGGATCAACGATGCCACCAACGTCATTCTGGTCGGACCCAACGGCATTGGCAAGACGATGATCGCTCAGAACCTCGTCCATCAAGCCGTCGTACGCGGCGCCACCGCTCTTTTCCTCACCGCCAGCGAGCTGCTCAACGATCTCGCCGCCCAAGAAGCCCCCTCCTCTCTGCAACGGCGCTTGCGGCGCTACTGCACCCCCACCCTACTGGGCCTTGACGAGGTCGGCTACCTGTCCTACGACAACCGGCACGCGGATCTACTCTTCGAGGTCGTCACCCGCCGCTATGGCAAGAAGCCAACCTTGATCACCACCAACAAAGCCTTCGCCGAATGGAACGAAGTCTTTCCCAATGCCACCTCCGTGGTGACGCTCGTCGACCGTCTGGTCCACCACGCCGAGATCGTCCAACTGGACGGCGAGTCCTACCGCCGCAAGGAAGCTCAGGAACTGGCTGCACGAAAGGCCCAGGATCGCGCGTCCAGGCGGCGCCGACGCTGCGCTTGAGGTCGCTTATGAGCTCTGTCGACGACCTTCTCCGGCTCTACCGCCGCCTACCTGGCACATCCCACCGGGTGCGGCCCGCAGATCGAAAACTCGCGACCGACCTCTTCCACCAACACATCCCCTTCGAGCGCCTCAGAGCAGCGCTGCTTCTCGGCTGCGCCCGCCGCCTCGCCAGCTCCTCGTACCTCCCGCCGATCCAATCACTCCACTACTTTCTGCCGATCCTCGACGAGCTTCAGCAGTCTCCTCCTCTCGAAGAGGGCTATCTCGCTTACCTGGAACAACTGATCCTTCGACAAACGGCGACTTCGCCGCCGTCCTGACGTCGTTTACCGCCGCCGCCGACATCTCGCGACGTTGCGCCCTGATAGCGGCCCTTGAGCAGATCGGAGTGGTAGGCCTGGGGGTGGGCCCGCGCCTCGTTGAGAGTCCAGCCGAGGGGATCCTCGCCGGAGCCTTGGCAGCGAGGACAGGGGGGACCCGGCTGCGG
>DATARR010000010.1:0-134386 GCA_036264085.1 Thermoanaerobaculia bacterium | reverse complement strand
CACGAAGTTCAAGGGCGAGGTGTACGTGCTGACGAAGGAGGAGGGTGGGCGCCACACGCCGTTCTTCAACGGCTACCGTCCGCAGTTCTACTTCCGGACGACGGACGTGACGGGAGTGGCGAAGCTGCCGGAGGGTACGGAAATGGTGATGCCGGGCGACAACGTGAACCTGGAGGTGGAGCTGATCGCTCCGATCGCGATGGAGAAGGGCGTGCGCTTCGCCATCCGCGAGGGTGGCCGCACGGTCGGCGCCGGCACCGTCACCGACATCGTCACGTAGATGTTTTGAAGACACCTGAGGGGCAGAGGTCATGGTCAACGAGAAGATCCGAATCCGCTTGAAAGCGTTCGACTACCGCATCCTGGACACGTCGACGCACGAGATCGTGGACACCGCGCGGCGCACCGGTGCCCGGGTGGTGGGGCCGATCCCTCTGCCCACCCACATTTCACGGTACACCGTGAACCGCTCGCCGCACGTCGACAAGAAGTCGCGGGAGCAGTTCGAGATCCGCACCCACAAGCGGCTGCTCGACATCTTCGAGCCCACCAGCCAGACGGTCGACGCCCTGATGAAGCTGGAGCTGCCGGCGGGCGTGGACGTCGAGATCAAGGCGTTCGGCAAGTAAGGAGCCCGCGATGGACGGCATTTTGGGACGCAAGGTGGGGATGACACAGATCTTCGTCGAGGACGGGACGGCGATCCCGGTGACGGTGATCAAGGCCGGGCCCTGTCTGGTGGTACAGCGCAAGACGGCGAAGGCGGATGGCTACGAGGCGGTCCAGATCGGCCTCGTGGAGGAGCGCCCGGCGAAGGTGAGCAAGCCGGCGGCGGGGCACTTCAAGAAGGCCGGCGTGGCGCCGGTGCGGAGAGTCGAGGAGTTCGACCTGACGCCGGGCGAGGAGCTCAACGCCGGCGACGAGGTGAAGGCCTCCATCTTCCAGGAGAAGGAGTGGGTCGACATCGTCGGCACCAGCAAGGGCAAGGGTTATCAGGGCGTCATGAAGCGGCACGGTTTCGGCGGCGGCAAGGCGACCCATGGCTCGATGTTCCACCGCGCGCCGGGCTCCATCGGCTCCTCCGCCTACCCCTCGCGAGTGATGAAGGGCATGCGGGCGGGCGGCCGGATGGGCGGCGAGCGGGTGACCACCAAGAACCTGTTGATCGTCAAGGTCGACGCCGATCAAAACCTGATCTACGTGCGGGGCGCCGTGCCCGGCCCCAAGAGCGGCTACGTGGCGATCCGCAGGGCAAAGCGGGGATAAACCGGGGATAACGGGGTAAACCCTATGAAGATTGCAGTCAGGAACCTAGACAACAAGCAGGTGCGGGAGATCGAGCTGCCCGAGGAGGTCTTCGGGTATCCGTACAACCAGCACCTGATCCACGAGGCGGTCCAGGCCTACCTCGCCGGCCTGCGGCGCGGCACGCACGCGACCAAGACGCGCTCCGACGTCTCCGGCTCGGGCCGCAAGCTCTGGCGGCAGAAGGGCACCGGCCGGGCGCGCACCAAGGACATCCGCAACCCGAAGTGGCGCGGCGGCGGCACGGTGCATGGTCCCGTCCCCCACAGTCACGCCAAGGACCTGTCGCGGCGCGAGAAGAAGAACGCGCTCAAGTCCGCGCTGTCGCGCAAGCTGGCCGAGGAGTCGATCGTGGTGCTCGAGGACCTCGATCTGGCGAGCCACAAGACCCGCGACCTGGTGCAGCGTCTGGGCGGCCTGGGAGTCAGCGGCAAGAAGACGCTGCTGATCGACAGCCTGGAGAATCACAATCTGGCGCTGGCGTCGCGCAACGCGCCGAAGCTCAAGACGGTGGACGCGCTGGCGGTGAACGTCTACGACGTCGTGGACCGGTCGGTGCTGGTGGTCAGCGAAAGCGCCCTCAACCGTCTGGTGGAGGTGCTGGCGAAATGAGAGTCCAGGAGATCATCCGCCGTCCGCTGATCACCGAGAAGTCGACGGAGCTGCGCGACGACAAGGGCGTCATCGCCTTCGAGGTGGCGCGCAATGCCAACAAGATCCAGGTCAAGCGTGCGGTCGAGACCCAGTTCAAGGTGAAGGTGGCCGAGGTCCGCATCGCCAACGTTCACGGCAAGGTTCGCCGGCAGGGCCGCTACGTCGGGCGCCGTCCCGACTGGAAGAAGGCCTACGTGCGGCTGGCCGCGGGCGAAAAGCCGATCGAGTTCTTCGAGGGGATGTAAGAGATGCCGACGAAGCAGAGGAAGCCGATCAATTCTTCGAGCCGGTTCCAGACGCACCTGACGTTCGAGGAGCTCACCCGCGAGAAGCCGGAAAAGGCTCTCACCAAGGGCAAGCACTCGAGCGGCGGGCGCAACAACAAGGGCCAGCTCACGTCGTGGTGGCGGGGCGGCGGCCACAAGAAGCGCTACCGCGTCATCGACTTCAAGCGCGACAAGCACGGCGTGCCGGCGAAGGTGGCGACGATCGAGTACGATCCCAACCGCTCGGCCCGCATCGCGCTGCTGCACTATGCCGACGGCGAAAAGCGCTACATCCTCTGGCCGGACGGCCTCAAAGTGGGCGCCGAGGTGGTGGCGGGCGAGAGCGTCGAGGTCAACGTCGGCAACGCCCTGCCCTTGAAGCGCATCCCCCTGGGCACGGTGATTCACAACATCGAGCTCAAGATCGGCAAGGGCGGCCAGATGGTGAGGAGCGCCGGCGGCGGCGCGCAGCTCATGGCGCGCGACGGCGCCTGGGCACAGGTCAAGCTGCCCTCGGGTGAGGTGCGCAAGGTGCACGTCGAGTGCTACGCCACGGTGGGCCAGGTGGGCAACCTGGAGCATGAGAACGTGTCCATCGGCAAGGCCGGCCGCAACCGCTGGCTGGGCTGGAAGCCGCACAACCGCGGCGTCACCATGAACCCGGTGGACCACCCGATGGGCGGCGGCGAGGGCAAGACCTCCGGCGGCCGCCATCCCACGACTCCCTGGGGCGTGCCGACCAAGGGTTACAAGACCCGCAACAACAAGCGCACGGACAGCCAGATCGTCCGCCGCCGGAACCAGAAGTAAGGAGCCAGGGCCATGTCGCGTTCACTGAAGAAGGGCTACTTCATCGACGATCACCTGCTCGCCAAGCTCACGGCGATGAACGACCGGGGCGACAAGCGGGTGATCAAGACCTGGTCGCGCCGCTCCACGGTCATTCCGGAGATGGTCGGGCACACGATCGCGGTGCACAATGGGACCAAGTTCATCCCGGTGTACGTCAGCGAGAACATGGTGGGCCACAAGCTCGGCGAGTTCGCCCAGACCCGCACCTTCCGCGGGCACAGCGGCAAGAAGGCCGAGAAAGGGGCCCGTCCCCGGTAGGGGCGGGCATCGGGAGGAGTCGATCATGGAAGTGACATCGCGACTTCGCTATGCCCCCGGCTCGGCGCAGAAGATGCGCCTGGTGGCCAACCTGATCCGGGGCAAGGCCGTGCAGGACGCGGTCAACCTGCTGACGGTGACCAACAAGGTGGCCGCCCGGCACGTGAAGAAGTGCCTGAAGTCGGCCATCGCCAACGCCGAGAACCGCGAGGATCACGTCGACGTGGACCGGCTGTACGTCAAGGAGATTTTCGTCGACGGCGGGCCGGTGGCGAAGCGGGTCCGTCCCGCACCGATGGGCCGGGCGTTCCGGATCCTGCGGCGGCAGAGCCACATCACGATCAAGCTGGACACCCGCAAGGGTGACGGCAAGAAGAAGTAGCGGAGAGGATAAGAACGTGGGTCAGAAAACGCACCCGTATGGGTTCCGGCTCGTCTACAACAAGACCTGGCATTCGCGCTGGTACGGCGAGGCCAACTACGCCGCCACCCTGCACGAGGACCTGAAGCTCCGCCGCCAGTTGAAGTCGCGCCTCGGCCACGCCGGAGTGTCGGAGATCGACATCGAGCGGGCCGCCGACAAGCTGCGCGTCACCATCTACACCTCGCGCCCGGGAATCATCATCGGCCGCCGCGGCGCCGAGGTGGACAAGCTGCGGGACGACCTGCAGAAGGGGATGGGCCGCGAGGTCCACATCAACATCCAGGAGATCCAGCGGCCGGAGCTCGACGCGCAGCTCGTGTCGGAGTCCATCGCCGGCCAGCTCGAGCGGCGCGTCTCCTTCCGCCGGGCGATGAAGAAGGCCATGGAGTCGGCCTTCCGCTTCGGCGCCAAGGGGGTCAAGATCATGGTCGGCGGCCGCCTGGGCGGCGCCGAGATCGCCCGTTCCGAGTGGTACCAGGAGGGGCGGCTGCCGCTCCACACGCTGAAGGCGGACATCGACTACGGCGTCGCGGAGGCGCGGACGACCTATGGCGTCATTGGGGTCAAGGTCTGGGTCTACAAGGGTGATCTGCTGAAAGAAAAGGGCCGTCGCGCCTCCGCGTAGGGCGGCCTGGAGAACGTAGCCATGTTGATGCCGAAGAAGGTCAAGTACAGGAAACAGCAGCGTGGCCGGCGCCGCGGGGTGTCGAAGGGCGGCAACTACATCGCCTTCGGCGACTTCGCCCTGCAGGCGCTGGAGGCCGGCTGGGTGACGGCGCGGCAGATCGAGGCGGCCCGTATCGCCATCTCCCGCAGCGTCAAGCGCGGTGGCAAGGTGTGGATCCGGGTCTTCCCAGACAAGCCGATCACCAAGAAGCCGCTGGAAACCCGCATGGGCAAGGGCAAGGGCCCCCCGGAGCAGTGGGTCGCCGTGGTGCGGCCGGCGCGCATCCTCTACGAGCTGGAGGGGGTGCCGCAGGACGTGGCGGAGGCCGCGATGCGCCTCGCTTCGCACAAGCTGCCCATCAAGACGCGCTTCATCAAGCGCGACGAAGAGCTGAGGTGAGACGATGAAGGCTTCACAGATGCGGGAACAGACGACGGAGGAGCTGCAGGACCGAGAGCGCGAGCTCGCCGAGCAGCTCTTCGCCCTGCGCCTGCAGAAGGTCACCGGCCAGCTCGAGAAGCCGGCCCGCGTCCGGCAGGTGCGCAAGGACCTGGCCCGGGTGCTGACCCTCCTGCGCGAACGGGAACTGGAACCAGCGGGCCAAGGTAAGTAGGGAGCAGACGACATGGCGGACACGGCTGAGACGACTGAGAAGGTTGAAACTGGACAGGCCACTGCGGCAGCCCCCGGACGGGGCCGCCGGCAGGCCAAGGTGGGCCGCGTGGTGAGCGACAAGATGGACAAGACGGTCGTCGTGGTGGTCGAGGAGTCGACGACTCACCGGCTCTACCACCGGTACATGAAGCAGACCAAGAAGTTCCACGCCCACGACGAGGAGAACCGGTGCAAGATTGGCGACGTGGTGGAGATCGTCTCCAGCCGTCCGCTGTCGAAGACCAAGCGCTGGCGGGTCCGCGAGATCGTGAAGCGGGCCGAATAAGAGGGCTTAAGTAAGGAAAACGGCGATGATCCAGATGGGAACCATTCTCGACGTGGCGGATAATTCGGGCGCCAAGAAGATCTCCTGTATCCACCTGCGGGGCGGCTCGGCGGGGCAGTACGGCCGGCTGGGCGACGTCATCACCGCTTCGGTGAAGGAGGCCGCGCCCGACGGCACGGTGAAGAAGGGGCAGGTCGTCAAGGCAGTGATCGTGCGCACCGTGAAGGAGCAGCGGCGCAAGGACGGGAGCTACATCCGGTTCGACAACAACTCCGCGGTCCTGGTCAACGACGCCGGCGAGCCCATCGGCACCCGCGTCTTCGGTCCGGTGGCGCGCGAGCTGCGCGAGAAGCGGTTCATGAAGATCGTCTCCCTGGCGCCGGAGGTCATTTGAAATGAAGGTGAACGTCAAGAAGAACGACCAGGTGCTCGTCACCACGGGCAAGGACCGCGGGGCCCGCGGCCGGGTCCTGCGCGTCCTGGCCAGCGACGGCAAGGCCATCGTCGAGCGCGTGAACATGATCAAGCGGCATACCCGGCCGAACCCGAACAAGGGCATCCAAGGCGGTATCCTGGAGCGCGAGGCGCCGATCCAGATCTCGAATTTGAAGGTGATCTGCCCGGAGTGCGGCAAGCCCTCCCGGCTGGGTCGCAAGCGGCTCGATGATGGCGAGGGCAAGAGCAAGGGCGTGCGGGTGTGTAAAAACTGTGGCGCTACCTTCGGCTAAGGCAATGAGGCGAGTCTGACATGGCAAAGAACAAGGACAGCAAGGGCGGCAAGGGCAAGGCGGCTGCGGCTCCGTCCGGGCCGGTGCGGCCGACCCCCGAGGGTTACGTGCCGCGCCTGAAGCAGCGGTACAGCGAAGAGGTGGTGCCGAAGCTGAAGAAGGAGTTCGGCATCGACAACGTCATGGCGGTGCCGCGCGTCGAGCGCATCTCCCTCAACATGGGGATGGGCGAGGCGATCCAGAACGTCAAGATCCTGGACGACGCGGTGGAGGAGCTGGCGGCGGTGGCCGGCCAGAAGCCGACCATCACCCGGGCTCAGAAGTCCATCGCGGCCTTCAAGCTGCGCGAGGGCATGCCCATCGGCTGCCGGGTGACGCTGCGCGGGGACCGCATGTGGGAGTTCCTGGACCGGCTGATCGCCATCGCGCTCCCCCGGGTCCGCGACTTCCGCGGCGTGCCGAGCAAGAGCTTCGACGGCCGCGGCAATTATACGTTGGGCATTCGCGACCACCTGATCTTCCCCGAGGTGGACTACAACAAGGTGGAGAAGCCCAAGGGGATGAACATCACCATCGTGACCACGGCCGGCAACGACGAGCGCGCACTCTACCTGTTGCGCGAGCTCGGCATGCCGTTCACGCGCTAGGAGGCTTTGCGTGGCGACCACTGGGAAGATCGCAAAAGAGAGAAAGAAGCTGAAGTTCGAGGGGCGGCATCGCAATCGCTGCAAACTCTGCGGACGGCCGCGAGGCTATTACCGCAAGTTCGGCCTCTGCCGCATCCATCTGCGGAACCTGGCGTTGCAAGGGTACCTGCCGGGTGTCATCAAGGCGAGCTGGTAGGCGAGGAGACCAAGAGTATGAGCATGACCGACCCGATCGCGGACCTGCTGACCCGCATCCGCAACGCGCAGATCGCCAAGCACGACCGGCTCGACATCCCGGTGTCCAAGCTGAAAGTGGAGATCGCGAAGCTCCTCAAGGACGAGGGCTTCATCAAGAATTTCCGGGAGATCGCGGCGGAGCCCCAGGGCACCCTGCGCATCTTCCTGCGCTACAGCGCCGAGGGCGTACCGGCCATCTCTTACCTCCAGCGGGTGAGCAAGCCGGGCCGGCGGGTCTACCGCAAGGCGGACGAGATCCAGCCGGTGCGCAACGGCCTCGGCATCGGGATCGTCTCGACGTCGCAGGGGCTGCTGACCGACGCCCAGGCGCGTGAGCGCCGGGTCGGCGGCGAGCTGCTGTGCCAGATCTGGTAGGAGTAGGAGAGACGCTATGTCGCGAATTGGTAGGATGCCCATTCCCATCCCGCAGGGGACCAAGGTGGAGGTCCGGGACGGGGTGTTCGTGGCCGAGGGCCCCAAGGGCCGGGTCGAGCAGTCGCTCTTCCCCGGTTTCCCCGTCGAGGTCGAGGACGGTGTCGTCAACGTCACCCGTCCCGGGGACAGCGGGCCCGACCGCTCCCGTCACGGCCTGCTGCGGGCGCTGCTCGCCAACGCCGTGCAGGGGGCCGCGGGCGGCTTCACCAAGCAGCTCGACATCGTCGGCGTGGGCTACCGCGCCGAGGTGAAGGGCGGTCACGTGCAGTTCGCCCTCGGCTACTCGCACCCGGTGCTGTACGACATCCCCGAGGGGATCAAGATCGAGATCGACAAGAGCAACCGGGTGACCGTCTCGGGCGCCGACCGTCAGAAGGTGGGGCAGGTGGCGGCCGAGATCCGCGGCCTGCGCCGGCCAGACCCCTACAAGGGCAAGGGCATCAAGTACACCAACGAGGTCCTGCGCCGCAAGGTCGGCAAGGCCGGCGGCAAGTAAGCCAAGCAAGGGGACCGGACATGAGCGATTCCATCACCAAGCGAATGAAGGCGAAGCGGCAGCGCCGCGAGCGCGCCCACCTGCGGCTGCGCAAGCGGGTGCGGGGGAGCGCCGAGAGGCCGCGCCTGTCGGTCTACAAGAGCCTGCGTTTCATCTATGCGCAGCTCATCGACGACGACAAGGGGGTCACGCTGGCCCAGGCGAGCTCCTCCGACGCGGCGGTGCGCGAGCAGGTCGGCGGCTCGACCAGCAGCAAGGCGGCGGCGAAATTGGTGGGCGAGCTGGTGGCGGCCCGCGCCCGGGAGAAGGGGGTCGAGAAGGTGGTTTTCGACCGCGGCGGCTACGTGTACCACGGCCGCGTCCAGGCGCTGGCCGAAGGGGCCCGCGACAAAGGTCTTCAATTTTAGGGGTTTGCAGTTCTAGTCATCAGCGAAGGAGACGAGCTTGGCCAGGGACTTCGAGCGCGAGAGCGAATTTTTCGAACAGGTCGTCCACATCAACCGTGTGACCAAGGTGGTGAAGGGTGGAAAGAACTTCTCCTTCTCCGCCCTGGTGGTGATCGGGGACGGCAACGGCCGCGTGGGCTATGGCGCCGGCAAGGCGAAGGAGGTGCCGGTCGCCATCCGCAAGGGGATCGAGATCGCCAAGCGGAACATGGTCCAGGTGCCGGTCAAGGGGACGTCGATCCCGCACGAGGTGCTGGGCACGTTCGGTGCCGGCCGGGTGCTCCTGAAGCCGGCCTCGGAGGGCACGGGCGTGATCGCCGGCGGCCCTGTCCGCGCGGTGGTGGAGACCGCGGGCATCCAGGACATCCTCACCAAGTCCCTGGGCTCGACCAACCCGCACAACGTGGTGAAGGCGACCTTCGCCGCGCTGCTCAGCCTGCGCAGCGAGGCCGACGTGATGGCGTCGCGGGGCCTCGGTGATCGCGGAGACCGCGGAGATCGCAAACCGGCGGCAGCACCCGCCGCGGTCGCGGCACCGCCGGCGGCACCGGCACCGCCGCCGGCCCCGGAGCCGGGCGCTTAAATCGTAGGGGAACCGCAAATGGCGAACACAGAAGGCAAGACCCTCAAGATCCGGCAGGTGAAGAGCGGCATCGGCACCAAGAAGGGGCACCGCGAGGTGCTCCGGAGCCTGGGGCTGCGCCGCATCCGCCATGAGGTCGAGCGCCCGGACACTCCGGCGGTGCGCGGCATGGTGAAGAAGATCGAGTACCTCCTGGAGGTCGAGGAATCATGAAGCTGCACGAGCTGTCCCCGGCCAAGGGGAGCAAACATTCCAAGAAGCGGGTGGGGCGCGGTCCCGGCTCGGGGCTGGGCAAGACCTCCGGCCGCGGCGAGAAGGGGCAGAAGTCCCGCACCGGCTACAGCGGCCGGCCCGGCTTCGAAGGCGGGCAGATGCCGCTCATCCGGCGGGTGCCGAAGCGCGGCTTCACCAATATCTGGAAGACCGAGTACGCGGTGGTCAACCTGTCGCAGCTCGCCGAGCTCGAAGGCGAGGTGACCGCCGAGGTGCTGGTCGAGCACGGGCTGGTGCGTTCCGGCAAGAAGGTCAAGGTGCTCGGGGACGGCGAGATCGGCAAGGCGCTGACCGTCGTCGCCCACAAGTTCAGCAAGTCGGCCCGCGAGAAGATCGAAGCCGCGGGCGGCCGCTGTGAGGAGCTGCAGGCGTGATCGAAAGTTTCCGCAACATCTTCGCGATCCCGGACCTGCGCAAGCGGGTCCTCTTCACGTTCGCGTTGCTGGGCGTCTACCGGATCGGCTGTCACATCCCCAGCCCGGGGGTCGATCCGGTGGCGCTGCTCGAGTACATGAAGGCGGCGCAGACGGGGTTCCTCGGGTTCGTCAACACCTTCACCGGCGGCAGCCTGCAGAAGATCGCGGTGTTCGCGCTGGGCATCATGCCCTACATCACCGCGTCCATCATCCTGCAGCTCCTGACGGTGGTCTGGCCGTACCTGGAGAAGCTCTCCAAGGAGGGTGAGCTGGGGCGGCGCAAGATTACCCAGTACACCCGCTACGGCACGGTGCTGATCTCCATCATCCAGGGCACCGGCATCGCCCTCTGGCTGGAGAAGACGCCGGCGCCGGGCGGCGCGCACCTGGTGCCCGATCCGGGCTGGGGCTTCCGGTTCATCACCGTCCTCACGCTGACCACCGGCACGGCGTTCATCATGTGGCTGGGCGAGCAGATCAGCGAGCGCGGCATCGGCAACGGCATCTCGCTCATCATCTTCGCCGGCATCGTAGTGGGCCTCGTCCCGGCGGTCTTCAACACCGTCGACAGCGTGCAGAAGGGCAACCTCAACGTCATCGCCCTGGTGCCGCTGCTGGTGTTCATGGTCCTGGTGGTGGCCTTTATCGTCTACATGGAGCGAGCGCAGCGGCGCATCCCTGTGCAGTACGCCAAGCGCGTCGTGGGCCGCAAGGTCTACGGCGGCGAGAGCACCTACCTGCCGCTGCGGGTCAATACCGGCGGCGTCATCCCGGTGATCTTCGCCAGCTCCGTGGTGACGGTGCCGACCGTGATCTCGGGCTTCATCCAGAACGAGGGTGTGCAGCGGGTGGCGAGCTTCGTGGCCTACGGCGAGATCCTCTACTACCTGCTCCAAGTCATCACCATCGTCTTCTTCTCGTACTTCTACGTGTCGATCATCTTCAATCCGACCGACCTGGCGGAAAACATGCGAAAGTACGGCGGGTTCATCCCCGGCATCCGCCCCGGCAAGCGGACGTCGGAGTACATCGACCGTATCCTGACCCGGCTGACGCTGGTGGGGGCGCTCTACCTGGCGGCGGTGACGGTGTTGCCGGAATTCCTGCTCACCGGTGTTCATGTCGCGAAGCTGGCGCCGGGGCTCGCCGCCGTGTTGCCGCGGTGGTTCACCGAGGGGATGGGGATCCAGTTTTACTTCGGCGGCACCTCGCTGCTGATCGTGGTCGGCGTCGCCATGGACACGATCCAGCAGGTCGAGAGCCAGCTCGTGATGCGCAACTACGAAGGCTTCATGAAGCGAGGCCGGATCCGTGGGCGACGGGGTTGAGGGTCCACATGGCGGCGCCCGGGTGATCCTGCTGGGACCTCCGGGCGCCGGCAAGGGGACGCAGGCCGAGGTGTTGTGCCGGCGGCTGAGCGTCTGCGCCATCTCCACCGGCGAGATGCTGCGGGAGGCGGTGGCGGCGGGGAACGAGCTCGGGGTGCGGGTGCGGGGGATCATGGCTTCCGGGGAACTGGTCGATGACGCCACGATGGCGGAGGTGGTCCGCGACCGGCTGGCCCGGCAGGACGCCGGCGAAGGCTTCCTGCTCGACGGCTATCCGCGGACCCTCCCCCAGGCCGAGACGCTGGCGGGAATTCTCCGCGATGCCGGATTGTCTCTGGATGCTGTGCTCCTCGTCGAGGTGCCCGAGGATGAGCTGGTGCGGCGGACGCTCTTGCGGGGGCGGGCCGACGACCGGGAAGAGGTGGTTCGCGAGCGGCTGCGGGTGTACCGGGAAAAAACCGCGCCCCTCATCGGTTACTATAGGGAGCGTGGTCTCCTCCACGAGATCGACGGCAACCGTCCGGTCGAGGAGGTGACGGCACAGATGCTCGGTCTCTTCGGGGCCGGTCCCTTTGGGGCAGCCGAGGCTGACAGGGTCGACTGATGGCGGTGATCCTCAAGACCCCCGGCGAGATCGAGCTGATGGACCGGGCGAACCGCATCGTCCACCAGGTGCTGGACGAGGTGGGGGCCATGATCGCTCCCGGCGTCACCTCGCGGGAGCTGGACCGTCTCGCCGAGCGCGTCATCCGCGGTGCCGGCGGGGTCCCGGCGTTCCTGAACTACCGGGGCTATCCGGCGACGTTGTGCATCTCGGTCAACGACGTCATCGTGCACGGGATCCCCTGCGACGTCCCGCTGCGGGAAGGGGAGATCGTGGGGATCGATTGCGGCGTCTTCTACAAGGGGTACTGTGGGGACGCGGCCCGTACCTTTGCCGTGGGCGAGGTCGGGCAGGATGCGAAGCGGCTGCTCAAGGTGACGGAGGAGGCGCTTCGCCTCGCCGTCGCGCAGGTGCGGCCCGGGGCGCGGTTGCAGGACATCGGCTGGACGGTGCAGCGCCACGCCGAGAGCCACGGCTTTTCGGTGGTGCGGGAGTTCACGGGGCACGGCGTCGGCACCTCGCTGCACGAGGACCCGCAGGTGCCCAACTTCGGCTCTCCCGGCAAGGGCAAGAAGCTCCAGCCGGGGATGGTGCTGGCCATCGAGCCGATGATCAACGCCGGCAAGTGCGGCGTGAAGATGGACGCCGACGGCTGGACGGCGCGAACCGAGGACGGCTCGCTGTCCGCCCATTTCGAGTATTCGGTGGCGGTCGTCCCCTCGGGGGCCCGGGTGCTGGGAACGGACCGGACGATTTAAGACTGGAGAGGAAGGACGTTTGTCCAAGAAAGAAGAGGCGATCGAAGTCGAGGCGGTGGTGGTGGAGCCGCTCCCCAACGCGATGTTCCGCGTCGAGGTGGAGCTGAACGAGAACAAGCACCAGGTCCTGGCGCACATCTCGGGCAAGATGCGCAAGCATTTCATCCGCATCCTGCCCGGCGACCGGGTGCTGGTCGAGCTGTCGCCGTACGACCTCAACCGGGGCCGGATCGTCTATCGCCTGAAGTAGGCGGCTGGGTGGCTGGACGGCCGGGCACCGGAAAGCGGAAAGGAAGTCGATCATGAAAGTACGTTCGTCGGTCAAGCGGATCTGCCCGAAGTGCAAGGTCGTCCGTCGCAAGGGCGTCGTGCGGGTGATCTGCGAGAATCCGAAACACAAGCAGCGTCAGGGATAGGGAGTCGCTATGGCACGTATCGCAGGAGTCGACCTGCCGCAGAACAAACAGGTCTGGATCGGGCTCACCTACATCTATGGGATCGGCCGCTCGCGTTCGCGGGACATCCTGGCGAAGGCCGCGGTGCCGGACGTCACGAAGGTCAAGGACCTGACCGAGGACGAGGCGCGGCGGATCCGCAAGGTCATCACGGACGAGGGGCGGGTGGAGGGCGACCTGCGCAAGGAGGTCAGCCAGAACATCAAGCGGCTGATGGAGATCGGCTGCTATCGCGGCGTCCGTCACCGGAAGGGGCTGCCGGTGCGTGGCCAGCGGACCCAGACCAATTCCCGCACCCGCAAGGGGCCGCGCCGCGGCGCCGTGGCGGGCAAGAAGAAGGCGACCAAGAAGTAGTCAATCAGGGGAGCTTTAGATGGCCAAAGCTGAAGGCAAGAAGGACCGCAAGGGCGCCAAGAAGAAAGAGAAGCGCACGGTGCCCCACGGTATCGCGCACATCCAGGCGACCTTCAACAACACGATCGTTTCCATCTCCGATCCGGAGGGCAACCTCCTCTCCTGGTCGTCGGCCGGCCGGATCGGCTTCAAGGGCTCGCGCAAGGGCACGCCCTTCGCGGCCCAGGTGGCGGCGCAGAACGCCGGCAACAACGCCAAGGACACCGGCGTGCGCTCGGTGGACGTCATGGTCAAGGGGCCGGGAGCGGGGCGCGAGTCGGCGATCCGTGCCCTGCAGGCGGCAGGCATCGAGGTGAAGTCCATCAAGGACGTCACGCCCATCCTGCACAACGGCTGCCGGCCGCGCAAGAGAAGAAGAGTCTAAGCCGAGGGGCGAACGTTCATTCGCCCTTCATCGTCTTCCCAAGTTGAAGTCCCCGTAGCCTCGGGGAGAGGACGTCAAGGAGAGATCCAGTGGCAAGATATACCGGACCCGTCTGCCGGCTGTGCCGGCGCGAACGGATGAAGCTGTTCCTCAAGGGAGACCGCTGCTTCAAGGAGAAGTGCGCCGTCGAGCGCCGCAATTTCCCGCCCGGCCAGCACGGCACGCGGCGCGGGCGGCGGACGCTCGGCTATGGCCTGCAGCTCCGCGAGAAGCAGAAGGTCAAGCGCATCTACGGCGTGCTCGAGGCGCAGTTCCGCACCTATTTCGAGGAGGCCGACCGCCGCAAAGGCATCACCGGTGAGAACCTGCTGGTGATGCTGGAGAAGCGGCTGGACAACGTCATCTACAGTCTGGGCTTCGCCGCCTCCCGGGCCCAGGCACGGCAGTTCGTCCGCCATGGGCACGTGCAGGTGGACGGCCGCAAGATCACCATTCCCTCCTATCAGGTGAAGGCCGGGCAGGCGGTCGCGATCAAGGAAGCCAGCCGCAAGAACCCGCTGATCCGGTCCAGCGTCGAGACGGCGCGGGGGCGTGGCGTGCCGGAATGGCTGGAGCTGGATGCGGAGAACACCACCGGCAAGGTGCTGCGCCTCCCCCTCCGCGAGGACATCAAGCTGCCCATTCAGGAGCAGTTGATCGTCGAGCTCTACAGCCGCTGATCAGGAGTCGAAACCCAGGGAAGGAGCTCATTATGCTTTGGAAAGGTTTTCAACGCCCCAAGCGCGTTGAGGTCGATACGGAGACGCTGACCGGGACGTACGGCCGCTTCACCGCGCAGCCGTTCGAGCGCGGTTTCGCCACCACCATCGGCAACGCCCTGCGGCGCTGCCTGTTGTCGTCCATCGAGGGCGCGGCCATCACCGCCGTGAACATCGAGGGCGTGCTGCACGAGTTCTCGTCGATTCCGGGCGTCCAGGAGGACGTTACTGATATCATCCTCAACTTGAAGCAGATGGCCATCACCCTCCACTCGGAGGAGCCGAAGGTCCTGTCCATCGACGTCCAGGGGCCGGGCACGGTGACGGCGGGGAACATGAACGAGGATCCGCAGGTCGAGATCTTCGACCCCAGCGTCCACCTCGCCACCGTCAACGAGGAGGGCCGGCTCAAGCTGCAGGCCCAGATCAAGAAGGGGCGCGGCTACGTCTCGGCCGACCGCAACTTCGACGAGTCCATGGGCATCGGCTGGATCCCGGTGGACTCGGCCCACAGCCCGGTGCGGCGGGTCAACTACCGGGTCGAGGCCGCCCGCCTGGGCCAGACCACGGACTACGAGCGCCTGATCCTCGAGGTCTGGACCAATGGCACGGTCCGCCCCGAGGAGGCCGTGTCGCTCGCCTCCATGCTGCTCAAGGACCACCTCGGGATCTTCATCCAGACCGAGGAGAGCCTGCGCCACGACGGCGGCGAGCTGGGCCGCGAGGAGCTCGCCGGCCTCGACGCCCTGCTGGCCAAGAACATCGACGAGCTCGACCTGTCGGTGCGCTCGGCCAACTCGCTCAAGAACGCCAACATCCATACGCTCCGCGACCTGGTGCGCCGGACCGAGAAGGACATGCTGGAGACCAAGAACTTCGGCAAGAAGTCGCTGGAAGAGGTCCAGGAAGTCCTCGACAGGCTCGGTCTCTCCCTGGGAATGGACGTGCCGGAGCGTCCCTCCGGTCTAGGAGCTTCGGCCTGATCGGGGCCTGAGGAGAGAACGACATGCGTCACGCGGTCAAAGGCAGAAAGCTGGGGCGGACCTCCTCTCACCGGGAGGCCCTGTTCCGCAACCAGCTCCAGTCGCTGGTGGAGAAGGAGAAGATCATCACCACCCTCCCCAAGGCCAAGGAGCTGCGTCCCATCGCCGAGAGGGTGATCACTCGGGGGAAGCACGGCACGCTCCACGACCGGCGCTGGGTGCTGCGCTGGGTGCTGAAGCGCGACCTGGTCAAGAAGGTCTTCGACGACATCGCGCCGCGCTTCACGGAGCGGCCGGGCGGCTATCTGCGCATCGTCAAGCTGGGACCGCGTCAGGGTGACGGGGCCGAGATGGCGGTGCTCGAGCTGGTCGAGCGCGAGGCGGTGGCCGCCGAGGTCGAGGCGCCCAAGGAACCCAAGAAGGCCAAAGAGCCGAAGCCCAAGAAGGAGGCCAAGGACGCCAAGGCCAAGGCCGAGGCCAAGCCGAAGCGGGAGTCAAGGAAGGACACCCCCAAGAAGGTCTCGACCAAGAAGGAAGGCCGGGCTCAGGTCTCCAGCCCGAAGAAGAGCGTGTAAGGCTTTTCCCCATCCAGGAATCAAAGAACGGCCGGCGCGAGGAGCGCCGGCCGTTTTCGTTTTCAGCCTAGAATGGCGGCTGATGGCACAGCGCCCCAGGCTCGGCCGCAACATCGTCGCGCTCGCCGCGGTGAGCCTTCTCACCGACGTTGCGAGCGAGATGACCTATCCGCTGCTGCCGGTGTTCCTGGCCAGCGTCCTGGGTGCCAGCGCCACCTCCGTGGGGGCCATCGAGGGCGCGGCCGAGACCACGGCGGCCCTCCTCAAGCTCGCCAGCGGCTGGTGGTCGGACCGCGTGTCGCAGCGCAAGCCCCTGGTGCTCGCGGGCTACACGCTCGCCTCCGTCATCCGGCCGCTGATCGGCCTCGCGCAGTCGGTGAGCCAGGTGCTGGCCATCCGGGTGACCGACCGGGTGGGCAAGGGAATCCGCACCTCGCCGCGGGACGCCCTGATCGCCGACTCGGTGGACCCAGCCATCCGCGGCCGGGCCTTCGGCTTCCACCGCGCCGCCGACAACGCCGGCGCCATGGTGGGACCGCTCCTCGCCTTCGCGTTCCTCAAATGGGGCGGGCTCCCGTTGCGCACCGTCTTCCTGCTCACCGCCATCCCCGGAGCCCTGGCGGTGCTGATGCTGTTTTTCGGCGTGCGCGAGGTGCCACGGGCAGCGCCCCGGAAGCAGGCGCAGAAGCTCGATCTCAAGACCCCTCTCGGGAAGCGCTTCTGGGCCTTTCTCGGCGTCCTCCTGCTGTTCACCCTGGGCAACTCGACGGACGCCTTTCTGATCCTGCGGGCAAGTCAGCTCGGCGTCTCGACGGCCCTCATCCCCATCCTCTGGGCCATGCTCAGCCTGGTCAAGGCCGCGGCCAGCACGCCGGGCGGGATCCTCTCGGACCGCGTCGGCAGGAAGCCCCTCATCGTCGCCGGCTGGTTCCTCTACGCGGCCGTTTACTTCGCCTTCGGCCGCGCCGGGCAGAGCTGGCAGGCGTGGGCGCTCTTCGCCGTCTACGGCCTCTATTTCGGCTTGACCGAAGGGGTGGAGAAGGCGCTGGTGGCCGACCTCGTCCCCGAGGACCGGCGCGGCGCGGCCTTCGGCTGGTACAACCTCGCCCTGGGAATCGGCGCCCTGCCGGCCTCCCTGCTCTTCGGATTCATCTGGGATCACTGGAGCTCGACGCGAGCCTTCGACTTCGGCGCGCTCGTGGCGCTCGCCGCGGCGGCCGGCCTCGCCGTCGTGGCGCCGGGCCGGCGGGCATCGGCGGACGTCTGAGGTAGACTGGATAAAATGGTGTTCACTTCCGGCGCACCTGAAGTGAACACCCCGAATGAGAGCCGTATGCGTCGCGCCCAGGTCTTTTCTCTTCGCCCTGCGTGCGATCCGTGCTCCCGTGCTCGGTGCCGAGACGCCGGCTCCGGCTTCCCTCCAGGCCGAGATCGCGCTTCGCAGCTCGAGCCCGGCCGGGCGGTGAACCTGAAGAAGCTCAAGCTCAACGCCGGCCTCGCCACTCTCCGCCTCGACGACGGCGTGCTCGTTCCGATCGAGATGGTCTTCCTGGGTAGTGGCCGGATCGAATTCGAGCCGCGGGACGCCGTCGAGGCCGGCCAACTCGAGCTGTTCACCGGCGGCGCGCGGCTGGACCAGGAGTCCCAGGAGGCTGCTGGACGTCGACCGGGGCATCCTGCTCGACGCTTTCCAACGGCAGCACTATCTCCACCGAAGACTTCATTTCGCTCATCGAGCGGATCACCTCCGCCGACCTCCAGCCGTTCGCCGAGCAGTTCGTCTACGGCACCGGCCTGCCGGAGGTCCTCTACAGCTACTGACGAAGCGCCATTCCCTTCTCCTGATAGACTGCCTTCAACTCCGGCGTCGCACAGGCGGTTGGGCCTGAGAGCTTCGTTGTGCTTTTGAGCGGGAGCTCTGACCGAATGGATAGACCCTTCTTCAACTTTCGTATCCCAGAGCTGGAGGTGGAGTTTGCCTCTCGCCGGGAGGATCTCGAATTTCTGCGAGCGCTCATCGACGAGCTCGGGTATCGGTCCACAGACAGAGCCGCGACCTTGAAGAGCCATGCGCTGGAGGCACTCGCCAGAGCAGGGAGTGCTTCTCAGTCTCAGAGACCCGCTGGAGCTTCTCCCACCCGTATCGATCCTGCATCGGAGCCTGAACGGAAGTCTCCTGCACCGCCTTCTCGGGGCACGGCAAAGGTCAACCCTTTGGCAGCCCCCCCGGTGCCCATAATCACTGATTCGCCTGGCGGAATCCTCGACACCTGGACGGCACTCGAAGTCCTCTCCCCTCCGACCTTCCGGCGCCCGGAGAACTTGGCGGGTGGTGATGGTAAAGCCGTCGTGTGGATAGATCGTGAACGTCTTCCTTGGGAAGGGAGCGTTGAGAAGGCGCGCCGGAATACAAAGCTTTTCTACCAGATCGTGCTCGGAACGGTTGATCTCGATACCGCGGTCAATCAGCTTCTCGCACACTATACGGATTCCCGTGCCGAGCGCCCAGCGGCACGTGGAGAAGCCATCCTGGCGGTCGTGATCGTGGATCGAGAAGGGAGATTGGTCGAAGCGCCAGCGGTGTCTGTTTCGAGCTTCGCGTGGGGAGTGCCCCGCGCGCTTCGAGGTGATCTGGCCTCGCTGGCTGAGTGGCGCAGCGCCGAAAGCCTGCTCGTCGAAGGAGTCGACGAGATCCTCCGGCGCACCCATGATCAAGAACAGGGCCAGGAGGAAGATCTCCCTCTGGACCAAGCGACCATCAAGGCTGGATGGGAGTGGCTGGTCGAGCGCCTCGCCTTACCGCGAGACATGGTATCGCCACCGCGATTCGCGATCCGATCCTACGAGTATTTCAAGAGCTTTGAACCACCGGAGCCGCTCCTGCTGAATAGTTTCTTTCTCAATGATTTAGCTGCGGCAAAGGCTTTGTTTTCCCAAGGGAGAGCGACGCCGGTATTGCGGCGCTATCTCGGCCGCGAGGTCCCGGCCCAACGTCACGATCTTCTGCACGACGCAAAGGTGCTGGAGGCAGCAGTGGCTCCAGGGCTAACACCTCCAGCACGCTGGCCTTCTCCGGGGCGACATCCGCTCGTGTTGCTGCAACAAGCCGCCGTGAACCTCGCTTTCCAGGAGTTGAAGGACACTGGCATCCTTGCAGTCAATGGACCTCCCGGTACGGGGAAGACGACCTTGCTGCGGGACCTGGTCGCAGGGATCGTCACGGCACGCGCTGAAGCTATGGCCGGTTTCGACGATCCGGCTACGGCGTTCCTCCATTCCGGGGAAAAGGTCAAGGCCGGTACGGCATGGTTGCACCTCTATCGCCTCGACCCTCGTCTCCAGGGCTTCGAAATGCTCGTTGCCTCATCGAACAACAAGGCCGTCGAGAACGTCAGCGCGGAACTGCCCGGCCTGAAGGCGATTGCCGTAGACGCCGGCGATCTTCGCTACTTCAATACGCTCTCAGACTCGCTGCGGCAGCGCGAGACCTGGGGGCTCATTGCCGCCGTCCTGGGCAACGCTACCAACCGAGCGCGCTTCAAGAAGAGTTTCTGGTGGGATGATGACGTCGGATTCTCGACCTATCTGGCGGAAGCGGTGGGCACACCGCAACTCATCGAGGTGCCCAATGCCGAGACTGGGACCTCAGAAACGCGGCCGCCTCGGATCGTCACGGAGGAGAATCCTCCACGGAGTCACGAGGAGGCTCTGAGGAGATGGTACCAAGCCCGCGCTACGTTTCGGGAGGCTTTTGCGAAGAGCTGCAAGAACCTGACCGAACTCGCCAAATTACGTGAACTGGCCCTCTCCTTGCCAGCCTTGGCCCGAGAGGAAGCTGCCGCGACCGCAGCCGTAGCGGCCGCTCAGACGGCGGAGGCCGCTTCCCAGGTCGAAGCCGAGACTGCACGTGCCCGCTTGGCGGAAGCACATAAAGAATGGACGGATGCCGAGGAAAAGCTGGCGAAGCACGATCTCACAGCTCCTGGATTCTTTGCGCGTTTCTTCGGCACTCGTCGCGCGCGCGACTGGAAATCGGCGAGGGTTCCTCTAGTCCAAGCGTGCGAGCGGACTCACCAAGCTCACGACCTGGCTTTACGCTCGTTTTCGGAATCTGAAGAGGTGTTCCGTCAAGCCTCGGCCAAGCGGCAGGCGGCTGAACAACACCGAAGCGCTGTTGCCGGCCGCCACACCTCAGCCCGACGCGAGGTGGCAACCGCGAAGGAACGAATCGGAACCCGTTTCGTCGACTCCGATTTCTTTAGCCTGGAGCACGACGAGAAACACAAGGCAGCGCCGTGGCTGAGCGCTGAACAGCAACGATGCCGTGATGACGTGTTCGTGTCGGCCATGGCTCTGCACAAAGCCTTCATCGATGCTGCCGCGAGACCGCTCAGGCACAACCTCGGCGTACTTATGAACACATTTGGCGGCCGCTCACTCCCGACTGCTGAAAAGAGAGCCTTGATACAAGATCTGTGGGCCTCATTGTTCCTCGTTGTGCCTCTGATCTCGACGACGTTTGCCTCGGTCGAGCGAATGATGAGAGATCTGCCCTCGGAGGGACTCGGCTGGCTTTTCGTGGATGAGGCTGGTCAGGCGCTTCCACAGGCAGCGGTCGGTGCACTTATGCGATCGCGTCGTGCGGTGATCGTGGGAGATCCGGCGCAGATTGAGCCAATCGTCGTCTTGCCGGATGCCTTGACGCAAGCGATCTGCCGGCACTTCGGTATCAATCCCGACCGATTCAATGCACCTGACGCGTCCGCACAGACGCTCGCCGACGCGGCAACACCCTACTTAGCGGAGTTCCAGGGAAAACATGGGACTCGGACCGTTGGTATCCCCCTGCTCGTGCACAGGCGATGCGCCGATCCCATGTTCAGCATCTCGAACGCCGTTGCATATGACCGCCAGATGGTCAACGCGAAGTCCACAGGCCATTCGAATATCGGTGAGGTCCTTGGCCCTTCGAGGTGGATCGACGTTCGAGGCAGTGCGGCAGAGAAATGGTGCCCCGAAGAAGGAGAGGAAGTCCTCGCCTTACTGCGGCGCCTTGCAGAGGAGCAAGTCGATCCTGACCTCTACATCGTGACGCCGTTCGTCGTCGTGGCCGACAACTTGCGCAAGCTCGTGCGGGAAAGTGACTTCATCACCCAGTGGATAGAGGATGCTCGGGGTTGGACGGCAGAGCGCATCGGAAATATCCATACAATGCAAGGACGGGAAGCTGAAGCTGTGATTTTCGTGCTGGGAGCCCCGGCGGCTCATCAGGCCGGTGCACGTGGCTGGGCAGGAGGGCGACCAAACCTTCTGAACGTAGCTGTGAGCCGGGCCAAGGAACGGCTCTACGTCGTAGGCAATCGAAGCCTCTGGCGAGAGGCTGGGCTCTTTCGTGAGCTGGACGCTCGGATGAGATGAGTGCGCAGAGGTGGTCTCATAAATCCTCTCGCTAGGTGTGACCCCAACATGCCTGTAGAGGCGTCACAGCCCGTTATGACAACCTGACATCCCCCACGGGACGGCGGGACCTCCGGGCGGCGACATCGATCCAATCACCCAATCGTGGGATGGGGCGGTCGCGTAAGGGGAGGGGTGACGCCCAGCAAGCACCCTGGTGATCGTGCAGAGTCTTCGACCGGATCGCTTCTTCACGGTAGCCCAGCAGCGGCGACTGGCAGCATTGATGGCGCGCTGGCGTGCCCTGCGTGAACAAGGAGAGGCCCTGCCTCCGGACGAGCAAATGGAGCTTGAGGCGCTCATCACAGCAGAATTGCAGGCGTCGGCAGCTCGAACGGCTGCACTGGCCGACTCGTTGGGGCGATGAACCCGCACTATGCCTTTGTAGCACTGCGAGCCGGAGAGCGGAGAGATCGTGGGGTGCACCCCGATCGGCAGGGCAACGGCGGTACGTCTGGGGCTGAACCGTGAGGTCCAAGTCGCCGCACGGCAGCAGTGGATGCGCTTGGGTCTTTTCCCTTGACGGCCAGTGCTAGACGTGTGGCCCGGCCTTCCGCGCAATCGCGCCGTAGCCCAAGCCTTGCGCCTCCTTCTGCACGGCCGCGAGCTTCGCGCCGCCGTCCTCTTGGGCAGCCCGTTGCGCCAGCGCCAGCTCGGCCTGGAGGCGCAGGTCCAGCAGCCCCGCCCGCGAAGCCTGACCGGCGATGTTCCCCAGCACGGGCTCGTCGCTCCGGGCCAGCCGCGCGGCGGCGAGCTCGACGATGAGGCGGGACTGAAGATCCTGGTTGCCCTGGATGAGGGCCGAGGCACGGCCCATGGCGTCCCGGGCCGCGGCGACATTGCCTCGGGCGTTCTCGGCCTGGGCGACGATCGCGAGGGCGCGGGCCTGATCGCTCGCGGCGCCCTGGCGGCCCAGCTCCTCGGCGGCGGCGCGGGCGAGGCCGGCGGCCCGCGCCGGATCGCCCGCGTCCAGCAGGACGTTGGCGAGCGCGAGCTGGCTCTCGGCCGAGGTCCCCTTCTCGCCGAGCTGGGTGCGCAGGGCGAGCGCCTCCTCGTGGCGCTTCCGGGCCTCGGCGGCGTTCCCCTCGCGGGCCAGCACCTCGCCCAGGCCGAAGAGCGAGTAGGCGGCGGCGCTCTTGTTGCCGGTCTGGCGGGCGAGGGCCAGGGCGGCGTCGAAGTCCCCGCGGGCCGCGGCCAGCTCCCCCTGGTCCAGGAGGACGGCGCCGAGGTTGTTGAGCGAGGCCACCTCGCCGATCTTCTGGCCGATCTCCCGCCGCATGGCGAGCGCCTCCTCGTGCCGCTGGCGCGCCGCCGGGAGGTCCCCCTTGCGGCGCAGCACCACCCCTAGGTTGTCCAGGGCGTAGGCGGCGCCGCCCCGGTCCTGCTGCTCGCGCCGGATGGCGAGGGACTGATCGAACAGCTTCGCCGCCTCGTCCAGCTCGCCCCGCCGCAGCAGTACGCCGGCGAGGTTGTTGAGGGCGTAGGCCTCGCCGCCGCGGCTGCCGATCTCGCGGCTGATGGAAAGCACCTGCTGGTAGAGCTGGCGGGCGCGGTCGAGGTCCCCTTGGCTCTTGAGCACCACGGCGATGTTGTTGAGGGCGCCGGCCTCGGCGCCGCGGTTGCCGATGTCGCGATAGGTGGCGAGCGCCTGCTCATAGAGACGGTCGGCGCCCGGCAGGTCGCCGCGATCGTAGAGGACGTTGGCGGCATGGGTGAGGGCCTCGGCCACTCCCGCCCGGTCTCCCGCCTGCTCGTGGAGCCTGCGCCCCGCCTCGCAGGCGGCGAGGGCTGGCTCCGGCTGCCCGAGGTTGCGCAGCGCCCGGCACTCCAGGAGGCGTCCCTGCGCCACCATCATCGGCGCGCCCTGGGCCGCCCCGCGGGCCGCCGCGCGGGCCGCCGAGGCCTGCTGCCGTTTGAAGTCCGCGCCGGCGCCCGCCGCCATCGCCTCGGCCAGGTCGATGCGGGGATCGTCCCGTGTGGGCGCGGGGAGGGTGCGCAGGGCGGCGGTGGTGGCGAGGGCGTCCGCCACCCGGCCGGCGTCCGTCTGCACGGCGGCGAGGCGCAGGCCGTAGTCGAGGTCGTCGGGGAACAGGGACCACAGCTTCCACCAGGTCTGGATGGCGTGGTCCCAGTCCTGGGTGACCTCGCGGTAGCGCCCCTCGATCAGCAGCCGCTCCTCGCGGGGAAGATTGGCCGCGAGGTCGAACGCCGCCTTGGCCTCGTCTCGCGCCCTGGCGTCGTAGCCCAGGGCGTTCCACGCCGTGGCGAGAGCGGAGTGGCTGAGGGCGTTGCCCGGCTCGGCGGCCACCGCACGGGCCAGCAGGTCGCGGGCGCCCACGGGATCGAAGAGGCGCAGCCGCTCGATCCCCTCGGAGTAGAGGCGCGCCGCCTCGGGGCTCGCCGGCAGGGCCGACCGCGCGTCGCCGCCGGCGGCGTTCTCCTCTTCGGCCCCCAACTGCCGGCGCAGCCGCTTGCCCACCCGCGATACGAGGTCGAAGAGCTGCCGCTCGCTGCCGGCTTCCGTCAGCGTGGTGGTCTCTCCTCCCGCCCGGGTATCCTGGAGGCGGACGTCGAGCCGGATCTGCCGGCCCCCGGCGCCCCCGGCGAGATCACCGCCGCCGACAGCGACGTACGAGCCCAGCACCACGGCGTCCGAGCCCAGCAGGGTGCGCACCCGGCCGAGGGTGTCCCGGGCCAGGCTGTCGGCGGCTCCCAGGCCCAGCTCCACTTTCGCCCGCGCCACGTTCTCGCCGGCCACCACGCGCAATCCGCCGCCCGCTCCCAGCTCCGTGGAGAGCATCTCGGACAGGGCGGACGACAGCCACGCCGTGCCGGACTGGCCGGAGAGGTCCTTGAAGCCCAGCACGGCGACCGAGCGCCGGGGCGTGATGTCGGTGGCGGGCAGGGGGAGGTGGCCGAGGGCCGCCGCCTGCTTCTCCCGCCACTGGCCGTAGCGCACCCAGCCCACGCCCACGGCGGCGAGGACCAGGGCCGCGAGGGCGGCGATCTGGAGCCGGCGCCGGGCAGCGCCGCTGCCAGCCGTACGGGTACGAGCTGGCGCCAGGGACGGCTCCGGCACCAGCCGGGGAGTCAGCACGGTCGCCGTCTCCAGCGGCCGGTCGAGGGCGCGGATCACCTCGGGCGCGCTGGCGAAGCGGTCCGCCGGATCGCGCTCCAGGCAGCGCAGGATGGCCGCCTCCCAGCGCGGCTCGATCCCCGGCGCGTGGACCCGCGGCGGCACCGGCGCCTCCCGCAGCCGCTTGACCGCGGTCGACAGGGCGTTCTCTCCCAGGAATGGGACGGTGCCGGTGAGCATCTCGTAGAGCACGATGCCGAAGGCGAAGACGTCCGCCGCCGCCGTGATCTCGCCGCCGTCGACCTGCTCCGGCGCCAGGTAGGCGGGCGTGCCCACGACCCCGGCCGCGCCGGTCAGCGTGAGGGCCTGCCCGGCCGCGGGCTCGGCGCCGGAATCCAGGCGGGCGAGGCCGAAGTCGGTGACCACCGCGCGCGGGCCGCGGCCGGCGACGGCGCCCCGGCCCTCCACCAGCACCACGTTGCCCGGCTTGAGGTCGCGATGGACGACCCCCACGCGGTGGGCGGCGTCGAGGGCCTCGGCGATCTGGCGGGCGATCTCCAGCGCCTCGCCGGGCAGCATGGAGCCGGCGCGGCGGAGCCGTTGCGAGAGGGTCTCGCCGGGCAGCAGCTCCATGGTGAGGAAGATGGTCGCCTCGGCCGACCCCGCCTCGCGGTGGTGCGAGACGTCGAAGATCCGGCAGACGTTGGGGTGGGTGACCTTGCGCGCGAGCTGGATCTCGCGCCGGAATCGCTCGACGGCCACGGCGTCCTGCGCCGCCTCCCAGCGCACGGTCTTCAGGGCCACCCGCTCTTTGAGCTCCAGGTCCTCGACCTCGAAGACCTCGCCCATGCCGCCCCGGGCGATGAAGCGCACCACCCGGTAGCGGCCGGCGAGCAGCTCGCCAGGCGCGAAGCCGGGCTCGTCCGCGCCGCGCCGCCGCGCCACGGAAGGGTTCACCGTGGCGGAAGTCGATCCGGCGACGCTCGCGCCCGCAGGCCCCGGGACGGGGAACGCGACGAACGTCGGCGGGTTGGCGCCGAGCGAGCCCACGGAGTTGGCCGCGTCCACCGGCGGCGCCCCGGGCCGCCGCACGCCGAACACCGTCTTGCACGCGGCGCACTGGAGGCGCACGCGCGCCGGCATCTCCGCCATCGCCGCGGGCATGGAGAATCGCAGCCTCTGCCCGCAACCGGGACAGGGGACGGTGAACGACGTCGGCGAGACCGAAGGGTGCTGGCTCATTCCAGGGCTTTGCCTCTAGTTTACCCGATAGAGGACTCTGGCGCCCGGGATTGAAATCCCGGGCTACCCACGGTGTCCCCTCCGGGGTCAACAAAACCGCCTGCGGTCCCGCAGGGACTACCGCAGGTAGCCCGGGATTTCAATCCCGGGCGAGGGGGCGGCCCCTTCGTCGGCGAGGGCCCTGACGGTGACCGTCGCGCTGACGGTGCCCAGCCGGTCCCCGTCCTCTCTTGCCCCTCCCCGCGCCTTTTGAGAGGATGGCGCGGCCGATCTAACCGAAGGAGCCCGAACGATGAAGAGGACGTGGCTGGCCCTGCTGCTCGTCGCCGCCTGTCTGGCGACCGCGACGACCGCGAACGCGGCGGAGACGAAGGACAAGAAGCCGGAGGAGGCCAAGGCTCAGGAAACCAAGCCCAAGACCAAGGAGACCGTCCTCCCCGCGCCGCCCCGCGCCGAGGGCGAAGGCCCCTTCAAGCGGCTCATCCTGCGCGGCGCGACCCTGATCGACGGCACGGGCGCGCCCCCCGTGGGACCGGTCGACATCGTCATCGAGAAGAACCGCATCGTCGACGTCGAGGTGGTGGGGAGCCCCGGGGTGGAGATCGACGCCAAGAAGCGGCCCAAGGCCGAAGCCGGGGACAAGGAGATCGACCTCCACGGCATGTTCGTGACGCCGGGTTTGATCGACATGCACGGCCACATCGGCGGCAAGGAGCAGGGCACGCCCGCCGAGTACGTCTTCAAGCTCTGGATGGGCCACGGCATCACCACCGTCCGCGATCCCGGCAGCCTCAACGGCGCCGACTGGACCCTGGACCAGAAGGCGAAGAGCGCCAGGAACGAGATCACGGCGCCCCGCATCAAGGCCTACGTCGTCTTCGGCCAGGGGCACGAGGCGCCGTTCACCAAGCCCGAAGAGGGACGCAAGTGGGTGGACGAGATCGCCGCCAAGGGGGCCGACGGCGTCAAGTTCTTCGGCTACCGGCCGGACATCATGCAGGCCGCGATCGACGAGATCAAGAAGAAGGGCCTGCGCAGCGCCTGCCACCACGCCCAGATGGACGTCTCCCGGGTCAACGTCCTCACCTCCGCCCGCTGGGGGCTCACCAGCATGGAGCACTGGTACGGCCTGCCGGAGGCCCTGTTCGCCGACCGCACCATCCAGGACTACCCCGTGGACTACAACTACGCCAACGAGGCGGACCGCTTCGGCGAGGCCGGCCGCCTGTGGAAGCAGGCCGCGCCCCCCTACTCGCCGCACTGGAACGAGGTGATGAACGAGCTCATCGCCCTCGACTTCACGATCGATCCCACGTTCACGATCTACGAAGCCAGCCGCGACCTCGAGCGCGCCCGCCGCGCCGAGTGGCACGACGAATACACCCTCCCCTCGCTCTGGGATTTCTACGCGCCCAACCGCCAGAACCACGGCGCCTACTGGTATTACTGGACCACCGAGAACGAAGTGGACTGGAAGAACAACTACCGCCTGTGGATGACCTTCGTCAACGAATATAAAAACCGCGGGGGACGGGTGACGGTGGGCTCGGACAGCGGCTTCATCTACAAGCTCTACGGCTTCGACTACATCCGCGAATTCGAGCTGCTGCGCGAGGCCGGCTTCCACCCCCTGGAGGTCATCCGCGCCGCCACCCTGAAGGGAGCCGAAGCCCTGGGGATGGACAAGGAGATCGGCACCGTCGAGCCGGGAAAGCTCGCCGACCTCGTCGTCCTGGAAGAGAACCCGATCGAAAACCTGGCCGTCTTCTACGGCACGGGCGTCGTCAAGGTGACGCAGAAAAACGAGGTCATCCGCACCGGCGGCGTCAAGTACACGATCAAGGATGGCATCGTCTACGACGCGAGAAAGCTCCTCGCGGACGTGCGGCGGATGGTGAAAGAGGCCAAGGAGAAGGCGAACCGGCCCGTGCTTTACCAGCCGGGGATGGCGCCGAAGGCGGCGGCGGTGAATTAGAGGAGCCCCTCATGCCCAGGACTCGCACGGGAGACACGGTTGGCGGCTGGTCGGCGTTGGCCGAGCGGGTTACTCCGGAGACCACGCAAGGCTCGCCGCTGCTCGAGCGGACGCACGCCGAGCTCCAGGGATTCGTCGACGAGATCCAGGATCTCCTGGTCCAGCGGGATTTCTACGAGGCCCGCAAGCAGGAGACGACCCAGCGGATCAACGAGATCCTCCCCGCAGGCCGCAGGACGGCCACCCTCCTGCGGCGCGCCCTGCGCCAGCATCTCGGTCCCGACAACGAGCAACTGGCCGCCTTCGGCATCCAGCCCTTCCGTGGGCGGAAGCGCTCGCGCAAGGCCAGCGCGGCGTCCTCGCCCGCGGAAGGCGACGGCGAGCCCTCCACATAGCCGGTTGCGCGCGGGCCTGTCTCCCGTCCGCCCATCCGCCTGGAGCTTCCCAAATGCCTCTCAGCCCAGGAGAAAGCGCCTTCTCGTCTCTCTCCAACGGCGCATAGAAGAAGGGAAAGCGGCTCTCCCTCCTTCCATGGCGCATATCCGGAGGGAGAGCCGCTTTCCCTTTTTCCCGCGGCCCATATCCAGAGGGAAAGCGACGCTCCCTTCTTCTACGAGCCATATCCGGAGGGCGCGCCGCTTTCCCTCCAGAAAACGTCTCATGGAAGAAGGGAAGGTCGCTCTCCCTCTGGATACGGCCTGTATCTGGGGGGAGAGCGATTTTCCCTCGTTCTATCCGGCGTTGGAGAAAGGGAGAGCGGCTTTCCCTGCGGATATGAGGCGATTTCTCTGGATATGGGCCGTAGGCCCGGGCGTGGCCCCGTCTCCAGGGATGCGGAGCCGGCGCCGGGCACGACGCCGGAGGCACGAGTGGAGCGGACCGGCATCGCCGCATCGGAGACGACCCGCCGTCCCCGTGGCCTCCGAAACGACATCGTAACGGGTCTGGGTCGTCTCTACGGAACCGTGGAGACACGGCGAGCGACAGGGATTCCGGAGGGGCTGGGAGAAGCCGCTTCGCGAGGCCCCCGGAATCGCCGTCCTTTTGCCCTCGCGAGACCGGTCCGTAGAGACGACCCAGACCCGTTACGATACCCGCGGCAGGCCACGGGGACGGCGGGTCGTCTCTGGGGCGGGAGCCCCTTCACCCCTCCCCGCCCGTGGCCTCACCCCCATCCCTCCTCTCCTGCACCAACCGCCACACCTCCGCAATCGCCGCATCCCCATCCGGCGCGCGCTTCGGAAGGCGCTCGAAAAGCTCGCGGAAGTGAACGCCGTCGATCTCCTCCACCCGTCGGGCGACTTCCTCGAAAGGCGGCGGAGAGGAAGGCAGAGAGGAATGAGCGAGGTTTCCTAGAGTTGTACCTAGCATCTCGGAAGAAATCTGGAATCGCATTGCACCAGCCGCTAAGAGGTGGGCGAGCACCTCCTCCGGCGCCGCCTGTGTCCGCTCCAGACAGGTTCCCAGATTGTTGTGGCCCATAGCACAGTACTCGGGTTCTCCGACTTGATAACTAAGCCGCAGAGACGATTTCGCGAATTTCGCCGCTTCCAGGGGATTCATTTCGTGGTATTCCAAGTCTGCAAGGGCAGTAAAGACCTTGCTCAGCATTGCGACGTCGTGGTGTTCCTCGAAGACTCGCCGGCACGATTCGAGCACCTCGCGGGCTTCCTGAAATCTTCCCAGCCCGAGCAGGGGGAAATGTTGATTGAACTTGGTCCTCGCTAGCTCGACCTCGTCAGCTCCCCGTTGCGTCTGGCTTCGCAGGATCTCGGCGACCAAGCTCAACGCATCCTCCCTCCTTGCGAGCATCATTGCAGACTGGCTGCCGATGTCCAGTAAGGTCTCTCGGACGTTCCAGAGGCTGACCGTCTCGTCCTCACGGGGTTCAGGTAAGTCTTCGAGCGATGACCGCAAACGCTCCACCTCGGCGAGAACCACTTCATGCCTGCCTAGGGCGGCGAGCACTTGGAGACGCATCCCTTCAACGAGAAGCTGCGCCCAGGGCCCCAGGCCGCCTCGACGAGTGAGCTCTGCGCTACGCTCGATCGCCTTTAGGGTTTCTTCGAAACGGCCAGTATTTTGAAGGATATTGACCAAGCGTACGGCAGCAACAAAACCTTGCTGATACTTCCTCTCTCGCTCACACGCCTCGACCACATTTCGGAGGATTGCCTCGGCTTCCCTATAGCGACCTACCATACTTAAGACGTTGGCAAGAAGGCTCAAGGCTGCTAAACCATCTGGAGTCTCCCTGATCGCTGCTGCTATTACGCGCAGGAGGGGCAGAGCCATAGCAAGGGTGCCAGGAGAATGGTCCCTCACAATCACTTGTTCCAGCAGAGCCCCGGCCGCTTCCCATCGCTTTGCCCGCAATAAATATGGTAAGCCTCTTATCCCGCGTTGCAAGACTCTCCGGCTGCCTTCTTGCATCTCGGTCTCGAGACTCTGCAGGGCCATGATCGCCCAGAAGTCCCCAAGTTCCCAATCCACGGCTTCGCACACGCCCGAGCCGGCTTCCTGGCGGCCGGTTTCGGCGACGGCCGGGTGAATGCGGAACAGCGCTTCGCCGGCTCCTTCAGGGTTGGGCAGGCGCTGGGTTTCCACGAGGCCCCCAGCGCTGAGGCGGTCCAAGGCTTCAGCGAGGTCGTGTTCCGGTTCAGAAGAGGTCTCCCGTAGGCGGTTCAGGATATGCGGCCAAGTTATCATGATGATCGAAGAAAATCGGTCCGCTTCCTCCAAGCGGCAGAGGACGTGAAAAACCAGCCGTGCCATGTCCGGCAGGTTGGTGGTGATGCCCACCGTCCAGGCTTCCAGGGTCTTCAGGAAGGCGGACGGGCCTTGATCGGATTCGCCTTTTGTGAAGAAGCTGCTTCCTCTTAAGGTTTCTTCCGTGAGCTGCCGGTCCAGCGCTTCGGGATCGCTGCCTTGCAAACCGTCGGCGAGCTCCAGGAGCTTGGGGTGGCCTTGGGCGGCGGCGAGGATGCGCTGAATGCGTTCTCTGCCAGCGGTCGAGCCGAAGAGAAGCGCGAGGTGCGGCAGCTCTTTGGCCAGCAGTACGCTCTCCGGCAGGCTCAAGGCGTGGATGGGCTCCAGAAGCAGGGCGGGGTGATTTGCCAAGTCCGTGGGGACCACTCGCGAGGTGAGCACGACGCGCGAAGCTCCCGAATGGTCGAGCAGCGTCTTGATCAGCTCTCCCCAGCGGCCGTCGCGCCAGCCGCCGCTTTCGGTCAGCAGACTTTCCAGGTTGTCGATCACGATTAGGATAGCCGGTCCATTCTGGAGCAGGCCCTTGAGGCGCGGCAGGGCTTTGGTCCGCATCTCTTGTGAATCGTCGAGCAGGCCCACGAGAGCGAGTTCGGGAAGTTGACGCTCCAGGTCAAGGGCGAAGTTGGTGAGGGCGCTGGCGATGTCCTGACCCAGGTCCGGCGCTTTGGACCAGGCGAGGCCGGGGAAGCGGCCGTTCTCGTGACGCCAGGCCAGCTCCAGGGCACAGGCGGTCTTGCCGGCTCCGGCCATGCCGTGGAAGAGGATGCCGCGGAAATCGCTATCCGGCGCCAGGGCCTTGCTCGCTCGCAGCATGGGCAGGAGCCGGCCCACGAAGCGCTCCGGCGGTGGCGGAAAACCTTGCATTCCGGTTTGCGGGGCGTCGAAGTTGGGTCTCGTGCGCGGCACTGGCAGAGTGAGATCGGCGGCCCGGGGTCCGAAGAGGATGGGAGTGACGAGCGAGAGGGGTGGGGCCCAGGCGGCTTCCTCGGGATCGAGCACCTTCTCCAGAGCGGCCTGGAGCGCCGCGGGCAGCGGCTGGCCTTTTTCGAGCAGCATCTCGTAGAGACTGAGGACGGCCTCGCGTGCGAAGGTGTCTCCCACGCTGTAACGCATGGCCAGCACGGCGCAGTCCAGATCCTCGGCGAGACTCTGGCCCAGGCTCGGCAGGGACGAGGATGCTCCTTCGGTTTTCGTTTCTATCACTGCGGCTTCTCGCGTCGGCTCGTCGAGGCCGATCTGCCGGCGCGCGGCGGCGAGGCTTGCGGCTCCGGAGAGGCAGGAGGAGAGGGTGAGGAGCTTGAGGCGCCGTTTGGCCGGACGGAGGAGCTTGGCGAGGTCTTCGGCGTCGATGCGGTCGGCTTCGCCGCGTTCGTCTTCGAGCACGAGCTCGCCGCGGAGGCCGTGGCCGGAGAAGTGGATCAGGTCCCAGCCGGCGCCTTCGAGCAGCGCGTCCTTGAGGGTCTGCCGGGTGGCCCCGTACTGGAGCACGCGCAACTCGACGGTGGCGGATCGCGTCTGCGACAGGTTCTTGAGGAGCTTCTCCAGGTCCACCCGTTCGCGCCGCAGGTTCAGCGGATTCTGGCCGTGGGGGAGGCTGAAGACGGCGAGCACGCGCAGCCGGTCCGACGCGGGCTTGTCCCTCTTGGGCTCGGCGGTACCTGCGAGTTGGGCGAGCTGATAGACGAAGCGCACGCCGGCCTCAGCGAGCGGCCTGCCGTCCAGGTGGGCCAGCTCGAAGGGGCGCTGGAGCAGGGCCTGCGCATCCTTCGGAACGTGGACGCGCACCACGGTCGCCGGGAAGTCGAGACGCTCGCCGATCTTCGTCACCACGGCCCCGAAGACCTGCCGGCCCATCCACTCGCCGACCGTTTGCAGGCTCTCCTCGGGAGGCGTATCGGGCGGGCGATTCTTCAGGTAATTGGGCAGATCGAAGAACCCGCGCGCCTCGGCGGCGGAGCGATCAATCTTCACCTCGTGATCGCCCAGGTAGGCGCCCTTCTCGTCCCGCAGCTCCCAGCTCCAGCGGGAGTCGTCTTTGAAGTCGGTGACGTGCAGTTGCAGGCGGGGGGGCATGGGATCGGTTCTCCGGGTTTGAGCTTCCGCGATTATCCCATAGGAGACTCCGTATACTCCGAGCCATGGCCAAGCGCGCAGACAAGATGCACTGGGCGGAGAGCCGCGATCCCGACCTCGAGCCCTGGGACGACGAGGAAGAGGAGGACGTCGTCACGGTCCTGCGGCTGGTCAAGCGCCCTGACGGCCGGTCCGAGCTGGTGGAGATGCCCCTGACGCGGGAGCTGTACCTCAATCCACGGCTCGAGGACAAGATGACTCAGGGACAGGTGCATGGGGACGTGCTGGTCGAGCTGAAGGAGCTGCTGGGATGGGCAGGCGCCAGGCCTCCTCAACGAGACGCCTGATTCCGCAAAGCATAAACGTAGTTGATCGGCGCGTGATCGGCGAGGTCCCGGACCGCCACGTCGCCTCGTTTCCAGGCCTCGTGCAGGATGTAGTCCTCGCGGGCCGTCCAACGATCCTCGCGAATGAAATCCTTCGTGGCGCCCGGCTGGATCTCTCCCAGTTGGTCGATGTAAAGGGGCGTTTCCGGGTTCACGTGCACGAAACTGATGGGCGGCGGCAGACGGGTGACGACGTCGCAGCAATCGACGTATCGCGAGATGTCGAATCCCGACAGGGTTTTGACAAAGTCGGAGTCCCCGACTCGTGGCGAGCCGAAGGTAGTGAGCTTCGTGGGCTTCTTGAGGCTCGCCGCGAGAGTGCCCAGGGCCGCGCCCAGACTGTGACCGGTGTAGAGCAGCCGCCCCGGATGCTCCTGGAGCCAGTGATCCAAATCCGCCCAGATCAGAGCCAGATACTTCTTGAACCCCTTGTGGACTCTGCCCCCGTTTTCCCAAGGTGTCGGCAAGGTGTCCAGATTATGCGCCATGTCGGTGGGGTCCTCCTGCTCCGTGCCCCGAAACGCGACCACGGCGGTCTTCGACGGGGAGCTCCAGGCCGCAAAGGCTTGGGATCCGCCCTGGTTGAAGTAGGCGACCTCGTCGAAGCCGACGGACAGCAGGGCGCTCCGCGTCTCGTGCTCCTCGTCCGGGACGCTCTCGAATCGCTTGTAGACCAGCAGCGAGCATTCCGCGCAGAGCAGGTCGTCCGGAATCCCGTCCTTGACGGGAAAGAAATCGTGGTTCAGGTGCGGTCGATAGAGAGCGTCGCGAGTGGGGTCGTAGGGGACCGTACGCATGATGAGATCCTTTCCTCGGTCGGAGGTGGTGTCCATCATTGTAGCCCGGTTCTCCGTACAAAAGAGCGCCGGCCGATGAGTCGGGATCGGCCGGCGCGGGTGGAGGGGTTCAGGGGTTATTTGCAGAACACCTTCTGGACGACGCGACCCGAGTCGTCGACCTCGCCGTCGGTCAGGCGACGCCATGTGCCCAGCGTAACGATGTAAGCGCAGGATGGCCACAGGCTCACATCGACGAAATGCGTGCCGGAGCCGCCGCGCGGCGCAGTGCCCGCAGGCAGCGGGGGCGGCGGCGGGAAGGCGGCCGCGCTCGAGATGCCGATGCCCCAGCCTGCAGTCAGCTCGTGGTCCACGGTGTATTGGATGTTGATCGCACCGGTGATCTTCGAGCAGGGCGTGCCGCCACCCTTGAACTCCTGCAGATCGAGAAGCCTCACCTCGCCCCAGTTGTTGACGAGGATGCGGCCAAGCTCGTTCGTGAAAGCCACCGGGCCATTGGGCGAGGCTGACACCGGGCCGGCCTCGAAGACGATGCGCAACGCGACGCCATTCTTCGGGTCAGCCACCGGATTGCCGGCGCCATTGCCGGGCGCATCCAGCGCCGCCAGGACCTGCGTCGTGTCGAACCTCACCAGCGGCCCGTAGAACCCTCCATCCAGTGCGTTGGGGTCCACGTTGATCCAGCCGTTCGCGTCCGGGACGATGATTTGCGCCGGCGGCGGCCCCCACGGTGTGCCTGGCGGCAACACGGGCGTCGGCGTCGGGTCCGGGGTCGCTCCCGATCCCTGGATGTAGATCGACTGGAACGTCCAGGCCAGCCCAGTACCGAAGGTGTCCCAGAGAAGCAACCGAGCCCCCACCAGCACCGGGTACACCGCCGCCCCCGTGATGGGCTTCAAGGTGCCTGGCGCCGCCAGGTCTTCGTACTGGAACCGGTACCGCGCCGGCTGCGCCGAAATCTGTTTCGGACAGTAACCTCTCAGTTTCAACGCGCCGAAGAACCCGTAGCCCGGACCGCCGTGCCCCAGAACCAGGCTTTTCGTCAGGCCGGTGGCTGGAACGATGTCGCCATAAATGTGGAAGTCTCCCACGTGGGTGAACAGTGGGTCGTCCACCGGTGGCTGCTGTTGCACGTCCACGCAAAGCGTGACACAGAAACACGGGCCCACGTTCTCCCGATCCGGCTGCCGGCCTCGCGACTGCGTTTCGTCCAGCACCCGCTGCCCGCCGGAGGTGTCGATCTTGAAGTAGACGTCCGGCCCGCCTGTGAGCTCCACGTTGATCAGAGGCGAGAAGATCGTCTTCTGGAAATCGTCGGTGGTGTAGTCGATACGGAACTTGCCGGCGCCGTCGGTGACGGCACTACCGAGCGCGTCGTCCTGCAGCCAGTCCGCGTCGAACGCCGAGACTTTCACGTTCGAGACCGGCAATGCCTTCTTGTCACAGGTCACGACCTTGCCGCAGATCGTCCAGGCGCCGAACAGGCCTCGGAAGTAGCACCAGAACCGGTATGGGACGCAGTACTCCCACACCGCCAGCGCCCGATCCTCGTTCTGCCGCCAGAGCGGCTGGACCGTCGTCACGCTGAACTGCCGCGGCTTCGGCGGCGATCGCCGCGGCTTGTGCCGCGGCACCGTCCCGCAGTAGACGTCCACTTCGAAAGCCTCGCCGTTGTAGTCGTGCCTCTCGCCCAACTCGACGACGAAACGCCCTTCGGCGTCCGTCTCCACCTCCGCCAGCAGTGCCTGGGCTTTGGCCTGCACCGCCTCGTCGTCCTGTACCGCCAGCGTGTCTTTCGGATTCGCCACCGCCAGCGCCACCGCATTCTGGTCTCCCCGCAGCCGGTACAGCCGGACCTTCACGTTGGCGAGGGGCTCCGGACAGTCGGCACAGATGAAACCGCACAAGCGTCCTCTGAAGATGTAGCTGCTCACGACTTCTCCTTCCGCCGCGAAAAGCGGCTGTCGGTCCAGCGTTCATAAAAGGCTTTCGCCGTCGGTCAGGGTTTTCTGACAACGGTTTTTTGAAAGGCAGGCGGTGATGAAAAGGGAGGATTCGAAGTGGCGGCAGGGGACCGCGAGCCGCGGCCCCTGCCGACAACAGAACGCTAACGACGGCCCCCACCGCCTACGGCCAGTTGGTACGGGCCCAGCTCACGAGGTTGACCATGGCGTTGCCACCGGCGTTGATGTTGTTGTCCTCGTTGCCGATCCCGAGGAATCCTCCGCTGATCGTTTCTCCGCCGCTGACAGTGCCGACCGCATACGGGCCGTCGTTCCAGAATCCGAAGAACGGGCCCCCTGAGTCGCCGGCGGTGGCGTCACCGTGGTGTTCGAGCTCCATGGCGTCGCCGTCCTCGTCGTCGTCGAGGACCGGGATTCCCGACTGGGAGGAAGGACGGTTCGCGCCGGCGACTGCGCCCGGGTAGCCGGCAAGAGTCCAGTACGGTCCTCCTTCCCAACTGCCGTCGTACACCTTCGTGCCCATCCAACCCAGCCAGGAGCCGATCGGGTCGTACAGACGCAGCACGCTGATGTCGTGCGCCGCGACGTGCTGGTTGGTGTTCCAGCCGCGGAAATCCGATACCCAGGAGCTGGCGCCTGCACCGGAGACCGACGCGCCGTCCCAGTATCCGGGTACGAACCGCATGGCCCAGTTGTTCGATCCCCAGGGCGCGACGTGGCCTGCGGTCAGCACATGACGTGGGCCCACCAGGACACCCGAGCCCGACCATGTCCAGTTCGGCTGACTGAAGTCGTTCCAGGTGAAGATACGGCCGACGCAACGCCACGGGTACGAACCGGGCCAGAAGACTTGACGGTCGTCGGCCCCGTACACGCCGTAATAGGGCTCGATGATGCGGCCGTCTCGCCGGCGGATCGTGGACCTGTAAGTAAACTCCTCGGCAGGCGTGGGATGATACTTCTGTTCTGCCCAAGCCGGCCGGAACGGCTCGATGAGCTTTCGTCTGGGTTCCGGGTGCACTTCGCTGGGGTCCAGACGGCCGCTGGTGCGACCCGGCAGTCCAAGCGCGACGGCAGGGGGTAACGTCACCTCCCAGGCGCCCTGCTCTCCTTCGAGGTATTTGAGGTGCTCGCGAGCATTGAAAGCGCCCTCTCTGTCGGTGAGGTACAATTTCTGCGTGGCCAGCGCCGCAGCGATGTCGGCCGGCACTTTCTCGGTCGCCGGTTGATCAGGCAGCCTGGCGAGCTCGTCCAGGTGGAACGGCGGAGCTGCCGGATTGGCCGGAGCAACCTTGTCTGACGATGTGGTTCCCTTTGCGTTTTTCATTGAGAAGCTCCTTGAATGGGGTTGTGTCAGGGTTCATGGAGGGTCTTCGCCGGCAGTCACGGTTTTCTGACAACCGCCGGTCAGAAACATGCAAGGTTCCGGAAACCTGCTTCGGCCCCCGTTTGCTCCCTACGCGAGCCAAAACGAAAAAGCGCCGGCCGGTGAGCGTTCACCGGCCGGCGTGGAGGGAGGAGGCGGTCAGGGCACAGGTTAAGGGTCGACGTAGACCGGGCTCTGTACGGATCTCTGAGACGTGACACCGCCGACCGTGACCAACAGGGTGAAGTCCACGCTCGCCGAGCAGCCGGCGAGTGTCGTCCGTCCGCCGACGGTGCCGAGGTTGATCTTCACCGGGGGCATCGCTGTCCCGGATAAGAGGTCTTGGAACTGTGGGGTGACGTCCACCCTTTCCCTGATCAGCGGGTCGTTCTCGCAGTCGATGACGAGGATGGCGCTCTCGATCGTCGTATGGTTCTGGTGTGCCTGGTCCACCCAATGGGGGTCGAGGTCCGCGGCAAGGCTGTAGGGCTTCGGGCCCCCCGAATCTCCGTTCGGCTCGGGGACCTGAGGGACTAGAGATGCCACCTGCACCTGACGCATCGTAGATAACCCTGAGGTCGCGGTGACCGGAGCGAGGTTGCAGGGCGGGCACGGAGTTTCCCCGGGCTGGGGCTGAGTCATGGCGGGAGTGCTCATGTCCTGCAGCGTTTCTATCGGGCAGCTCGAGTCCGGAGCCTGGGACCCGGCAGACAGGAAGGCCGTCTGTGGGTCGCAGGCGGGGGGAGCAATCGGGCCGACTGTAGGCGGGGGGGCGAAGTCCGCAAGGTTGGCCGGCGGGGGTGCCGGGGATTGGGGGATGACGGCCAGACACTGCGCGCCTTTGTTCAGGCAAAGGTCGGAGACGGTCTTGCGGAGCGACAGCCGCTTCAGGCCGGGCGCCGAGCTCCCGGAGTAGAAGGTAGCGGTGCCGGGGTTAGGGTCCACCTGATTAGTCAGCTCTACCATGACGTCGTCGGCAGCCCAGCTTGGCTCCAGGTGCCAGGTGACGGCGGCGATGGCGGAGGCGACGGCGGCAGCAACCGAGCTTCCCGTGTAGATCCTGGTGGGATCGGCGGGCTGGCCGTCGTAGTCGGCGGTGCTGACCACCGCGTGATCGGCGTAGGCGACGAGCATTGGCAATCCCGCGGGGCGGGCGTTGGGCAGCGGCAGGCCTTGCCAGTCGACTCCCCCCACGGCATAAACGACTTTCTTGCCCAAGATTTTGTCAAGCAAGGACCTAGGTTGCAACTCCCAGGCTGCGGGCAACAAGGGCTGGTGGGAAACCTCTCCGCCTGGCCGATTGCCGGCGGCGGCGATCACCAGGACGCCGAGGTCGTGGGCAGTACTCAGCGCCGCGTAGACCGCATCGGTCCAGCCGCCGAGCGTAAGCGCTTTTTGCGAGTCGGATTCGACGTATTCGCCGTCCCAACCGACGGAAAGGTTCAAGATGAGCTTCGGCCGGGGAGGAGGCATGCTCGACCAGAGCAGGATCTCCGCAGCGATCTCCGTCACGAGATCGCCGATCCGCCCCTGGTGGCCACCGAGCTCACTTCCAGTATCGTACGGTGAAAACGGATCTGAATAATGGTAACCGTCGTAGCGCAGCGCGAGCCGGGTCGCGATTTGAACGGAACAGCCCTGAGCTGCCGGGCCATGGCCGCAGACGATCTCATTGACCAGATGCGCCATGCCGTAGCCATGCCAGGAGGCCGGAACGTCGGATTGGGCGGGCACACCCTCGCCGGTGGGGTACGAATCGACGAAGACGACGCGCACCGGATTGAGCGAGGAACCGCCGAGCTGGACTCTCCCGACCTGAGCGAGGAATTGCTCGGCGAGGGGTTGCCAGACATTGTGCCCAAGAACGCCCAGATCGGTGGGTGAGCTGGCCGTCACGGCCATCCGGTCAGGCTCGGCGTTCTTGAGGCCGGCCGGCTTTCGAAACTCCCGCCCCGAGCCCTGCGACGTGTAGACGCAGTATCGGTCCAAGCCATGCTTGTGGAACAAGGCGGCCACTTTCGCCTGGCTCTTGAGGTTTTCCAGGGTCGGCGCCAGGGGAGCGGCACACTCGCCTTTCTTCTTGAGGCCGTCACTGGCATGGGCGGCTGACAGCTCGAGCAGGGTTTGGGTTGTCCAGCCGGGCACGTTGGGGCAAACGGAGCCCTTCTCGAGCACTCCGATCCAGCGGTCCGGAGTGTAGATCACGGGCGGATGTTTGCGGTTGATTGGTTGTTCGACTCTTGGCGCAAAGGAGGCGCAAGCGGTCAAGCTCACGATTATCCATCCCATCGCCAAGCCCAAAAGAACGGAAAGAATCCTGGATCGCATGGTGGTTTCCTCCTAAATGCCGCAGGCCTCGGAGCCTCTGCGGACCGGCACGGTCCTGGAGGAGCTGTCGTGCCGCGGCTTTCCTCTTTAGGCTTTCGCGGCGGGCTGTTCGTTTCTGACGAACAGCGAAGAAGAGGCGTCAGGGAACGAGGAGGCGGAAGCTCGCCCAGGCGGCTTTGGGGGAGGGATCTCTCTGGCGGCAGGCCAGTTGGGCCCGCCGCAACTGGTGCGCGAGGTCTTCTCCAGGCTGCCAGTGGCGATAGAGCTCGTCCATCAGCTCGTTGGCGGAAGCGTCGGGGACCGACTGTCTTGCGGCGATGACTTCCTTGGCACCGGCCAGCAGGAAGGCGTTGGCGAGGCCGACGCCCTCGCCGGGGGCTTCCTCGGAGGTACGGCCGGCGTCGCAGGCGGAGAGGACGATCGCGTCGGGCACGTGGGAGAGCGCCAGGACGTCGCTCAACGTCAGGCGGGACTCGTCCGCCAGCGGCAGCTCGCTGCTCCAGCCGGCGAAGCCGCCGAAGCTGCCGTGGCCGGCGTAATGGAAGAAGCTCGCCCGGGTCAGCGCCTGGCGAACTGTGCCGGCCTGGGCGGCGCTGCCGTTGAGGAGCTGCGGTTTCCCACCCCAGCGTCTGATGGCTGCGGCCACCGTCTCCCCTTCGGTGTCAGCCGTACGCAGGTCTCGCGTGGGGTTGGAGACCACGAGGGCTTCCCCGCCCTGGGATGGAGAGGCGGAGCGCCGCGGCAGATCGAGACTGTAGGCCACCAGATGGGTCGCGAGCAGCGGCTGGCCATCCTTGAAAGGCAGAGCATGGAAGTCCACCGTTCTCAAGGGGCCATAAGGCAGGACCCGCACGCGCTTGGAGGTCGCGATGGCCGCTTGGAAAGCCGGGGATTTCGCCAGCAGGCGGTGCGCGAGCTGCTCCGCAGGAACGTTCTCAAGCTCGAAGTAGGCGACCACGGGTTCCCGCTCCCTGGTGACCGCGAAGGCCGCCCACTGTTTTTCAAGCAAGGGATGATAGATCAGGATGACCTCATCGCGCTCCGGCGGAGCGAGCTCGCCCTCGACGTTGCGGCGCAGAGCGTCTTCCAGGTCGCGCAGCGCGCTGTCGAGCTGCTCCTGGGCGTCCTTGAGCTTCGCGGCCTCGTCCTCGAGGGCGCTCGCTTTCTCGCTGACCGGCAACTGCCAGCGCTTCGCGGCGGCGGCGTCGACGGCATCGCGCGTGGCGCGATATTTCGACAAAGAGTCAATCCAGGCCTGCTGATTTTCCGCATCCAACTGGCTCAGACTGTCGCGGACCGCGAGCTGGCGCAGCAGCCGCGAGCGGGACTTGCGAGCCAGGTCGAAGGCTTTTTGGTTCTGACCTTCATCGAGCAGCAATTTGAGATAAAGGCGCGTCGCCGCCTCCTGGGTGGCGAAGTAGGTGTCGCGCCCCTCGTGCACTGGAATGTGCCGGCTCTGCTCTTCGATCTGGCGGTCCGCCTGGGCCAGGGCCTTGATCGCCTCTTGTGGCTGATGGCTGTCGACATAGGCATTGGCGCGGCCGAGCTGAGCCTGGAGGAGGCCCGCGGGCGACGCGGCGATCTTCGCTCTCTCTTCGAGTTGCTCGTAAAGGTGGAGGGCAATCTCCGGATGGCCCGCGTGAATTTCCTGCCGCGCCTCCAGATCTTTCTGCCAGAGAAGCTCGAGGAAGCCCAAGTCCGCTTGCTGGGCCAGAGCCCGGGCGCTATCGAGCTCCCGGCTCGCTTCGGGCCATTCGTGCCGTTGCTGGTAGGCGAGCGCCAGGTTGAGATGGGCATTCAGCCGCTGCTCGGACGAGCAGTCATTCTTCTCGAATGCGGCGAGGGCTTGCTGGAGGGCCGGAGCCGGATCTCCGGCGGTATGGCCTGCCTCGCGCTCCAGGAGCTGGAGCCAGCCCACGTTGGTCCAGAAGGTCCCCAGGGCGCAACGGTTCGGGAGCAGCTTAGGGTGGGCCTGCATGTTTTTCAACAATGTGGATGCGTCTTGGGAGCGGCCGAGCTGCTGGTATATCAGAGCCAGCTCCTGACGGCTCTGGCCATTCAGCCTGGTGTCTCCGATCTTCTCTGCTAGGGCGGTTGTTTCCTTCAATTGCTTCAGGGCGGCGGCGTAGTTTCTGGTCCTCTCCGCCAGCACGCCTTGGTAATAGATCACGTTGAACTTGGCGTCGGCTGGCGCTTGCGGAGGGAGCTGGAGCGCTGCGAGAAGCTGTCCCGCATCGCGGAAGCGCCCCGGGTCGATGTAGATACCTGCGAGCCAGGTTGTCATCTGGGCTACGCCGCTCCAGCGGTTCTCGCTGCGATCCGCGGCGATTCCCTGCTCGAGGTATACCTCCTCCTGGGCCCTGTCTTCGTTGTGGGCCGCGAGGGCGAGCAGCCGCCAGACGAAGCCCTGCTCCTGGCGCGGAGCCGATCTCTGGATTTGCTCCAGCCGTTTCCGTGCTTCAGTTGTCTTGCGGTGGCCGATCAGATCTTTGACTGGATCCCACCAAGCTGGCTGCTCAGGCTCGGCCAGACGCAGGGACCAGCTCGGGCCTACCGTCAGCCGGTCGACCGGCTTGGGAATGGAGAGCAGGTAGCGTCTGCCGCCGCTCGCCTTCTCTTCTTTCTTTGGTTTCAGGAGCTGCCCGTCGGCGCGAAACTCCACTTTTTGCTCCGGCGGAGTGGTCCTCACCCAGAGAGTGAGCTGGCGGTTGGAAGGGAGGGAGCAAACCTGGTCCGGCAGATAGAAGGCCCAGCACCCTGCGTACTCGACTTCCAGAGTGACCGGTGAGGGAGTCGGAGATGACGGCTGTTTCCCACAGGCCGCGAGCAACCCGGCGAGCGCCCCCAGGAATAGAGACGCGCGAAAGAAAAAGCCGCTGGCTGGGCGGAGGGTCATGGGGCGGGCTGGCCCTCGGCGTGGAAGCTGGCGCAGGCGACCTGCCAGGGCGCGGGAGGCGGGTTCTTCTCCTGCGTGAGGGCATCGCAGACGGTCTGCCAGGAGTCGCTCTGAGGCCGGTTGGCCCGCAGCCGCGTCTGCACCTCCCTGGCTTCCGGAAGGCTCTTCCGGGCGACGACGGTCCAGAAGATCCAGTCTCCCGGCTTGACCTTGATATCCTCACCCATCGTAACCTTGTCGAGGTGGACGCTGCCGGTTCCCGCGGAGTCGAACTTGTTTTCCAGTCCCAAAGATTTCAAGTCCTCCCGGCCTGCGCTCGTGCTGAGGTAAGCTCTCGCCTTCAATTTTCCTGGGTGCTCGAGGGGTTGCCTCGGATAGATGTCCAGGATGAAGGCCGAGTCAAGGGGATAGGTCCGCTTCTGCGCGGTCTCGCCCCCGCGGCTGGGAACGGACCCCCCGCTCCGAGCGGCGGCAGCATAGCCGCTGCTGATCAGCTCCGGCGCCTGGGTCCGTACCAGGGGCGCCTGGGTCCGTACCAGGAAGAACACCCCCGCCGCCGCCGCTAGGCCCACCCAGACTTCGGCTCGGCGCATCACGCGCCGAAAGAGGAAGGAGGGCGGCGGCGGATCGGGCGGAAAGGGGAGTGGGGGCAGCGGCAGCGGCTCGGGGCTGGGCACTTGCTTGTTGATCGCGCTCACCACCCGCGCCTGGAAATCGGCGCCGAGGGGGCGGAAGGCTTCGTAGATTTCGTGGGCTTCGGGGGAGGAGGCGGCGAGGGCTTTGAGCTCGGCGTCCTCCTCGGCGGTCAGGGTCCCGGCGGCGAGGCGGTCCCAGCGGTCGTCGAGGCGGGCCTTCTCGGCCTCGTCTTCCCGTCGCGCCAGATTCCCCAATTCTCTCAAGAGTCGATCATCCATATTCATTCCCCGCTATGTCTTTCGCGCCGGCGCTCCGGTTCCTGACATCTCGGCCAGCAGCTTCCGGGCCAGGAGTCGCAGGCGGCTGCGCCAGGCGTAGACGGCGTCGGCGGAGAGGCCGCTCGCCGCCTGGACCTCCGCCTGCGACAGCTCCTGCACGAAGAGGAGATGGAACAGCCGGCAGCCCAGCGGGCTCAGCTCCTCCCGCAGCCGGTCGAGCAGACGCGAAAGGTGCTCGCGGCTGGCCGTGACCTCCTCGGGATCGCTCTCCGGCGCCGCGGCGTCGAGCTCGTCCGCGGCGAAGGAGGGGTCCTCTTTCCAAGGATTCCGCCGGCCGCTGCGCAGGAACGACAGCACCTGGCGCTCCGCCACCAGCCCGACGAAGTTCTCCAGCGAGAGGCCCCGCTCGGGCTGCCAGGAGCGCAGGATGCGGGCATCCCGGCTGAAGAGCGCGAGGAACACCTCCTGGCTCTGGTCCTCGACCTCCTGGCGCAGGTCGCGTCCGCCGGCGAGGAGGGAGCGGCGGGCGAGCAGGGTGCGCGCCACGCGGGCCTGGATCACCGGCGTCAGCGCGGCCACCAGCCCGGCGAGGCCGGCCGGATCGCCGGCCAGGGCTCGCCCCAGCAGGGCTACGGTGTCCTCGGATCTCATGTCTCGCAAAGGTCGAAGGAGATTTCCTCTTTTCTTCAGTATAGAGCAATGGTGACGGCATTGCGAATCCAGGCTCCCCTCGCCCGACTGTCGTGCGGTGGCCGGGCGAGGGCTCCTGCGCTCAGAGCGGCCGGCGGCCCAGCATGTAGTTGTTCACCCGGATGAACCAGCCCGACTCGGCGCAGTACCAGGTCCAGGGGAAACCCTGGCTGACGTAGCGGTTCTGGATGGTCGTGACGTAGGTGTTCACCCGGCCGCTGTCGCCCATCAGCGCCGCGGCGTCGGAGACCAGGGCCCAGGGGAAGCTGTCGGAGAAGCCCAGCGTCGGCCAGTTTGGAAAGGCGCCGTTGAGCTGCGTGTAATAGAGCTGGTTGGCGCGGCTGCTGGAGGGATCGATCACGCCGTTGAGGACCGGGAACAACTGGCTCGTGGCGTCGGGGTACCAGGTGCTCCAGTTGACGGTCCCCTTGCCTCCGGCCTCGTCCTTGTCGGTGTAGTAGTCGTTGGCCGCGGCGTTCCAGAGCTCGGACTCGATCCCCTGGAGCACCTGGGAGGCGTGGGCGCTGTAGTACGAAGCCTTGGTGGAATCGTTGAAGGCGTTCTGATAAAGGCTCGCGAGGTCGCTCAGGCCCTTGTACACCTCGCAATTGTCCATCAGGTATTTGACTTTGTAGTCGGGCTTGGCCCAGGTGAGCCCGTCCGCCTGCTGGGTCTGGACGAGCACGCCGCCGATGACGTCGAGCTGATAGTCGAGCGTCTTGACGTAGGCCTGCGCGGTGGCGTTCCCCGTCTGATAGTACGCCCAGGCGAGGGAGAGGAAGGTGGCCGCGTAGGAGTCGGTCGAGTCGGCGTCGTTGGTGGAGGTCTCCGCGCCGTTCGCCGCCACGTCGTAATCGTAGACCGTGCCGTAGATCCCCCACTTGTCGGGCCAGTTCAGATGGTTGAGGTACCACTGCATCCAGGCCTTGACGTTGGCATAATAGGCAGGCGTTTTCGTCAGACCGATCGCCCCGAGGTTGCTGTAGTAGGGCACGATCTTGTCAGCCGTGTAGAGGATCGCGCCGTCGCTCGCGGTCGAGCTCGTCGCCGTCCACTGGGCCGTGGCGTCGATGTTGTTCTGATAGGAAGAGCTGCCCTGGATGACGTGCAACGTCAGGGTCTGGGAGCCGAAGGCGCCCGTCGAGTCCCAGGCGCGGACGATCACCTGGCGGTCGCCGGCGTTCATCGGGATATTCTGATCGATCGAGCTGGTGGGACCGGAGGTGCCGTAGGCGTCGACGCTGTCGACGTAGATGTGCCAGCCGGTGACCACGGCGCCGGCGGCGTTGGTGGTGGCCGAGGCTGCGACGTGCACCGGGGAGGTGACCGTGGCGTTGTTGGCCGGAGTGCTGACGGTGACCGTCACGGTTGCGAAGGCGGCCGTAGCGGAGAGCAAGACTGCAAGCGCGGCGGCGAGCGGAAGGAGGAGGGATCGCAAGCTGGAATCCATGGTGGAGGTCTCCTTTCCGAGCTTTTTTGGACAATCTTTTGACAAAGAGCGAGGCCGGCCCTGACCGCTCGGGTTTGCCCCGGGCCGTGTAAAGGCGGCGAGCAATATTTTCAAGTATGCATGAGCAATGCCCGGGGCATCTCGCCGGTGAACCGAGGAGGATATAGCTGGCATCCAATGTGCGCAAGAGCTGTGGTCGTGCAGGCGCCTCGCGGAGCCCGGCCGGGGCGAGGCGTGCCTGACCTGAAGGATCGGGAGGGATAAAACTTCTCGGTAACCTCCTGAAAGGAACTGTATCCATGCAGCACGAAACCCGGCCCTTCATCCTGGTAATACTTGCTTCCCTGCTCACTGCCTCGGCGGCTTTCGCGACGGTCACCGTCACGGTCAGCTCGCCTGCGAATAACGCGACGGTCCCGACGTCGCTCAACTTCGTCGCCGCGGCCACCACGGACGCGTCGGGCGCCAGCGTCACCGGCTGGTTCATCTACGTCGACAGCGTGGCGGCCTGGAACACTTCGGGCCCGACGAGCTCGATCAACGCTCCGGTCACGATGAGCGCCGGGGCGCACACGGTGATCGTTCGCGCCTGGGATTCGACGGGCGCCTTCGGCTCCCAGACGCTGACCCTGACCGCCGCGGCATGCAGCGGCATCTGCGTCACGGTGACCTCGCCGGCGCTGACGCAATCGCAGTCCTCGCCCGTCCACTTCACGGCGAGCGTCGTCGACAGCGCCGGCCATTCGATCACCGGCTATGTGGTGTACGCGGGAGGCAAGGACGTCTATCGCAACTACGTCAGCACGCTCGACGCCTCGGTGTCGGTGCCCGGCGGCACGCAGAGCGTCTACGTCCGTGCCTGGGACTCGACGGGCGCCTTCGGCACTTCGGCCACCTTCACCCTCGGCGTGCCCGGGACGGCGAGGACGGTGAAGCATCACGATCACGTGATCGTCGTGGCGTTTGAAAACCACAGCTACGAGAGCGCGTATGGCGGCCCGGTGGGCAACGGCTCGGCACCTTACTACAACAACACCCTGATCGCGAAATACGGTCTGGCGAACGCCTTCTACGCCAACGGTCACGATTCGCTCACGCAGTACTGGTGGATGCTGGACGGCACGCTCAACTGTGTGAAGGGCCAGACCGGCGGCTGCAACAGCAACCCCACCAACCTGGTGGCGACGGAGGATTCGATCATCCACGAGGTGATCGCCGCCGGCGCGACCTGGAAGCAGTACACCGACTCGCTGCCGTCACGCGGCTTCATCGTCGAAGAGTCGGGTGGCATCACGGGCTCGAACCCCACGGGCACCTACTACGCGCGCCATGCGCCGGCCGTCTATCTGAGCGACGTCCGCCAGGGCACGCCCACCACGTCGGCCGTCGACTGCACGGGAGAGACGACCGGGTATGACAAGACCAAGCAGGCGTGCAACGTGGTCAATTTCGCGGACGGGACGACCGGCTTCGTGGCAGACGTCAACGCCGGCCGGCTTCCCAACTTCTCGCTGGTAGTCCCCAACGGCTGCCACGATGCGCATGACGGCACCTCGTCGAGCTGCAGTCCCTCGGGCGTGGCCTCGGCCGACGCCTGGCTGCAGGCCAACATCGGCCCGCTGCTCAGCTCGAGCTACTTCGCACCCGGCGGCGACGGCCTGCTGATCCTCTGGTGGGATGAGGGAAACCTGAGCGGTTACACCGGCGCCTGCGCCAGCGGCACCACGGACGACCGCTCCTCCTCCTCGACGACGACCTGCGGCGGCGGCGGACGGGTGGCCGTGGTGGTCGCCGCGCCCGACCTCGTGAGCGCCGGCTTCAAGTCCTCGACCTATTACCAGCACCCGGCGGTCACCAGGACGGTGATCGAAGCGCTGGGCCTGAGCGTGCCGCCGATCGTGGCCGGCACGAGCGGCATGCCCGAGTTCTTCTGAAGCGATCCCTCGGGGCGGCTTTAAGGGCCGCCCCTCGCCTTTCCGAGTCCTCGCCTGCTTGACATCTTGAAGGGTAAATCAGTAGAGTCCTGGGCGGGAATCGGTGCCAACGCAGGTCGAACCTCGAGGGGGGACAGCCCCGCTCCGAACGGTTGACTTCGATTGACTTCGATTGACTTCGACATGGCTCTTCTCACCAAGCTGACGCTCCTCGCCGGCAGCGCTCTGATCCTGGGCTTTGCCGCCGTCGTCCTGTTGCAGATCGTGACGGGCCGTATTCGTTTCGACGGTCTCCTGGACACGAAGGACGCCGATGGCCGCCGGTCGTTCTCTCCGGCGCGCCTGCAACTCCTCCTCTTCACCGTCGTCGTGGCCGCGCGGTATCTGCACGCGGTCTACGTCAATCCCAGCCAGGATTCGCTCCCCTCGCTGCCGCCGGGTGTGATCGCCGCGCTCGGCGGCAGCCAGGCGGTCTATCTCGGCGGCAAGGCATTCACCGCATTCATCCAACCTTTGTTGAAGAATTTCGAGTGAGGAGATCATCGATGAACGATCCGAAACGGCAGAGCTGGTTGGACTGGGTCCCCCTGGCGTGCTTCTTCCTGGCCCTCGCCGCCGTCGTCATCGTCCTCTTCCGGGACGCGAGCAGCAACCCGCTCGACCGCCTGACGCTCATCGTGGGTTACGTGATCCTGATCCTTCTCTTCTTCTTCGGTTTCATGGTGCTCTTCGCCATGGCCAGAGGGAACATCGACCTCTCGATGCTGCTCAGCGAAGCGGGAGGAGGCGCGAGCATGTCGCGCTTCCAACTCCTGCTGTTCACCATCGTAATCGCCTTCAGCCTTTTCCTGATCATCCTCACCTCCAAGAAGCTGCCCGATATTCCGACCGGAATCCTGACGCTGCTCGGCATCAGCGCGAGCACCTACGCGGTGAGCAAGGGCATTCAGGCGAGCAGTCCCGACATGAGCAAACCGGGAACTGAAAAGACGGTGACGGTGAAGGAGAATCAGGCTCCGGGCCCGGGAGAGGCCAAGTCCGAGATCAAAGTGACGGACGCGCCCGCGACCAAAGACGAAGGGCCCAAGGAGTGACCCATGGCCAATACTTCTGCGGACGGCGGATCGACCACCACCTCGCCGGGAGTCGTCAGCCGCCGGGTTGCGCCCTTCGCTCCCCTCGCGATCGCGCTTCTGGCGCAGACCGCTCTGCTCGGCGGCGGCACGGCGACGACTACGACCGAGCACAACGCGGATACGGCCGCGGTCTGCGGGGATGAGATCCCGACCTATCAGGAATGCCACAGCGAGTATCCCACCGGCTGCTCGAAGGCCGCGAATTATGACGCTTTCCTCAATTTCCTCAAAAATCAGCTCGTCGCGCCCACCCTGGCGCCTCAGCGCTTCCTCACCCGCGACGACTATGGCAAGCTGGAGCAGAGCCTGCCGCCGGCCCTGGCCAAGGCCAACCACGAGGTGTTCAAGGACGATCTGGCGGCGCTCGGCGACGGCCACGTCGCCGGCATCGTCGGCTATCTGTACTATGCCAAGAAGGGGGGCAAGGAGAGCTCGAACTGCCAGCTCACGGACCCGGACGATATCGACTTTCACATCGGCATCGGTTTCGATCCCGTGTTCGCCGCGAAGCTGGCGAGCAGGCAGAAGCTCACCTCCGAAGAGCACACCACGATGGATCAGTCGAGCGTCATCATCGAGATGACTCCGCACTGGCGGGCGCGGTTCAGGCCCACGTGGAACCTCGGCGTGCTGACCCCGGCAATCGGCCATCAGGTGAGGGTCGTGGGCCAGCTCCTCGTGGACAACGAGCATTTCGACCCCCACGACGATTGCGCGTTCCCCGGGGCCGGCACGACCTGTTGGCGGGCGAGCGTCTGGGAGCTCCACCCGGTGACCCGCTTCGAAGTCTGCAGCACCGGCAGCTCCTGCACCGAGACGAGCGGCGGCTGGGTCGACCTCGAAGATTTCGCCGCCGGGTCGGGGGCAGCATCTCCCAAGCCGGCGTCCGGATCTCCGGCCCCGTCCTCCACGCCCCCGGCTGGTGGTTAGCCCCTTTCAGGAAGTCCAAAGATTGGCGGCCGAGGCCGCCAATCTCACCATTGCGCCGGAGCTAGCCGCAGGGTGGCTCGCTCGTGCCCTGGGTGGTGAAAATGCAGTGCGCGGGACAGTCGCTGGCGCCCGTCCGGCCGCCCGCCACGTTCGCCACCGCCATTTCCTGCAGATCGCGAAGCGTTTCCTTGGACAGGGTCAGGGCCTTGATCGTCTTTTTCTTCATGGTTCCTCCTTGTTGACAATGATAGCGCTGCCGCCGTGGGTCACTCGCAGATCGGCGGGCAGGAGCCGTCGAGGTGGACGTCGAGCTGGGTGTCCTGCCTGACCTGGGTATCGCCGCTGCAATAGGTGTTGCCGTCGCAGTCGGTCGTGCACTCGCCGTCGGCGGACCAGTAATCGATGCAGGGGCGCAGGCCGTGGGGGCCGGGATCGCCGCAGGAGATGTGGTGCTGGTAATAGGTGACCGTCCTCGCCTTCGGGTAGAAGCAGGCGGCATAGACGGCGGGGACGCCGAGGGCCAGGCAGCCGAGGGCGACGAGCAGGCGGGCTAGGTGTTTCATGGTGCCTCCTTTCGCAGGTGGAGAAGGGTCCTTGTCCAGAGATGCGCCAAAGGGGGCGCGGCTCCGTCACCGGAGTGCCGCTCAATTCCGGTCCGACCGGGATTGACGCGGCTTGAGGACCGTCGTACACTTCTATGGCGAAATGGCATAAGACATCGCGGGAACCTCTCAAGGAGGGGCCGCTCCGAAAGCAGCAAACCGACAGTCAGGGGAGGGGAAAAGATGGAAAACCATCGCCGTCGCATGACTCTGTTCAACATCGTGCTGTCTGTCCTCGCTGTCTCGTGGGCCGGCACGGCGCCGTTGCGGGCCAGCGTCGTGGACGCTTGCGCCTTCGGGGGGATCGCGGGCGAGAGCGTGACACGCGGCATCGTCGTGCCGAAGTTCGAGGGCACGAACCTGCGGACGGTCCAGCTCCAGTATGGATCGTACACGGCCGGCACGTACCGCATCACGGTCACGGCCCGGAGTGGCAGCTTCGACGGCCCGCTCGTCGGGTCGCCGCAGACCGCCTACGTCTTTCTCATTCCCTACAACATGAGCGTCGCGGCTCCCGTCACCTTCGATTTCGGCGGCGCGCCGGTGGATGAGGACAGCGTGCTCACCCTCACCCAGACCGTCAGCGGTCCGGGCGAGGTGTTCTTCGACGGCGGCATGGGAGCGTCTGTGTTGGACCCAGCGCCGCCGTTGCCCATGGTCGAAGCCTATGAGACCGACGACACCAGGCCACCCCTTTCGACCTATCGGAAGGCTCGCGTCGGCCTCACCCTCACTCAGGACGACCTGAGCGGCGGTTGCATCCCGAGCACCACCGCCCTGTGCATCGACAACGTCCCGGGCGACCGGCGCTTCGAGGTGACGATGGACTTCAGCCATGGGGCGGCGCTCCATGGATCGGCCCAGGCTGTGCCCACGGCGTCCCTGGGCGTCGCCAATGGCGGGCTCTTCTGGTTCTTCAGCCAGCGCAACCCGGAGATGCTGGTCAAGGTCCTCAACGCCTGCAGCGTCAACCAGCGGTTCTGGGTGTTCTTCACGGCCGGCACCAACGTCGGCTTCACCGTCCACGTGCGCGACACGACGACGGGGCAGATCCGGGCCTACGCCAACGCGGACGGCAACGCCGCTCTGCCCGTCCAGGACGTCGACGCCTTCGTCTGCCCATAGGACGGGCGTCCCGGCCCAAAGAAAAACCCCGGCGGGCCACGCCGGGGTTTCTCCCTCCCGTAGACCGGCGTTCGCTTATCGCGTCTTGACGCACGCCTTCGCCGCGTTCGACCATTCGTACTGATATCCGTAACCGCCGGTGCCGATGAAGGGAGTGGGCGACCAGCCGCACTTGTCGTCGGCTTCGCTGCCGTTGCGGTCGAACCAGGCATTCAATTGCTGGTCGGTGACGGATTCGCGCGTCTCGTGACAGGTGAAGTGCTCCTGATTTTGCACGTCCGTCCAGCCCGAGAGCTGGCAGCCGCTGCAGCGGGAGGGCACTGGCCCGGGCCGGCCGCGCGGTGGGGTAGACTCCCTCCGGGAGGCTCGTCCGCCACCCGTTTCGCAGGTCGGGCGGCCGAGCGGCAGAGTCTCAGGGGAGTCCGACATGCTCCAGCTCGAAGCCGCGAACATCCAGGTGGGAGCGCAGGTCGCGTCGAAGGAACAAGCCATCCGCAAGGTCGCGGAGTTGCTCGTGCGCTCCGGCTGCATCGCACCGGCCTATGCCGACAGCATGCTGGCACGGGAGCAGGTGGCCAACACGTACCTCGGCAAGGGCGTCGCCATTCCCCACGGTCTGCCGAAGGACCGGGAGCTGATCCAGCGCACGGGCATCGCCGTGCTCCAGGTGCCGGGCGGCGTCGCCTGGCAGCCGGGCGACACGGCGCGGATCATCGTCGGGATCGCGGCCCGGTCGGACGAGCATCTCGACATCCTCAGCAATCTCACCGGCCTGCTGTACGACGACGGGCTGGTCGCCCGGCTCGCGGTTACCGGCGATCCGCAGGAGATCGTCGAGGCCCTGGGCGCGCCGCGTCAAGAGGCCGCGCCAGCCGCCGGCGACCCGGGGGATTTCGCGCGTTCGGTCGAGGCCACGGTGATCGGAGCGCACGGTCTGCACGCACGGCCGTCGACCGCCTTCGTCGAGGCTGCCAAGGGGTTCCAGGCCGAGGTGCTGGTGCGCCACGGCGCCAGGACGGCCAACGGCAGGAGCCTGGCCGCACTGCTGAGCCTCGGCGTCAAGGCCAACGGCAAGGTGAGGATCTCGGCGCAGGGGCCGGACGCCGGGGCCGCGCTCGCGGCGCTGAAGCGCGTGATCGAGGAAGTCGAGGTGGAGGAGGCCTTCCTGGCCGGCCCCACGCATGGCTGGGCGCCGCGCTCGACCGGCACCACCAGCGTGCCCGGTCTCGCCGCGTCGCCGGGCCTCGCCATCGGGCTCGTGCGCCTGCTGCGCCGGAGCCGGATCGTCGTCGAGGAGACCGCCCGGGATCCCGGCCGGGAGCGCGAGCGGCTGCGCGAGGCGATCGCCACGGCGCGGGCCGAGCTCCAGGAGCTGTACCAGGAGGTCAAAGAGAAGTCCGGCGAAGCCGGCGCGGCCATCTTTCGCGCTCACGCCGAGTTCCTCTCCGATCCCGACCTGATCGCGCCGGCCGAGCAGGGGATCGCGCAGGGGCAGAGCGCCGGCTGGGCGTGGCAGCAGACGATCGAGGCGGCGGTTGAGTCGCTGCAGAAAGTGGACGATCCGCTGCTGGCCAGCCGGGCCACGGATCTGCGCGACGTGGGTACGCGGGTGCTGCGCCGCCTGGCGGGGGCGGCGGGTGTCGTGGAAGAGGCGCCGGAGCTGCCGCCGGAGCCCGTCATCCTGCTGGCGGAGGACCTGACGCCTTCCGACGCCGCAGGGCTCGATCCGGCGTACGTGCTGGGTTTCTGCACGGCCGGGGGCGGGCCGACCTCGCACGCGGCGATCATCGCGCGCTCGCTGGGGATTCCGGCCGTGGTGGGCGTGGGGCCGGCGGTGATGCATCAGCCCGAGGGCGTGACGGCGGTCCTCGACGGCGACAACGGCGTGCTTTATATCGACCCCGGCGATGAGGACGTCCGCGCGGCGCGGGAGGCGCAGAGCTCGCTCGCCAGCCTGCGCGACGCCGAGCACCGGACGCGCTACGAGCCGGCGCTCACCACCGACGGCGTGCGCATCGAAGTGGTCGCCAACACCGGCCTGGCGAGGGAGGCCGCCCAGGCCGTGGAGGCGGGCGGCGAAGGCATCGGCCTGATGCGCAGCGAGTTCCTGTTCCTCGAGCGCGACTCGCCGCCGTCCGAGGACGAGCAGTATGAAGCGTACAGGCAGGCGGTCGAGGCCCTGGCCGGCCTGCCGCTGATCGTCCGCACGCTCGACATCGGCGGCGACAAGGCCGTGCCCTATCTCGACATGCCGGCCGAAGAGAACCCTTTTCTGGGCGTGCGCGGCATCCGGCTCTGCCTCGCCCATCCCGAGCTGTTCAAGACCCAGTTGCGGGCGATCTTTCGCGCTGCCGCGCATGGGCCCGTGAAGATCATGTATCCGATGATCGCCACGGTGGCGGACCTGCGCGACGCGCGGGCGATCACCGAAGAGGTGCGGCAGGAGCTGGGCGCCGAGCCGCTGGAGGCCGGCATCATGATCGAAGTGCCCTCGGCAGTGATCATGGCACAGGAGCTGGCCGAGCACGCCGATTTCTTTTCGATCGGCACCAACGACCTGACGCAGTACGTGCTGGCCATGGACCGCGGCCATCCGCAATTGGCGCGACAGGCGGACGGGCTGCATCCGGCGGTGCTGCGCATGATCGATCAGACGGTGCGCGCCACTGCCGGCAAGAACGCCTGGGCCGGCGTGTGCGGCGGCGTGGCGGGCGATCCGCTGGGCGCGGTGATCCTTATCGGGCTGGGAGTGACCGAGCTGAGCGTCAGCATTCCCAGCATCGCGGCGATCAAGGCCCGGGTGCGCAGCGTCTCGATGCGGGACGCGCAAGCTCTCGCCCGGCGGGCGCTGGCGTGCGACAGCGCCGAGGCCGTGCGCGGCCTGGTGAAAGGCGGAGCGAGGGGCGACGCGTGAAGCCTGTGGTGACGGTCACCCTCAACCCGGCGATCGATCAGACGTTGAGCATCCCCGGCTTTGCCGCGGGCCGGGTGAACCGGGTCGTCGAAAGTCGCTCCGACGCGGGGGGCAAAGGCGTCAACGTCTCCTCTGTGCTCTCCGACCTTGGCGTCGAGGTGATCGCGACCGGGTTCCTCGGCGCGGACAATACGGCGCTGTTCGAAAACTTTTTTGAACGCAAGGGGATCGCGGACCACTTCGTCCGCATCGCCGGCTCGACGCGCGCCGGCATCAAGATCGTGGATGATCAGATGCGGCAGACGACGGACGTCAACTTCCCGGGCCTGATGCCGAAGGACGAGGAGCTCGGCGAGCTTTTCGACCGCATCGTGTCGCTGGCCGAGCCGGGCCGCTGGTTCGTGTTGAGCGGCAGCGTGCCGGCGGGAATGCCGGACGACGTCTATGCCCGCATGATCGCTGCGATCCATGACAAGGCCGGGCGGGTCGTGCTGGACACGAGCGGCCGGCCGCTCAAGGCGGCGCTCGCGGGGCGCCCCGAGGTGATGAAGCCGAATGTGGAGGAACTGGGCGAGCTCGCCGGGCGGGCGCTCGATACGCCCGCCGCCGTGCGTGCCGCGGGCGAGGCCCTGCTGGAGCGCGGCGTCGAGCGGGTGGTGGTCTCGATGGGCGGCGAGGGCGCGGTGTTCATGGACCGCGAACGGGCGCTGCTCGCCCGGCCGCCCGCGGTCACAGTGCGCAGCACGGTGGGCGCCGGCGACGCCATGGTGGCCGGCCTCGTCTACGCCATGATCCACGAGTTGCCGCTGGCGGAGCTGGCGCGGACGGCGACGGCGAGCGGCGCGTACGCGGTGACGCGGATCGGCTCAGGGATCGAGGACCCGGAGGAATTTCGCGCGCTGAGGGGACGGGTCGAGATCGAGTCGTCATAGCAACAGGAGCGGCATCATGGCGAAAATCGTTGCAATCACCGGCTGTCCCACGGGCGTGGCGCACACCCTCATGGCGGCCGAGGCGCTGAAGAAGACCGCTGCGGTGATGGGGCATGAGGTCAAGGTCGAGACCCAGGGGGCCGAAGGAGTGAAGAACCCGCTGTCGCCCCGGGACGTGGCGGACGCGGACGTGGTGATCGTCGCCTCGGACATCCACGTCGACGTGGCGCGGTTCGCGGGCAAGCCGATCGTGGCCGTCCCGGTCAGCGAAGCCATTCGCAAGACCCGGGCGGTAATCGAAAACGCTCTCGCGGAGCTGCGCGATGGCGATCGATCCCTCGTGCCCGTGGCGCCCATCCCCTCGATCGAGGCACCCGGTCCGTCGCAGTTCCTGGTCGGCGTGACGTCCTGTCCGACGGGGATCGCGCACACCTTCATGGCTGCCGCGGCGTTGCAGAAATCGGCCGCGGCGCTGGGGCACGAGATCCGCGTCGAAACCCAGGGCTCGGTGGGGGCGAAGAACCTGTTGACCGAAGAGGAGATCGCCCGCGCCGATGCCGTGATCGTCGCCGCCGATGCCTACGTGGACACGGCGCGTTTCGCCGGCAAGCGCTTGGTGCAGACCTCGACCAAGGCGGCCCTGCACGATGGGCAGGCGCTGATCCAAGAGGCCCTGGCGTTGCCGCTGCCCACCGAATCCGTGAAGCCGCTCAAACCGGCCCGCTCGTCTTCGCGGACCGGCCCCTACAAGCACCTGATGACGGGCGTGTCGTACATGCTGCCGCTGGTGGTCGCGGGCGGCCTGCTGATCGCGCTGGCCTTCGCGATCGGAGGTTTGAACGCGGCCAGCAAGGAGGGCACGCTCGCCTGGGCGCTGATGCAGATCGGCGGCGGCACGGCGTTTCGTCTCTACGTTCCGGTGCTCGCCGCGTTCATCGCCTACTCGATCGCGGACCGGCCGGGGCTCACGCCGGGCCTGATCGGCGGCATGCTGGCGACGACGCTGGGCGCGGGATTTCTCGGCGGCATCGTGGCGGGGTTCCTGGCGGGCTATCTGACGAAGCTGATGAACGATGCGATCAAGTTGCCGGAGAACCTCCAGGGACTGAAACCGGTGCTGATCCTGCCGCTGCTGTCGACGCTCGGGGTCGGTCTGATCATGATTTTCGTCGTCGGACCGCCGGTCAAGACGGCGCTGCTGGCGTTGACGGGCTGGCTGAGCGGCATGCAGGCGACCAGCGCCGTGGTGCTGGGCGTATTGCTCGGGGCGATGATGGCGTTCGACATGGGCGGCCCGCTCAACAAAGCCGCCTACACCTTCGCCGTGGGCCTGCTCGCCTCCAGGGTCTACGGGCCCATGGCGGCGGTGATGGCGGCCGGCATGACGCCGCCGCTGGCGCTGGGGCTCGCGGCGACGCTGTTCAAAAACCGTTTCAATCAGGAGGAGCGCGACGCCGGCAAGGCGGCGATCGTGCTGGGCATATCGTTCGTCACCGAGGGCGCGATTCCCTTTGCCGCCAAGGATCCGCTGCGGGTCATCCCCTGTCTCATGGCGGGCTCGGCGGTGACGGGCGCGATCTCGCTGGCCGCCGGCGTGCAGCTCATGGTGCCGCACGGCGGGGTGTTCGTGCTGCTGATTCCGCATGCGGTCCAGCCGCTAGGGACGTACGTCGTGGCGATCCTCGCGGGAACCCTGGTCAGCATCGGCGCGCTCTATCTGGTCAAGCGGCCGGTTGAGGCGGAGGCAGTACCGCAACTGACGCAGGGGTGAGGCGAAGAGCCAGGATCCTTGATCGGCCGAAGCCACGGTCATCGCCGACCTGAATGGTGTATCCTGAAGGCATGTCACGGGCACAAGTCTATGTCGAGACATCGATACCGAGCTTCTACCATACGACTCGTACGGGAGCGGCAGCAGTGGCAAGGCGTGAATGGACGAGGCGATGGTGGTCCATGGCGCGAGAGCGCTACACTCTGGTGAGCAGCGATCCTGTACTTGACGAGCTGCGGAGAGGAGACTACCCGAGCAAAGAGGCCGCTCTGGAATTGGCACAGGAGCTTCAGTTGCTGGAGATGGCACCTCCGGTAGCCGAAATCGTTGACGCCTACGTCCGGCACCGACTCATGCCCGAGGATCCCGCAGGAGATGCCCTCCACCTGGCGTTGGCCTCTTACCACAAGTGCGAGTTTCTGGTAACATGGAACTGTCGGCACTTGGCGAACGCCAACAAGTACGGACACATTCGTCGAGTGAATAACCTGCTTGGTTTGTATGTGCCGGTGTTGGCGACTCCTTTGGAACTGCTAGGTGAGAATTATGAGTGAACAACCTGAACCGATGATGGTGGACGAAGGCGACGAGGAGATCGACCGCATTCGCGAGGTACGTCACCGTATCTCGGAGCAATTCGGGCACGATCCCTACCGTCTGGTGGCCTACTACATGGAGCTGCAGAAGGAGCACCCGGAAAAGTTGGTGCCGGCCCCGGACTCAGAGATCGCCGGTAAAGGTAGAGGCAAATAGCGAAACTTCCCGCGCTACCGCAACCGGCGCAGCGGTGAGGCGAGGAGCCAGAGAGTCGACAGCACGCCTCCGGCGGCCGCGATCGTGAGGGTTGAGCGCACTCCGATGGCGGCGGCAAGCGAGCCGCCGATCAGCGCGCCGAGCGGCCAGATGCCGCGCGCCAGGAGCTGCATGCCGGCGTTGACGCGGCCCAGCACTTGCTCCGGCGCCACCTGCTGGCGCAGGGTGAGCTCGTTGATGAAATAGATCATGAACGCCATGTCGCCGAAGAGCTGCGGCACCATCAGGCAGGCCACGGTGAGAGCCTGCGTCGTCGCGGCCGTTCCGATCAGTCCGGCGAGCGGAATGAAAAGGGTGGTGAGGCCCTGGACGAGCGAGCTGCCGACGAAGGTGGCGCCGAGACCGAACCGCCGGACGATGCGCGGCGCCACCACGGAGCCCACCATGGCGCCCACGCCGCCCAGCGCGATCACCGCGCCGAGCACCGCCGGACGCAGGTGCAGGATCTGGATTGCATAGAGAACGTAGAGCGGACCTAAGAACCCCATGGAGAGGAACAGGGTCGCCGAGCGGAGGGCGAGCGGGCGCAGCGCTGGATCGCCGAAGATGAAACGGAGGCCAGCGAGCGTCTCCGCCAGAAGATGCTCCGGCTCGCGGTGCACCGCCGACGGCTCCGGCTTGCGGATCAGCAGGACCATCAGCGCCGAAAACAGGAAGGAGACCGCGTCGAAGAGGATGGCGACCGGCGCGGTGATGAGCTGCACCAGCACGCCCGTCAGCCCCGGCCCGGCGATCTCCGCGATCGAGCTGCTGAGCGCCAGCTTGCTGTTGCCTTCGAGGATCTGCTCGCGGTCGACGAGCGCCGGCAGGTACGACTGGTAGGCGACGTCGAAGAAGACGGTCAAGGTTCCCGCCAGCGCGGCGACGGCATAGAGCTGGCCCATCGACAGCACGCCCGCCACGGCGGCGGCGGGAACGGAGGCGAGGATCGCGGCGCGGCCGACGTCGGCGGCGATGAGGATGGGCCGGCGGCGCAGGCGGTCGACCCAGACGCCGGCGATGAGCCCGAAGACCAGGACGGCGGCGCCGCCGAGAGCGGTGAGGAACCCCATCTGCACGGTGCCGGCGTGCAGCACGAGCACGGCGGTGAGCGGGAGCCCCTCGCGGGTGATGCGCGAGCCCAGCTCGGAGATGGTCTGCCCGCTCCACAGCTTGACGAAATCCGGGTTCGCCCACAGGCTGCGCGAGCGTGGGGCGAGGGCCGGCTCGGCGGCGACGGCGTCACTCATTCGGGATCATCCGGCACCAGTGTAGAGTAGAACGGTCGCGGAGGTGCCCTTGAAGCACATCTCGATTCTCTCGGCGGTGTTCCTGGCCCTGATCTTCGTCTTCGCCGGGATCGACAAGATCTTTCATTTCGACGGCTTCGTCAACGCCCTGGCGAGCTATGCCGTGGTGCCCACCGCGGTGGCGCGGTATCTGGCGCTGCCGGTCGTGCTGAGCGAGCTGTGGGTCGGCGCCAGCCTGCTAATCCCCCGCTGGCGGCGGACCGCGGCGCTCGCCGGCGCCGTGCTGCTGGCCATCTTCACCGTCGCCCTGATCGGCAATCTCTACTTTTCGCCGGGCAGCATCTGCGGCTGCTGGTTCACCCTCACCCTGGGCCGCAGCACGCGGCTGCACGTATTGCAGAACGTGGTCCTGCTGGCGCTCGCCGTGTCGGTGTGGCTGGACTACCGCGCCGTGCCCAAGCTCCGGGATGAACCTTTGCATGGCGGAGCCTGACTCACCCTACGCCCTCGATCGCGGGTCCGCTCTTTTTCAGGAAAGGAGACCTCTGATGGACAAGGTCCGCGTTGCACTGAAGACCTGCCTGTTCCTGCTGGCGCTGGTCGTCACCGCTCTCGCGGCGATGCCCGACACCGCCAGCAGCCAGAGTAGCTGCTGCCTCGCCAGGGACTGCTTCGGCGGCCGGTTCGCCTGCGGCACCTGCACCGAAAACGGCCAACTCATTCACTGCTCCACGTCGATCCGGTAGCACCGCTGCGGCCCCGATCGAGGGTGTGACGATGCTGCGCGAGCGGACGTTCTTCCTGGTGCTCGCGACGCTGATCGTGGCCGGCGTCGCGGTGGGCCGTTTCAGCGGCAGCCGGCGCGAGGTGCAGCCGGCGTTGCGCGTCCAGCCCCGGTGGCAGACGAAACACGCCCGAACCTGGCAGGAGCGCTCCTTCGACCAGCCGCTGGTGATCGCCCCCGCCGCGGGGGTGCGGTTGGCAAGACCGGTCAGCCTGAAGGTGGACCGCTCCGGGGACGTGCTGGTCCTCGACTGGTCCGACGCCAGCGTGCGGCGGTTCTCGCCCAGTGGGCAGCCGGGGGTCTCCTACCATCTCCCTCCCGGCACGCCGGGCGGCAACCCGGAGGACTTCGACGTCGACGCCGGCGGCAACGTCTGGATCTGCTATCACGACGCCGGCACCGTGGCGAGCTTCGAGCCGGGAGGGAAGCTGCTCGCGACCTGGCACTTCGCGCGCAATCCGCACCGCATCATGTCTGCGGGGTCTGCGGGGTCTGCGGGGAATGACGGTCTGGTGATCTTTGCCGCGGACGCCGGCCGGGACCTGTTCGCCCGCTACTCGCCGCGGGGCGAGCTCGCGGGCGGTTTCGGCCGGTTGCTGGCGGGCGATTCGCAGGACCTGCTGGCGCTCGACGGCGACGTGGCGCGCGACGGCGCCGGCGGCTTCGTCTACGCCGCGGCGCACACCGGTCTGCTCGCCTCGTACTCCCTGAACGGCGAGCCGCGCTTCCTGGTGCGGACGATCGATCCCGTGGCGCTGCCGAAGATCGTCGCGACCGCCGGCGGGTCGCGGAAGATCGCTCCGGGCTCGCCGTTCGCGGCGCTGACGGTCAGCGTTTCCGGCGGGTTGATTCACGTTCTGGCAGACCTGCCGTCTCGCAAGGGCGGGTCCAGCCGGGCGTTCGACGTCTACGACGATCGCGACGGCGGCTATCTCTACTCGTTCCACGCTCCCGAGCAGACCGCTTTCGCCCTGGTGGCCGGCGACCGCCTGTACACGATCCGGGACGACGTGGTCACGCGCTGGCGGATGCTGGGGCCCGGCTCCCCAGGGTAGCCGGGGAACCGGGCCGTCTCATTTTAGAAGGCGCAGTTTGAGGCGCGTGCACAGAAGGTCGATGTCGTCACCCACTGACAGCTATGGCATGTCTGTCGATAGGCTGTCCGGGTCGGAATCGTCGGCGGATCCGTGCAGCAGGCAACCGAGGGGATTATGGTCTGAGTCGAGCCCTCGACACAGCAGGCCATCGCCGACGGAGCGAGCGAGAGGCAGGTCAGGATTACGGCCAGCACCAGCAGGGTCAGTCGACGCAGGTTCAGGGACATAGGGAATTCTCCTTTCATTTAGTCCATCCTACCCTCAAGGTGCGGCAACGACGACCGAACGAGCCGCCGGCTAGACTGCCCACAGGGTCGGAGTGAGCTTCTCGCGGATGCGCGGGTCGTTGATCCAGGAGCAGCCGTTGAGCGGTTTCGCCAGCTCGCCGACGTTGGTGCGCGTCCCGACGTAGACACCCCCCTGATCGGTGAACCGTTCCACGACGCATTCGAAGAAGACCGTGTTCGCGGCATAGAGCAGGGCCGCGTAGGTGGTGTCGTCGATCTCTCCCGCGAGGTAGGCCGCGTCGATGGCGGCGAAGGTGGCGTCGATGATCTCCTGGCGGAAGATGGGGAACTTGTCCGGGTTGAAGGGGTAGGTGCTGTGCTTGGAGCGGGAGAGGCCGAGCTTGACGTGCTGCCCGGCGGGCACGGGGCTGGTGGGCTGGATGTAGCGGCTGTGATCGAAAGGCAGGACCCCTTCGTGCGCCGCCAGGTAATAATCGAAGGCCTTGTAGGCCGCCGCGTCGGTCGCGTAGGTGCCGCTCGCCACCGGCGCGCCGACCAGCACGGCCGAGCGCTCCTCGTCGAAGTCGTGGGAGCCGATGCCGTCGATGGAGAGGCCGAGGGCGGGAAGGAGGACCTGGCAGAGCGTCGAGACGTTGAGCCCCTCGTCGCGGTTCCACACCGTGAGGTAATCGATCTGCAGATATCCCATGCCGCCGGTGATCCCCAGCGGGGTGACCCGGTAGTGGCTGATCGGCGGCGAGGCCTGGCCGAGCGTGGCGATGGCGAGGGTGCTCTGGTCTTTGAACGTGGCGAACACGTCAGGGTCGCCGCCGGAGACGAAATAAAACGGCGTGAAGGCGTTGGCGAGCCGCTTCTCGAATTTGTCGGGCAGGCGGTCCGAATCCTGATCGGTGGCGTCGAGCGCGACGGCGGCGAGAGCGTCCGCCGAGGTGGCCAGGGGGTCCGTCAGGACGTCGGCGGCGGCGACCCGCCTCAAGCCGGTCGAGGTCTGGGGCGAGAACTTGATCTTGACGAGCTGCTGCGGCGAAGCGAGGCGCGAGCGCACCTTCTGGAAGGCCTGGTTGCGCTTGGCGGCGGTGAGGTTGTCATAGGCGGCTTTGCTCTCCGGCTTGGCGCCGCGGAGGGCGCCGGCCGGTTTGGCGATCGTAGGGGTGGGAAGCGGGCTCATCGCGATATCTCCTGGATGGCCAGGCGACGAGGTTGTCGTCCGGCAGGCAGGATTGATCCCGCGGTCCGCGGTTCGGGTTAGTCGTCTTCTCGGGGCTGGGGCGTCTCCAGCAGCAGCACGGAGGGCACGCGGTCCGGCCAGGCGGCGCGGAGCAGCCCGTAGCCGATCCCGGCGAGGCCGGTCATGAGGCCGGGGCTCTCGGTCCTGAGGTTGGTGCCGCAGCGGGGGCCTTCGCTTTCGATCCGCGCCAGAATGCGGGCCGCCAGCCGATCGGCCTCGGCCGACAGATCTTCGTCCCCCAGGACCCGGCCGGCTTCTCGCACGAGCTCGAGGTTGCCGAGGTCGCCATGGCAGAGGGACTGGTTGAAACCGAACCCCTCCGCCAGGGTGGACCGCACCGCGGCCCGAATCTCCGAGAGCATCTCAGGATCGTCCAGATAGGGCAGGGTGCCGATGCGCCCGAGGCCGATGCCCGGTGCGCCGTGACACCAGGCGTGGAGGAAGGCCCGTCCTTCAGCGGTCTCGCGGCTCGCGCGCAGATCGGGCCAGTTGTCATGCTCGGGGGAGAACCAGCTCCGCTCGTAACGGAGGGCGCCGCGCGCTGCGTCGCGGAACCGCTCCTCATCGGTGGCCTGGGCGAGCCGGGCGAGGGCCCAGGCGATGCCGGCCGTGCCGTGGCTGAAGCCGGTGAGCGGCAGGCGGTCGAGGTCCGCGGGAGGCGGCCAGCCGTGACCGCGTTCGTCCACGGCAGCGCCGGCGAGAAGGCGTTCGCCGCAGCGGACCGCGATCTCCAGGAGGCCGCGAGAAGGACGGTGATCGTGGAGGATCAGAAGGGCGGCCACGGCCCCCGCGGACCCGGCGAGGAGGTCGAAGACCGCGTCGCTCTCGATGCCGGGCACGATCTGCGAGGCCAGCCCCTCCGCTTCGTCGAGCAGTCCGGGCTCCTCCCACAAGAGGCCCAGGTGCGTGAGGGTGTAGATGAGTCCTCCCCAGCCGCTGAAGGCGCCGAGGCGGACCAGCGCCCCCGGATCGGCCGCGAGCCGCTGCCGGACGGTGTGCAGCGCGAGCCGGGCCAAGCGCTCGTAGCGCCCTTCCTCCGCCAGGCGTCCCAGGTGGGCAAGGAAGAGGGCAAGGCCGCAAAGACCTTTGTAGAGGTCGACCGGCATGGGCTCCAGGAGCCAGCCGTCGGGCCGCAGGTCGAGATGGAACCAGGTCACCAACTCCCCCTGCTCGATAGCCTGATGGGCCAGGTGGTCGCCGATCTGGCGGGCCGCCCGCAGGAAGCGTTCAGGCTCGGCCGGACCAGCCTCCGGCAGAGCCGCCGGTGTCCAGACCGGGCGCTCGTCGAGCGCGCAGGTGGCCTCGATGGCGGCCTCGACGAGCCAGCTCTGCCGTTCCAGGTCGTCCTCGTCCATGGCCCGCAGCCGGACTTCGACGCGCTCCATCCCGGGCGCGGCGAAGAACGCCTCGATGCGACCTCCGGCGTGGAGCAGGTCGATCGACGTGGGCAGGGTTTCGAAGCGGGGCACGTCGCCGGCGGTCAGATCCGCCTGCTCGGCCCGCAGCGCCTGCCGCAGCAGCGGGTAGCCCACCGCGTCGAGCCACAGCCGGTCGAAGAGGCGGTCGCGATCGAGGGCATTGTGCAGGTAGTCGGGATGATGGCCCACGTGGAGCAGATGGGCGTAGACGTTGGTGCCGCGCAGCAGGGCGCGGACCGGCAGTCCGACGAAGTGGGAGAGCGGCCCGCCGGGCGCGAGCAGCTCTTCGCGATGCTGCCGGAGCCGCCGGTACGTCGCGCGGAAGCCGCGCAGCACGGAATCGCCATGCTCCCACAACGCCAGCGGCTCGCCGCGCAGCGTCGGGAGGTTGGGGCCGGCGGGCAACTGCGTCTCGTGCCCGGCCCAGCGCATCTGGTCCGTGCCGTCGCCGGTGATCCGCTTCAGCGCCATTTTCTGGCCTCCGGCCGCCCCCATGCCGCTCAGGTCGAGCCCGGCCTGCTCGGCGGTGGCCCAGAACCGCCGCGGGAGCAGGCCGCTGTTCAGCACCGTGTGGGCCGTGGGCAGGTACCCGGGGCCGCTGGCGGCCGGCGCGGCGTGGGCCGGCTGGAACAGGGTCTCGAGGTCGATCGGCACCGGGTGCTCGCCCTCGGCGATCAGGTTCTCGTGATGGAAGTCGGTGGCCTCCAGGACATAGAAGAGGGCGAGCCAGGCGCCCTGCCGCTCATGGAAGCGCTCCACCTCCTCCGGCGTCTCGCAGGGGCGGGCGGCGACGTGCTCCATCCAGCCGTAGGCGCCCCGATCCAGGATGGCGAGAACCCGCAGTGGCAGCTCGTCACCCCACTCGTTGAGCCTGGCGATCAGGGTCTGGAGGTGGCGATCGACCGCCAGGGACTTGGGCTTGTAGACGATCTTGAGGCCTGAGGCAAAGGTGAAGACCGCCACGGAGCGGCCTCCGGCATGACGGTCGCTGAGCCCCGTCTGCACGGCGGCCAGGGAGCCCGGATCGGCTCCGGCGGAGAGGAGGCGGACGATCTCTTTCCGGTCCGCCGCGAAGCGCTGCATCATCTCCAGGCTGGTCTCGACCCACTGCTCGGCGTGACGGCAGGCGTCGCGGGCGAGGACCGGGTAGCGCCGGAGGATCTCCAGGGCGGGGCCGGGCTGGCGCAGCCTCTCGACGAAGCTCCGGAATCGTTCCTCCGGGGTCTCTCCCTGGAGCTTCCCTTCGAGGCGGCTGGCCTGGAGCTCCAGGGCGAGAGCCCGCTCGCTCGCCCAGCGCAGCCGTTTGATCAGGGTGGCAAGGAGCGCGGCGGCGATGGGTTCCGCATCGAGGAGCCCCGGGGTCCCGGCCGCGATCCGCCGCAGTCCCTCCAGGACACGGGCGTGGGCATCGGCGATCAGGGGCCGCAGCAGCTCCAGCACGCCCAGGCCGTCCTCGACCTCCGTGGGGAGAGGGAGGAGGGGCTGAGAGAAGGTCCGGGCCAGGAGTTGCAGCCAGGCGGGACGGCTGTTCGCGCGCTGCTGCAAGACTGTGGCGGGCGCGGCCAGGAGGCGCAGGAAGCGGTCCGGCGTCAGGCCGTCACGGGCGAGGCGCTCGGCGAAGAGGCCGTCGTCGAGCAGCTCCGACTCGCGCCGCCAGCGGCTCGCCTGCCGCGCCGCGCGTTCGCGCCGCTCCGGGGAGGGGGTCGCGTTGGGGCTGGCGCCCAGGAGGGTCGTGCGTTCCGCGAGCGTCAGGGCCTCGAACCAGTCCGGGGCATCGAAGATCTCGTCCATGGCCGTCGTCGTTTCGCCAGAGGTTTGAAGGTAACGGGCGGACGGACCCGCAGGCCGCCCGCCCGGAGTGATCAGGGACGCCGGCTTACGGGCACTGCTGGCCCGGCTTGACGCAAGAGTCCACGAAGGTCGTGCCGCCGCAAAGACGAAGGGTCACTGCGCCGTTGACACTGCGCAGAGCGGAGTCGTCCACCATCGCCATGCCGGCCGGATTCTCGGGCAGGCTGGCCCGCTCCTGCTCGGTGAGGCTGTTGCGGTACTCCTCGTCACGCCAGGCACGGACCACGTCGACGTTCTTATGCATTTCGTTCTCCTTGAAACTTATTGTAGGACCACAGGGTAAAGACTGCGGGCGGCAGGTCCCGTCTCCGCTCCAATCCTAGACAACGAAGGTCCTGAAGGATTCCCCTCATCCTTCTCCTGCAGTAGGGTTGGCGGAGGGGGCGGACCCGCAGGCCCGCCCTTGGGTGCGTGGGGCAACAGAGTTGCGAAGAGAGTTGGACTACGGGCACACGTGGGGGGGCCTGACGCAGGAATCCCCGATGGTCGTGGGATGCCCGCTGGCACCGATGATGCCCCTCAGCACGGAATCTTCCACCGCCGCCAGTCCGGCGGGGCTCTCGGGCAGGCTGGCCCGCTCCTCGTCGGAGAGGCTGTTGCGGTACTCCTCGTCACGCCAGGCACGTACCACGTCGATCTGCTTGTGCATCTCTTTCCTCCTTCCCAAAAGCTCTCGCGCTCCGGGTAAGGAACGCGGCTCCTCTATAAGGGTGCTCCGAGTGGGGAAAAGCGGGGCGGGAGCCTGCTTCTCTGCACGTGCTTCGGCGTTCTGGTCCACAGTGCTATCTTCCGGGCGCTGATCAAGGAGGGGAGACCAAGGACATGGCGTCGGACATCGAAATCGCGCAGCAGGCAAAGCTCGACCGCATCTCCAGCATTGCTGCAAAGTTGGGCATCCCGGAAGAGCATCTCGAGCCCTATGGCCATACCAAGGCCAAGGTGTCGCTCGGCTACGTCGACAGTCTCGCGGAGCGGCCGGACGGCAGGCTGATCCTGGTGACGGCGATGACGCCCACCCCGGCCGGCGAAGGCAAGACCACGACCACCGTCGGCCTCGGCGATGCCCTCAACCATCTCGGCAAGAAGGCGGCGATCTGCCTGCGCGAGCCGTCGCTCGGGCCGGTGTTCGGCATGAAGGGGGGGGCCGCGGGCGGCGGCTACGCGCAGGTCGTGCCCATGGAGGACATCAACCTCCACTTCACCGGCGACTTCGGCGCCATCGCCCTCGCCAACAACCTGCTGGCGGCGATGCTGGACAATCACGTCCACTGGGGTCACGAGCCCGCCGTCGACGTGCGGCGGATCGCCTGGCGGCGGGTCGCCGACATGAACGACCGCGCGCTGCGCGAGATGGTCATCGGTCTCGGCGGCGCCGGCAACGGCTTTCCGCGCCAGGACGGCTTCGACATCGTCGCCGCCTCGGAGGTGATGGCGATCCTCTGCCTCGCCACCTCGCTCGCCGACCTCAAGCAGCGCCTGGGCAACATCGTCGTGGCTTCCACGCGCGACCGCCAGCCGATCCGCGCCCGCGACCTCGAAGCCCAGGGGGCGATGACCGTGCTGCTCAAGGATGCCATCAAGCCCAACCTGGTGCAGACGCTGGAGAACAACCCGGCCTTCGTCCACGGCGGGCCGTTCGCCAACATCGCCCACGGCTGCAACTCGGTGATCGCCACGCGGACGGCGCTGAAGCTCGCCGACTACGTGGTCACCGAGGCCGGCTTCGGCGCCGACCTGGGGGGCGAGAAGTTCGTCGACATCAAGTGCCGCAAGGCGGGGCTGCGGCCGGCCGCGGCCGTGGTCGTCGCCACCGTCCGCGCCCTCAAGTACCACGGCGGCGTGGAGCTGAAAAACCTCGGCCGCGAGGACCTGGCGGCGCTGGAGAAGGGCCTCGCCAACCTGGAGCGCCACGTCGAGAACGTGCGGCAGGTCTACGGCGTCCCGTGCGCGGTGGCGATCAATCGCTTCACGTCCGACACCGCCGCGGAGCTGGCGCTGATCGCGTCGCGGATGGCGGAGCTGGGAGTGCCCGCGGCGGTGGCCAATCATTGGGCCGAGGGTGGCCGGGGCGCCACGGATCTGGCGCGGATCGTGGTCGAGCTCTGTGAGCGGGCCCCGGGCGTCCGCTTCGTCTACGAGGACGACGATCCGCTCTGGGAGAAGATGGAGAAGATCGCCGGCAAGGTCTACCGCGCCTCGGCGGTCAATGCGGACCCCAAGGTGCGGGAGCAGATCGCCCGGCTGCAGGAGGAGGGCTACGGGCGGTATCCCGTGTGCGTCGCCAAGACGCAGTATTCGTTCTCGACCGACCCGCATCTGCGCGGCGCTCCCGCGAGCCACACGATCCACGTGCGCGAAGTGCGTCTGGCCGCGGGCGCCGAGTTCGTGGTGATGATCTGCGGCGACATGCTGACCATGCCGGGCCTGCCCAAGGCGCCTTCGGCCCGCCTGATCGACGTCGGCGAGGACGGGAAGGTGGTCGGGCTGTTCTGAAAAGAGGTGTCTCCTCCCAAGACCCTCATCACCCCAGCCCTCTTCTCCCAGCCTCCCCCCGGTCCGCCGGGAGAAGAGGGAGACCAGAGGCGAGGGTTCGGAACACACCGGCCCTCCCTTTGCGTTACCATCTTCGTAGACGGCTCCCTGCCGTCACCGACGTGAAAGGAGGGGAGAGGGAGAGATGGACACGGTCTTGAGTCTCCTCATCGGCCTCGGCCTCGCCGCCGCCTGCGGCTTCCGGGTCTTCGTCCCCCTGCTCATCATGAGCCTGGCCTCGCGGGCGCAGGTCGGCCACCTCACCCTGGGGCCGCACTTCGCCTGGATCGGCTCGACGCCGGCGCTCATCGCCTTCGCGGCGGCGACCCTGCTGGAGATCGCCGGCTATTACATCCCCTGGGTGGACAACCTGCTGGACACGGTGGCGACGCCGACCGCCATCGTCGCCGGCATCCTGGTGACGGCCTCGGCGGTCACCGACATGAGCCCGTTCCTCAAGTGGACGCTGGCCGTGCTGGCCGGCGGCGGCACGACGGCGGTGTTCCAGGGGATCACGGCCACGGCCCGCCACATCTCCTCCTTCACCACCGGCGGGCTGGGCAACCCGGTGCTGGCCACGGCCGAGGCCGGCGGCTCGGCGCTGCTCGCGGTGCTCGCCATTACCGTGCCGGTGGTGGCTTTCCTCTGCGTGGTGTGGCTGATCTGGTTCGGGGTGAGGAAGCTGCTCTTCCGGCGGCCTCCCACCCCGCGGGCAGCCTGAGCCGAGGCGCGGTGTGAAACGACCGGCCCTACTCCTCTCGGCGCTGTTCCCGGCCCTGCTGGCGCTGGGCTGCGCCTCCAGCGGTCCGCTCGACTCGCCGGAGCTGGCGCGAGCCCTGCGCTCACGGGGAATCGATCCGCATTCGCTGGTGGTGCCGTTCGAGATCACGGACGAGATGCGCGCCTGGGTCCACAAGCAGGTGCCGGACACGACGCCCGCCGCGTCGCGGCTCGACCTGCTGCTGGCGGCCCTGGTGGATCCCGACCGCCTCAAGCTCCAATACGAGCCGGGCCACACGGCCACCGCGCGCGAGGCCTTCGAGAGCCGCAAGGCGAACTGCCTGGCCTTCACCAGTCTCTTCGTGGGCCTGGCCCGCGAGCTGGGCGTCCCCGCCTTCTACCTCGACGTGGACGACATCGAGAAGTTCGAGAAGGATGGCGATCTGATGGTGGTCTCGGGGCACGTCAGCGGCGGCTACGACACGGGCGGCGGCAGGGTGAAGATCCTCGACTTCACCCCTTCGACCCAGCCCGGCTACCACCGCATCCGCCCGCTTTCGGACCTGCGGGCCGTGGCTCTCTACTACTCGAACCGCGGCGCCGAGATGATCCGTGCCGGCCGCGGCGACGAGGCCCTCACCTGGCTGCGGCGGGCGGTGGTGATCGATCCCGACCTGGGCGGCGCCTGGGTCAACCTGGGGGTCGGCCTGCGGCGCGCGGGCGACGTGGCCGGCGCCGAGGCCGCCTATCGCAAGGCCCTGGAGGTGAACCCCGAGGCGGCCGCGGCCTACACCAACCTCGCCGCGCTGCTGCGGGCCCGCGGGCATGACGCCGAAGCCGGCGACCTCCTCGCCCTGGCGGCGCGGGCGGACGGCCGCAATCCCTTCAGCTACATCGCGCTGGGCGACTTCTCCCTGGCCCATGGACGGCTGGAGGAGGCCCGGCGCTTCTATCAGCGGGCGTTGCGGCTGAACCGCGACGATGCCGAGGTCTACGCGGCCCTGGGGATGGTGGCCCTGGCCAGCGGCGACCACGGCGAGGCCCGGCGCTGGCTGCGCAAAGCCGAGGCGCGCAACCGCCAGAACGAGCGCGTGCGGCAGCTCGGCGAACGCCTCGCGGCTGTGGGAACCAAGGGATAATCCTTGCCCTGGCGCATCTGGGCCGACACCGGCGGCACGTTCACCGACTGCCTGGCCGTCGATCCCGCGGGGCGCCTCCACCGCGCCAAGGTGCTGTCCACCAGTGCCGTGCGCGGGCGGATCGCGGCGCGCGAGGCCGCCGATACCCTGGAGACGTTGCGGATCGAGCCCGGCTGGCCGGTCCTCCCCGCCGGATTCTTCCGCGGCTTCGCCTTCCGGCTCCTGGGAGAGGACGCGGCGCCCATCGCGGTCCTGGACTGGGAGCCGGACGGGCGCCGGCTGCGCCTCGCCGCGCCGCTGCCACCGGGCGACCTCGCCGGCGCCACCTGCGAGCTGCGCTCGCCCGAGGAGGCGCCGGTACTGGCCGCCCGGCTGGTGACCGGCACGCCCCTCGACGCCGCGCTGCCGCCCATCGCCATGCGCCTTGCCACCACCCGCGGCACCAACGCCCTGTTGGAGCGCAAGGGCGCGGCCACGGCCCTCTTCATCACCCGCGGTTTCGCCGACCTGCCGCGCATCGGCACGCAGCAGCGGCCGGACCTCTTCGCCCTGGAGATCGTGCGGCCCGAGCCCCTCTACCGGGAGGTGGTGGAGGTCCCCGAGCGGCTGGCGGCGGACGGCTCCGTGCTCCTCCCGCTGGCCGCCGAGGCCCTGCGGGAGACCGTACGCAGGCTGCTGGACGGCGGGATCGAGTCCGTTGCCGTGGCCCTCCTGCACGCCTATCGCAATCCCCGCCACGAGGAGGAGCTGGGCGAGCTGCTGCGCGGCGCGGGCTGCCGCCACGTCTCGCTCTCCTCGCGGCTCGCGCCGCTCATCAAGCTCCTGCCGCGGACCGAGACGGCGGTGGTGGACGCCTATCTCTCGCCCCTCCTGGAGCGCTACCTCGCCGGCGTGGCCGCGGCCCTGGGGCCCGGCTCGCTGCACGTCATGACCAGCGCCGGCGGCCTGGTGCGGGCGGGCTCCTTCCGCGCCAAGGACGGCCTCCTCTCCGGCCCGGCCGGCGGCGTGGTGGGGGCGGCGCTGGCGGGGCGGCGCTCCGGCTTCGGCCGCGTCATCGCCTTCGACATGGGCGGCACGAGCACCGACGTGGCCCGCTGGGACGGCGATTTCGAATACCTCTTCGAGCACCGCGTGGGGGACGCCCACCTGGTGGCCCCCGCCCTCGCCATCGAGAGCGTGGCCGCGGGCGGCGGCTCCATCTGCTCCTTCGACGGCGCCCAGCTCAAGGTGGGGCCGGAGAGCGCCGGCGCCTGGCCTGGTCCCGCCTGCTACGGCGCGGGCGGCCCCCTCACCCTGACCGACGTCAACCTCATCCTGGGGCGGCTCGACCCGGAGCGCTTCGAGATCCCCCTCAACCCCGCGGCCGCGGCGGTGGTGCTGGCCCGCCTGCGGACGGCGATGGGGGAGCGGGACCCCGGCCCCGAGGCCGTGCTCGCCGGCCTGCTGGAGATCGCCGACGAGCGCATGGCCGAGGCCATCCGCGGCATCTCCCTGCGCCGCGGCTACGATCCGGCGGGCCACGCCCTGGTGGCCTTCGGCGGCGCCGGCGCCCAGCATGCCTGCGCCGTGGCCCGGCTGCTGGGGATCGGCGCCGTGGTGGTGCCGGCCGACGCCGGCCTGCTCTCGGCCCTGGGTCTGGGCGCCGCGGTGGTGGAGCGCTTCGCCCACCGGCAGGTGCTGGAGCCGCTGGAGCAGGTCCGGGACCGCCTGGCCGGCTGGCTCGCGGAGCTGGGGCGGGAGGCCGCGGCGGCGGTGACGGCCGAGGGGATCGCGCCGGAGGAGGTCGAGGTCCGGCGACGCCTCCTCAACCTCCGCTTCGCCGGCCAGGAGGCGTCGCTGGCCGTGGAGTACGAGGGGGATGAAGCCGTCGAGCCCGCCTTCGGTGCCGCCTACCACGAGATCTACGGCTACGCCCCCGAGGACCGGGCGATCGAGCTGGAGTCCGTACGCGTCGTCGCCTCCTCGCGGGCATCCGGGGCCTCCGAAAACGCCGACGCACCGTCGCTCCCCGATGCTCCTCCGGCCCATCCCGCTCGATCCACCGGGACCCGCCGCTGCTGGACGGGCACCGGCTGGCGGGAGATCCCCTTCTTCGACCGCGCCGCGCTCAGCCCCGGCGCCGCTTTCGCAGGGCCGTGCCTCGTCTTCGAGAGCCACAGCGCGACCTTCGTGGCGAAGGGATGGGAAGGCCGGGTGGACGGCGCGGGCAACCTGGTCCTCGTCGCGGACCGTGCTGTAGAGTGATTTCCGTGGACGTGGACGTGGACGTGGACGTGGACGTGGACCTCGACCTCACCGGCCGGCGGCGCAACGATCCCGTGCCCGGCTACGCTCTGCGGCTGCGGCCCGCGGTCAGAATCTGCTCCTTCCAGCTTGGAACGGTGGCGCTCTTCGCGGTCCTCTGCTGGGCCGTGACGCGGGGGCGCGGTGGGATTTCGGGCCTGCCCGCGCTGCCCCCGGCGGTGCCGCTGGTCCTGAGCCTCCTGGGCGCGGCGCTGATCCTGCTCTCCTCGCGTTTCCGGTCCACCCCCGTCCGCCGGGCCATCCCGCGCTCGCCGGCACTGCCGGTCAACGCGGACGCCGTCCTCGCGGCCTACAAGCGGGGCACGCTCCTGAGCTTCGCCATCCTGGAATTCGCCGCCCTTTTCGGGATCGGGGTCGCCGCGACCTCGGGTTTCGCGACCTACGGCGTCGTCCTCTGCATCGCCAGCGCGCTCGCGATGCTCACCCGCTGGCCGCGGGCGTCCGAGGTGGACCGCCTGGTCCGGGGACGCGCCACGCCATGACGGACCGCTCCCGGCGGCTGCGGACCGCCTGTGGCGCCATGGCGCTGAGCGTCGTGGTGTTGAACGTCGTCCTCACAGCCCTCTGGCTCTCCGTCTCGCTGCCTCCCAGGCCCCAGTCGCCAGCCGTGCCGCTGGCGCTCTTCGCCGTCGCCCTGGTGCTCCTCGTGGCCGCGCCGGCGGTGAAACGGGCGATCCTCAAGCGCTACGAGGCGGAGGGCTTCGACGGCGATCACGACCGCTTCCTGGCCGCTTTGAGCACGGCCACGATCGTCGCCTTCGCCCTCCGTGAAGCCGCGGGCCTCCTCGGCTTCATGCTCGCCCTGCTGACCGGAAATCCCTGGTGGAGCTGGGGGCTGAGCGGTGCGGCGCTGCTGGCGATGTTCGTGGACCGGCCTGTGGCTCAGGGACCGAAGTAGAAGTGGTTCGCCTGGGGATCGAGGGCGAAGCGCATGCCATCGAGAAGACCCGAATAGCCAAGGAAGGTGCGGCCGGAAGGCCAGTCGGGGGAGATGAAGAAAGTGCCGGTCGTGTTGAGGGAGGTACCCTCCTCAGCAACGAATCGGATGGGTATCCGGATCAGTCGGCCTTCCATCGTGCCGAAGCGGGTTTCGAGCCTCGTCACGAGACCACCAGCCTGGAGCAGCCCCAGCGATCGTGCAATGATGGGGTCCAGAACCGACCATGCCGCTCCCGTATCGAGCTGCGCCAAGACAACCGTCTCAAGCTCACCCAACAAGACGCGGACATATATCTTCGCTGTCGGCTCTCGTACTTCCTTCAAATGGTCCCGAAAGGTCGAACGACCTCGGGTGAAGTCCACTCCACCGAGTTTGAGCATCGCCGCTGGAATGGTCACGCGATGTAATGAAGGAGTGGGCGCCGGCCGGGCTTCATGCCCTTGACGGCCGAGAGGACGTCGTCCAGATTTTCCGAGTGGGCGAGGAGACGATTCTCGGCCAGCGCTATCCATTGGCACCGATAGTCTCTTCCGTTGGCTGCCAGCCACTGGAGCTCAGGAGTGCGATCCGGGTCCAGCTCGTCGCTGGTTCCAATGACCTTCCCAGGAGCAAGGACTTCCTCCCACCCGGAAAGATCCTCATCGTGGTCTTCCCTCTCTAGGGCCTCGGCCAGCAGGAGCCGGGCTCCCCCGACCCTGTCGGCCTCGACGAGCTCGCGGATCCTCTCGCTGTAGCTGCGGGTCTCCGGTTCGGCTTTCCTCAGTGGCTGGCCCATTTTCTTCGTCCCCGCTTTCCTCCTGGACATAATACCTCAGCCGGGGCCTCGCGCGCCAGTCTCCGGCCGCCGAGTCGAAATTGCTTGGGGCGGGTATGCGGTGACTCGATCTCAAGCGAGCCCGTCAGGGACCGAAGTAGAAGTGGTTCGCCTGGGGGTCGAGGGCGAAGCGCATGGAGGCGAGAAGACCCGAATAGCCAAGGAAGGTGCGGCCCGGGGGCCAGTCGGGTGAAACGAAAAACGTGCCGTATTTTTCGAGCGCGATCCCATCATCAGCCAGGAAGGTGACGAGAAGCTTTGCCAAGATCCCTTCAATTCGACCGAAACGAGTGTGGAGCGTGGTTCTCTGCCCATCCAGAGCCAGAAGTCCCAAGCTTTTCGCGACCAAGGGATCCAAGACCGACCAAGCGGCTCCAGTGTCGATCTGAGCGTAGATATTGGAGTCGCTTCGACCTTCAAGTTGGATCTTTACGAAGACCTTGGCCGTAGGTTCCGGAGCCTCCTTCAAGGTATCGCGGAACAACGATCGACCGCAGGAGAAGTCGAGAGCTCCCAGCTTGAACATGTCCGTGGTCAGTCGATGTAGTGAAGCATTGGGCGACGCTTCGGTCTGTTTCTTTCCAAGGCGGAGAAAACGTCCTGCAGAGAGACTGAATGCGCCAGCAACTCACTGCCCGCAAGAGCGACCCACTGTCCTCTGTAGATCTCCGAGTGCTCGGTGATCCAGCGGAATTCCGGCGTCCGATCAAAATCGGGCTCCACATCGGGGTTTGGACGACCTTTCGTCTCAGTCAGCACCTTCTCCCACCCGGACAGATCCTCCCCGTGATCCCCCCGCTCCAAAGCCTCCGCCAGCAACCGGCGGGCCTCCCCGACCAGGTCGGCTTCGACGAGCTCGCGGATCCTCTCGCGGTAGCTTCGGGTCTCCGATTCGATTCTCCTGAGTGGCTGGCCCATTTCGTTCCCCCCGCTTTCCTCCTGGACATAATACCTCAGCCGGGGCCTCGCGCGCCAGTCTCCGGCCGCCGAGTCGAAATTGCTTGGGGCGGGTATGCGGTGACTCGATCCCAAGCGAGCCGGTCAGGGACCGAAGTAGAAGTGGTTCGCCTGGGGATCGAGGGCGAAGCGCATGGCGTCCAGGAGGCCGGAGTAGCCGAGGAAGGTGCGGCCGGAAGGCCAGTCGGAACAGATGAAAAAGGTACCTTCGGTATCGAAAGGCACGCCATCATCGGCGAGGAATCGGATCGGGAGCCGAACCAGAGCTCCAGATTTGCGTCCAAGTCGGGTATCCAGCCTGATCGGCTCTCCGTCGAGGTCCAGATACCCGAGTCGTCTCGCGAACAAGGGGTCGAGGACCGACCAAGCCGATCCGGTGTCGATCTGAGCCCAAAAACCAGACTCAGCATCCTCAAGAGAGACCTTGACGAAGATTTTGGCGGTAGGCTCGGCAGCTCCCTCCAGAAAATCGAGGTACCGAGAACGACCGCAGGTGAAATCCTCCTGACCCAGCCTGAGCATGAGCGAGAGGTCTAGTCGATGTAGTGGACCATGGGCCGGCGGGGCGGCTTGTTCGCCTTGAGGATGGACATCACCTCATCCAGCGACTCAGAGTGGGCGAGGAGTTGGTCTCCAAGGAGAGCGACCCACTGGCCTTTGTAGGGCTCGCTCTTCTCTCTGATCCAAGTGACCTCTGGCGTCCGATCAAAGTCGAGCGCCACCTCAGGGTTCGGCCGACCCTTCGACTTGGCCAGAACCCTCTCCCACCCGGAGAGATCCTCCCCATGACCTCCCCTCTCCAAAGCCTCCGCCAGCAGCCGCCGGGCGCCTTCGACCCTGTCGGCTTCGACGAGCTCGCGGATCCTCTCGCGGTAGCTTCGGATCTCCGGTTCGGCTTTCCTCAGTGGCTGGCCCATTCGTCCCCCGATTTGGTCTCCCGCTTTCCTCCTGGACATAATACCTCAACCGGGGGGCGGTGCGCCAGTCTCCGTCGATCGAGTCGAAGTTGTCTCGGATGAGTACACGGGCACCAGCAGCGTTGCCTGCTTGCCGATCTCCTCGCCGTAGCGCTTCGCGATCCGCTCACCGGCTTCGCGGGCGGTGCCGCGGCGGGCGACGGCGACGATGGAGCCGCCGAAGCCGCCGCCGGTGAGGCGGGCGCCGAAGACGTTGGGCTCCGCCGTGGCCAGCTCGACGAGACGGTCGATCTCGGGGACGGAGACCTCGTAGTCGTTGCGCAGCGATTCGTGGGAGGCGTCGAGGAGCTTGCCGAGGCGCGGCAGGTCGCGCTCGCGCAGGGCGGCCACGGCGGAGCGGACGCGGGCGTTCTCGGTGATCACGTGCCGGGCGCGGCGGTCCAGCGGCTCGGGGAGGGTGCCCAGGCGCCAGAGGTCCTGGAGGCCCACGTCCCGGAGCTGCGGCACGCTCAGCAGCTCGGCCGCGGTCTCGCACTCGCGGCGGCGGGTGCGGTATTCGCTGCTCGCGTTGCGGTGGGAGACCCCCGAGTTGATCACCAGCAGCTCGGCCTCCGCCGGCAGCGGAATCTTCTCGTATTGCAGGCTGCGGGTGTCGAGGTACAGGGCCGTGGTCTCGTCGGCCAGGTTCGAGGCCATCTGGTCCATGATCCCCACCGGCGCGCCCACGAAGTCGTTCTCCGCCTTCTGGCCGGCGAGCGCCAGGCCGAGGTCGTCGAGGTCCAGGGAAAAGGCCTCGCGCAGGGCGCGCAGCACGGCCACTTCCAGCGCCGCGCTGGAGGAGAGGCCGCTGCCCAGCGGCACGTCGGACTCGACGCGCAGGTCGAAGCCGCCCAGGGTATAGCCGGCGTGGCGCAGCACCTCGGTGATCCCCTGCACGTAGTCGATCCAGCCGTGCCCGGGCTCCTCCTCGCCCAGGCGGTACTCTTCTACCTCTGGCCGTTCCATTTCAGCGCTCCAACCCCGCACCCGCGGCTCCTCCCGCTTCGCCAGCTCCACCCGCGTCCGTTGCGGGATGGCGAGGGGCAGCACGAAGCCGCCGCTGTAGTCGGTGTGCTCGCCGATGAGGTTCACCCGCCCCGGAGCGTCGGTGCGGACCTCGGGAGCGCGGCCGAAGAGAGCGGCGAAGGACGTCTTCTCAATCAAGTCAATCAAGCTTCACCTCCACGGCCCGCAGCTCCTGGACCTTCTCCTCCGGCAGGGTGTCCGCCGTGAACGCGCCGGCGCCGAGCTCGCTGCCGGCCAGGTACTTGAGGCGGCCGGGCATGCGGTAGGCGGGGTAGAACTCGATGTGCAGATGGGCCTCCGGATGCGGCTTGCCGTCGGTGGGCGCCTGATGGAAGACCATGACGTAGGGGAACGGCTTGCTCCACAGGCCGTCGTACTTGAGGAGCACGGTCTTCAGGGCGCGGGCGAAGTCGGCGCGCTCGGGCGCGTCGAGGTCCGCCACCGAGCCGGCGGGCCGGCGCGGGGCGATCCACACCTCGTAGGAGTAGCGGGCGAAGGCGGGCATCCAGGCCACCGCCCGCTCGCCGGTGTAGAGGGTCCGCCGCCCGTCCGCGAGCTCGCGGCCGATCAGGTCCTCCAGCAGGCCGTTGCCGTGCTCGGCCCGCCATGCCCGCTGCTGCTCCAACTCGCGGGCCGGGATCGGCGGCACGAAGGGGTAGGCGTAGATCTGGCCATGGGGATGGTGGAGCGTGACGCCCACCTCCACTCCGCGGTTCTCGAAAGGCATGACGTAGTCCACGTCGTCCCGCGCTCCCAGCTTGCGGTAGCGGTCCGCCCAGACCTCCAGCAGCAGCTCCAGGTGATCGAGCGGCAGGGCCCCCAGCGAGGACGACGGGTCCTGGGTGAAGACCACGACCTCGCACGTCCCCTTGCCCGGCCGGGTGGGGACGATCGACGGCGGCGCCGGCACCTCGGCCCGCTCGGTCAGGGTGGGGAAGCGGTTCTCGAACACCGCCACGTCGTAGTCGCCGGCCGGCAGCTCGGTGGGGTGCGCGGGGTCGGTGGTGGGAGCCAGGGGGTTGTACTCCGGCGGCGGCAGGAAGGTGCGGTTCTGGCGGTGGCTGGCATAGGCCACCCACTCGCCGCGCAGGGGGTGCCAGCGCAGATGGGCATGGGTGCCGGGCGGCTCCGTGCCCGGGCTGGTGGCCTCGAGGCCCCCGGGGATGGGCCGGCGCGAGTAGAGGGTGAGCGCGCGTCCGTCCGGCTTGGTGAGGCTCCTCTCGTACATCCGCCGGCCTCATTCGTCCGGAGCGTGGGGGTCGTGGCGGGTACCGGCGCCGCCGATGCCGGACGCCGCCTGACTCGGGTGGAGCGGCTCCCCGCGCGTCGCGGCGGCCATTTCTTCCAGGGGGAACTTGGGGGTGCGGTCCGCGTGCAGCAGCCCGTTGGCCTCCTGATAGGTGTCGGCGAACTGCGTGTAGCAGAACCCGGAGAAGAGGTGGAGCGAGCCCACCACCGTGAGCAGCTCCCGGTAACGCTCGGCGAGGTCCTCTTCGCTCTGGGCGCGCGAGTACCCCCAGGCGCCCTTCTCCCTGGATTCTGTGATGCCGCCGAATTCGGTGAGGATCACGGGCATGGCGTCCTGCACGTGCTCCTCGAGCACCAGGAGGCGGCCGCCGGGGCGCTCCTGCTTGAGCAGCCGCGGCAGGACGTCCTCGGCGTGGTAGCGGGTGGAGATCCGCTCCGGGTCGCTGTCGTAGTCGTGGATGCCGATGGCGTCCGTGGCGATGCTCTCCCAGCCGTCGTTGCCGATCACCGGCCGCGTCGGATCGAGCGTCTTGGTGAGGTGGTAGAGCGCGCGCACCCAGTGGCGCTCCGCCAGGTTGTCCGGCAGGTTGGGCACGCCCCAGGATTCGTTGAAAGGGACCCAGGCGACGATGCAGGGGTGGCTCAGGTCGCGGCGCACCGCCTCCATCCACTCGCGGGTCAGGCGCTGGATGGAGCGCTTGGTGAAGCGGTAGGCGCTCGGCATCTCCTCCCACACCAGCAGCCCCAGGCGGTCGGCCCAGTGGAGGTAGCGCGGGTCCTCGATCTTCTGGTGCTTGCGCACGCCGTTGAAGCCCATTTCCCTGGCGAGCTCCACGTCGCGCCGCAGGGCTTCGTCGTCGGGCGGCGTCATGCCGCTCTCGGGCCAGTAGCCCTGGTCGAGCACGAAGCGCAGGAAGTAGGGGCGGCCGTTGAGCACCAGGCGGTTGCCCTGCACGGCGATGGAGCGCAGGGCCGTGTAGCTCCTCACCTCGTCCAGCAGCTCGCCGCGGTCGGCCCAGAGCTGGAGCTGGGCCTCGATCAGGGTGGGCTTCTGCGGGCTCCACAGCAGCTCGTTGCGGAAATCGTCGATGCCGGGGTCGGACAGGGCGATGCGGCGGTGGACCTCGCCGGCCACCACCGTGTAGGTGTCGTCCGCCAGGAGCTGGCCGTTGGCCCGCAGCTTGACGCCGAGCCGCAGCCGCTCCCGGGGATCGCCCTCCATCCAGGCCTCGAAGCCCAGCTCCCAGCGCTCCAGGCTGGGGGTCCAGCGCACGCTGCCGATCCAGGTGGAGGGGACCTTCTCCAGCCACACCGTCTGCCAGATGCCGGTGGTGCGCGGATACCAGATGGAGTGGGGCTCGAGCTGCCAGTCCTGCTTGCCGCGCGGCTTGGCGAGGTCCGCCGGATCGTCGTCCGCCCGCACGATGATCGTCTGCAACCCATGCACGAGCAGGTCGGTCACGTCCAGCGAGAACGGCGTGTAGCCCCCCTCGTGACAGCCCGCGAGGGAGCCGTTGACCCACACGGTGGCGGCCCAGTCCACGGCGCCGAAGTGGAGGAGCAGGCGCTCGCCCCGCCGCAGGCCCGGAGCTTCGAAGGTGCGGCTGTACCAGACCCGGCGGTAGAAGCCCGTGTCGCCGATGCCGCTGGCCAGCGTCTCCGGTGAGAAGGGGACGAGGATGGTGGCGTTCCAGTCCACCTCCCCGGGCAACCGCCAGCGGGCCTTGGGATCGAGGGCGAATTCCCACGAGCCGTTGAGAGAGGTCCAGGAAGAGCGCTCCAGGAGCGGGCGAGGATGGCCGTGGCCGGTCTCGTCGAGTTGGGTCTTGGGTGAATGTCGTCGGGCCATGCCGCCTCCGGACGGGTGCAAGAGACAAGCCATGCCCTCCCACGACAAAGCCATCCAAGAATTTGGATTCCCAGCCCGAAATCTCCCTGCGGACGCTGCGCAACGCTGGCGGAGCTTAACTTTTCTCTGCGCAATCCAACGCAATGGATTTTTACGGTAAAATTCGGCTGCGTAGCTTGCGCCACGGTTGCGCAGCTTAACCCGGCGCTGCGCGATCCAGCGCAGTGGATTTTTTGCCTGACGCAGCGCTGCGCAATCCAACGCATTGAATTTTCAGGCCGAATTTTCGTTGCGCAGCTTCCGCAACCGTCGCGCTGGCTACGCTGCGCTTGCGCAGCCCGCGCCACGGTTGCGCTGGCAGAAATTCGCCTCCGCAACCCAGCGCACCGGATTTCCTGCCTGCGCAGGCGATGCGCAGCTTCCGCAGCGTCCAGCCTTAGAATCACAGCCTTCAGGAGGATCGCCCCATCCCGACCCCAACCCCCCGACCCGAAGCCGTTCAGCTCGAGCTGTTCACCCATCGCTTCGCGGCGGTCGCGCGGCAGATGGGGGAACGGCTCCAGCGCACGGCCGTGTCCACCAACGTCAAGGAGCGGCTCGACTTTTCGTGCGGCCTGCTCGATCCGGCCGGCGAGCTGGTGGTCAACGCGCCCCACATCCCGGTCCATCTCGGCGCTCTCGGGCTCTGCGTCCGGCGGCTGCGCGAGACGATCGCCATGCAGCCGGGGGACGTGATCGTCACCAACCACCCCGCCTTCGGCGGCTCCCACCTGCCGGACGTGACGGTGGTGACGCCCGTGTTCTCGGGAGACGACGGCGACCTCCTCGGCTACGTGGCCAGCCGCGCCCATCATGCGGAGATCGGGGGGATCCGTCCCGGCTCCATGCCGCCGGGCGCGCGGCGGCTGAGCGAAGAGGGGGTGGTGATCGCGCCCACCCACCTCGTCCGTCGCGGGGAGCCGCGGTGGGACGCGGCCCGCCGGCTGCTGCTGGAGGCGCCGTTCCCCACCCGGGCCGTGGAGGAGAACCTGGCCGACCTGCGGGCCGCGGTGGCGGCGAACCACCGCGGGGCCGAGGCGCTGCGGAGCCTCGCCGCCGAGCATGGCCGCGAGACCGTGCTGCGCTACATGGCCGCCCTCAAGGCGCGGGCCGAGGAGCGCCTGCGCGCCGCCCTCGCCCGCCTCCCGGCCAGCACCTATTCGGCCCTGGAGCGGCTGGACGACGGCGCGCCGATCGCCGTGCGCATCGAGATCGGCGGCCCTGGCGCCGACCCCATCGTCACCGTCGACTTCGCGGGCTCGGCCGGCGTCCACCCGGGCAACCTCAACGCGCCGCCGGCCGTGGTGAGGAGCGCCATCCTCTACGTCCTGCGGCTGCTCATCGCCGAGCCGCTGCCGCTCAACGAGGGAATCCTGCGGGCGGTGGACGTCCGCATTCCGCCGGGGATGCTGAACCCGCCCTTCCCCGACGATCCGGCGGTGGCGCCGGCCGTGGTGGGTGGCAACGTGGAGACCAGCCAGCGCGTGGTGGATACGCTGGTGAAGGCGCTGGGGCTCCTCGCCTGCGGCCAGGGGACGATGAACAACCTCCTCTTCGGCAATCAACGCTTCGGCTTCTACGAGACGGTCTGCGGCGGCTCCGGGGCGGGGCCGGGGTTCCACGGCACCAGCGGTGTCCACGTGCACATGACGAACACGCGGATCACCGATCCGGAGGTCCTGGAGCACCGCTACCCCGTGCGGCTGGAGCGCTTCGCCCTGCGTCCCGGCTCGGGCGGCGCCGGCCGCTGGCACGGCGGCGACGGCACGGTGCGCGAGCTGACCTTCCTCGCGCCCATGTCCCTCTCCCTCCTCACCCAGCACCGGGTGGAGGCGCCCTACGGCGTGGCGGGAGGCTCCCCCGGCGAGCGGGGGCGGCAGAGGTTGGTGCGGGCCACGGGCGAAGTGGAAGAGCTCGCCTCCCTCGACGGCCGCGAGGTCGGCCCGGGGGACCGGCTGATCCTGGAGACGCCGGGGGGCGGGGGGTGGGGGAGGGCGGAGGAGTGAAGCCGCTTCACCGCCGCCGCTGCCGCAGCGCCTCGTAGACTCCCAGCGCCACCGCCGTCGAGAGGTTGAGCGAGCGCAGCTCCGGGTCGGCCATGGGGATGCGCACCAGCCGGTCGCGGTGGCGGTCGCGGATCTCCGGTGCGAGGCCGACGCTCTCCTTGCCGAAGATCAGCACGGTCCGTTCCGGGTAGTGGGCGCTCCAGTACTCGCGCTCGGCCTCGGCGCTGAAGAGGAACGGCTCGCCCAGGGCGGGGAGGTGCGCCTCGAATTCGCCCCAGGAGTCCCACACGAAGGGGTTGACCCGCGGCCAGTAGTCGAGCCCCGCCCGGCGCACCTGCCGCTCACCGAGGAAGAAGCCCAGGGGACGGACGAGGTGGAGCTGCGCGCCGGCGGCCAGACAGGTGCGGCCGGCATTGCCGGTGTTCCAGTGGATCTCCGGCTCCACCAGGACGACGTGGAGCCGGGGACGGGATTCGTCGGCGGACATGAGGTGCCAGTCTAGCAGGGAGCATCGCCTCTCCCGCCTGGAACCTGCCTGCATGCCCGCTCCAGCGCGCGATTCATCGCCGGTCTCTCCAGTCCTCCCGGTTTTGCGGTAGACTCCGCAGATACCGCCTCGGCGCCAATCCCATCGCACAGACCCGAGCTGGATGGGCTGAAGAAACCGGATGCCTTCTCGTTCCGATGACAGGACCTGCTATGAGTTCGACGAGTTTCTCGTCGATCCCGTCCGCCGTCTCCTGCTGCGCGGCGGCGAGCCGGTGCCGGTCACGCCCAAAGCGCTGTCGATCCTCCTCGCCCTGCTCGAGCAGCCGGGCGAGGTGGTGGAGAAGGCGGACCTCATCGAGAAGGTCTGGGCCGGCTCTCACGTCACCGAAGCCAACCTGACGCAGAACGTCTTCGCCCTGCGCAAGTGCCTGGGCGACCGCGCCAACGACTCGCGCTACGTGGTGACCGTTCCCGGCCGCGGCTACGTCTTCGCCGGCGAGGTGCGGCGGAGCGAGCCGGGAGACACCGGCGAGTTTCCCCTCGTCTCCGGCCTGCCGGCCCCGGCGCCGCCGCCGTCCATTCCGGTTGAGACGGCGCAGGTGGCTGCGACGGCGTTCCCGGCGCCAGCGGCGCCCGTCGCGCCGGATTCCGCTCCACCGCCGCCCGTGCGCACCTCGCGCCGGCTGTCCCTCGCGCGGTGGGGGACCCTGGTCGCCCTGGGAATCCTGGGGGCGCTCCTCCTGGGCTTCTTCCACGTCCGCCATCCGCGGAGCCGGCCCGCGGCGGCGGCCGCCGCTCCCGTCATCCGTCAGTCCGTCGCGATGCTGGACTTCCGCAGCCTCTCGCCGAGCGGCGAGACGCGGTGGCTCCAGTCCGCCTTCCCCGAGATGCTCACCACCGAGCTGGCGGCGGGAGGGACGCTGCGGGTCCTGCGGGGAGAGGCCGTGGCCCAGGTCCAGCGCTCCCTGTCGTTCCAGAAGGATGGCCGTCTGAGCCGGGGCGACCTCGAGCGGCTGCACAACGTCCTGGGGGCCGACCTGGTCGTCGTGGGGACGTACCTCCCCAAGGATGGCAAGATCCACCTCGACCTCCAGGTGCTCCGCGCACCGGAGTCCACCCTCGTGACCTCCCTGTCCGAGGTGGGCAGCGAGCCCGAGCTGTTCGACCTGGTGGCCCAGACCGGCGCGCGGCTGCGGGGGACCCTGGGTGTGGCCGCGCTCTCGCCCGAGCAGGAGCGTCAGGCCCGCAAGCTCCAGCCGGCGAATGCCGAGGCCTCGCGCCCCTACCACGAAGCGCTCCTGCGGTTGCAGGCCTTCGATCCGCCGGGAGCCCTGGAGCTGCTGCGCCAGGCCACGGAGGCCGACCCCGGGTCGGCGGTGATCCACTCGGCCCTGTCGCGGACCTGGACGGCCATGGGCTACGACGCCAGAGCGGCGGCGGAGGCCCGGCGCGCCGTGGAGCTGGCCGGCTCGCTGCCGCGGGAGGACCGGCTCGCCATCCAGGCACGGCTCTACCAGGCCGGCAAGCAGTGGGACCAGGCCGCCGAGACCTACCGCTCTCTCTGGACCTTCTTCCCGGACGAGATCGAGTACGGCCTGCAGCTCGCCGACAACCTGACGGCGGGCGGGCACGGCGCCGAAGCGGCCGCCACTCTCGCGGCATTGCGCAAGCTGCCGCCGCCGGAGGGGCAGGATCCACGCCTCGACCTCGCCGAGGCCCGCAACGCTTTTCGCCTGTCGGACTATGCCACCGAGCTGCGCGCCGCCGGGGTCGCGGCGGCCAAGGGCCGCAAGTCCGGCCAGACCCTGGTGGTCTCCGAGGCGCTGCTCAATCAGGGTATCGCGCTGGTGAAAATGGGCCGCGCCCAGGAGGGCCTGGCGCTGCTCCGCGAGGCCGAGGGCTTGGCCCGCAAGGCCGGCGATCAATGGCACGTGGGACGGTCTCTGGCGAGTCTCGCTGCCGCTCTCAAGGCCCTGGGCGACCTCGACGGCGCGGAGAAGACGGACGAAGAGGCCCTCGCCATCGCCCGGCAGCTCGGCAGTGGCGTCGGCACCGCGTACCAGCTCTACGCCCTGGGTGAGCTGCACCGGGAGCGGGGCGATCTCGCCGAGTCCCGGCGGCTGCTGAAAGAGTCCCATGAATGGTACGTGAAGATCGACGACCGGTTGATGCAGACGCGGGTCCTGAATCTCCTGGGCGAGGTCCTCTGCGCCCAGGGCGACCTGGCGGGAGCCCGGGAGCAGTTCGAAGGGGCACAAAGGATCGGTCAGGCCATGGCCCATCCGGCGGTGGAGGCCGAGTCCCTCGACAACCTGGGCAACGTCCTGGCGCTGCAGGGCGATCTCGCCGGGGCGCGGAGCCGGCACGAGCAGGCCTTCGCCATCTTCCATCGCGCGGGAGACTCCGACCTCGCCGCCTCGGCCCTCACCGCCCTCGCCGACGTGGAGGCGCGGCAGGGCGACCTCGACGGCGCCTGGCAGCGCTCGGCCCGAGCCCTGGCCGCCAAGCGCCAGGCCGGCGACAAGGTGGGCGTGGCGCGCATCCTCGGCTCGCGGGCGCGGCTGGCCTACGACCGGGGGGACCTCGCCGCATCGCGGAGCCTCGGCGAGGACCAGCTCCGCCTGGCGCGGGAGACCGGCGCCCGGGCGCTCGCCGCCGGTGCCCTGCGCAACCTGGGGCGCAGCGCTCTCGCCGCCGGCGATCCGGACGGCGCCCGCAAGTCGCTCCAGGAGGCCCTGGCGATCAGCTCCGCGCTGGGCGGCGAGCTGCAGACCACCGAGATCCGCCTCACTCTGGCCGACCTGGACCTGGCGACGGGCCATCCCCGCGAGGCCGCGGCGCTGGCCCGGCAGGTGGCGTCCTGGTGCCGGAGCCGGAAGATCGAGGGCGGCGAGGCCCTGGCCCTGACGGTGCTCGGCGAAGCCCTGCTCGTACAGGGCCTGCGGGCCGAGGCCTACCAGACGGCGGTGGCGGCTCGCTCGCGGCTGGGCGCGAGCCAGGACCTGGAGCTCCGGCTCGAATTGGCCGCGCCCCTGGCCGGCCTCGATGCCGCCGGCGGCCATGCCGGCGAGGCCCTCCGCGACCTGCGGCAGGCACTCCAGAACGCCGAGCGGGTCGGCCTCGTCGAGCCCGCCCTGGAGGCGCGGCTGGCCCTCGGGCAGATCCAGCGCGGCATGGGAGACCCGGCCGCGGAAGCCCTCCTCGCCGCGGTGCGCCGCGACGCCGAGACCCGCGGTTTCCGGCGCCTGGCAGCGCTCGCCGCGAGCGTCCTCGGCGGCAAGAAGCCGCCGCGCTCCACGCCTCTGGGTTGAGGGCTACGGCGCCTTCCCGGCCACCCCCATCTCCTCCAGCAACGGCCGGGCCGCCTCGCCGTTCAGGGTCTCCAGCATCCACAGCAGATAGCGCACGTCGACGCTGACGTTGCGGGCCACCGCGGGGTCGTAGCCGAAGTCGTTGGCCACGTTCTCCCAGACGCGGTCGAAGTTGACCCCCACCAGCTCCCCCCGGCCGTTGAGCACGGGGCTGCCCGAGTTGCCGCCCGTGGTGTCGGCGTCGGCCAGGAAGTTGACGGGCACGTCCGCGAGCTTCGGGTCCGCCCAGCGGCTCCGGGGCGCCTGGGACGCGGCGGCCAGCAGCGCCGGCGGCGCGGCGAAGGGCTCCTCTCCCGTGTGCTTCTCCACCACGCCGCCGACGGTGGTCTGCGGGCGCATCCACACGCCGTCGCGCGGGCCGTAGCCCTGGACGTGGGCGAGCGTCACGCGCAGCGTGCCGTTCGCGTCCGGGGCCACGGGCTTGCCGGCATGCGCGATCACCGCCCGTTGCCAGCGCGGACGCAGCCGCGAGACCGCGCCCTCGAAGCGGTCGTTGCGCTCCTTGAGCGCCCGCAGCTCGGCGTCGAGGCCGAAGGCGAGGTCGAGGAGCGGGTCGTGCCGGGCCCGGAGCTGCTCCGCGCTCTCGTCGAACATTTTCCTGCGTTCCGCGAGGTCGGTGACCCGGGTGTGGGCCAGCAGGTCGTCCACCCGCGGCCGGAGGGCGGCACGGTCGCGGCTCCCGCCCACGAACGCCTCCACCGCCGGTACCCGGTTGTCCTCCGGGAGGGCGGCGAGACGGGCCAGGACGTCGGCGAGCAGGGCGGCGTCGGTCGCGAGGTGCAGGCGCTTCTGATCCCGCTCCAGCCGCTCGCGCAGGATGTCGCGGTTGCGCTCCTGATAATCCGGCTCGCGCTCCAGGTCGGGCTTGGCCTTCTCTCCCGCCCAGCGGACGAGCGTGAGGGCGAGGTCGAGGGGCTTGGGCCCCTGCTTCATCCGGTCTAGCAGGAAGTCGCGGTCCCAGGTGCGGCGCCGCTCGGCCACCTGGCGGGCCAGCTCGTCGTGCGCCGCCACGGCTGCGGCCTGATCCGGATGCCCGGCCGCCCAGGCCAGGATCTCCCGTTCGCTCGCCGCCTTCTTCTCCAGGATGCGGCCGCGCCGGATGCCGGCCACCTGGCCGCGGGCGTTCTTCTCGTTGTTCTCCAGCCCCTTGATGCGGTCGGCGAGGGCGATGCGCGCCCCCTCATCCTTCTCGGAGGCCGCCTCCATGACGTTGAGCCAGGCGCGATAGAGGGCGCTCAAGCCCGGGTAGTAGAGCTCCGCCCGCTCGGCCATCTCGGCCGCGATGTAGGAGCGGAAGGTCCGGCCGGGGTAGCCCACCAGCATGACGAAGCCCTCCGGCTCGACGCCTCGGGCCGCGACCGGGAAGGAGTGCTTTGGCTGGTAGGGGACGTTGCCGTCGGCCCGGGCGGCGGGGCGACCGTCCGGCGCGGCGTAGACGCGCAGCAGGGCGAAGTCGCCGGTGTGGCGCGGCCAGCTCCAGTTGTCCACCTCGCCGCCGTACTCGCCCACGGTCCGGGGCGGGGCGTAGACCAGCCGCACGTCCGGATATTCGAGGCTCTCGTTGAGCAGGTAGCGCACGCCGCCGTCGAAGGTCGCCACCTCACAGCGGCGGCTCTCCTGCCGCTCGCACGCGGCCACCAGCTCCTTCTTCTTGCGCTCGATGGCCAGGAACCGCGCCAGGTCGTCCGCCCCGGCCGGCACCGCGGCCTCGACCTCGGCCGTGACGTCGGCGACGCGGTGGGGGATGGTGGCGCGGACACCTGAGCCGGGGAGCTCCTCGGCCGGGCTGCGGGCGAGAAAGCCGTTGGTGATGAGGTCGCGCTGCGGCGTCGAGTGCTGCTGCAGGATGCCGAAGGCGCAGTGATGGTTGGTGATCAGCAGCCCGCGCGCGGAGATGAAGCCGGCCGAGCAGCCGCTGATCCGCACGGCGGCCTCCAGCAGCCCGCCGCCGTCGCGGCTCCAGAGGGTTTCCGGCGCGACCTCCAGCCCCTGCGCGCGCAGCCATTGGGGATCGAGCTCGAGGATCTGTGTGGGGGTCCACTTCCCTTCGACGGCCATGGCGACTCCGGAGACGGCCAGCAGGCCGAGGACGAACGCGAGGATGCGGTGGTTCATGGCGGGGAGTGTACCGCGGAGTCGCTGCGACCTGGGTGGGAGTCATCGCGACCGCGGTTGGACTGACTCCGACCGCGGCATCCCCTGCGAGCGCCCGCGGTTATCCTCCCTGGATCAGCGTGCGGTAGGTGCGGAGATGGCGGAACGCGGCCTCGCGCTCGCCCAGCTTCTCGTAGACCCCGGACAGGTTGTAGTGGGCGTCGGCGTAGCCGGGCTCGCTGCCGAGGGCGGTCTCGTAGGCGCGGGCGGCGTCGCGCAGACGGCCGAGGTCCTGGAGGGCCACGCCGAGGTTGAAGGCGGCGGTGGCGTCGCCGGGGCGGGCGGCGAGGGCTTGGCGGTAGTGGCTCTCGGCCTTCGCCGTCTCGCCCCGCTCGTGCAGCAGGCGGCCGAGGTTGAGGTGGGCGTCCGGGAGGTTGGCGTCGAGCTCCAAGGCGCGGCGGTAGGCGGCCATGGCCTCCTCAGGAGCGTCGTCGTATTCGAGGTCGCTGCCGCGCTCGAACCAGGCCTCGGCGGTCTCCGGAGTCTTCGCCGAGATCGCCGAGGCCGCCGGCGCCGCCGATCGCAGGGGGAGCGTCGAGGCCTCGCGCGCCAGCTCGGCGAGCTCGAAGTCGAAGAGCGCCTGGCCCGACTCGGGGTTCCACAGGTCGCGGCCATCGCGCACCACCACGTGATGCCCCTGGGCCGAGATGCGCACGCCGGTGAGCGCCCGGCCTTCGGGGAGCTGCTCGCGCAGGTTCTGGAGGGCGAGGCGGATGCGCCGCTGCGGCACGCGGGCGGCGAGCAGGCCCTTGGCGGTGCGCAGCAGGACGACGTCCTGGAACGAGAAGTAATACTCGCCCCGCGGCCCCTGCTGCGGCGCAAGGAAGCCGGCGCGGACGTAGGAGCGGACCTGGCCGGCAGACAGGCCGAGCAGCGCCGCGACGTCTTTGGTCGAATAGCCGCTGGGGGGAGCCGGACGCTCCACTGCGCCCGGCGGACTGAGGGCGGAGGACCGGTTCATCGCCCTCAGTGTACCGCGGACTCTTATCGCTTCGAGCTCTTTTTCTTCGCCGTCTCCACGGCGGGCGCGGGCTCGGCTTCACGGGGCGACCGCCGGGCCGGCTTGCGGTCGGCGAGCGAGACCGGCGCCGGGGCGGCCGGGACGCTGCCCGCGGCGGCGAGGCTCGCCTTGAGCGCCGCCATCAGGTCGATGACCTGCGCCTTCGGCGCCTCGACGGGTGTGGCGGTGATCTCCTCGCCCTGCACCTTGCGCTCGATCAGCGAGCGCACCTGCTGGCGCTGCTTGTCCTCGTACTCCTCGGGCTTGAACTGATCGGTGGCGATCTGCTCGATGAGCTGGATGGCGAGCTTGAGCTCCGGCTCCTTGACCTCCGCCGAGCCCACCGGCACCTCGTCGAAGGAGCGCAGCTCGTCGGCGTAGCGGAGCTGCTGCATGACGAGGCCCCCGGCGTACGGTCGCAGCAGCACGAACTGGTCCTTGCCGCGGGCGGAGTAGCGGGCGAGGGCCGCCCGCCCGGTCTTCTTCATGGCCTCGGCGAGCAGCAGGTACGGCCGGTCGCCCCCCTTGTCCGGCCCCAGGTAGTAGGACTTCTCGTAGTACACGGGGTCAACCTTTTCGAGCGGCACGAACTCGGTGATCTCCACCGCGTTGGTCGGCTCCGGCACCAGCGCCTTCAGCTCTTCTTCCGTAAAGAGGACATATTGGTTCTTCGAGTACTCATAACCTTTCACCATGTCCTCGCGGCCCACGACCTCGTTGTCGACGGGACAAATATATTGTTGTCGCAATCGGGAACCGCACTTCTTGTGCAGCATGTTGAATTGAATGCCAGCCGCGCTTTCACCCGTAGAATAAAGCTTCACGGGAATCGAGACGAGGCCGAAGGAGATCATTCCGGAACCAAAGGGTCGGGCGCTCATGAGGCGTAATATACCATTCAATCGCCGTGGCCGGAGCAATCGTCTTTCAAAAATCGTACGGCGGTTCCGGGCACATGCCGGTAGCCATTGATTTCGTTTCCAAAGAGAATCCATCTACTTGAGATCGAAGACAAAGCCGCGCGCCGGCGGATCCGGCCCCGATCGCGAGCTGCGGCTGGAGCTGGCGCGGCTCGGCGCGCCGGCGGCGGTGATCGATCCCGCGACCGTGAAAGTGATGAAGCCGGAGACGCGGGAGCGCCCCTTCAGCAAGCCCGGCTGGGTCTTCGAGCTCAAGTACGACGGCTTCCGCGTGCTCGCCGCCGGCGGCCGGGGCGAGGCCCGCCTCTCCTATCGCAGCGGCCACGATGCCACCCGCATCCTGCCGGAGATCGCCCGCGCCGTGGCCGCCCTGCCCTTCAGCTCGCTGCTCCTCGACGGCGAGGCCGTGGTGCTCGACGAAGCGGGCAAGCCCGACTTCCAGCGCCTCCAGCGCCGCGGCCTGCGCACGCGGGCGATCGACGCCGAGCGCGCGGCGGTGGCGACGCCGGCGACCTTCTTCGTCTTCGACCTCCTGGCCTGCGAGGGATTCGACCTGCGGCCGTTGCCGCTCGCGACGCGCAAGGCGATGCTGCGCCGCGTGGTATCCGCCGGGTCCGCAGCGGAGCCGGGGCCCATCAGGATCTCGGACGAGATCGAAGAGCGCGGGGAGGACCTCTACGCCGCCGTCGCCGGCATGGGCCTGGAGGGGATCGTCGGCAAGCGGGCGGACTCCCCCTATCGCGCCGGCTACTCGGCGGACTGGCTCAAGGTCCGCGTCGACCGCGTCTCCGACTTCGCGGTGGTGGGGTTCGATCCCATCCCCGGCTCGCGCTCGGGGTTGCGCAACCTCCACCTCGCCGTCTGCGACGCGGCCGGCGGTCTGGCCTATGCCGGCACGGTGGGCAGCGGCTTCACTCACGAGCACCTGAGCGAGATCCGCGCCCGTCTGGAGCCGGCGCGCCGCCCGACCCCGCCCCTCGCCGTCCCCGCCGGGCGCGGCACGGTCTGGGTGGAGCCGGAGATGGTGGTGGAGGTGCGTTACAAGGAGTGGACCCGGGGCGGCCACCTGCGCCACCCCGTGTTCCTGCGCGTGCGCGACGACAAGACGGTGGACGAGTGTCTGCGCCCCGGGGAGGAGGGGAGCCAGGAGGAGGAAGAGGACGCTTCGGGTAGGGGCGGGTCTGGACGGCAGGAACCAGGATCACCCAAGCCAGGGCGGGTCGAGCCCCCAGCCCGCCGTCCAGACCCGCCCCTACCCGAAGCGTCCGGCCCCGTGGCCTTCACCAATCTTGGCAAGGTTTTCTGGCCGGCGGAGGGGTACACCAAGGGGGACCTGGTGGACTACTACCGCGCGGTGGCCCCCGCCATGCTCCCCTACCTGAGGGACCGCCCGCTGGTCCTCGACCGCTACCCGGACGGCATCGCCGGCAAGTCGTTCTATCAGAAGAACGCGCCGGCCAAGGCCGCCGGCCGGCTGCGGACGGTGACCATCCACGCCGGCGGCTCGGAGCGGGACATCGACTATTTCCTCTGCGACGACGCGGAGGCGCTGCTCTATCTCGTGAACCTGGGGGCCATTCCATTCCACGTCTGGGCGAGCCGGGTGGAGACTCTCGACCGGCCCGACTGGTGCATCCTGGACCTCGATCCCAAGACCGCCCCTTTCGCGCACGTGGTGGAGATCGCCCGTGCCATCCACGAGCTGTGCGGCGAGATCGCGATAGAATCCTTTATCAAGACCAGCGGCGGCAGCGGACTGCACGTGCTGCTGCCGATGGGCGGCCTCTTCGGCCACGACCAGACCCGCCAGCTCGCCGAGCTGCTGGCGCGGGTGATCGTGGCGCGCCTGCCGGCGATCGCCACCACCGCCCGCGCCATCCCGGCGCGCCGTGGCCGGGTCTACGTCGACGCCCTGCAGAACGGCCGCGGCAAGCTGCTGGCCGCTCCCTACGCCGTCCGCCCGCGGCCGGGAGCCACGGCCTCGACTCCCCTCGACTGGAGCGAGGTGGACGACCGGCTCGACCTGCGCGACTTCAATCTCAAGACTGTACCCCAGCGCCTGCGCCGGTTGAAGCAGGACCCGCTGTTGCCCGTGCTCACCACCAAGCCCGACCTGGCGCGGACGCTTGAGTTGCTGGCTGCACGGCTCTGAAAAGAAAAGCGCCCCTCCCCGTGAGGGAAGGGGCGCAGGGCTCCCGTGGGACGGCCTAGAAGCAGGCCGTCACGTTGACGTCGTCGAGGAACCAGCCGGTGCTCGTCGTGCTGCAGTCGGTGATCGTCGTGAAAGCGATCAAGACCGCCCTGCCGGCGCAACCGGTGGTGAGGCCGGTCGCCGCGTTGCAGGCCGCATCGAGGTCCACCGTGGTATTGGTGAAGGTGGAGGAGATACCGGTGAAGGCCGAGGCGCCCCCGGCGCCGGCCGGCGGGCAGGCGGTGGAGATGGTGCCGTTGTAGGCGGTGCCGGAGATGATGGCCGCGGCCGGCACGAAGAAGTAGTTGGCGCCGCCGTTGACGGAGATCACCAGCGTGCCGCCGTCGAAGCCGCTCTCGAAGCTCCGGCGGTGCCAGAACGACAGCCGCGAGGTGGTGGCCCCGGCGGGGATGGCGATGCCGGTGGCGCCCTTGGGCTGCGCGAAGTTGAAGTCGTTGTTGACGTAGGCCGCCGTGCAGGTCGAGCCACCGTAGCGGAAGATGTTGGCCCCGCTGTGGGCGGTGCAGGCCTGGACGCCGCGCCAACTCGTGGTGGAGCCGCCGGCGACGAAGGTCCCCTTGGTCCAGTCGGAGAGGCCGGTGGCGCTGTCGAAGTTGTTGGTGTAGACCGTCTGGGTCGTGCAGCCGATGCAGATCGAGGTGGTCACCGAGCCTTGCAACGAGTTGCCGGAGTCGCAGGTGCCATTGGAGGCGGTGACGACGTAGAAGTAGGTCGTATTGCAGGTCAGGCCGGAGTCGGCGAACGAGGTGGTCGTCGAGGTGCCGACCTGAGTGTAGTGGCCGCCGCTGGTGGTGGCGCGGAAAATTTTGTACGAGGTGGCGCCGGTGGACGCGGTCCACGAGACCGTGGTGGTGGTCTGCGTCGTCGCCGAGGTGGCGACGCCGGTGGGCGCCGCCGGCGGCGTGCAGGTGCAGACCGTGGTGGTCGCCGAGGCCTGCGCCGAGTTGCCCGAGTCGCAGGTGCCGTTGGAGGCGGTGACGACGTAGAAGAAGGTCGTATTGCAGGCCAGGCCGGAGTCGGTGAAGGAGGTCGTCGTCGAGGTGCCGACCTGGGTGTAGGGGCCGCCGCTGGTGGTGGCGCGGAAGATCTTGTAGGAGGTGGCGCCGGAGACCGCGGTCCAGGAGACCGTGGTGCTGGTCTGGCCCGTCGCCGAGGTGGCGACGCCGGTGGGCGCCGCCGGCGGCGTGCAGGTGCCGCCCTCGGTCACGGCGGCGGTCCAGATCTCCTCATTGCCGCCGCTCCTGCGATCGGTCCAGGAGGGGAAGAAGCTGTTGGACCAGCCGGAGAGGGAGTTGTAGTCGCCGTACTGGTTGCCGCTGTCGGCGCCGGCCACGGTCTCGTCGGTCTGCGCCGTCGACACCTTGAAGGGCGCGCTCCAGGTGGCGCCGTCGTCCGCCGAGGTCTGATAGTAGACGTTGGTCTTCTTGCGGCCGGGATCGTCGACCGTGTCGTAGTAGATGATCGAGATGCGGCCGTTGGTCTCGTCGACCGCCATCGACTGGTTGAACTGGTCGTTGAGCGAGGCCTGATTGTTGATCATCACCGGCGTGCCCCAGGTGGCGCCGCCGTCGCTGGAGCGGACGAACCAGATGCGGCTCTTGCAGGTGGAGGCGGTGTTGGTGCCCGGCTCGTTGGCGGGGCTGTTGCAGCCGGTGGCGCCGGTCTGATCGGTCCAGGTCGAATAGACCATGTTCTTGGTGGCGGTCTTGTAGGCGGCGCCGGTGGTGTAGATCAGCAGGCGGCGGCTGGCCATGGCCGGGATGCCGATGTCGAAGGAATCGAAGGTGTTGGCCATGCGTACCGGTGTGCCGAAGCTGACGCCGCCGTTGGTCGACTTGGCGACGTAGACCTTGCTGCTGCCGGTGTCCGGCCAGAAGACGAAGACGTCACCGGCGCTGTTGGTCTTGACGTCGCAGCCGATGGCGGTGCCGGTGGTCTCGGAGCCGCTGATCTGCAGTGGCGTGCCCCAGGAGCCCGCGGGTCCGGTGCGGCGGTTGACGAACTGCGGGTTGCCGTTGTGCCAGCAGGCGTAGATGTTGTCCTTGAACGCCGAGGTGGCGCTGTGATCCACCCAGATCAGCTCTTTGTCGGTGTTGGTCTGGGTGCCGGAGAAGGTGGCGTCGAAGGTCCAGGTGGCGCCGCCGTTGGTCGACTTGTAGGCCCGCATGTGGAGGATCGTGCCGGCCGAGTTGATGCCGATGGTCGCCGACCAGGCGGTGCCGTCGCTCGTCCAGTCGACGGCGGGGTCGGAATGGAAGGCGTCGCCGGTCTGCAGCCCGAGGCTGGTCTGGCCCCAGGTGCCGCCGCCGTCCGAGGAGAAGTACTGCGCCTGCTGGCCGCTGCCGCCGATGTTGTTCGAGGCGCTGATGATCTTCAGCGGGTTGAGGAAGTTGATCCGGATGTCCGACTCGCTGCGCGGCACCGTCTGGGCGCCGGAGAGGCGCAGGTTGACGCCGCCTGCCGTCTTCATGGGCGGTACGTCCGGCTGAGGCCGGCCCGGCCTGAGGTCGGGGTGGGCCTCCATCCACTCGGCCACCTCTTTCAGCACCAGGGGATAGCCGCCCGTGGGGTCCGCGGCCGAGTACTTGATCTCGGGATGCGCCTTGCGCCACGCCACCCGCAGCCACAGCGGCACCTGGATCTTGTCGTTGGCCTCCTCGGGGCGCAGCAGCGAGAAGTCCTGGTTGTCCAGGATGACCCTTTCGAGCGCGCTGCCGGCCGGCGCCTCGGCCCTGTCGATCTGGGCCTTGAGCGTCGGCCAACTGCCGAAGGGACCCGCGAAGGCGGCTGCCAGTGGCAGTAGAGTAGAGATCAGTAGTACGGTGAAAACTCTTTTCCTCATTTCGGAACATCTCCTCTTAAGGTGATATGACCTGTCGAAACGGTTTCGAGGTCATGCGTTTTCGACAACGTGAATGCAGTCAGCCGGAAGCTGAAGGAACCCATAATGGGATAGGTGCGCCCGACCGCTCCATGCGAGCCGTTCGCGGACGAAAAAAAGCGGCGCCCGTTTCGGGCACCGCTCTTGACCAGGAGAAGCGACCGGCGCGCCGCGATCCGGATTACGGCTCGGTGATCGGCGCCGTCCAGATCTCCTCGTGGCCGCCGCTCCGGCGGTCGGTCCAGGACGGGAAGATCTTGCCCGCGAAGATCGACAGGCTGTTGTAGTCGCCGTACTGGTTGCCGGAGTCGGCGCCGGCGACCGTCTCGTCGGTCATGCCGGCGGTGATCTTGACGGCGGCGCTCCAGGTCGCGCCGTTGTCGATGGAGGTCTGATACCAGACGTCGGTCTTCTTGCGGCCGGCGTCGCCCACCGTGTCGTAATAGATGACGGCGAGGCGGCCGGTCGTCTCGTCGACGCCCATCCATTGGTTGAACTGATCGTTCTTCGAGGCCTGGTTGTTGATCATCGCCGGCGCCGACCAGGTGGTGCCGCCGTCGGTGGAGCGGGCGAACCAGACGCGGGACGTGCAGGCGGAGGCGGCGTTGGTGCCCGGCTCATTGGCCGGCGAGTTGCAGCCGGCGACGCCGGTCTGGTCCACCCAGGTGGCGTAGACGTTGTTGAGGGTGACCGTCTTGTAGGCGCCGCCCGAGACATAGATCAAGGCGCGGCGGCTGGCCATGGACGGGATGCCGATGTCATAGCTGTCGAAGGTGGTGGCGATGACCTTGGGGGTGCCCCAGGTCGAGCCGCCATTGGTCGACTTGGCCACCACGATCCTGCTGTTGCCGGTGGTGGGCCAGAAGACGAAGGCATCGCCGGCGCTGTTGGTCTTGACGTCGCAGCCGATGGCCGTGCCGGTCGACTCGGCGCCGCTCACCTGGACCGGGTTGGCGAGCCAGGCGCCCGCCGGGCCGTTGCGCCGGTTGGCGTAGGCCGGATTGCCGTTGTGCCAGCAGGCGTAGATGAAGTCCTTGAACGGCGAGGTGGCGCTGTGGTCGACCCACATCAGTTCCTTGTCGGTGTTCTTCTGCGTGCCCGAGAAGGTGTTGTCGAAGGTCCAGGTCTGGCCGCCGTTGGTCGACTTGTAGGCGCGCATCTTCAGCGTGTTGCCGCGGATGCCGATGGTCGTCGACCACGCCGTGCCGTCCGAGGTCCAGTCGACGGCCGGATCCGAGTGGAAGCTGTCGGTGCTGACGAGTGGCAGGAAGCTCTGGCCCCAGGTGACGCCGCCGTCGCTGGAGAAGTACTGGGCCTGCTGACCGCTGCCGCCGATGTTGTTGGAGGCGACGATGATCTTCAGCGGGTTGAGGAAATTGATGCGGACGTCCGACTCGCTGCGTGGCACCGTCTGAGCGCCGGAAACCCGCGCGTTGCCGCCCACCGTGCTGGCGGCGGTCACCGGTCGCAGGGCGTCCGCATCGGCGTCGGCCTCCAGGAGGGGGGCCTTCGGCTCATCCGCGGAGCTCGGCCGCAGATCCTGGTGGGTGAGCATCCACTCGTAGACCTCCTTGAGGACGAGGGGATAGCCGCCGGTGGGGTCGGCCGCGGAGTAGTTGGACTCCGGGTGGCCCTTGCGCCAGTAGACGCGCAGCCACAGCGGCACCGGGATCTTGTCGTTCCTCTCCGCGGCGCGGAGCATCTTGAAGTCCTGATTGTCGAGGATCAGGGCCTCGAGGGCGCTGCCCGGCTCGACTCGGGATTGCCGGAGCTGCTTGTCGACGGACGGCCATTCGCCGGCGGCGCGGGACGCGGCGAACGACGGGCTCGCCCCCAGCGACAGTGTCAAAGCAACCATCATGAAAGACAATTTGCGCATGAACGATCTCCTTCCTCATCCAGTGCGATCAAGAATCGATCGCCTATACAAGAGGGTGCCAAGCGGCCCTGCAGGCGAGCCCACAAAAGGAAAGCGCCCCTCCCCGAGGGAGGGGCGCAAGCCCTTCAGGTCACGACGCGGCGGCTTACGGGGTGGTGCAGTCCGTCACGGTGACGTCGTCGAGGAACCAGCCGGTGCTGGTCACGCTGCAATCCGAGATCGCGGTGAAGCCGATCCGGACGCTGCGGCCGGCACAGCCGGTGGTGAGACCCGTGGCCGCGTTGCAGGCGGCGTCGAGGTCCACCGTGGTGTTGGTGAAGGTGGAGGAGGCGCCGGTGAACGCCGAGGCGCCGCCAGCGCCGGCCGGCGGGCAGGCGGTGGAGAGGGTGCCGTTGTAGGTGGTGCCGGAGAGGATGGCCGTCGCCGGCACGAAGGAGTAGTTGGTGCCGTCGACGGAGACCGTCAGCGTGCCGCCGTCGAAGCCGCTCTCGAAGCTCCGGCGGTGCCAGAAGGACAGCCGTGTCGCCGTCGCGCCGGCGGGGATGGCGATGCCGGCCGCGCCGTTGGGCTGGGCGAAGGTGAAGTCGTTGCTGGCGTAGTTCGTGGTGCAGGTCGAGCCGCCGAAGCGGAAGATGTTGGCGCCGCTGTGGGCGGTGCAGGCCTGGACGCCGCGCCAGTCGACAGCCGAGCCGCCGGTCACGAAGACTCCGGTGCTCCAGCCGTCGAGGCCGGTGGCGGCGTCGAAGTTGTGGCTGTAGACCGTCTTGGTCGTGCAGCCGGTGCAGGCCAGGGTGGTCGCCGAGGCCTGGGTCGAGTTGGCCGACTCGCAGGTCGTGCTGGTGGCGGCGCGCACGACGTAGAAGTAGGTCGTGTTGCAGGTCAGGCCGGTGTTGACGAAGGAGGTGGTGGTCACCGTGCCGACCAGGGTGTAGGGGCCGCCGCTCGTGGTGGAGCGCAGGACGTGGTACTCGGTCGCGCCGGTCACCGCAGTCCAGGAGACGGTGGTCGAGGTCTGGGTCGTCGCCGAGGTGGTGACGCCGGTCGGCGCCGCCGGCGGCGTGCAGGTCGGGCAGGCGGCCGTGGTGACCGTGAGCTGCGCCGAGTTGCCGGAATCGCAGGTGCCGTTGGAGGCGACGACGACGTAGAAGAAGTTGGTGCCGCAGGTCAGACCGGAGTCGGCGAAGGAGGTCGTGGCCGAGGTGCCGACCTGGGTGTAGGGGCCGCCGCTGGTGGTGGAGCGGAGGATCTTGTAGAGGGTGGCGCCGGTGGACGCGGTCCAGGAGATCGTGGTGCCCGTCTGGGTGGTGCCCGAGGAGGTGAGGCCCGTGGGTGCCGCCGGCGGCGTGCAGGTGCCGACCGTCGGGGTGACCGAGATGCAGGTCGAGGGCGCCGAGGCGCAGGATTCGTTGCCGCTCGGGAAGGCGGTCACCTGGTAGAAGTAGGTCAGGCCATTGGACAGCACGGTGTCGTTGAGCGAGGTGGCGGAGCCGCCGCTCACGATCTTGGTGAAGCCGGCGTTGCAGCCGAGCTCGTTGCGGAACACGTCGTAGACCGCGGTGCCGGAGGTGGTCCAGGAGAGCGACGCCGAGTTGTTGCCGGCGGTGACGGAGAGCGTCGGCGTGGCCGGCGCGGTGCAGCCGGCGAACGTCGTCGAGGCGCCGGCGTCGGTGGTGCAGGCGATGCCGTGACGGTTGAAGGCGGCGAAGAGGGCGCCGCTGTGCGGCGTGCCGTTGGTCAGGTTGCCGTCATCGTCGTCCACGGCGCGCATGGTCTTCCACAGCGAGCCCGTGCCGCAGCCGTTCGAGGTGAAGGTGCCGCCGGTGGTGCAGGTGAAGGCGCTGGTGGCCGTGTTGCGGGAGAGGTACCAGAGCCGGTCGAGGGTCGTCCAGGCCGGGCCGGTGCCGGGGTTGGGCAGGTCGCGGTTGGCGAAGTCCCAGATCGCCTCGGTGGGCACGTAGGACTCGCAGTGCACCTCCTTGCCGCACGGGCCGGAGCCGGCGGGGCAGCGCACCTGGGTGAAGTTGGCGACCGTCGCCGGAGTGTTCGAAGCGTGCTTGGCGAAGTCGGCGTCGCGCACGCCCGTGCAGGCCGTGCAGGCGTCGCCGTAGCCGCTGCAGTTGCTGCCCAGGAAGCCGGCGCCGAGGCAGGAGTTGTGGAGGGCGATGAGGGCGGTGGTGTCGCCGTAGGATTCGCCGGTGCCGCCTTCCGGAGCGGTGCCGGTGCCGTCGTTCTGGTCGATGCCGTGGCCGAACTCATGGAGCGAGACGCCGGCGATCTCACCGGTGTTGGCGCAGCCGCCGCCCGACTTGAAGAAGTTGAGGGTGGAGCCGTTCCAGTAGGCGTTGCAGGTCTGGTTCAGGTTGACGTTGACGGTGAGCTGCTGGGTCAACCAGGTGTTCGCCGGCAGCCAGCCCTTGACCACTTCCTTGATACGGTTGACCTGATAGAACTGCTCGCGGGAGGCGTGGGTGTTGCCAGCGCCGCCGTGGCCCGGCGTCGTGCAGTCGGTGCCCGTGGAGGTGCCGAAGGCGATGTTGCCGGAGGCGTCCGAGCCTTGAGAGATGGCGCCGCAGGTGTCGGTGATCTTGACGAACTGGCCGGCCAGCGTCGAGGTCACCGTGCCGCTGGTGAAGCTGTAGACGCCGCCCGAGTTGCTGAACCCGCCCGAGGACAGGTTGGCGAAGGGCGTCGGCCGCACGACCTCACTGCCGGTAGTCGCCGAGTTCAGATAGGTGCCGCCGCTCACCTGGGCCGAGACGTATTCGTTGACGTCGGCGAAATGGAGGATCTCGCCGGTGGCGGCGTCGACCCGGGCCAGCCAGGTCCCCATCACGCCGTCGCGGTGGAAGATGAACTGCCAGACCTTGGCGATGCCGCGGCCCTGGCCGAACTTGAAGCCCTCGGCGAAGCCGTTGTTCGGCACGTTGGCCGGCAGCAGGTGGAGGCTGCCATTGTCACGGAAACTGTCGGCCACGCTGAAGCCGCCGACGAACTTCGACACGACGGCCAGCGCCTGGTCGCGCGTGAAGGTGGTGGGCGGCACGACCGCCCCTGGGGAGGGGACGTTCTCAGTGCCGAACTGGATCAGGTTGCCGTTGTTGACACGGAAGACGACCCGCGCGTTCTCGATGGGCATGCCCTCGCGGACGACGTCGTAATCCACGAACCAGACATGTCCTGCCGGCTGACCCGAGCGTCCCGGGTTGAGGACGAGGGTGGTGGGATCGACGCCGAGCAGGGACGTCACCCGCGGCAGGTAGTTGCGGGCGATGGATTCGACCACCGCCAGATCGGGCTTGACACGGCCGCCCAGGAAGCCGGCGATGTTGGAGTTGGTGAGGGAGTTGCCGCGCCCCGGCACCCAGGCGACGTTGCCGCCTTCGGCGAAGGCAATCAGGCCGGAGCGGTGGTCCACCGTGGCTTTCCAGTTGGGGTTGGCGCCGATGAGAAAGGCCGCCCAACCGTTCTGCAGGTTCGAGCTGACGAGGCTCTGGACGTTGTCCATGGGCTCGAAGGGCTGCGACGGCTGCAACTTGTCATGGACGAAGGCCAGGGACGACAGGACGTCGTTGCCCTGCTTGGCGACCTGGGCCGTGGCCGGGATCGCGACGAGGACGCTCAACAGGAAAAGCGTGAGACACACCAACGGCGAGAGACGACACTTTGCCATCATAGGGAGTCCCCCCTCCTAGGGGAACGGCGAAATGGGAGGTGCAAACCTCCGTAGTTACCGCATGGGTGGGAAGGACCTCCTTCCCACTCGACAATCACCCAGTCCGAGCTTCCACGGCTGCTATACTCGCCCTCCGATCTGAAGAAGCGGAGTCGTTATCTCTCTTATGCGGCAGAACAGTGCATCATGATGATGGCTGACATCAGACAAGGTGCTCGCGGAGGATCAAAGCGATCCACCTTTTTTCCACCGGCGGCCTTCGCCGGTCTCGCCCTCGGCACCGCGACCCTCCTGGCCGCCCTCGCCGCGGCCCGGCCGGCCGCGCCGGAGCCGGGCAAGCGCACGCCGCCCAACCTCGTCCTGATCACCCTGGACACCACCCGCGCCGACCACTTGGGAGCCTGGGGCTACAAGGAAGCGCACACCCCCAACCTCGACTCCCTGGCGGCCCGCGGCACCCGCTTCGCCCGCTGCGACACCGCGGCTCCCATCACCCTGCCCAGCCATGCGACGATCCTCACCGGCCTCTTCCCGCCCCACCACGGCGTGCGCGACAATGGCACCTTCGTGCTGTCGCCCAAGGTCGAGACGCTCGCCAGGCGCCTGGCGGCCCGCGGCTACGACACGGCGGCGGTGGTCTCGGCCGTGGTCCTGGCGCGGCGCCAGGGCCTGGACCAGGGGTTCCGCATCTACGACGACGACCTGGGAACCGGCTATGCCCAGGGGACTATGGTTTCAGAAAGGACGGCGGAGAATACCACGGCCGCTGCCCTGAAAGCCATCGCCGGCTTGAAGCCGCCGTTCTTCCTCTGGGTCCACTACTACGATCCCCACGAGGAGTACCGGCCGCCCACCCGCTTCGCCGACGCCGCCAAGGGGCCCCACCGGCTCTACGACGGCGAGATCGCCTTCATGGACGAGCAGATCGGCGAGCTGCTGAAGAAGCTGCCGGCGGCGACCGACGTGCTGGCGGTGGGGGACCACGGCGAGATGCTGGGCGAGCACGGCGAGACGACCCACGGCCTGCTGCTCTACCGCGCCGCCCGTCGCGTGCCGCTGATCCTCGCCGGACCGGACGTGCCCCGCGGCCGGGTCAGCGACTGCCTGGTGCGCACCGTCGACGTGACCCCGACGCTCCTCGGCCTGGCCGGCGCCGCGCCGGTCTCCGGCCTCGACGGCCGCAGCCTGCTGCCGGTATCTGCGGGTCCCGGCGACTGCTCCCGCCAGACCTACACCGAGAGCTTCCTCCCCTTCTTCGCCTACAAGTGGTACCCGTTGCGCTCGCTCGCCAACGACCGCTTCCTCTATCTCAAAGCTCCGAAGAGCAGCCTCTACGACCTGACGGCGGACCCCGGCGAGAGCCGCGACCTGGCGCCTACCCAGGCGCAGGCGGCGCGCACCTGGGAGGGGAAGCTGGTGGCGTTCCTGCGCGATCAGGGCGAGAAGCTCGACGCCCCCGTGCGCCCCGAGAACGTGCTCTCCGCGGAGCAGCGGCGCCAACTCGCCAGCCTCGGCTACCTCGGCGGAGTTGCCGAGGGTCCGGTGACGGGCACCCTGCCCGATCCGCGAACCATGGCCGGCCTCGCCCGCGACCTCCACCGCGTGACCCAGAGCGTGCAGGAGGGGCATTGCGCCGCGGCCCTGCCGGAGCTCCAGTCGATCGTCAAGCAGGACCCTCACAACTTTCCGGCCTTGAGCCTGGCCGGCTTCTGCCTGCGCCAGACCGGCCGCACGGAGTCCGCCCTCAACCTCTTCCAGCGGGCGGCGAAGGAGAACGACCTCAACGCCGTGCCGATCGCCGACGCGGCCGGCTGCCTGCTCGACCTGGGGAAGAAGCCGGAGGCGGAGCGGGAGTACCGCCGTGCCCTGACCCTCGACCCGGCCCTGGCGGTGGCGGCGACCAACCTGTCGCGCCTGCTGCGCCAGCGGAGCGACCGCAAGGAGGCCCTGGCGGTGCTCGACACCGCCCTGCACGCGGGCGCTCACGAGCCCGAGGTCTACCTGGAGCGGGGCATCGCGCGCGCCGAGAGCGGCAATCTCGAGCCGGCGCTCCTCGACTTCCACGAAGCCGCGCGGCGCGCCCCCGCCAATCCGGTGCCGCTCGAAAACGCCGCCCGCACCGCCTACGACCTGCACCGCTTCCGCGAGTCCGCCCAGCTCTACGAGCAGCTCCTGCGCATCGCCTCCAGCCGGGCCGACCTGTGGAAGACCACGGGCGCCATCTACCTCTACGAGCTGGACGACAAGGAGGCCGCCCTGCGCTGCTTCCGCCGCGCCCTCAACCTGGAGTCGGACCCCGGCGAGCGCGGCCGGCTGGAAGGCCTGGTCAAGGAGCTGGACGGATGAGGCGATCTTGAAAGACTTCCTGCGGACGATCACCCTCTTCAAGGACCTGGACGACGAGCCGCTTGCCCGTCTGGCGGGTCTGCTGGAGGTCGAGCGCCATCCGGCCTACAAGCTGATCTTCCGCGAGGGCGATCCGGTCGACGCCTTCTACATCGTCGAGGAGGGGCTGGTGACCGTCTTCCGCGACCTGCAGGGGAAGCCCCAGCAGGTGCTGGCGCGTCTGGAGGCGGGCGGCTTCTTCGGCGAGATGGGCCTGCTCAACGACAAGGCCCGGCGCTACGCCTCCGCCCGCACGGCGGCACCCACCGTCCTGCTGCGGGTGGACAAGTCCGACCTCATCGAGCTGCTGCGGGAGAACCCCGCGCTGGAGCTCAAGTTCCGGGCCGAGGTCATCCGCCGCCACGGCATGAACGTCTCCGCTCTGCTGGGGCTTGCCGGCCAGCGGGACGTGCGCATCCGGCTGGGCGTGCCCGCGGTCCTCGAGCTGGAGGACGGCGCGAAGCTGTCGGTGACCCTGGAAAACCTCTCCCTGGGCGGCGTCGGCCTCTCCGGCGTGCCGGCGGCCTGGCAGACCGGGTTCCTCCTGCGCTTCCGCCTCGGCCGGCCCGGCGAGCCCGCCATCCTCGACGTCAACGGCACCGTCACCTGGCGGGAGGGGGACACAGTGGGGATCGCCTTCGGCCCCGAAGCCGCCGGCGATCCCGTGCTGGTCAACCGCGCCCTGCGGCGGTTCATGGAAGGGCGGCGCTAGGATAAGGCATGAAGCTGGGAGGCATTCCCCAGAACCCCGTCGAATGGATCGGAGCGAAGCTGGGCCTGTTACCGCAGCCGCTCCTGGACACCCACGTCGCGATGCTGCTGGCGCGGGCGGTGATCGAGGGGACGCGGCTGGGCGTCTTCGACGCGCTGGCGGCCGGGCCGCTCACGGCGGCGGAGATCGCCGCCCGCTGCGCCAGCCAGCCGCGGGCCACGCGCAAGCTCCTGGACGCCCTCGCCGGCTGCGAGTACCTGCGCTTCGACGCCGGCCGCTACGCCCTGACGCCCCTGGCGCGCAAGTGGCTCCTGGCCGATGCCGACGAATCCCTGCGCGACAAGATGCTGCTCCTCTTTCGCGAGTGGGACTTCATCGCGCACACCGGCGACTTCGTGCGCACGGGCAAGCCCCTGGACTTTCATGCCTCGATGACCCGGGAAGAGTGGGGGATCTATCAGCGGGGAATGCGGGCCACCGTCTGCACCTGGGCGCCCGAGGTGGCGCGGCGGACGCCGGTACCGAAGGGCGCGAAGGACCTGCTGGACGTCGGCGGCGCCCACAGCCTCCTTTCGGCGGCGATCTGCCGGCGCCATCCGGGCCTGCGGGCCGTGATCCTGGACCTGCCGGAGGCGGTCGAGCACGCCGCGCCCCTCCTGGCCCAGGAAGAGATGGGGGACCGCGTCGTCCACCGCGCCGGCAACGCCCTGACGGACGACCTGGGGACCGAAGCCTGGGACGTGGTCTTCGTCTCCAACCTCGTCCACCACTTCGACGACACCACCAACCGCGCCCTGGCGCAGCGGATCGCCCGTGCCCTGCGTCCCGGGGGAGTTTTCGTCATCCAGGAGCTCTACCGCCCGAGCTCACCCGACGAGGCGGGCCAGATCGGCGCCCTCCTCGACCTCTACTTCGCCCTCACCAGCGAATCCGGAACCTGGTCCTTCGCCGAGATGGCGGACTGGCAGCGCGAGGCGGGCCTCGAGCCGAAAAAACCGCTCAAGCTCCTGACCGCGCCTGGAACCGGACAGCAGTCGGCGGTGAAACGGCGGTAGGGCTGGTCAGGTCGACCTCATCTCGGCGACGGCGGTGTTGATGACCTCGTCCTCGACGCCTTGGCGGCGCAGGCTCTCCACCAGCCGCTCGATCCCGGGATTCCGGTCGAGCCGCTCGAGGTCCTGCCGGAGCCCCTGGCCGATGTAGGCGCGGATGAGGGGCTGATACCCCGAAAAGCCGAGGACGGGCGCCACCCGCTTGAGGTCCTCCACCACGTCCTCGGGCATCCGGATGCTGATGGTTGCCATCGGGCGGTCCTTCTGAAGCCGTTCACGGAGCTGCAGTACCGTCATAAATCGTCCTTTCTCCAGGAGTGGCGGGTCTCGAACGAGACGCGGTGCTTGCGGAGATTGGACTCCGCCTTCCCGCGATCCCAGACGAACCGGAGGTCGTTCCTCTTATGAGCGACCTCCACGCTGCCCACCTTACCATGGTATATATACGTTGTCAATACGTCCTCCCTGGTCCCGAGGAAGGAGCGGGACGCGACCGGCTGACCCTGGTCTTCTCCGTACCCGGATTACCGCACCTGGTAACGGGAAGATGGCATCGCAGATTGTTCGCGCTGGGAAATCAACCGGGCTCGAGTTGGAGCCGGGGCGCGCATCGATCACCTTTGCGCCGGCCGGCACCTTGACCTCGCTCGCCGGGCCGATGGCCTTGATCCTGCCTGCCTCGACGAGGATTGATCGATCCCGGACGACCTCCTGACGGGTCATCGGCACGACGTTGACATGCGTGATGACGGATCTTGCGGGGTGCGCCGGGCCGGCGGCAAGCCAGGGTACGCCCGCGCCTCTGTCCGACGCCCTGGGGCACTACTGCATCCTGCGCACCTCGCCCCTGACGTGTTGCCCGACGTGCTGGACAGAGGGTCCTGAGAGCCGGGATGGCTCTAAACATTCCCTCGTCCAGGGGGTACTTGACCGGAGGCGCGGCTCTCCCGAGCCAGAAGTCGCGCCCACCGCTCTCTGGAAGGAGGATCTGAATGGCGAATCGGCCGGGTGGAGAGATCGCAAACCGTCCCCTGCAATTCATCTTTCTGTGCGACTGCTCGGGCTCCATGAGCCTGAAAGGCAAGATTGAAACCCTGAACGCGGCCATTCGGGAATCCATCCCGAACATGCAGGCCGTCGCCCGCGAGAACGTTCACGCGCAGATCTGGGTCCGCGCCATCAAGTTCGCGGACACGGCCGAGTGGCACATTGGCACGCCGGTCAAGATCGAGGACTTCACCTGGATCGACCTGAAGGCCAATGGGCTGACCGCCATGGGCGGCGCACTGGGCATGGTCGCCGACGAGCTCAAGGTCGGGGTAATGCATGAGCGTGGGCTGCCGCCCGTCCTCGTCCTGATCACGGACGGCGAGCCGACCGACGACTATCGGGCCGGCCTGACCAAGCTTCTCGATCAGCCGTGGGGCAAGAAGGCCGTGCGGGTCGCCATCGCCATCGGCGAGGATGCCCGACTCTCGGTGCTCGAGGAGTTTATCGCCAACCCCGAGATCAAGCCGCTGGTGGCTCAGAACGCCGATCAGCTTCACCGCTACATTCGTTGGGCTTCGACAGTGGTGCTGCAAACGGCCAGCAGCCCGCCGAGCGAGACGCGCAAGGAGGGCGAGCCGTCCGGTGGGCACGTGCCGGTGCCTCTTCCCCCGGTTGTCGAGCCTCTCGCGTCGGCAGACGTCGTGTGGTGAGGGACAGAGCCATGCAATACATCCTCAGCAAGGTTCCCTCAGTGGTCGGGCAGGGTACCAAGGGGCGCTACACGGTGGGAAGTTTCCTGGGCGGCGGCGGACAGGGAGAGGTTTACGTGGCCAGCACCGAAGGCCAGGATCTCGCTCTCAAGTGGTACTTCCCGGAGACCGCGACCACGGCGCAACAGGCGGCGTTGGAGGACCTGGTCCAGCGGCCGGCCCCCGACGAACGGTTCCTCTGGCCCATCGAGCTGGTCAAGGCTGACGACAATATCGGAGGGTTCGGATACGTGATGCCACTGCGCGAGCAGCGCTTCCACAGCCTTTTTGACCTCATGAAAGGGCGGGTCGATCCGTCCTTTCGCACGTTGCTCACAGCCGGAATCGCCTTGGCTGACAGCTATTGGCATCTTCACGCCAAGGGGCTCTGCTACTGCGACATTTCGTTCGGCAACGCCTTCTTCGATCCGCAGACGGGCGACGTGGCGATCTGTGACAACGACAACGTCACGATCGACAAGAAAAGCGACGGAAGGGTTTGCGGCACGCCGCGGTTCATGGCGCCGGAGGTCGTCCTCGGAGCGCCGCCCAGCAGCGATTCGGATCGCTTTTCGCTGGCGGTGCTCCTGTTCTACATGCTGCACCTCCATCACCCCTTGGAAGGCGCCAAAGAGCAGGCCATCCGTTGCCTGGACCTGGTGGCGCTCCGCAAGCTGTTCGGCGAGGAGCCGGTTTTCATCTTCGACCCGGTGGACGCTTCGAACCGGCCGGTGCGCGGCGTGCAAGACAACGCCGAAGCCTACTGGAAGATCTATCCGCAGTCGCTGCACGATCTGTTCACCCGAGTGTTTACCGTGGGGCTACGCGATCCCCAGAGCGGCCGGGTCCGCGAGACCGAGTGGCGCAAGGAGCTGGCGCGGGTGCGGGATGCCATATTCTATTGCCCTTCCTGCGCCAAGGAGAACTTCTACGATCCCAAGGACCTGGATGCCACGGGTGTACCGAAACGCCCCTGTTGGGCATGCGGCAAGAAGCTGAAGCTCCCTTTCCGGCTGCGCTTGAATGGCAGCGAAATGGTGATGTTGAACCACGATACCCGTCTCTTTGGCCATCACCTCGGCGGTGCGACGCAACAGTTCGATTTCACGGTGCCCCTGGCCGCGGTTGCCCGCCATCCGAGCGACCCGGCGCGGTGGGGCCTTCAGAACCTGTCGACCACGAGCTGGTTCTTCACGCCGGGCGATGGGACGAGCGCGATCGAGATCGGTCCCGGCAAGACCATGGGGCTGGTGAAGGGCGGAAAGATCTCCTTTGGCCCGGTCTCGGGAGAGATCCGGGTCTAGACGAAGCGAGGGCTTATGGCACAGAACCGACCGGGAGGGCAATTGGCGACGAGACCCCTCCATTTTTTCTGGCTTTGCGACTGTTCGGGCTCGATGTCCGTGGAGGGGAAGATCCAGTCGCTGAACTCTGCGATCCAGGAGAGCTTGCCGCATATGCGGGGAGTGGCGGCTCAGAACCCGTTCGCGGACATCATGGTGCGCGCCGTGGCTTTCTCCAACGGCGCCCGCTGGCACACGGAGAAGCCCACGCCCGTCGATACCTTCCGCTGGACCGACCTCGCAGCCGATCCGCTGGTCGGCGGCAAGGCGCGGGCCGACATCGTTTTTCTCGTCGACACCAGCGGCAGCATGCATGGCGAGATCGAAGGCGTGAAGCGGAGCTGCCAGGAGTTCGCCGATCGCATCATTGCCGAGGGCGCCACCGTGCGCCTGGGGCTCGTCGGGTTCGACATCGGCGGCCACTCTGGCCGGGCGCAGGGCTACACGGTGCAATCCCTCTCGCGCTATACGATCGGCATCTGGCCGTTGGCCGATCCGCCGAGCTTCAAGCAGGCCATTGGCTCTCTCCGTCTCGGTCTCTTCGGCGGCGGCGGCTGCTACCTGGCGGATGCGGACACGGTCGATATCTTTCCCTCCGTGGTGGCCGCTTTCGATGGCGCGGCCGAGGCCCAACGCATCCTGGTCATCGTCTCCGACGAGATCGGCAACACCGCCGGGTTGGAAGCCATCGTCGGCCAACTCCGAGAGGCCGGGATCACGACCCACGTTCTCGGAGTGGCCCGCCCGGGCGGCGCGCACGAGCAGATCGCAGAGCGAACCGGTGGAAAATTCTGGGACATCTCAAAGAAAGGGAAAGGCTATTCCTTCGATGAGATCCTCAAGGGCGTGGCGACCACGATTGCCCAGGAGATGAAAAAGCAGTTGGCCGACGGCACCCTGTCTGCCGGGACCGACCTGGGTTCGGCTCTGCGCCTGATCGCACGGGAGCTGCAGATACCGCCCATGCCGCAGCGTGCTCTGCCCCCTGTCCTGGTACTGGTGTCGGACGGCCAGCCCACGGACGACTTCGAGGCGGCGATGGCGGAGCTCATGCGCCTGCCGTGGGCGCAGAAGTCGATCCGGATCGCCATCGGGATTGGTCGCGACGCCGTCCCGGCGACGCTCGAAAAGTTCATCGGGAACATCGAGGTCAAACCCTTGGTGGCTCATAACGCCCAGCAGTTGACGCGGTATATCCGGTGGGCCTCGACCGCCGTGGTCGCGGCGGCGTCCGCACCGCCGAGCCAGTCGCGGGCGAATGCCCTGCAGGTGCCCATCCCGAGTCCCCCTTCCCACTTGGAGGATGCGAGCCATGTCTGGTGACGCGCTGGCTTCAGGAGCGCCGTTATTCCGGGTGGGGGGAGCGAGCGAGCGGGGCGCTCTCCATAGGAAGAAAGACCTTCCGAACCAGGATAAAATCGACTGGTACCAGCCGGCCGATGGCGGTCTACCGGTCCTCCTCGCCCTTTCGGACGGCCACGGCGGAGACTCGTACATCCGCAGTCACGAGGGCTCCCGGATCGCCGTGGAGGTAGCTTTGGCCGTCGGCCGTGAGCTTGCCGAGCAGGCTGACGACACGCACGAGTCGAAAGTCAAGCAAGAGGCGGAAGACCGGTTGCTGAAACGGATTGTGAGCGAGTGGCTGGAGCGCGTCGGCGAGGATCTGCGGGCTCGCCCGATTACCGAGGAAGAGTGGGAGTCTCTGGCCACCGCCGGTCCCAAGGTGTTGGACCGGTTGCAGAAAGATGAGCGGATCGCTTATGGTGCCACGCTCCTGCTGGTGATCGTCACGCGCCGTTTTCTCGTGTTCTGTCAACTCGGCGACGGGGACATCCTTCGCATCGACCCGGATGGGGAGACGCAGATCGTCTTTCCGACCAGCCCGGACCATGTAGGCGAGGATACGGCCTCTCTCTGTATGGCGAATGCCTGGCGGGAGTTCCAGGTGCAGGTCGTCCCCATCCAGGATCGGCACCCGCCGCTGATCCTCGCCTCCACCGACGGGTACAGCAAGTCCTTCGTGAGCACGGCGGACTTCTGCCGTGTCGGCAGCGACTATCTGGAGATGATCCGTCGGGACGGAGTCGACGCAGTGCAAGAACAGATTCCCAGGTTCCTGGCGGAAGCGAGCCAGGGCGGGAGCGGTGACGACATCAGCCTGGGGTTCATCCGCTGCTCTGAGCCGGATGATTTCGAAGCGCAACATGCCCGGATGGCTGAGCTCGAGCGGCGCGTGAGCGAAAAGGCGGACCGCAGCGAGACGGCGGAGATTCGCTCGCATCAGCAGGAGACCTCCTCCGCGCTGGAGACGCTGGGGAGACGTTGCGATCGCTTAGAAAGCCGCACACGAAAGCTTCTTCTCCTTTGTGTTACCTCCAGCGTTCTAAGCCTTGTGGTCGTCTTCCTGGTGGTGATCTGGTGGTGATGGGACAAGGGAGCGACGAATAATGTCTGACGAGATCGGCCGCGCTCTCGCTCGGGCCCTGGCCCTCGATACCCGGATCTGGGCAACCCCCGACCGCTTGCGCGCCATCCTCATGGATCTCTGTCCTGGCAAGCAGCCTCATCGCCGGGTCCTGGTGGCCGCCGCGGAAGAGGGGATCGTCGCGGCCCTGGTGAGCCCCGGGCCGGGCCACTCATCGGTGCCCGCCTCTCCCGAGATCCGGCTCTTGTCCTCCCGGTTGCAGGCCAGGACCGGGATCGACGCCGCGTTCGCCGATTGGGCGGTACGGCAGTGGCAGGCCGCTCTGGGCCTGACCTCTGGCCTGGACCTGCGCGAGCCGCCGGTCAGCGAACCGCCAGAGCCGCGCCGCAAAGCTCTCGTGCTCGGCCCGGCACCCGCCCGCCCAACTCCGAGCGCGGCGCCCGTCGCTCCTCCTGTTTCCCCATCGCCGCCAGCGAATCGTTCTCGCGTCGTGATTGCTCCCCTTCCGCGGGTCCGGCGCCGCTCAGGTTTCTGGATCGCCGTCGCCGCCTTGATCCTTCTGCTGGTGGGGGGGGGCTTCTACGTGCAGAGCAGGCCCGCACCGACTCCACCCGAGTCGCCACCTCCTACGCTTCCTCAGGCGAGCGTTCTTCCGGCCGGCTGGTGGAACGATCCCGAGCATCTGGGGCAGCTCGTGACCACGTTCGTAGGCACGTGGAATCGCCCGGACGGCAGCCGGAAGGCGCTGTTTCTGGAGATCCGCTCGATCAGCGGCCGAGAGGGGCAGAGATTTTTCGACTACACCCTGAACGTGGGAGGGTTGCGATTCGACAACCTGGGCACTCTCCGTGCAGGAGAGGTGCTGTTCCCGGACCTGGGCTCCGGCACGGTTGCTATCGATGGCGGCCGACTCACCCTTTTGGGAAAGGGACAGCCGGTGAGAGGGAACTGGGAGCTGCACGCCACCGCGCCATGAAAAACCGACAGATCCGGGCGGTGGTGACCGCCCTTGCGATTACCCTGGCTTCCTGCCAGGGAGACTCCGGGAAGACGGAGGATTTGAAGGCCGTCCAGCGGGAGCGGGACCAGTACCATGCAGAGCTCGAGAAGCAGCGGGCGACCGATGAGGCCCAGCGGCAGTACATCGCCGACACCACTCAGGTGCTCAACGAAGTGCAGGACTCGGTGGCCGACATCCGGAGGAACGAGCTCAAGGTCGTGCGGATCACGGCCGTGGCCGGCCAGGAAGGATGGGTTCGCGAGCCGCAGAAACAATCGATCCTGCAAGACATCACGTCGATTCGCGAGGCGCTGCACACCAATCAAGGCAAGCTGGCCCGGTTGGAGGAGCAGGCCCGCAGCTCCGCCCATCAGATCGCCGGTCTCAAATCTTTCGTTGCCCGGCTTCAGCAGACCATCGCCGAGCAGGAAAGCGAGATCGCGGAGCTGCAAACGACCGTTGAGGGACTCCAGGCTGAAATCCGTGAGAAAGACGCGGTGATTCGCGAACAGGGCGAACAGATCACCGATCGGGACAAGCAGATTGAACATTTCCAGGCGGAGGCCAGAACGGGATACGTTCTGGTGGGCTCCGGAGAAGAGCTGGAGCGGATCGGAGTCGCCAAAGCGAGGCGGGGAGCCTTCGGATTCCGCCGCTACTGGCAACTGGCCCGGGACCTCGATCCCCAACTATTTCACGAGGTCGACATCGAGCAGACGTTGGAGATCCCCGTGGAATCTCCGATCTATAAAGTGGAGCTTCTGTCTCCCCATCCTTTCCGGTCCTACAGCCTGGACCCTGCAGGACCGGCCGCTGCGGTGCTGCGGATCAAGGATCCAAAGAGCTTTTGGCAATTCCGGTTCCTGGTGATCTTGAAGAAGTAGATCCCGCGGCGCCGGCCTGCACCGCGGGTCTTCTCAAGATCGCTCAAGGCGCCTTGGGCGCGTCCGGCTGCCGGCCGAGCAGGGCTTCCAGGCGCTTGAGTCGCGCTTCCTGTTCCGCCAGTTGCGCCTTCTGCTGCGCGAGCTGGGCCTGCTGCTCTGCCATTTTTCCGTGCTCTTTCTGCAGCTCGTTGAGGAGCATGGTGTTGAGCCATTGGTAGCGCACGGTGAGGGGCTGCCCCTTGTCGTCGTACTGGACCATTTCTGGATAGACCTTCGCCACCTCCTCGGCGATGAGGCCGTATTGCAGGAGATGGGAACCGTCGTCGACGCCGGCCTTGTAGCGGAAGGTGACGGGACGGAGCTTCATCAGGTCGTGGCTCGCCTCGCCCATGTCCGCCACGTCCTCCTTGAAGCGCAGCGAAGAGGTCACGGTGCCCAGCTGGCCGAAAGCGTCCACGTACACCGCGACGCCGCTCGCGCTGGTGGCGCCGTTCACCCCGGCCAGGAACGCCGCCGTCTGATGGTTGACGTCGCCGATGCGGATGGTATTCGATTCATTTCCCGGGGCCGTATTGCCGATGTCGATGTTGTAGCTGCCGCTGGTGATGTTCACGCCGCCGCGCACGCCGACGCCGATGTTGTTGGAGCCGTTGGTGTTGGCCAGCGCGTTGGCGCCCAACGCCGTATTGTTGCCGCCGGTCGTGGTGCCGAACAGGGCCTCGTAGCCGACGGCCGTGTTGGCGCTCGCCGTCGTATTGTTGTCGAGAGCGTCGGCGCCGACCGCGGTGTTGCTGGTGCCGTTGGTGTTGGAGGGCAGAGCGCCGGCGCCGACCGCCGTGTTGACGGACCCGGTCGTGTTGGCGTCCAGGGCAAACGTGCCGACCGCCGTGTTCAAGAACCCGGAAGTGTTGGACCTGCAGGCGTTGAAGCCGACCGCGGTATTGAAGAACCCGGAGGTATTCGAGGACAGGGCGTTGTCTCCGAGCGCGGTGTTGTCGGTTCCCGTTGAAACACCGGGATTGCCCGCGCCGGTGCCCAGGTAGGGCTGGGCCTGAGCGGCGTAGGCGGTCAGGAAGAGCACGGCGAGCAGGACGAACGGCTGATACCAGGAGCGGGTCTTGGTCTGGTGGGACATGGGATCTCCTTTCTCGCAAATCTAAATTTGAGAATAAGCTAGGCGATGTGGCGTGTCAAGTCGCCGGGGGCGCCTGGCCGGACCGGCTGACGGCGAGAAGGGAGTATCATGCCGGCGTAGAACGGTACGGACCTTACGGTTCACGAGGTGCGCGATGAGCTCAGCGTCTACCATTCCTTCCCAGGCGACTCCTGCATCCGAGCCGACCCCACCTCCTCGGCCGAGGCATCCCCTCACCCTGCCGCATTTCCGCAATCTGTGGCTCGGCGCGACGATCTCGCTGCTCGGCGATCAGTTCTATCTGGTGGCGCTGCCGTGGCTGGTGCTGCAACTGACGGGCTCCAGCCTGGCGCTGGGCACGATCCTGATGACGGCGGCGATTCCACGCGCGGCGCTGATGCTCATCGGCGGCGCGGTGACGGACCGCTTCTCGGCACGGCGCGTGCTGATCACGACGGCAGCGGTGCGCACCATGCTCGTGGGCACGGTGGCGGCGCTGATCTGGCTTCACGTCATCCAGCTCTGGCAGCTCTACGTGCTGACGTTCATCTTCGGCGTCGCGGATGCGTTTTCATTTCCCGCCGGCTCGGCGCTGATCCCGACGCTGGTCCAGCCGCAGCAGCTTCAGCCCGCGAACGCCCTGATGCAAACCTCCACGGTGCTGACGCAGATGGTCGGGCCGGCGCCGGCGGGTCTGCTGATCAAGAGTTGGGGCATCGCCTCGGCACTCTTTTTCGACGCCTTGAGCTTCCTCGGCGTGATCGCGGCGTTGTTCAGGATCCCCGATCCGCCCAAAGCCCCCGCCGCTGCCGGCGCGCCGGCTCGTCCCAGCATGCTGCACTCCATCGCCGAGGGCCTGCGCGCGGTGCGCAACGATCCGCCGCTGCTGTCGCTGATGACGGTTTTCGCCACCATCAATTTCTGCGTTGCCGGACCCATCGCCGTGGGCCTGGCTGCCATGGCGAAATTTCGTTTCGGCTCGGCGGCGGCCTTCGGAACGCTGCTCTCCTGTTTCAGCGGCGGCACGCTGGCGGGAATCCTGCTCGGTGGCACGGTGAAGCGACCCCGCAGGCGCGGCCTGCAATTCACCGTCATGAGCCTCCTGGCTGGTCTCGAGATGATCGGCATCGGCATCGTGCCGAAGTTCGTCGTGATCGCGGTGTTGCTGGCGCTGATGGGCCTGGGCGTCGGATTCGTCAACGTGCAGTTCAGCGCCTGGATGCAGATGCGCGTGGAGCGCGCGCTGCTGGGCCGCGTAATCAGCGTGCTGATGTTCTCCGCCGTGGGGTTGGTGCCGGTGTCCTACGCCATCTCCGGCGTGCTGGCGCAGTGGAGTCTCCGGGGATTGTTCATCGCGGCGGGAGCGGTGCTCGCGGCAGCCTCGATTCTCGCGGTGAGCGGCAAGGCCGCGCGCGAGATCGACTGACGCGTCTCGACTCCACCCGTCATGGAACTGTCGATCCTCGATTTCGGCAATATTGGAGATGCCGTCGACCTCATGGCCCAGGCCGACAGGTCAGGCTATCGTCGGTACTGGTTGGGGGAGCACCACAACGAGTGGCAGTGCTCCAATCCCCTGCTGCTCGGGGCTCTGCTGGCTGCGACCAGCGACGGCATTCGCGTCGGCAGTGGCGGTGTGTGTCTCGATTACCACAACCCCTATCAGGTTGCCGAAGACGCGCGCCTTATCGAGTTCATGCTGCCAGGGCGGTTCGACCTCGGCGTCACTCGCGGCCTGACGCTCAACCCCGAGATGCGCGCCGCGATGCTGGACGGGCGCGCCGTGGACTCTCTGCGGAGCTACTACGAAAAGCTTGCCGACCTGCACGGCTTCCTCACCGGCCGCCTGCCGGCCGGGCATTCGCTGGCGCAGAAGCTGCCTCTGGAGCCGGGGCCGCCGATGTGGGTGCTGGGCACCGGCGAGGAGGCGGCCCGCTGGGCCGGCCGCCACGGCACCGGCTTCTGCTTCTCCCTGCACCACGCGCCCGCGGAGCGCGATGGACCGGCCATCCTCGGCGAGTATCGGCGCGCTTTCGTCCCCAGCCCCGAGTTTGCGGAGCCGGAGGCCATCGTCATGGTCAGCATGGCGTCCGGCCCTGCCATCAGCGACGCGCCCGCCCTCGCGCCGGACGTCGTCAGGACGGTGATCGAGGGCCCTGTCGCGGAGTGTGTGGCGAAGCTTGGAGAGATCGCGCGCCGCTTCGCGGTCGACGAGGTCATGGTCCTGCTCCGAAGCTACGGCGAATGGCCCGTCGAGACCTGCCGGGACCTGGCGGAGCAGGCCGGCTTGACCCCGCGTGCTGAACCCCGGTAGCCTGCTCCGCGTCCGAGTCATGCAGGTCAGGAGAGGGGCTGCCGATGAGGAGGTTCGCCCATAGCCTTTACGCTCAGGTGCTGGTGGCGGTCGCTCTCGGAGCGCTCCTCGGCGTTCTGAACCCGGCGCTCGGCGCGGCCATGAAGCCGCTCGGCGACGGATTCATCAAGCTGGTCAAGATGCTGATCGCGCCCATCGTCTTCACGACGGTGGTGACGGGCATCGCCAAGATGGGCGATCTGAAGCGGGTGGGGCGCATCGGCCTCAAGGGGATCGTCTACTTCGAGGTGCTGACCACGTTCGCGCTCGCCCTCGGCCTGATCGTCGGCAAGCTGGTGCGGCCGGGTGCTGGGATGAACGTCGATCCGGCGAAGCTCGACGCCAGCGCCATTGCCAGCTACACCTCCTCCGGCCACTCCCTCAGCACCGTCGACTTTCTTCTCAACATCATCCCGAAGGACGTGGCGGACGCGTTCGCGCGGGGCGACATCCTCCAGGTGCTGCTCTTCTCGATCCTCTTCGGTGTGGCGCTGGCGGCGTTCAAGGCCCAGGGCTCGCTCGTGCTGCGCTTCGTCGAGGAGCTCTCCCACGTCCTCTTCCGTATCGTGGCCATCGTCATGCGGCTGGCTCCGCTCGGCGCCTTCGGCGCCATGGCCTTCACCGTTGGCAAGTACGGCATCAAGAGCCTCCTGAGCCTCGGCGAGCTGATGGCGACCTTCTACGTCACGAGCCTCCTGTTCGTGCTCATCGGGCTCGGCCTGGTGATGCGCTGGGCAGGCCTGGGAATCCTGAAGTTCCTGCGCTACATCCGGGAGGAGATCCTCATCGTCCTCGGCACCTCCTCTTCCGAGTCGGCGCTGCCCCTGCTGATGCGCAAGCTGGAGCGGCTCGGCTGCCCGGAGTCGGTGGTGGGGCTGCTGGTGCCCATGGGCTACTCGTTCAACCTCGACGGCACGTCGATCTACCTGACGCTCGCGACGCTGTTCATCGCCCAGGCGACGAACACGCACGTCACGCTGGGCCAGGAGCTCGAGATCCTGGCCGTGCTGCTCCTGACCTCGAAGGGAGCCGCGGCGGTGACGGGCGGCGGCTTCATCACCCTGGCTGCGACCCTGTCGGCGGTCGGCAACATCCCGGTCGCCGGCCTCGCCCTGCTGCTCGGCATCGACCGCTTCATGTCCGAGGCGCGGGCCATCACGAACCTCATCGGCAACGGCGTCGCGACGGTCGCGGTATCGCGCTGGGAGGGCGAGCTCGACCTGGAGAGGGCCCGCAAGATCCTGGCCGGTGAGCCGGAGGTGGAGCCCGAGGAGTACGAGCCGGCGGCTTAGCCCCGGCCCCGGTTACGGAATCAGCAATACCTTGCCTGTGGTGCGCCGCCCTTCGAGAGCCCGATGGGCCTCGGCGGCCTCGGCCAGTGGGAGCTCGAGGCCGATGCCGACCTTGAGCTTCCCCTCGGCGATCCAGCCCAGCACGTCCTCGGCCCGGCGCTGCAGCTCCTCGGCCGTGGCGATGTAGTGACCGAGAGAGGGGCGGGTGAGGTAGAGCGAGCCCTTGGTATTGAGGATCGAGGGATCGAAGGGCGGCACCGGACCGCTCGCCTGGCCGAAGAGGACCATCATGCCCCGCCGGGCCAGGGAGTCCAGCCCCTTGTCGAAGGTGGCCCGGCCCACGCCGTCGTAGACCACCTGCACGCCGTGGCCGCCGGTGAGGCGCTTGACCTCGGCGGCGAAGTCCTGCTGGTCGTAGCGGATGACCTCGTCCGCTCCGGCCTCGCGGGCGAGCTGCGCCTTCTTTTCGGTGGAGACAGTGCCGAGCACCCGGGCGCCCCGCAGCTTCGCCACCTGGCAGAGGAGCTGCCCCACGCCCCCCGCCGCCGCGTGGATCAGACAGGCGTCCCCCTCCTTCAACGAGTAGGTGCTCGTCGCCAGGTAGTGGGCGGTGATGCCCTGGAGCATGGCCGCGGCCCCCTGGCGGGTGGAGAGGCCCGCGGGCAGCTTGACCAGCCGCGCCGCCGGCACCGCCGCCAGCTCGGCGTAGGCGCCATGGACGCCGGTATAGGCGACGCGGTCGCCCACGCTCAGGTCGGCGACGCCGGCGCCCAGAGCCGCCACTGTGCCGGCAGCCTCCTGGCCGAGCGTGAACGGCAGCGCCGGGCCCTTGTAGAGGCCGGTGCGGAAGTAGACGTCGATGAAGTTGACGCCCGCCGCCTCGACGCGGACGACGGCCTCGCCCTCCTTGGGCGCGGGCTCCGGCACGTCTTCGAGCTGCAGGACCTCGGGTCCCCCGAGGGTGTGGATGCGGATGGCTTTCATGGCTTCAGCCTAGCGCAGTTTTTCCCTGGAACGCCGCCCCTGGAATGCTGTGGCACGGGTGTTACGGGAGGAAGGGCCTACTCGGCGCCGCGGGAGGACGGGCGATCCGTGCAGACCCAGACCCACTGGCTGCACAGCTCTTCGAAGTGGCAGGGATCCTGGGTCGAGAGGGCCTCGCGGCTGAAGCGCTCGATCTCCGCCGGCGGGGTACCGGCCTTGCGCAGCCCGAGACGGATCGCACTCACCAGGGCGTAGCGGTTCCGGCTGCGAAGGGCGACTCGAATTTCAGGATAGAGAGGTTCCATCACAACACTGTCCATCTATATAACGTCCGAAGCTCGAAAAACGTTTCACCCGGTTGGGGTGCCCCCTCCAAGACGATACCATTGCGCCCCATGACGCTCCTGGGCCACTACTGGACGATCGTACCCCGCCTGCGGCACGGCGTGCGGCCCCTGCAGGCGCCTGAATGGCGGGCCTGGGAGACCTCCCTGGAGGACCCTGTCACCGGCCGGGTCCCGGTGACGGGGCGGCTGCGCGAGCTGCCCGGGAGCGAGGAGCTCGTCATCCTGGTCCATGGCCTGGGCGGCTCCACCGAGAGCCACTACATGGTCCGCGGCGCCCGGTCTGCGGAAGCGGCGGGCCTCTCCTGCCTGCGTCTGAACCTGCGGGGGTGCGACCGCCAGAGCCACGACTTCTTTCACGCCGGCCTCACCGCCGACCTCCACGCCGCGCTGGCCAGCGATGAGCTGCGGCGCTACCGGCGGATCTACGTCACCGGCTACTCCCTGGGCGGGCACGTCGTGCTGCGGCTGGCCACCGAGGAGATGGACCCACGCGTGGCCGGCGTGGCGGCTCTCTGTGCGCCCCTGGACCTGAAGCTATCCCAGCAGGAGATCGACGCGCCGGTCCGCTGGCCCTACCGGCGGTATCTGGTGAACAGCCTGATCGGCATCTTCGCCGCCGTCTCCGCCCGCCGGCCCCAGCCGCTGACGATCGAGGAGGCGGAGCGCATCCGCACCATCCGCGAGTGGGACGACCGCGTCGTGGCTCCCCGCCACGGCTTCGCCGGCGCCCTCGACTACTACGCCCGGGCGAGCGTGGCGCCGCGCCTGGGAGACCTGCGGGTCCCCGCCTTGCTGCTCAACTCCGAGGGCGATCCCATGGTGCCGTCCCGGCCGGTCCGCGCCGTCCTCGGCGGTGGCGCCTCCCGCCTGGAGGTCCGCTGGGTGGCTGGCGGCGGCCACGTCGCCTTCCCCCGCCGGCTCGACGTGGGGCTGGGAGAGGGGGCCGGAGTCGACGCCCAGGTGCTCGGCTGGCTGCGGGCGAGGTAGAAAAAAGGATGCCTCCTGGGGTCTGCCCGGAGGCATCTTGGACGAGGAGGTCGGTCCAGGGGCTGGACTCGACCCGAGGCGGACCTCAGATCCGCCCCACCGGGTAAGACCCTCTTTCCCGGCAAATGTTTAGACGGACGGGGTAGGGTTATTCCGCTCCATGAAAGATCGCCGCCAGCCGCTCGATGCCGTCCACGAGGCGCGGGCCGGGGCGGCTGAAGCAGCCGTTCGCATCCACCGGGTGGACCCGGCCTTCGCGCACGGCCCGCAGCGACTGCCACTCGGGGCGAGCGGCCATCGTCTCGATCTGCGCCGCGGCGCCGGCCTCGTCGAAGCCGCAGGGCATGACGACGATCACGTCCGGGTCGGCTGCGGCGACCTGCTCCCAGGTGAGGCGGGCGGAGTGGTCGCCCGGCTTGGCGATCACGTCCTCGCCGCCCGCGTGGGCGATCATCTCCGGTACCCAATGGCCGCCGGCGAACGGTGGATCGAGCCACTCCAGGGCCAGCACCCGGGGACGGGGCTTGCCGGCGTTGCCCGCGACAGTGGCGCGGACGACGTCCAGCCGCACCTGGAGACCTTCGAGCAGGGCTCCGGCCCGGTCCGCGCGGCCGGTGAGCTCGCCCACCCGGCGGACGTCCGCGAAGACATCCGCCAGCGACTTGGGATCGAGGGAGACCACGTCGGGGCAGCGGAGGAGGGGGCGGACGGCGCCTTCCACCTGTTCGGTCGAAACGGCGCAGACCGGGCAGAGCTGCTGCGTGACGATGACGTCGGGCGCGAGCACGGCGATCCGTTCCTCGTCCAGCGTGTAGAGGCTCGCGCCGTTCCCCACCTGGGCGGCGACGGCGGCGTCGACCTCGGCGGCGGTCATGCCGGGCGTCAGGGCGCTGCCGGTGAGGATCGGCCGCGTCCGTGCCTCATCGGGGAAGTCGCACTCGTGGGAGACGCCGACCACCAGCTCGCCCGCGCCCACCGCGAACAGGATCTCGGTGCCGTTGGGGACGAGGGAGACGATGCGCATGGAGGTGAGTCTAGCAGGAGGCCCGGAGCTCTACACCGCCCTGGCGGCGCGGATCTGGGGGGAGTCGGGAGAGGCGGCGCGAAAGAGGGGACGACGTCCGGTCCCGGCTGCCGCATCAGCTCGACGAGCTGACCCTCCATGGCCTTGAGCGGGCCTTCCGGCACGGGTCCGCCGGCCGGGTTGTCCGGGCCGGGGAGCGCGCCCACCGTCCGGTTGCGCCCCTCGCACAACCGCGGGCCGGTGCAGCAGGAACCGGGGCACCTCGATGTCTCCACAGCTAATCGCTGGACATCAAGGACACCGCCGAGACGATCTCTTCAGCCCGGCGACCATCGCTGCCAGCACGCCGGCCGTGATCGCCACGTCGGCGAAGTTGAAGATCCCCGTGCGCAGGGAGCCAATCCCGAGGCTGACGAAGTCCACCACCCGTCCGTCGTTGGCGAGGCGGTCGAGGAGGTTGCCGAGCCCGCCGGCCACCACCAGACCCAGCCCGCAGCGCTGACCCACCGACAGGTGCGCCGATCGCGCGACGAAGACCGCGAGGGCGACCAGGGCGGCGCCGGAGACGACCACGCCCAGCAGGAACCGCCACTGTGGAGAGAGGCCCGCGCCGAGGCTCAGGAACGCACCCGGGTTCTCCGCATACTGGAAGCGCACGGCCCCTCCCAGCAGCCAGACGGGCGGCGAGGAAGCCAGCGCCTCGCGGGCGAGCGCCTTGGTCGCCTGGTCGCAGCCCACCAAGGCCAGGAGAGCGAGGGCGGAGAGGAGGAGGCGAGTCCCCCTCACTGCGCCTTGATCTCCGTCCACAACTGATCCACCAACTGCGTCCTCTCCCCGAGGTCCTCGATCAGCTCGCAGCGGCTGAGGACCTCCTGGGGCGGATAGATCGACGGGTCGTCTTTAACCTTGGCGTCGATGAGCGGCAGGGCGGCCCGGTTGGCGCAGGCGTAGTGGACGTGGTTGACGATCTTGGCCGCGATCTCGGGCTCCATCACGAAGTCGAGGAAGGCGTAGGCGGCGTCGACGTTGCGGGCGCCCTTGGGGATCGCCAGATTGTCGATCCACAGGGTGCCCCCCTCTTTCGGGATGACGTACGCCAGGCGGCCGGCGGAGCGGGCCACGGCCTCGGCCAGCTCGCCGTTGTAGCCCTGGGCCACGTCCACGTCGCCCGCTGCCAGGAGGTTGGCGAAGTCCGAGCTGTTGAAAGTGCGCACCAGCGGCTTCTGTTTCTTGAGCATTTCGGCGGCACGGCGCAGGATGATGGGATCTTTCTCGTTGATCGATCTTCCCATCAGTCTCAGGGCCGCCCCGAAGGCTTCGCGTTGGTCGTCCAGCATCAGGATGCGGCCGGCGTGACGCGGGTCGAAGAGGGCCGCCCAACTGTCGACGGGCGCCTGGAGCTTCGTCTTGTCGTAGCCGATCCCCGTCGTCCCCCAGAGATACGGGACGGAGTGGCTATTGCCCGGGTCGTATTTCTGATCGAGGAACCGCGGATCGAGGTTCTTCAGGTGGGGGAGGCGGCCGTGGTCGAGCGGCCGGACGAGCCCCTGGGGGATGAGGACCTTCAGCATGTAGTCCGAGGGCACCGCCACGTCGTAGTCCGCGACGCCGGACTGGAGCTTGGCCAGCACGGCCTCGTTCGAGTCGTAGGTGTCCACGTTGGCGTGGATGCCCGTGCGCCGCTCGAAGTCGTCCACCACCTCCTGCGGCAGGTAGTTCGTCCAGATGTAGATGTTCACGACCTTGGCGCTTGCCTTGGGAGCAGGTCCGGTCTTGCTACCGCCGCAGGCGGCAAGGGCGGCGGCGAGGAGGATGACAAGGACAGCAAGGACGTCAAGGACACCAAGGACAAAGAGGCCCCGGCGGTGTCTTGGGTGTCCTTGTTGTCCTTGAAGTCCTTGCTGTCCCTTCTTCATCTAGATCCCCTTCTGAAGTAGCCGGTGGGCCGCGGCGATGAGCGCGATCGTCACCGCCAGCAGCAGGGTCGAGACGGCGTTGACCTCGGGGGTGACCCCCACCTTGAGCATGGAGTAGATGTGGAGCGGCAGGGTGGTGGCGCCCACGCCGGCCACGAAGGAGGTGATCACGTAATCGTCGATCGAGAGCGTGAAGACGAGAAAGGCGCTGGCCACGATCCCCGGCAGGGCGAGCGGCAGGGTCACCCGCCGGAAGGTCTCGAAAGGTCCCGCCCCCAGATCGCGGGCCGCCTCCGCGAGCGCGGGATCGAGCCCCGCCAGCCGCGCCCGTACCACCAGGGCCACGTAGGAGACGCTGAAGACGACGTGCGCGATCACCACCGTCGCCAGCGACAGCCGCAACTCGACGGCACCAAAGAAGGTCACCAGCGCCGCACCCAGGACGACCTCGGGGATGATCACCGGCAGATAGAGCAGCGCCCGGGCGGCGCCCTTGCCCCGGAACGCGGGACGGGCGAGCGCGAAGGCCGCGGGCGTGCCGAGCAGCACGGCGGCGGCCGTGGTGATCCCGGCCACCTCCAGACTGTTGCGCACGGCCCGCAGGAGGAGGCCGTCGTCCAGGAGCCGGCGATACCAGTCGAGCGTGAACCCCTGCCAGAAAGCCGTCTGGCGGGCGGCGTTGAACGAGAAGACCACCAGGATGGCGATCGGCGCGTAGAGGAAGAGGTAGACGAGCGCCGTGTGCGCCCCGAGGAGCCGGCGCAGGCCGCGGCCGGTCACAGCAGGTCCTCCCCGCCCCGGCGCCGCGCCAGTGCGGCGTAGCCGAGGAGCAGGAGGAGCACGGCCGCCGTCAGCTCGAAAGCCAGGGCCGCGCCGAAGGGCTGATTGCGGGCCACGGCGAACTGGTTCTGGATCAGGTTGCCGAGCAGCATGCTGCGCGCGCCGCCCAGGAGATCCGAGACCACGAACTGTCCCAGGCTGGGAATGAAGACGAGGACGACTCCCGCCGCCAGCCCCGGCAGGGTGAGTGGGAGGGTCACCCGCCGGAAGGTCTGGACGCGGCCGGCCCCCAGGTCCGCAGCGGCTTCGAGCAACGAGCGGTCGAGCTTCTCCAGCGAGGCGAAGAGGGGGAGGATCATGAACGGCAGCTCGCCGTAGACGAGGCCGATCATCACCGCCGTCTGCGTGTAGAGCAGCTCCAGGGGATGGCGCAGCAGCCCGCTCCCCACCAGCACGAGGTTGAGCAGCCCCTCGCTGCGCAGGATGAACATCCAGGCGTAGGTGCGGATCAGGAAGCTGGTCCAGAACGGGACCACCACCAGCCCCAGCAGCAGACCTTTCCACCGGCGCGGTGCCAGCAGAGCGAGATAGTAGGCGATGGGGAAGCTGACGGCGATGCACAGAACGGTGGTCGCGGCCGCCATCCACAGCGACCGCCAGCCGATCTTCAGGAAGATCCCGTCGAACGACCGGGCGTAGTTGGCGAGGAACGCGCCGGAGCGCAGGTACTCCCGCAGATCCGAGATCGGCCGCAAACCGCCGTAGATTCCACGTTCGGCGAAGCTGATCCCCAGCATGAGGACCAAGGGAACGAGGAAGAAGACGCCCAGGACCAGCCAGGTCGGCAGGAGGAGGGGGAGAGCGGTGCGGCTTGCCTTAGAGGAGGGCATCGCGCATGGATCGTATACTGTGGTCCTGGGAGGTGTCTCCTTGGACGAAGCCAGTCTCGAGAAGTTGGGAAAGTACTTCATCGACCACCCTGATCTCGGGGTCGCCTCCGCCTACCTCTTTGGCAGTCACGCCGAGGGGAGGGAGCATCGCGAGAGCGACGTGGACGTCGGGATCCTCCTTCAGTGGGAGCGCCACCCGACACAGGACGATCGCTTCGACATGCGAGTCCACTTAGGCTCTGAGCTGATCTCCGTGCTTCATCACAACGAGGTGGACGTCGTCATCCTCAACGACGCCCCGCCTCTCTTGGGCCGGAAGATCATCTATGACGGTATACGGGTATTCCTGGGCGATCCAGAGGCCGACCACGCCTACGTGCGGGACGTCCAGATCCGGGCTGCGGACTTGGAGCCCTGGTTGCGGCGGTTGCGCAAGCTCCAATTGGAGGCGTTGGCGCGATGAGCCCGGTGATAGAGCAGCTGGCGGAGTTGCGGCGCCACCTCGATCACCTCCGTGAGCTGCGCCCCCGAGTGACGAGCTCAGAGGATCTGCGCCGCGATCTTTCGTTGCACAACGACGTTCTGTTCTCTCTGCTGACAGTCTGCCAGTTGGTGATCGACATCGCCAGCGACCTCTCCGCCCGTCGCGGCCTGCGCATCCCGGATTACACCGAGGCGGTGCGCAATCTGTCGGCGTTCGACGAATTCCCTCCTGCCGTGACCCGAACCTTGGCGCAGTTGCCGGGATTCCGCAACGTGCTCATTCATGAGTATGTAAACCTCGACCTGCGTCGTGCCATCGAAGCGATGGACCGCCTTGGCCCCGTGGAGGAGTTCCTGGAGATCGTTCGGGCCATGGACGTCTAACATCAACCCCGTAGCACCACCTCATGCTGCGGCACCCAGCCGAGCAGCGCGGCGCTGCCGGGGGGAAACGGCAGGTCCGCCCCGGCGTTCTGGGCCACCACGGTGAAGCGCCCGCCGTGCCCGTCCTCGACGATCCACTCCGTGCTCGCCCCGTGATAGACGCGGTCCACGACCGTCACCGGCAGCGACGACTCGCCGGGCGCGGAGGCGGCGCGGAGAGCGAGCTTCTCGGGACGGACGACGAAACGGCCCGCGCCGTTCTCGGACGTGAAGACGTTCGTGGCGCCCAGGAAGCGGGCCACGAATTCGGTCTCCGGCCGCTCGAAGACCTCCACGGGGCTGCCCACCTGCTCGACCCGCCCGCGGTCCATCACGGCGATGCGGTCGGAGAGGGCCAGCGCCTCCTCGCGGTCGTGGGTGACGAAGACGAAGGTGATGCCGAGGCTCCGCTGCAGACCCTTGAGCTCCACCTGCACCTCCCGCCGCAGGTTCGGGTCCAGGGCGGCGAGCGGCTCGTCGAGGAGCAGCACCCGGGGCTCCAGGACCAGGGCCCGGGCCAGGGCCACCCGCTGGCGCTGGCCGCCGCTCAACTGGTCCGGCCGGCGCCGTTCGAGGCCGGTCAGCCGCACCAGCCCCAGGGCCGAGGCGACCTGCTCCGCCCGCGCGGCCCGGGGGAGCGCCTTGTAGGGCAGGCCGAAGGCCACGTTCTGCTCGACCGTGAGGTGGGGGAACAGGGCGTACTGCTGGAAGACCATGTTCACCGGCCGCCGGTGGGCGGGCACCGAGGTCACGTCCGCCCCCGCGATCCGGATCGTCCCCTCGCCCGGCTCCTCGAGGCCCGCGATCATCCGCAGCAGCGTCGTCTTGCCGCAGCCGCTGGGGCCGAGCAGAGCGAAGAATTCGCCGCGGCGAATCGCCAGCGACACGCCGTCCACGGCCGTCACCCCGTCGAAACGCTTGGTGACGCGGTCGATCTCGACGCTGAGGACTTCAGGGGGCATGGTGCGGCGGTGGATGATACCAGCGCTCGATTGCGGCCCGCCCATGAGGAGAGAGGGGCGGCCGGTCCCGACACCGGCCGTCCCTGCGAAACAGCGCGCCTTTGCAGATGCGTCCTGCTTACCTCGCCAATGCCCTACGCAGCGGGGGCGCCGAAGTTGCACTCTCCGGTGCCGCTTCCGGCGCGCGCGCGGGCCGCGTCGGAGCGCCGACGTAATATTGACCCGGCAGCAGCGTCTCGTGCTTCATCACCACGCTGCCGTCCTCGACGCGGGCGCCTTCGCCGATGTTGGCGCCATAGAGCAGCACCGCGCCGTTGCCCACCGTGCAGCGCGCCCCGAAGTAGGCGGGAGCGATCTTCAACACCCGATCCTCGAAGCTGTGGAGCTGCAACAGGCAGGAGACCGTGGCGTCGTCGCCGACGTTGAGCATGTCGGGATCGACCACCTGCGCGAAGCGGGTGCCCAGCACCACGCGCCGGCCGATGCGGGCACCGAGCGCGCGCAGCCACCAGATCATGAACGGCGTGCCTTCCAGGCTCGCCAGGCTCCCCCGCACGTAGGCCGCCCACACCACGTAGAGGAAGTCCCAGCGGCTGCACCAGCATGACCACAGGGGGTGCCGCCCCTCGCGGACGCGCCCCAGGAGCACCCACTTGGCGAGCAGGACGAGCAGCACGAGGAAGGCGCCCTCGGCCAGGGTGAAGCCGGGCAGCGTCAGCGTGAAGAACTCGGTCCGCGGCTCCGTGGCATGCCAGTGGGGGAGCGCCTTGAACCAGAGGATGCCGAGCAGCGCCGGGACCACCGGGATCAGCCCCCGCAGGTACTCCCAGAAGAGCCGCGTCGCATACCGCGGCCAGGTGGGATCGTGGGTCAGCCGCCGGTCGCTCTCGACCACCTCGCGCCGCGGCAGCTCGAAAGCCGGATGCCCGAACCACGAAGTGCCGGGACGGATGCGGCTGGCGTCGGCCACGGTCGAGATCCCCACCAGGATCTCGGCCGGCAGCTCGGCGCCGCCGGGGATCACGACGTGGTTGCCGAGGAACGTGTTCTTCGACAGCGTGGTGCGGGCGCAGGTGATCGTGCCCCGGTGCAGCCACGGCCGGCCGAGGTAGATGCCATCGGCGAAGAAACTCTCCTCGCCGATCTCGACCAGCTCCGGGATCACCTCCATGATCGTGCTGATCTCGCATTTCCGGCCCACGCGCATCCCCGCCATCCGCAGCCATCCCGGCCAGAGCAGCGTGCCGCTCAGGGCGTTGCCCGCGGACTCCAGCAGGCTCTCCTTGACGAAGACGACGAGCGAGGTCCAGCCGTACAGGGGGTAGGTGCCCGGCCGCACGGCGCCCAGCAGGCGGACGGCGAGCGCCTCCACCGGCAGGGCGAGGAAGAAGCCGGCGACGACGATGCCGAGGGCGAGGAGGACCGGCCGGGCGGCGAAGGACGAAGGGATATACAGCGCTGCGAGCCAGGAGGTTCCATAGAGTTGCTCGCAGGCCGCGGCGAGCAGCATCAGCGGCAGCCAGGCGAGTTGGGCGGCGAGGAAGCGCGCGAGCAGCAGCAGGGCGCCGTGCAGGGGCGCGGGCCATGCTCTCTGCCCGCCCGAAATCGCGGGCGCCGGCGGCGCCGCGCTCTGGAACGCGGCCGGCACGCCGTGCCACGTCTCGCCGGCGGGGATGGTGGCGTGCGAGGGCAGCATCGAGAGGGCCGTGAGCACGGCGCCCGCCTCCATGACGCTGTGGGGCGCCATGCGGGAGCGCGTATCGAGCGTGCAGTTTTCGCCGATCGTCACCGGCCCCAGGATCATCTCCTGGTCTTCGAGCTCGAGGAGCCCCAGCGAGGCGTCGCGCCCGATCGTCACGCCGTCGCCGATCGCCAGCAGGTCCCAGCCGCCGGACCGCAGGTCCACGCCGCGATGGATGTGCACGTCCCGCCCGATGCGGGCTCCCAGGGCGCGCAGGAACGAGCTCTTGAGCACGGTGCCCTCGACCAGCTCCCAGGGGATGAGGCGCGCGAGCTGCTGCACGATCCAGTTGCGCAGGTAGAAGCTCCCCATGTAGGGGTACCGTCCCGCCCGGTAGCGGCCGATGAGCAGCCGCTTGGCCGTCACCGTGGCCAGCAGCGCCAGCGGCGCATAGACCGCCAGCGCGGCGAGCGCCAGCGCCGGAATCAGCAGCAGGAAGCCGGTGATCCCGACGTCGTCCGCGACGGCCGGCAGGAGATGGAACGCCGCCAGCCAGGCGGCGAGCGAGCCGGCGACGACCGTGCCGAGGATCCAGGCGAGCTGCGCCAGGGAGACGAGCGGCGCCTGCTCGGAGATCTTGCGTTCGCCGCGATGACGGTCGGAGAGGTCCTGGCGGCCGGCGCGGGAGGCGCCCGTGGCGACGCGCTGGGCGAGGGCCGCCGCCGTGCGCGCCTCGTACACGTCGCGCACGGTCAGCGTCGAGGTGAGCTCCTGCTTGCGCAGGCTGGAGATCGCCTGCGCCGCGAGCAGCGAGTTGCCGCCGAGGTCGAGGAAGAAGTCGTCGTCGATGGAGACCGGCGCGCCGTGCCGGAGCTGGTCCGAGAAGGCGCGCGCCACGAGGCGCTCGGCCTCGCTGCGCGGCGCCACCAACTCGCGGTCCGGCGCCGCCTCCGGCAGCAGGTCGGGCAGCGCCGCCCGGTTGAGCTTGCCGCTCGACGGGCTCGCCGGCAGCTCCGACACGAAGCCATAGCGCACCGGCAGCATGGGCTCCGGCAGCCGCGCCCGCAGCTCCGCGCGCAGGCCGTCCATGTCGGGAGGCGCTCCGGGCTCGGTCACGAGGAAGGCGACCAGCTCTTTGCGGCCGCCCAGCTCCTGCACCTTGCAGGCGGCGGCGCGCACGCCCGGCAGCGTGCAAAGCTCGGCCTCGATGGCGGAGAGCTCGATGCGGTGGCCGCGGATCTTGACCTGCGCGTCCGAGCGTCCGAGGTAGAGGTAATCGCCGGTGTGGAGCTGGCGGACGAGGTCGCCCGTGCGGTAGAGGCGTCCCAGGCGCGGGTGATCGACGAACTTCTCGTGCGTCAGGTCGGGCCGGTTCAGGTAGCCGCGCGTCACGGCCTGGCCGCCGATGCAGAGCTCGCCCGTCTCCCCCGGCGCCACCTCGTCGAGCGCTTCGTCCAGCGCCCAGGCCAGGGCGTTGCGCAACGGGCGGCCGATGGTGACCGGCTCGCCCGCCCACACCCTGGTCCGCACCACGGTGACCGTGCACTCGGTGGGGCCGTAGCCGTTCTCCAGCCAGCGCCCCGGCGCCCAGCGGTTGGCGACGTCGGCGGGCAGCTCCTCGCCGCCCAGATAGAGGAGGCGCAGCTCCGGCAACTCGCGCGCCGGGTCGTCGCAGGCGCACATGCGCAGCAGGGTGGGCGGCGGACAGAAGACGGTGATCCGCTCGTCGCGCAGCCATGGCACGAGGTCCGGCCCCAGCCGCACCACGTCGTCGTTCATCACCACCATCGTCGCGCCGCAGCCGAACGCGAGCCAGATCTCCTCGACCGAGGAGTCGTAGGCGGCGGAGGAGCTCTGGCCCACGCGGTCGGCGGGCCCGAGACCGAAGTAGTCCGCGTCGGCGAGGACGAGGTTCACGACGCTGTGATGCTCGACCATCACGCCTTTCGGGTTGCCCGTGGTGCCCGAGGTGTAGATCAGGTAGCAGAGCGTCGCGGGCGAGAGCCACGGCCGGCGGGGTATCGGCGAGGCAGGCGCGGCGGGCGAGGCGGCCGGCTGCTCCTCGTCCGCCAGCAGCGTACGCTCCGCCGGGAAGCCGAGCCCGGCGAGCCGGCCGCGCAGCTCCTCGGACGTGATCGCGGCCACCGCCCCCGAGTCCTCCAGGACGAAGCGGAGCCGCTCCGCACGGATTCCCGGCTCGACACAGGTGTAGGCGCCCCCGGCTTTCATCACCGCCAGTTGCGCCACGTAGACGAGGTGGTCCCGGCGCGGCAGGAGGATGGCGATCACGCTCTCGCCCGTGACGAACGGCGCGAGGCGCGCCGCGAGCGCGTTCGCCAGCCGGTCGACCTCGGCGTAGGTGAATCGCCGGCGGGGCGAGGAGCCGGCCGGGGGGACCTCGATCGCGACCTGGTCCGGCAGGCGGCGCGCGACGGCTGCGAAGACCTCGTGCAGAAGCTGGGGGCCGGTCTCGCCTGCCGGCTGGATCTCAAGATTCATGATGGACTACTTGCCTTTGGCTACATCGAACAGGTTGCGGGCCGTATTGAACTCCAAAACCGGCCGGTCGTCCAGGTTCAGGGAATCGAAGCCCCCGAGGAACGCGTCCACCTGGTCGGGTCGCACCACGGGGGAGTTCATGAGCTCGAGGACGCCTCTCCCGGAGAGACCGATCCCCGTAAAGTCGCGTTCCAGGGCGGGGCTGCGCAGCCTCGCCTTCACCTGGTCCAGATCGGCCTGAAGGGGCTGCGCCGAGGCGAGGACGATCACGTCCGTCCCCACCTGCCAGAACGCTACATAGGGGAAGACGGTGTGAATGGTATGGATCATCATGCGGAAGTCGTTCTTCTTCATGTCGGAGAGCGGCACCCACTGGCAGAGGATGCCATCGCTCGCCAGCCGGTTCGCGGCCGAGCGGTAGAGCTCCCGGGTGAACAGCCCCGAAGCCCCCGACACCCAGACGTTGGGCGGCTCGGAGGTGATGACGTCGAAGCGCCGGCCCTCCAGACCGTCCACGAAATTGCGGCCGTCGTTGGTCACCACCCGCACCCGGGGGTCGTCCAGCGCATGGTCGTTGAAGGAGCCGAAGTGGGTATGGGCCGCCGCCACCACCCGCGGATCGATCTCCACCACCGTGACCTCCCGCGGCTCGGGGTGGTGGACCACGGCCCGCAGTGTGAAGCCGCCGCCCAGGCCGATGTTCAGCACCCGCCGGGGGTTGGGATGGAACAGCAGGGGCAGGTGGCCGAGCAGGAGCTGCGTGCGGTCGTCCGTGGGCGCCGAGCTGGCGTCCGTCTTGCCGTTGCTTTTGAGCAGCAGGTACGGTCCCACGCTCACGACGGCCACCTGGCCGTAGAAGCCCTGGCGTTGCTCCACCAGCTTCATCGACTTGACCTCGGCCTCGTACCCCGGCCAGTTGCCGATGCGCAGGCCGTAGTAGTAGAGGGCGTGGAAAGGGGGCGCGAACGGGAGCACGGCCGGCGACAGGACCACCGCTCCGGCCAGCAGCGCCACCACCCCCGTGGCCGGCAGCCAGCGTCTTGATGCAGATCCGGGGGAGGGGGACAGCGCGAGGAAGACGGCGGCGGCAACGGCATAGATCGCCACCGTCGCCGTCATCAGCCCGGAGAAGCCCCAGGCTGGCAGCAGCACGAATTCGGCCAGGAGCGCTCCCGCGACTCCCCCCAGGGTGTTGGCGAAGAACGCCCGCCCGGCCGCGACCCCCCGCTCGCCGCCGGAGCGGGTCGCGATGCGCACCACCAGGGGGAAAGCGGCCCCCATGGCGAGAGTCGCCAGCAGGACGATCAGCAGGATGAGCAGGCACACCGTGAGCTGGAACGGGTTGTAGCCGGAGCTCCACTGGAAGATGCGGAAGTAGGCCCGGGAGAAGGGCGCCGCCGAGCGGAAGACCGCCACGCCACCGAGCGCCACGGCCGCGAAGAGCCCGGCCGCGGCGGCGTAGAGATCGCGGATGCGGTCGATGAAGCGCGCCATCAGGAGGCTGCCGGCGCCGATGCCGGCCAAGAAGCCGGCGAGCACCGTCGAAGTGGAGAAGACGTGGGTACCGTTGAGCAGCGAGAAGAAACGGTTCCAGCCGGTCTCCAGGAGCAGGGCGCCGCCGCCGGAGAGGAAGAAGGTGACGAGGACGAGCCGCAGCCGCCCGGGCGATGGGGCCATGACCGGAGTGGCGTCCGGCTCGGCCGGCGTCATCTCCCGGCGCTCCCGGGGCTCCTTCCGCCCCTTCCGCGCCTTCTTCGCCGGCATCGGTCGCTCCCGCTGGCGCAGGAGGATGAACACCCCCAGGTCCACGGCGCCGATGCCCAGGATCCAGGTCGACGCCGAGAGCCCGCACTGCGGCACCAGGAAGAACCCGGCGAGGAGTGCCCCCAGGGCCGCGCCCAGCGTGTCCAGCCCGTAGACCAGCGACAGCTCCCGTCCCAGGTGCCCCGTCTCGCCGGCCGCGAGGCGCACGGCGAGGGGGAAGACGGCACCGATGACGAGCGTCGGCGCGATCATGCAGACGAGCACCACGGCGAGCTTCGCCAGCGCCGAGGGCAGGGGCGCGAGATCGGCGGGAGCGATGGCGAGGAAGAGGTCGCGGCCGAGGTCGAAGATGGGGAGGCTCACCGCCACCCAGGCGCCGAGGAGGATCTGCAGCCACCCCAGCAGCCGCCAGGGCCGCGCGGCGCGGTCCGCCACCCGGCCTCCCCACAGGGCGCCCCCGGCGAGGCCGAGCAGGAAGATCGAGACCACGGTGCTGAGCACCACGGCCGTGGAGCCGAAGAGAGAGGAGACCTTCCGCAGCCAGAGCACCTGGCACGCGAGAGAGAGAAGATTGGTGAAGCAGACCGTCGCGAGCAGCAGGCTTCTGCCACCCGGCGCCGAAGCGGGCGGGACGGTCTGACGGGAGACTCGCTTCATGGAGCGGGGAGTGTAGCAGGAGCGAGCGTCCTACTCCTCCACTGTCGCCGCCATCATCGCCGGCGACTCCGGCGCCGCGCCCTGGCACCCCTTGCGGCCGGCGCGGGCGATGTGCTCCGGCTCGTAGGGCGTCGCGAGGAGGATCTTTGCCATGTCGACGGCCCGGCCGGCCAGCTCCCGCGCCGCCTCGTGCAGCGCCTGGCTCCCCTGCACGAAGGCGACGTTGCGCTCCATGTCCTCCGCCGTCCAGCCGCGGGAGTGGGCGATGTAGGGGAACTGCGGGAAGACGCAGCCGACCTCGGCGAAGAAGCCCATCATCTGGCCCGCCACGGCCTGCACGTTGTCCTGGCCGCCGGTGATGATGAACGCGGCCACCTTGTTGCGCAGCAGGATGCGGTTGCGCAGGGTGACCTGGTTCTGCACGCAGTTCATCCGCTCCACCATCTTGTAGTAGAGCGAGCTCGCCGATCCCCAGCGGATGGGGGTGGCGACCAGGATGGCGTCCGCCCAGTGGACGACCCCCTCGTAGACCTCCGCCATCTCGTCCGCAGGGTCCATCTGGGTGATCGAGCACGGCCAGGTGCAGGCGTGGGCGCTCTTCGAATAATACCCCTCGCAGGGGCGGAACCTGAGATGGGAGAGCCGGATGCAGCGCGTCTCGGCGCCGTGCTCGCGGGCCGCACCCTCCAGAGCCGTCTCCAGCAGGGCCTCGGAGGTGGAGTAGCGCGGATAGGCCGGGTCCATGACCGTGGTGGAGATCCCCAGCACCCGCACCGGCCCCGGAGCCCGTTCCACGGTCCGCTCCAGCGGATGGTGCGCATGGGGCTTCTTGTTGCGCCGCGCCGCGGGCTCCAGGTTGACGTAGAGCCGCCCGTTGCGCTCGCGCACCTCGTAGCTCGGCACCCGGTCGTCCTCGAACCCGGGCTCCCCTTCGCCGGTGCGGCAGTGGAACTTCCAGTGGTGCCACGGGCAGACGACATAGTCGCCCTCCAGCCTCCCCTCGCCCAGCGGTCCGCCGACGTGGTTGCAGGCGCCGGAGACGGCTCCGAACTGGCCGTCCTTGCAGCTCAGGGCGATCTTCGTCCGGCCGACGCTGATCTGCTGCAAAGGGCGCCGGGCGAGATCCGCGACCGGCCCCAGGTCGTACCAGCGCGCTTCACTCATGGCTTTGCCTCCTCCAGCAGCCGCCGGCCGCCGGCCACGGCCGAATCCAGGAAGTCCTCCACCCGCCGGGCCTGCGAGCCGTTCGAGCCGGCCTGGGTGAAGCTCGACGCTTCGAGCACGGCGCCCACCCAGCCCACCGTCTGCCAGCGGCCGCCGCCGGCGAGCCCCGGGAGAGCGTGGGTCGGAGGAGCCGGCCAGGGGAGGACGTAGAAGTAGGGCTCGGCGATGGCGCCGTCGCCCGGGGAGAGGCCCACGCCGATCGACCGGGCCTTCTCGGGATCAGCCCCCGAGTCCAGCAGGATCAGGGTGGCGATGTCGAAGTGGTGGGGCCAGCAGCGCACCGGCGAAGCGCCGCGGTTGCGAGCCGCCAGGGCGCGTAGCGCGCGGTCGGCATCGGCGAAGTAGCGGCCCACTTCGGCGCAGGCAGGGGCGGCGGTGGAGAAGGGGGCTCCACTCCCTACTGGATTGGCCGGGAAATCCTCCCCCGGCCGCTCCAGCGGCTTCTCAAGGGGACGGCCCAGGAGTCGCTCCACCTCCACCCGCACCCACTCGTAGGCCGCGTCGAGCGTACGGCCCTCCAGGGGAAGCTCGGCCAGGGTGGCGCCGTTCTCATCGAGCAGCAGCAGCGCCGCCGGCGACGGCCGCACGGCGGAGCGGAATGGCCGCGTCCCGTCCACGATCCCCTGCCCCAGGGCGCGGGGGCCGGCGAGCCACTGGAAGCTCTGCTCGCCGTAATCCGGCTGGTGCGGCAGAAGCTGCTTGCCCACGGCCGCCGCGGCCTGCGCCGCCCAGTGAAGCTGCAAGCGGGCGTCGGTCAGCGCGCGGGGGTCGACCGCGCCCAGGGTGTCCCAATCACTCATGGCCAATGACCTCCCGAGCCCTCCGATGCCGGCGGATTGACGACGTTTCAGCGGGTCCAGCTTATCCCATCCCGAGGGGCGCCGGTGATGGCCTGCTACGAGAGACGCCCCGCCGTCCCCGTGGCCTGCGAAGGTCGTCGTAACGGGTCTGGGTCGTCTCTACGGACCGTCGGATGCGCGGCCAAGGATCGATGTTCCGGCAGCGTTGTTGACCTTCCTCAAAACTCTCCGGAACCTCTATCGGCCGCAATCTCTCTACCGGTTCGTAGAGACGG
>DATARR010000160.1:0-2950 GCA_036264085.1 Thermoanaerobaculia bacterium | reverse complement strand
GAGTCGCGCATGCTGGGCGACGTCAAATTCCACGAGCACTCGGGGGTGGACGCCTCGGTGGCCGAGCGCTGGCGCGAGGTCGTCCCGGAGTCGACGCTGGGCGAGGCGACGCGGACGATGGCCGCTCAGCTCGGCTATGAGGTCGCACCGGTGGAGGCGGTCTGGCAGCCGATCGAGCGGGGTGCCTGGAGAGAAGGCGAGCCGTTGCCGCTGTCCTTCGCGCAGGAGCGTCTCTGGTTCCTCGATCAGCTCGAGCCGGGCAGCTCGGCCTACAACATCCCGATCGCGTTGCGCATGGCCGGAGCGCTGGACGCCGCGGCTCTGGGTCAGGTGCTGAGCGAAATCGTGCGCCGCCACGCGGTGATGCGCACTCGCTTCGTGCAATCCAGCGGCTCTCCAGCCCAAGTGGTCGATTCAGCCGCGAGCGTGGCACTGCCTGTGGTGGACCTCCAGGATCTGCCGTCCGACCTGGGGCAGGCCGAAACCGTCCGTCTTGCGGCAGCGGAGGAGAGGCGCGCCTTCGATCTCACTCGCGGTCCGCTGCTGCGGGCGTTGTTGATGCGGCTGGGAGCCAAGGAGCACGTCATTGTCCTCAACCAGCACCACATCGCCAGCGACGGCTGGTCGCTGGGCGTACTGGTGCGCGAGGTGGCGGCGCTCTACCCGGCCTTCGTCGCAGGTCAGCCTTCACCGCTGCCTGAGCTGGCCATCCAGTACGCGGACTATGCGCTGTGGCAGCGCGGCTGGCTACGGGGCGAGGTGCTGGAGAGGGAGATCGCCTATTGGCGTCAGCGGCTGGCCGGAGTTGAGCCGCTGGAGCTGCCCACCGACCGGCCGCGGCCGGCCGTGCAGACCTCGCGGGGCGCCAGTCGTTCGTTCTTCGTGTCCCCGGAGTTGGCCGAGTCGGCTGCCGCTCTGGGCCGGAGTCAGGGAGCCACGCTGTTCATGGCCGGCCTGGCCGCCTTCGCGGCGCTGCTCCAGCGCACGGCGGACCAGGACGACGTCGCGATTGGCACGCCGATCGCGGGCCGCAACCGCGCCGAGCTCGAAGGTTTGATCGGCTTCTTCGTCAACACCCTGGTGCTGCGGGTAGATGGCTCAGGAAAGTCCGACTTCCACGCGTTGCTTGCGCGGGTGCGCGAGACGGCGCTGGGCGCCTTCGCGCACCAGGACCTGCCGTTCGAGAAGGTGGTCGAGGAGCTACAACCGCAGCGGGACCTGTCGCGCTCGCCGCTGTTCCAGGCGATGTTCTCGCTGCAGAACGCCGCGAGCGAGTCGCCTGTGGCCTTGCCGGGTCTGAAGCTTCGGCGCTTCTCTCTGGGAGCGACGACGGCGAAGTTCGATCTGAGCTTCTCGCTGTCCGATACCGGCGCGGGATGGGCGGGTGGGATCGAATTCAACCTCGACCTCTTCGATGAACCCACGATCGATCGTCTGGCGCGGCGTTTCGAGCTCCTGCTGTCGGGGATCGTGGCCGAGCCCGGCCGGCCTCTCTCGGAGCTGCCGCTGCTGGATGTGGCGGAGGCGGCGCAGATCGCGGCTTGGAGCCGGCCGGCCGAGGCCGCCTTCGTACCGGGTTGTCTGCACGAGCTGTTCGAGGCACAGGTCGACCTCGACCCGAACGCGCCAGCCGTTGTCACAGGTGAGGCGAGTTTCTTCTATAGCGAGCTCGAAGCTCGGGCCAACCGCTTGGCGCGTCACCTGCGGCGGCTGGGAGTGGGACCTGAGGTGGCCGTGGGCCTGTCCCTGCTGCGCTCGGCGGAGGGGCTGGTGGCCCTGCTGGCCATCCTCAAGGCCGGGGGCGTCTATGTGCCGCTCGATGCCGCCCATCCTCGGGAGCGGCGGGCCTGGATGCTGGCCGACGCGGGCGCGCGGGTGCTCATCACCCGGGAAGCCCTGAAGGGCGAGTTGACTGTTGGTGCGGAGGTCGTCGTCCTGGCCGTGGACTCGCAGGCGGAGGCGATCGGGCGGGAGAGCGCGGAGCGTCTGGAGGGAGTGGCGTCTCCGGAAGCCCTGGCCTACGTGATCTACACCTCGGGCTCGACGGGCACCCCGAAGGGGGTGGGCGTCAGTCACGGGGCCGCGGCCTGCCATCTGCGGACCATGGTTGAAACCTACGGTCTGGAGAGTGGAGAGCGGTTGCTGCAGACGGCGTCCTGGAGCTTCGACGCCTCGCTCGATCAGCTCCTGTCGCCGCTGACGGTGGGAGCGACGGTGGTGCTCTGGGAAGGAGATCTCAGCGTCGAGGAGCTGGGGCAGCGGGTGATCTCGCAGGGGGTGACGGTGGCGGACCTGCCGCCGTCGTTCCTGCAGCTCTGGGCTCGGGAGACATCGGGGAGGGAGTCTCCAGCCCTGCCGGTGCGTCTGGTGATGACGGGTGGCGAGGCGCTGGCGCCGGAGGTGGTGCGCCTGTGGCCATCGACGCCTCTGGCTCAGGCACGGCTGCTCAACGGCTACGGCCCGACCGAGGCCGTGATCACGGCAACTCTGTATGAAGCTCCGTGCGGTGCGTCCTTGTCCGCAGTGCCCATCGGACGGCCACTCGCGGGCCGCTGGGCCCACGTCCTGGACTGGACCGGCCGCCCGGTGCCGGCCGGTGTGCCCGGTGAATTGGTCCTCGGTGGTCTGCTGGCTCGCGGCTATCTGGGCCGGCCGGAGGCGACGGCCGAGCGGTTCGTACCCGACCCCTTCAGCGGCGAGCCGGGAGCGCGGCTCTATCGCACGGGCGACCGGGTGCGCTGGCTGGCGACGGGCGATCTGGACTTCCTGGGGCGCATCGATCAGCAGGTGAAGGTTCGCGGCTTCCGTGTCGAGCCCGGGGAGATCGAGGCGGTGCTGGCGGGCCACTCGGCAATCGCTCAGGCGGCCGTGGTGGTCACAGGCGAAGGGGTGGCCCGGCGGCTGGTGGCATTCCTGGTGGCCACCGAGGAGACGCTGGTCCCTGGCGCGA
>DATARR010000158.1:0-112922 GCA_036264085.1 Thermoanaerobaculia bacterium | reverse complement strand
GAGTCGCGCATGCTGGGCGACGTCAAATTCCACGAGCACTCGGGGGTGGACGCCTCGGTGGCCGAGCGCTGGCGCGAGGTCGTCCCGGAGTCGACGCTGGGCGAGGCGACGCGGACGATGGCCGCTCAGCTCGGCTATGAGTTCGCACCGGTGGAGGCGGTCTGGCAGCCGATCGAGCGGGGTGCCTGGAAAGAGGGCGAGCCGCTGCCGCTGTCCTTCGCGCAGGAGCGTCTCTGGTTCCTCGACCAGCTCGAGCCGGGCAGCTCGGCCTACAACATGCCCATTCCGCTCCACCTCTCGGGAGCGCTCGACGCGGCGGCTCTCAGCCGGGTGCTGACCGAGGTCGTGCGCCGGCACGCGGTGCTGCGCACCCGTTTCGTCCAGTCCAACGGCGCTCCGGCGCAGGTGGTCGACCCTGCCGAAAGCGTGGCGCTGCCGCTGGTCGACCTCCAGGACCTCCCGCCGGCTCTCGGTCAGGAGGAGGCTGCCCATCTCGCGGCGCAGGAGGCGGAGCGCGCCTTCGACCTCGCCCGGGGCCCGCTGCTGCGGGCGTTGTTGATGCGGCTGGCAGCCGAGGAGCACGTCATCGTTCTCAGCCAGCACCACATCGCGAGCGACGGCTGGTCGCTGGGCGTGCTGGTGCGCGAGGTCGTGGCGCTCTACCCGGCCCTGGTCGCGGGGCAGCCGTCGCCGCTGCCCGAGCTGGCGATCCAGTACGCCGACTATGCCCTGTGGCAGCGCGGCTGGTTGCGGGGGGAGGTGCTGGAGAGGGAGATCGCCTACTGGCGGCAACGACTGGCGGGGGTGGCGCCGCTGGAGCTGCTCACGGACCGGCCGCGGCCGGCCGTGCAGACCAACCGTGGCGCCGAACGCACCTTCTTCGTGCCGCGGGAGCTGGCGGAATCGGCCGCCGTCCTGGGCCGTGGCCAGGGAGCGACGTTGTTCATGACGGGGCTGGCCGTCTTCGCGGCGCTGCTCCAGCGCGCGGCGGATCAGGACGACATCGCCGTCGGCACGCCGATCGCCGGCCGCAACCGCGCCGAGCTGGAGGGGTTGATCGGCTTCTTCGTCAACACCTTGGTGCTGCGGGTGGACGGCTCAGGGGAGCCCGACTTCCATGCGCTGCTGGCACGGGTGCGCGAGACGGCGCTGGGCGCCTTCGCGCACCAGGAGCTGCCGTTCGAGAAGGTGGTGGAGGAGCTGCAACCGCAGCGGGACCTGTCGCGATCACCGCTGTTCCAGGTCATGTTCTCGCTGCAGACCGCGTCGAGCGAGGCGCCGCTGGCGCTGCCGGGTCTGAAGCTGCGGCGCGTCTCTCTGGGAGCGACGACGGCGAAGTTCGATCTGAGCTTCTCGCTGTCCGACACCGGCGCGGGATGGGCGGGTGGGATCGAGCTCAACCGCGACCTCTTCGACGATTCCACGATCGATCGGCTGGCGCGCCGCTTCTCGATCCTGCTGGCGGGGATCGTGGCCGAGCCCGGCCGGCCTCTCTCGGAGCTGCCGCTGCTGGACGCGGCGGAGGCGGCGCAGGTCGCGGCCTGGAGCCGGCCGGCCGAGGCCGCCTCTGTGTCGGGTTGTCTCCACGAGCTGTTCGAAGCGCAGGCCGATCTCGATCCGGACGAGCCAGCGGTCGTGGCCGGAGGGGAGAGCCTCTCCTACGGCGAGCTCGAAGCCCGGGCCAACCGTCTGGCGCGCCACCTCCGGCGGCTGGGTGTGGGGCCGGAGGTGGCCGTGGGCCTGTCCCTGCTGCGCTCGGCGGAGGGGCTGGTGGCCCTGCTGGCGGTCCTCAAGGCGGGCGGTGTCTACGTGCCGCTCGATGCCGCCCATCCTCGGGAGCGCCGGGCCTGGATACTGGCCGACGCGAGTGCGCGGGTGCTCATCACTCGGGAATCCGAGAAGAGCGAGCTGGCGATCGGTGCGGAGGTCGTCGTCCTGGCCGTGGACACGCAGGCGGAGGCGATCGGGCGGGAGAGCGCGGAGCGTCTGGCGGGGCTCGCGGCTCCGGAAGACCTGGCCTACGTGATCTACACCTCGGGCTCGACGGGCGCCCCGAAGGGCGTGGGAGTGAGTCACGGCGCCGCGGCGTCCCATCTGCGGACCATGGTCGATCGCTACGGTCTGGAGAGTGGAGAGCGGTTGCTGCAGACTGCATCCTGGAGCTTCGATGCCTCGCTCGATCAGCTCCTGTCGCCGCTGACGGTGGGCGCCACGGTGGTGCTCTGGGAGGGGGATCTCAGCGTCGAGGAGCTGGAGCGGCAGGTGCTCTCGCAGGGCGTGACGGTGGCGGACCTGCCGCCGTCGTTCCTGCAGCTCTGGGCTCGGGAGACGTCGGGGAGCGAGTCTCCGGCCCTGCCGGTGCGGCTGGTGATGACGGGGGGCGAGGCGCTGGCGCCGGAGGTGGTACGCCTGTGGCCGTCGACGCCCCTAGGTGCGGCGCGGCTGCTCAACGGCTACGGCCCGACCGAGGCGGTGATCACGGTGAGCCTGCATGAGGTTGCGGCCGGCGCGTCGTTGCCGGCGGTGCCTATCGGCCGGCCGCTGGCGGGCCGCTGGGCTCATGTCCTGGATCGTCACGGCAGCCCGGTTCCGGCCGGCGTGCCCGGAGAATTGGTGCTCGGCGGTCTGCTGGCCCGGGGCTACCTGGGCCGGCCGGACGTCACGGCCGAACGGTTCGTGCCGGATCGCTTCAGCGGCGAGCAGGGAGCGCGGCTCTACCACACGGGAGACCGGGTGCGTTGGCTGGCGACGGGCGATCTGGAGTTCCTGGGGCGCCTCGATCAGCAGGTGAAGGTGCGCGGCTTCCGCATCGAGCCCGGAGAGATCGAGGCGGCGCTGGCGGGCCACCCGGCGGTGGCGCAGGCGGTGGTGGTCGTCGCCGGCGAGGGAGTGGCCCGGAGGCTGGTGGCGTTCCTCGTGGCCGCAGGGGAGACGCCGATCCCGGGTGCGGGCGAGATGCGCGTTTTCCTCGGCCATACGTTGCCCGAGTACATGGTGCCCTCGGTGTTCGTCGAGATCGCGGCGTTGCCGCTGACGCCCGGCGGCAAGGTGGACCGCCGGACCCTCGCCGGCAGGGCGCCATCCCTTGGGGAGGGGGAGGGCTCGGCGGCTCCGTCCACGCCCGTGGAGCAGGTCCTGGCGGGGATCTGGGCCGAGGTGCTGCACCTTGCCGAGGTGGGAGCGGACGCCGACTTCTTCGCGCTCGGCGGTCACTCGTTGCTGGCCACCCAGGTGGTCTCGCGGGTGCGCGAGGCCTTCGGGGTGGAGCTGCCTCTGCGCAGCGTCTTCGAGAGGCCCACCGTGGCTGCCCTGGCGGTCGAGATCGAGAGCCTTCAGGCGCGGGAGCGGGGCTTCGAGGCGCCGCCGCTGCGGCCCATGCCGCGCGCCGGGGATCTCCCCCTGTCCTTCGCCCAGGAGCGTCTCTGGTTCCTCGACCAGCTCCAGCCGGACTCGGCGGCCTACAACATGCCGGCTGCCGTGAGGCTGACGGGGAGGCTCGACGTCGTGGCCCTGGCGGCGACGCTGCAGGAGATCGTGCGGCGCCACGAGTCGCTGCGCACCGCCTTCGCCGTGCGCTCCGGCGGGCCCATCCAGGTCATCGCATCGACCGTCGATCTGTCCCTCCCGGTCGTGGATCTCGGGGATCTGGAGCCGGGGCGGCGGGAAGCGGAGGCTCGCCTGCTGACGGCCGCGGAAGCGTTGCGGAGGTTCGACCTGCGCCGGGCGCCGCTGCTGCGGGCGATGCTGCTTCGCCTGACGGAGGGAGAGCACGCGCTGTTGCTGACCCTGCACCACATCGCCTCGGACGGCTGGTCGACCGGGGTGCTGGTGCGGGAGATCGTGGCCCTCTATCGGGCCTTCTCGCAGGGCGAGCCCTCGCCTTTGCCGGAGCTGCCGGTGCAGTATGCGGACTTCGCGCTCTGGCAGCGCGGCTGGCTTCAGGGCGAGGCACTGGAGGCGCAGCTCGCCTACTGGGGGGGCGTCCTCGCCGGAGCGCCGGTGCTCGAGCTCGCCACCGACCGGCCGCGCACGGCTCTCCAGGGCCACCATGGAGCCGACGTCCCCTTCCGCCTGCCGGCCGAGGTGAGCGAGAGGGTGCGGACCCTGTCGCGGCAGCGGTGGGCCACGCCGTTCATGGTCCTGCTCTCGGGCTTCGAGGTCCTGCTCCAGCGCTGTACCGGCCAGGACGACGTGATCGTGGGCACGACCATTGCCAACCGCACGCGCAGCGAGTTGGAGGGGCTGATCGGCTTCTTCGTCAACACCCTGGCCTTGCGCGGGGACCTGTCGGGCAGCCCTGACTTCTCCTCCGTGCTGGTGCGGGTGCGAGAGTCGGCGTTGGGGGCCTACGCGCATCAGGACCTGCCGTTCGAGAAGCTGGTGGCGGAGCTGCAACCGGAGCGGGACCTGTCGCGCTCGCCGCTGTTTCAAGTCCTCTTCCAGCTCCTGGACACGCCGACCGACGCGCCGCCGGTGGAGTTGCCGGGCCTGGCGCTGCAGCCCATGGGAGCGACGGGACAGACGGCGAAGTTCGACCTGGTGCTCAGCCTGTTCGATGCGGGGCCGGTCTTCGTCGGGTCGTTCAACTACAACGCCGGCCTTTTCGAGGGATCGACGGCGGCGCGGCTCGCGCGCCACTTCGGATCGCTGCTCGCGGCGGCGATGGCGGAGCCCTCCCTGCCGCTCACTAGCCTGCCCCTCCTGTCGGCGGCAGAGCGGCATCAGCTCGCCTTGGAATGGAACGAGGCGCCGGTCGAAGATCTGGGCGAGGGTCTGTTGCACGAGCGGTTCGCGCGCCAGGCGGCGAGGTCTCCAGAGGCCACGGCGGTGGTCTGCGAAGGGGAGCGGCTGAGCTATGGCGAGCTCGAGGGCCAGGCCAACCAGCTCGCGCGATATCTGGCGGGTCTGGGCGTCTCCGCGGGCGAGCCGGTGGGCATCTGCCTGGAGCGGTCGACACAGATGCTGGTGGCGATCCTGGGCGTGCTCAAGGCGGGGGCCGCGTACGTGCCGCTCGATCCGGCGTATCCGCAGGAGCGCCTGGCCTTCCTGCTGGCGGACAGCCGGCCCCTGGTGCTCCTCACCCAGGAGTCGCTGGCCTCGGTCCTGCCAGGGGCGGACCCGGGTACCCAGATGGTGTTTCTGGATCGCGACGCGGAGCGGATCGGGCTCGAGCGAGCCTCAGCCCCTCGGGTCGCCGTCTCGGCGGAGCATCCCGCCTACGTCATCTACACCTCGGGCTCGACAGGCCGGCCCAAGGGCGTGGTGGTGCGGCACGGCAATGCTTCCCGCCTGTTCTCGGCGACCGACCGGTGGTTCGGCTTCGGACCCGAGGACGTCTGGACGATGTTCCATTCCTACGCCTTTGACTTCTCGGTGTGGGAGGTCTGGGGTGCGCTGCTCTACGGCGGCCGGCTGGTCGTCGTCCCCTACTGGGTGAGCCGCTCGCCGGAGGCTTTCTACGAGTTGTTGCGGCAGGAGAGGGTCACCGTCCTCAATCAGACGCCCTCGGCCTTCCGTCAGTTGATCTGGGCTGAGGAGATGGCGCTGGGCGGTGCAGAGCCCGACCTGGCTCTCCGCTACGTCATCTTCGGCGGCGAGGCGCTGGAGCCGGCGAGCCTGGCCCCGTGGTTCGAGCGCCATGGGGACGACCGGCCGCGGCTGGTCAACATGTACGGCATCACCGAGACGACGGTGCACGTGACCTGGCGCGAAGTACGTTTGAAAGATGCGGGCCGGGCGGTGAGCGCGGTGGGCTGCCCGATCCCGGACCTCGGGGTGTATCTGCTCGATAGCTCGTGGCAGCCGGTGCCGATCGGGGCGCCCGGAGAGATCCACGTCGGCGGCGCCGGTCTGGCTCTGGGCTACCTGGGCCGGCCGGAGCTGACGGCCGGGCGCTTCGTGCCGAACCCGTTCGGCCGGCCGGGCTCGCGGCTGTACAAGAGCGGCGACCTGGCCCGCCGGCTGCCCGACGGCGACCTCGAGTACCTGGGACGGATCGACCATCAGGTGAAGATTCGGGGCTTCCGCATCGAGCTGGGGGAGATCGAGTCGGCCCTGGCTCGCCACGCGGCGGTGCGGGAGTCGGTGGTGCTGGCCGTCGAGGACCGGGAGCGTCCCGGGGACCGCAGGCTGGCGGCCTGGGTGGTGCCGGTGGCGGGGGAGACGCCTGCGCTTGCGGACCTGCGGGGCTTCCTGGCGCAGAGCCTGCCGGATTACATGCTGCCCTCGGCGCTGGTGCTGCTCGAGTCGTTGCCGCTGACGCCGAACGGCAAGGTCGACCGGCGGGCCCTGCCCGCGCCGGAGGCGGAGCGGCCGGATGCGGCCGGGGCGGTGGCTCCGCGCACGGAGCTGGAGGAGTTCGTCGCCGGCTTGTGGCGGGAGGTGCTGAAGCTGGAGCGCCTCGGGATCCACGACAACTTCTTCGAGCTGGGCGGCAACTCGATCACCGGCGCGGTGCTGATCAACCGCTTGCAGCAGGAGCTGGGAGAGGTCGTCCAAGTGGTCGCCATCTTCGATCATCCGACGGTGGAGTCGCTGGCGGGCTACCTGGCGGCGGAGCGCCCGGCGGGGGTGGCTCGCCGGCTCGGCGACGAGGCGGCGGTCCGGTCGACCGGGTGGGGCGGCGTGGAGGCGTGGATGGCGATCGAGGCTTTGCCGCTGGAGCCGGGCCGGCCATACCCGCTCTCCTTCGCGCAGGAGCGATTGTGGATCCTGGACCGTATGGACCCGGGCAGCCCGGCCTACAACATCCCGGTGGGAGTGCGTCTCCTGGGCCGGCTGGACGTGCCGGCGCTGGCGGGGAGCCTGACGGAGATCGTGCGGCGCCACGCGGTGCTGCGCTCGATCTTCACCGTCGCGGCGGAAGCGCCGGTGCAGGTCCCGCAGCCGGTCGCTCCCGTGCCGCTGCCGCTGGTGGACCTGGCGGCGCTCCCCGCAGCCGGTCGCGAGGCGGAAGCCTCGCGCCTGGCCCGGTCGTTCGCGCGCGAGCCGTTCGATCTCGAACGTGGACCGATGCTGCGGGCCGCTCTGCTGCGCCTGGGTGAGGAGGAGCACGGCGCGTTCTTCACCATGCACCACGCGGCGAGCGACGGCTGGTCGATGGGAGTGCTGATCCACGAGATCTCGACTCTCTATACGGCCTTCTCTCAGCATCAGCCGTCGCCGCTGCCGGAGCTGCCCATCCAATACGCCGACTATGCGCGCTGGCAGCGGGGGTGGCTCGTCGGCGACGTGCTCTCCGAGCAACTCGCCTACTGGCGCCAGGCGCTCGCCGGGATCGAGACGCTGGAGCTCCCCACGGACCGGCCACGGCCGCGGCTGCAGACCTTCCGCGGCGAGGTACGCCGCTGCGCGGTGGACGAGGCCACGGCCAGCGCTCTCAAGGCCGTGGGCCAGCGCGGCGGCGGGACGCTGTACATGTCCCTGCTTGCCGTCTTCGCCGCGCTCCTCCAGCGCTACTCGGGCCAGCAGGACGTCGCCGTCGGCTCGCCCACGGCCAACCGGCCGCGGCCCGAGCTCGAGAGTCTGATCGGGTTCTTCGTCAACACCCTGGTGCTGCGCTCGGACCTGTCGGGCGCACCGAGCTTCGCGGAGCTGCTGGGCCGGGTGCGGGCCGCGGCCCTGGCCGCCTATGCCCACCAGGATCTGCCGTTCGAGACGCTGGTCTTCGAGCTGCAGCCGGAGCGCAACCTGTCGACCTCGCCGCTGTTCCAGGTGATGTTCTCGCTGCAGAACGCGCCGGCTGGCAGCCTGACCCTGCCGGGGCTGACCTTGAAGCCGCTGGGGGCGGCGGAGGTCGGCACGGCGAAGTTCGACCTGACGCTCGCCATGGCCGAGAGCCCGGCCGGCCTGGGCGGCTCGCTGGAGTACAACACGGACCTGTTCGACCGCTCGACCATCGATCGCCTGCTGGGTCATTTCCGGGAGCTGCTGGTGGCGGTGGTGGCGGCGCCGGACCGCAGCCTGGTGGAGCTGCCGCTGCTGCCGGCGGCGGAGCGCGGTCAGCTCCTGGTGGAATGGAACGCGACGGGCCGGGAGATGCCGGCGGGGTGCGTCCATGAGTGGATCGCGGCCCAGGCGGCGCGCACACCGGAGACGGTGGCGGTGGTGTCCGGCGGCGAGTGGCTCACCTACGGCGAGCTCGACCGGCGGGCGAACGGCCTGGCCCACCGGCTGCGGGAGCTAGGGGTGGGACCGGAGGTGCGGGTGGGCATCGCCCTGGAGCGTTCATTGGAGATGGTGGTGGGCCTGCTCGCGGTGCTCAAGGCGGGTGGGGCCTACGTGCCGCTCGATCCGTCGTATCCGGCGGAACGGCTGGCCTTCATGCAGGAGGACTCCGGGGTCGCGACGGTGCTGACGGCGGAGCTCCTGCACCCCGGCCTGCCGGCCGCCGCGGCGCCGCCGGAGAGCGGCGTCGGCCCGCAGAACGCCGCCTATGTGATCTACACCTCGGGCTCGACGGGCCGGCCGAAGGGAGTGCAGATCCCCCATGGCGCTCTCACCAACTTCCTGGCTTCGATGGCGGAGGCACCGGGCCTCGCGGCGGACGACCGGCTCCTCGCCGTGACCTCGCTGTCGTTCGACATCGCCGGCCTGGAGCTCTACCTGCCGCTGATGCTGGGCGGCCGTGTGGTGCTGGCGAGCCGTGAGGAGGCGGCGGACGGCCGGCGTCTTCAGGCGCTGATCGCCGCGTCCGGGGCCACCGTGCTCCAGGCGACACCCGCCACCTGGCGCCTCCTGCTGGAGTCGGGCTGGCAGGGCGGCGAGGGCCTGAAGGCGCTGTGCGGCGGCGAGGCACTGCCGCCGGCGCTGGCTTCAGCTCTGCAACCGCGGGTGGGCTCGCTGTGGAACGTCTACGGTCCCACCGAGACGACGATCTGGTCGACGGTGGAGGAGATCACGGGCGCGGGTCCGATCCCCATCGGCCGTCCCATCGCCAACACCGAGGCCTACGTGCTGGACACAGGGGGCCGGCCGGTGCCGGTGGGCGTCCCGGGCGAGCTGTTGCTGGGCGGCGCGGGCCTGGCCCGGGGTTATCTGCGGCGGCCCGAGCTGACGGCGGAGAGGTTCGTGCCGAATCCGTTCGGCGCGGCCGGTTCGCGGCTCTATCGCACGGGCGACCTGGCCCGTTGGCGTGCCAACGGCGTCCTGGAGTGCCTCGGCCGCATCGATCATCAGGTCAAGGTCCGGGGCTTCCGCATCGAGCTGGGGGAGATCGAGGCGGCGCTCGCCAGGCACCCCGAGGTGGCGGCGGCGGTGGTCGTGGCGCGGGAGGAGGCGTCGGGCGAGCGACGGCTGGTCGGCTACGTGGTGCCGCGCGAAGCCGCCGGCGGCGAGTCGCTGACGCGCGACCTGCGCGCCCTGCTGCGGCGGAGCCTGCCCGAGCACATGGTGCCCACCGCCTGGGTGCAGCTCGCGGCGCTGCCGCTGACCCCCAACGGCAAGGTGGACCGCAAGGCGCTGCCCGCCCCCGAGCGAGCGGGTACGGAGGTGGGGGCCTTCGCGGCGCCCCGCACTCCCGCCGAGGAGGTGCTGGCCGGGATCTGGGAGCAGGTGCTGGGCCGCGAGACCGTGGGCGCCCACGACAACTTCTTCGACCTCGGCGGGCACTCGCTGCTCGCGACCCAGGTGGTCTCCCGCGTTCGCGAGTCCTTCGGGGTGGAGCTGCCGCTGCGCCAGGTCTTCGAAACGCCGACCCTGGAGGGCCTGGCCCGGACCGTGGAGGAGCTCCGGGCGGCCGGCGGCGGTTTCGAGGTGCCCCCCCTCATTCCCATCTCCCGCGAGCACGAGCTGCCGCTGTCGTTCGCGCAGCAGCGGGTCTGGATCCTCGACCAGCTCGAGGTCACCGGCACGGCCTACCATCTCGGCACTGCCGTGCGTCTGCGCGGCCGGCTCGACCTCGGTGCCCTCGCCGGGGCGCTGAGCCGGGTCGTCCACCGCCATGAGGCGCTGCGCACCACCTTCGTCAGCTCCCACGGGCGGCCGCTCCAGGTCGTGGCGCCGCCGTTCGAGGTCCCGCTGCCGCGCATCGACCTGCGCGCCCTGCCGCCGGCGGCGCGGGCGCTGGAGGCCCGCAGGGTGATCGGGCGGCTCACCCATCTCCGCTTCGACCTCGCGCGCGGCCCGCTCCTGCGCAGCGTGATCGTCGCCCTGGACGCGGAGGAGAGCCTCTTCGGCTGCACCGTTCACCACATCGTGGCGGACGGCTGGTCGGTCGGCATCCTGATCCGCGAGGTCGCCGCGTTCTACGCGGCCGCCCTTGAAGAGTCGGTGCCGTCCCTGCCGCCGCTGCCCGTGCAGTACGCCGACTTCGCGGCCTGGCAGCGGGCCTGGCTGCAGGGGGAGGTGCTCGACGCCCAGCTCGCCTACTGGAAAGGTCAGTTCGCGGAGCTGCCGCCGGCGTTGCAGCTCAACTTCGACCGCCCGCGCCGGGTCGGGCGCACCGCGCCCGCAGGGCGGCGGTGGGTGCTCCTGCCGGAGTCTCTCGGCGAGGCGTTGCGCGCGCTGGGCCGCCGCAGTCAGGCGACGCCGTTCATGACCCTGCTCGCCGGTTTCGCGACCGTGCTCCACCGCTACACCGGCCAGCCGGGCATCGCCGTGGGCACGCCGATCGCCAACCGCGAGCGGGTGGAGCTCGAAGGGCTGATCGGCTTCTTCGCCAACACGCTGGTGCTGCGCACGAATCTGGCGGGAGATCCCGATTTCCTCGCGTTGCTGGCGCGGGTGCGCACCATGGCTCTCGACGCCTATGCCCACCAGGATCTCCCCTTCGAGCGGCTGGTCGAGGAGCTGCAGCCGGAGCGGGACCTGGCCGTCAACCCCTTGTTCCAGGTCATGTTCCAGTTGCAGAACCTGCCCACCGGAAGCCTCGAGCTGCCGGGCGTGACCCTGCTGCCCGTCGACGGCGAGCGGGGGACGGCGATGTTCGAGCTGACGCTCACGGTGCGCGACATGGGCCGAGGCTTCGCCGGCAACCTGGAGTACGATGCCGACCTCTTCGAGGGCGTCACCATCGAGCGCCTGGCCGGCCACTGGGCGAACCTGCTCGCCGGCGCGGCGGCAAGCCCGGACCGGCCGCTCTCGACCGTGCCCCTGCTCGGCGCCGCCGAGCAGCACCAGCTCCGCGAGTGGAACGCGACCGCGACGGCATACCCGCGGGAGCGCTGCCTGCACGAATGGATCGAGGCCCAGGCGGCCCGCTCTCCCGAGGCGGTGGCCGTGGTGTACGATGCCGAGTCGCTGACGTATGGCGAGCTCGACCTGCGGGCGGAGCGCTTGGCGCGGGCGTTGCGCGGCCTGGGGGTCGGTCCGGAGGTGCGGGTTGGCCTTTGCGTCGAACGCTCGCTCGAGATGATGGTGGGGCTGCTCGGAATCCTCAAAGCCGGCGGGGCGTACGTGCCTCTCGATCCGTCCTATCCGGCGGAGCGGCTGGCGTTCATGCTGGAGGACGCTCTGCGCGGCCTCGACTCGCCGGTGCTGCTGACCCAGAGCCATCTGCTCGCGGCGCTGCCCGCGTGCTCCGCCCGGGTGGTCTGCCTCAATTCGCCGCTGCCGCCGCTGCCGCCGCTGCCCGAGACCACCTCGGCTGTCCCGCAGCCCCCTCGCCCGGAGCACTTGGCCTACATGATCTTCACCTCAGGCTCGACGGGCCGGCCCAAGGGAGCGATGAACACCCATCGCGGAATCGTCAACCGCCTGCTGTGGATGCAGGAGGCCTTCGGGCTGACAGCGGCGGACCGGGTGATCCAGAAGACGCCGTTCAGCTTCGACGTCTCGGTGTGGGAGCTGTTCTGGCCGCTGATGGTGGGGGCACGGCTGGTGATCGCCCGCCCGGGCGGGCATCAGGACGCGGTCTACCTGGCCGGCCTGATCGCGGAGCAGGGGATCACCACCATCCATTTCGTCCCCTCGATGCTGCAGGTCTTCCTCGACGGACCGGGACTCGACCGCTGCGGCTCGCTGGCACGGGTGATCGCCAGCGGCGAGGCGCTGCCGGCCGACCTCGAACGGCGGTTCTTCGCGCGGCTGGGTTGGACGGGCGCCGGCCTGTTCAACCTCTATGGCCCCACCGAGGCGGCGGTCGACGTGACGGTCTGGACCTGCGAGCGCGAGGGCCGCCGCACCTCGGTGCCGATCGGGCGCCCGATCGCCAATACCCGCATCCACCTGCTCGACCCCCTCCTGGAGCCGGTGCCCATCGGCGCGCCGGGCGAGCTGTACATCGGCGGCGTGCAGGTGGGCCGCGGCTATCTCGGCCGCCCGGAGCTGACGGCGGAGAGGTTCATCCCCGATCCCGGCGGCGAGCCGGGTTCCCGCCTCTACCGGACCGGGGACCTGGCCCGCCACCTGCCGGATGGCGCCGTCGAGTTCCTGGGCCGCATCGACCACCAGGTGAAGATCCGCGGCTTCCGTATCGAGCTGGGGGAGATCGAGGCGGCATTGGCGGCCCACCCGGCCGTGCGCGAGGCGGTGGTGGTGGCGCGCGCCGACGATGCCGGCAGGCGGCTGGTGGCCTATCTCGTGCCCCACGCCGAGGGAGCGCAGGCGCCGCCCCTCTCGCTCGCCGAGCTGCGGGCGAGCCTGGGCCGCACCCTGCCCGATTACATGGTCCCCTCGGCCTGGGTGCTCCTCGGGGCTCTGCCGCTCAGCCCCAGCGGCAAGGTGGACCGGCGAGCCCTGCCCGCCCCCGAAGGCGGACGGCTGGAGCTCGGCGCGGTCTACGTGGCGCCCCACACCGCGCTCGAGGAGCTGCTGGCGGGGATCTGGGCGGAGGTGCTGGGTCTCGACCGGGTGGGGGTCCACGACAACTTCTTCGTCCTTGGCGGCCACTCTCTGCTGGCTGCGCAGGTCGTCTCCCGCGTCGGCGAGGCGCTGGAGATCGAGGTGCCGCTGCGCCTCCTGTTCGAGGCGCCCACCATCGCCGGGCTGGCGGAGTCGCTGCTGAGCGCCGCGCCTTCGGGCGAGGAGCTGCAGCGGGCCGCCAGCCTGGTCCTCGAGCTGCTCCGCTTGTCGGACGACGAGGTCGACGCCCTGCTCGTGCAGCAGGGCGAGGGCGGCGCCGGCGGGCGCGGCGAGGAGGTGCCTTGAGCGGCGGTGGCGAGCACAGGTTCAACCTGTCGGCCAAGAGGCTCGAGCTGCTGCGCGCCCTGCGGCGCGAGCAGGGGCTTGCCTCGGCGCGCGAGGAGCGGATTCCCCGCCAGCCCGACGCCGAGGGCTATCCCCTCTCCTTCAGTCAGCAGCGGCTCTGGCTCCTGGACCGGCTGCAGCCCGGCAGTGCGGCATACAACCTGCCGAGCGCGCTGCGCTTGCAGGGTCCGCTGCGGGCCGCCGCCCTCGCATGGGCCCTGGCGGGCGTCGTCGAGCGCCACGCCACCCTGCGCACGACCTTCGCCACGCTGCCGGGGGACGCGGGCGCGGCGGTGCAGCGGATCTCGCCGCCTTCGCAGACACCGACGCCGGCGCCGATACCCCTGATCGACCTCGGCGCGCTGCCGTCTGACGAGCGGGACGCCACCGTTCGCCGCCTCCTGCGCGCAGAGGCGCTGTTGCCGTTCGACCTCGAGCGCGGGCCGCTCTGCCGCTTCTCCCTGCTGCGTCTGGGAGACGCGGATCACGTGGCGATGGTTACCCTGCACCACATCGCGGCCGACGCCCTGTCGCTGGAGATCTTCATCCGCGAGCTCTCGGTCCTCTACACGGCGGCCGTCCGCGGTGGCGGCGGCGCCCGGGAGGCGCTGCCGGCGCTCCCGGCACTCCCGGCACTGCCGATCCGCTACGTCGACTTCGCCTGCTGGCAGCACGAGTGGGCGCGCGGCGGCGGCCTCGCCGAGCAGCTCGCCTACTGGCGGCAGCGGCTGGCCGGAGCGCCGACGGTGCTCGAGCTGCCGGCCGACCGGCCGCGGCCGGAAGCTCGCGACCACCGGGTCGCGGTGGAGCCGCTCGCCCTGTCGCCGGCGGTGAGCTCGGGGCTCGTCGAGCTCGCCCACGGCGAGAGCGCGACGCCGTTCATGGCCGTCTTCGCCCTGTTGGCCGAGCTGCTGCGCCGCCACACGGGGCAGGACGACCTGCTCGTCGGCTCGCCGGTGGCCAACCGCCAGCGGCCCGAGACCGCGGGGCTCATCGGCTTCTTCGTCAACACCCTCGTGCTGCGCGCCGAGGCCGGCGGCGATCCCAGCTTCCGCGAGCTGCTGGGGCGGGTGCGCGAGACGACCCTCGGCGCCTTCGCCCACCAGGACGTGCCCTTCGACCGGCTGGTCGAGGAGCTGCAGCCCGAGCGGCGGCTGGGCCACATGCCTCTCTTCCAGGTGATCCTCTCCTTGCAGACCGCGGCCGCCGCCGCAGCGGGCTCGACGGAGCTGCCGGAGGTGCGCGTCTCCCGCCTGCCCACCGGCTTCGGCCAGGCGCGGATCGACCTCGCCTTCACCGCCCTCCAGGGCGAGGGCTGGCTCGACCTGGCCGTGGAGTACGACGCCGACCTGTTCGATGCCACCACCCTGCGGCGGCTGCTCGCCCGGCTGGCGACGCTGGCCGCGGCGTGCGTCGCGGCGCCCGACCGGCGTCTCTCCGCCCATCCGGGGGTGCCCGCGAGCGAACGCCACCAGGTGCTGGCGGAGTGGAACGACCGCACGCTGCGAGAGGCGGAGCCCCATCCGGAACCCCTCCTGCACCGGCTGTTCGAGGCCCGGGTGGAAGCCGGGCCGGATCGCCCGGCGCTGATCTGGGGCGAGGGCCGGGTGACCTACGGCGAGCTCAACCGCCGGGCCAACCGGCTGGCCCGGCACCTGCGCGAGCTGGGCGTGGGGCCGGACTCGGTCGTCGGCATCTGCATGGACCGCTCGCCGGACCTGATGGCGGCGATCCTCGCCGTGCTCAAGGCGGGAGGCGCCTACCTCCCGCTCGATCCCGAGGCACCGGCCGAGCGCACCGGCTTCATGCTGGCCGACGGCGGCGCACGGGTGGCGGTGGCCGACGAGCGCCTGGCGGCGGGGATCGCCGGGCACGGCGTCCGTGTCCTCACCCCCGAGCGAGTGGGGGAGGGGCCGGCCGGGAACCTCACGGGGGGTGCGACCACCGGCAACCTGGCCTATGTGATCTACACCTCGGGCTCGACCGGCAAACCCAAGGGGGTGATGGTCTCCCACCGCGCGGTGTGCGGGACCCTCCTCTGGCGCCTCGCCTGCTTCTCGCTGTCGGGCGAGGATTGCATCCTGCAGAACATCGCCTTCACCTTCGACCCCTCGATCTGGCAGATCTTCGGCGCCCTGCTCTCCGGCGCCCGGCTGGTCCCCGTGGCGCGCGGCGGCCAGCAGGACTTCGCGGGCCTGGTGCGCACGGTGGCGCGCGAGGGGGTGACCATCGCCGACCTCGCGCCGCCCATGCTGGAAGCCTTCCTCGAGCAGGAGGGGCTGGACGGGTGCCGCCGGCTGCGGCTGCTGTTCGCCGGCGGCCAGGCTCTGCCGGCCGCCCTCGCCGGGCGCTTCCAGGAACGGTTCCCGGCGGCGGCGCTGCAGAACATCTACGGCCCCACCGAGGCCGCCATCGACGCCGCCACCTGGACCTGCGTGCCGCTGCCGGCCGGCCGCACCGTTCCCATCGGCCGGCCGGTGGCCGGCCGGCGGCTGCTGGTGCTCGACGGGCGGCTCGCGCCGGTCCCCCTCGGCGTGCCCGGCGAGCTGTACATCGGCGGCGCCGGCCTCGCCCGCGGCTACCTGGGAGAGCCGGCCCTGACCGCCGAGCGGTTCCTGCCGGACCCCTGGGCGGCCGAGGCGGGCGCCCGCCTCTATCGCACGGGCGACCTGGTGCGCCACCTCGCCGATGGCCTGCTCGAGTTCCTGGGACGCGTCGACCGGCAGGTCAAGGTCCGCGGCTTCCGGGTGGAGCTGGGGGAGGTCGAGGCGGCCACCGCCCGCCATCCGGAGGTCCGGGAGAGCGCCGTCGCAGTGCGCCAGGACCCTCTGGGGCAGCCGTTGATCGCCGCCTGGTTCGCGGCCGTGCCCGGCAGCTCCCTGACGGCCGGCGAGCTGCGCCTCTTCCTGCGGTCGAGCCTCCCATCCTACATGGTGCCGGCGGCCCTGGTGCCGCTCCCCGCCCTGCCGCGGACGGTCAGCGGCAAGGTCGATGCCCAGGCCCTGCCGGCGCCGGCTGAGGTCGCGGGCGAAGGGCAGACGGCTGCGGGCGCGGCGCCGCGGACGGGGCTCGAGCGGATCATCGCCGAGGTCTGGCGCGAGGTGCTGGGGCTCGAGGAGGTTGGCATCGAGGACAACTTCTTCGATCGCGGCGGCCACTCCCTGCTGCTCGTCCGCGTGCACTCGCGGCTGCAGAAGGTGCTGGACCGCGAGATCCAGGTCGTCGACCTGTTCAATCACCCGACGATCGGCGCTCTCGCCCGGTACCTGGGAGATCTGGGCGACAGGCCGGAGGGGGGAGGCGACGGCGTGGTCGAGGCCGCCCGGGTCCGGGCGCGCAGCCAGGTGGAGCAGAGCGGCGGCCAGGAGGGGATCGCCATCGTGGGCCTGGCGGGGCGCTTCCCGGGCGCTGCGGACGTCGAGGAGCTGTGGGCCAACCTGCGGGCGGGCAGGGAGTGCATCCGCTTCTTCACCGACGAGGAGCTGATGGCGCAGGGCGTGCCGGCCGCCGCCCTGAACGATCCCGGCTACGTCAAGGCCCACGGCGTGCTCGACGGCATCGACCTCTTCGACGCGCCGTTCTTCGACATGCCGCCGCGCGAAGCCGAGATGACGGACCCGCAGCACCGGCTGTTCCTGGAGTGCGCCTTCCACGCCCTGGAGAGCGCGGGCTACGACCCGGCCCAGTACCCCGGCGCCATCGGCGTCTATGCCGGGGTGAGCGCCAACCTGTACCTGCTGAGGAACGTCCTGGCGACCCCGGGAGCGCTGCAGGCCGGCGGCGGCGCGAACCAGGCCATGCTGGGGGGGGACAAGGACTTCCTCGCCACGCGCCTGTCCTACAAGCTGAACCTGCGGGGCCCCAGCTTCACGGTGCAGACCGCCTGCTCGACCTCCCTCGTCGCCACCCACCTCGCCTGCCGGGCCCTGCTCGGCCGCGAGTGCGACATGGCGCTCGCCGGCGGCGTCTCGGCGGTGGTGCCGCAGGTGGCGGGTTATTACTATCAGGAGGGTGGCATCGTCTCGCCCGACGGCCACTGTCGCGCCTTCGACGCCCAGGCCCAGGGCACCGTCGGCGGCAGCGGCGTGGGAGTGGTGGTGCTCAAACGGCTGAGCGACGCCCTGGCGGCGGGCGATACCGTTCACGCCGTCATCCGGGGCACGGCCGTCAACAACGACGGCTCCCAGAAGGTGGGCTACACCGCTCCCGGCGTCGACGGCCAGGCCGGCGTCATCGCCGCCGCCCAGACCGTGGCCGGGGTGTCGCCGGACGAGATCGGCTACGTCGAGGCGCACGGCACCGGCACACCTCTGGGGGATCCCATCGAGATCGCCGCCCTCACCCGGGTCTTCCGCGCCGGCACCGCGGACAGAGACCGGCGGGGCTTCTGCGCCCTCGGCTCGCTCAAGACCAACCTCGGCCACCTGGATGCGGCTGCCGGTATCGCCGGGCTGATCAAGACCACCCTGGTCCTGGAGCGGGGAGAGATCCCGCCCAGCCTCCATTTCCGGGAGCCCAATCCGCGCATCGACTTCGCGTCGAGCCCGTTCTTCGTCAATGCCGAGCTGCGCCCGTGGCCGGCGAACAGCGAGCCGCGCCGGGCCGCCGTGAGCTCCTTCGGGATGGGCGGCACCAATGCCCACGCCGTGCTGGAGGCGGCGCCGGCCCCGGTGCCGTCGGGGGAGTCCCGGCCGCTCCAGCTCCTGGTGCTTTCGGCCCGCTCGGCCGAGGCCCTGGAGACGGCGACCGGCAACCTGGCGGCGCACCTGCGGGAGCACCCCGAGGTGCCGCTGGCGGACGCCGCCTTCACCCTCCAGGTGGGCCGGCGGGCGCTGACCCACCGGCGGGTGCTGGTGGCCCGCGACGCCGCCGACGCGGCGGCAGCGCTGGCGGCGCGGGATCCGGAGCGGCTCCTCACCCGCACCGCCGAGGGCGGCCGGCGGCCGGTCGTCTTCCTCTTCCCCGGCCAGGGTGCGCAGTATGCCGGCATGGGGCGGGAGCTGTATCAGAGAGAACCGGCCTACCGGGCCGCTCTCGACGCCTGCGCCGAGCACCTCGCTCCCCACCTCGACGGCCTCGACCTGCGCCGCGTCCTGCATTCGGAGCCCGGCGACGCCGGCGCCGGCCGCCGGCTGCAGCAGACCGGGCTCGCCCAGCCGGCCCTGTTCGCCGTGGAATACGCCCTGGCGCGCCTGTGGATGGAGTGGGGGGTGCGGCCAGAGGCGATACTCGGTCACAGCCTCGGCGAGTACGTGGCGGCCTGCCTCGCCGGGGTGTTCTCGCTGGAGGATGCGCTGGCGGTGGTGGCGGCCCGCGGCCGGTTGATGCAGGCGCGGCCGGCGGGCGCCATGCTGGCCGTCCCCCTGCCCGAGGCGGAGACCCTCGCCCTGCTGGATGACGACCGGCTCTCGCTGGCGGCGGTCAACGCGCCGTCGCTGTGCGTGGTCTCGGGACCGGAGGAGGCCGTCGAGTCCGTCCGCGCCCGGCTCGCCCGGCGGGGTCTGGAGGGGCGGCCCCTGAAGACCTCCCACGCCTTCCATTCGGCGGCCATGGACCCCGTCCTGGAGCCCTTCCGCGGGCTGCTGGGGACGATCGCGCTGCAACCGCCGCGCATCCCGTACCTCTCGAACCTCACCGGCACCTGGATCGAGGCCTCCCAGGCCACCGATCCCGGTTACTGGACGGCGCACCTGCGGCAGCCGGTGCGCTTCGCCGCCGCCCTGGGCGAGCTGCTGCGCGAGCCCGGACGGGTGCTGCTCGAAGTCGGCCCCGGCCGCACGCTCGCGAGTCTCGCCCGGCGGCAGGTGGCGGTGGGCGCGGGGCCCGTCGAGTCGATGCGGCACCCGGGCGACGCGGCCTCGGACGAGGGCTGCCTGCTCGCCGCGCTCGGCCGCCTCTGGCTGGCCGGCGCCGAGGTGGACTGGCACGGCTTCCACGCCCGCGAGCGGCGCCGGCGGGTGCCGCTGCCCCTTTATCCCTTCGAGCGGCGGCGCTACTGGATCGAGCCACCAGCCGCCGCCGGACCCGCCGCCCGGCGGCAGCCGGCGCAGCGCCGGCCCGATGTCGCCGACTGGTTCTCGGCGCCGGCCTGGCAGGAGTCGGTGCTGCCGGCCCGGCCGCTGCCGCCGCCGGGACCAGCCGAGCGCTGGCTGGTGCTCACCGACCGCTGCGGGCTCGGCGCCGAGCTGGCAGAGCGGCTGTCGCGACAGGGGCGGGACGTCGTCCGGGTGGCGGCCGAGCCGGGCCGGCGCGAGGACTACGTCCGGCTGCTGCACGACCTGCGCGAGGGCGGCGGGCCGCTCCCCTCCCGCATCGTCCACCTGGGATGCGTCACGCCGGAGGGCGCGCCGGCCGGCCTCGCGGGCCTGGAGAGCCTGGAGGAGCCGGCCTTCTACAGCCTCCTCTGGCTGGCCCAGGCCCTGGCCGAGGCGAGCGAGGCGGCGGCGACGGCGGAGGTGCCGCAGGGGCTGGAGCTCACCGTGGTTGCCAACGGCCTGGTGGAGGTCACGGGCGACGAGGCCCTGAGCCCCGGGAAGGCCCTGCTCCTGGGACCCGTCCGCGTCATCCCCCTGGAGTACCCCGGAGCGCGGGCCCGCGCCGTCGACGTCGTGCTGCCGCCGCCCGGGCACCCGCGGCGGGAGGAGCTGCTCGACCGCCTCGCGGCCGAGCTGGCGCACCCGCCGGAGGAGTCGGTCGTCGCCCTGCGCGGCCGCCGCCGCTGGGTGCAGCGCTTCGCGCCGGTGCGGTTGGAGGCGGCGGGCCGCAGCGGCCTGCGGCAGGGCGGTGTGGTCCTCGTCACCGGCGGCACGAGCGGCATCGGGCTCGCTCTCGCCGAGCACCTCGCCTGCACCGCCGGGGCGCGGCTCGCTCTCGTCGGCCGCGCGGAGCTGCCGGCGGGCTCGCAGCGTCTGGCGACCCTCGAAAGCCTGGGGGCGGAGGTGCTGGTGATCGCCGCCGACGTCGCCGACGAGGCGGCCCTGCGCGCCGCCGTCCAGCGGACCGTCGAGCGGTTCGGCGCTCTGCACGGGGTGATCCACGCCGCGGGCGTGGCCGGCGGCGGCCTGATCCAGCTCAAGGAGCGGGAAGAGGCGGCGAAGGTGCTGCGGGCGAAGGTCCGCGGCACGCTCGTCCTGGAGTCGGTGCTCGCGCCGGTGGTGGCGGACGCTCCCCTCGATCTCTGCGTGCTCTGCTCCTCCCTCGCCGCTGTCGTCGGCGGCCTCGGACAGGTCGACTACTGCGCCGCCAACGCCTTCCTGGACGCTTTCGCCGCCGCCCGCCGCGCTCCCGTCCTCGCCATCGACTGGGACCGCTGGCGCGAGGTGGGCATGGCCGTCGACAGCGCCGGCCGCGAGCTGGCGGACGGGCTGCTCACCGCCGAAGGGCTGGAGGTGTTCGACCGCGCGGTGGCGAGCGGCCTGGCCCGGGTGGCCGTCTCCGCCCGGCCGCTCGAGAGCCTGATGGCGGCGGCGCTCTCCCCCCGGCGCGATGGGGCGGCGCAGCTCGCAACGGCGGCGCCCGCCGAGCGGCCGGCGAGCCACTCCCGCCCCGACCTGGCGACCCCCTACGTCGCCCCGCGCACGGAGACCGAGCAGGTGCTCGCCGGCATCTGGGAGGACGTCCTGGGGATCCAGCCGGTGGGGATCCACGACGACTTCCACCAGTTGGGCGGCCACTCGCTGCTCGCACTTCAGGTCCTGTCGCGGGTGCGCCAGGCGCTGGGCTCCGAGCTGCCCCTGCGCGCCGTCTTCGACGCTCCGACCGTGGCGCTCCTGGCCGTGCGCCTCCTCGCAGGAGCGACCCGTGCGGCGGAGGGCGGCACGCTCGACGACATGCTGGCCCGGCTCGAGGACCTCTCCGACGAGGAGGCCGAAGCGCTGCTCGCCAGCGAGCGGCTGCTGCTGGAGACCGGTCCCGAGGCGTCCCATGATTGAGCTTGCGAGCCGCCTCGAGAACCTCTCGCCGGCGAAGCGGGAGCTCCTGCTGCGGCAGCTCAGGAAGCTGCAGGGAACGGCGCCGCGGCCGGTCATCCGGTCGCGCCGGCAGGGCGCCGGCGATTTCCCTCTCTCCTACGCCCAGCAGCGGCTCTGGTTCCTGGACCAGTTGCAGCCCGGCAACCCGTTCTACAACGTGCCCGGCGCCGTTCGCCTCCGCGGCCCCTTCGACGAGGGCTGCCTCGGCCGTGCCCTGACCGAGATCGTGCGGCGTCACGAGAGCCTGCGTACCTGCTTTCCGAGCGTCGACGGGAGACCGGTGCAGCGGATCGCTCCCCCCGCCGTCTTCCCGTTGCCGGTCGTCGACCTCTCGATCCTTCCCGAGGCGGAGCGCCGGCTGGCGGCCCGCGCGCTCCTCCAGGCCGAGGGACGGCACGCCTTCGACCTCGCCTCCGGGCCGCTGGTGCATGCCGTGCTGCTGCGCATGGGACTTGGCGAGCGCATCCTGGGCTTCGCTCTCCACCACATCGTTTCCGATGCGTGGTCGATGCGGATCCTGATCCGGGAGCTGACGGCGCTCTACCAGGTCTTCCTGCGGGGCGCCCCCTCGCCTCTCTTCGACCTGCCCGTGCAGTATGCCGACTACGCCGTCGCCGAGAGAGAGTGGCTCGACGGCGAGACCCTGGCGCCGCAGCTCGCGTACTGGCGAGGACAGCTCGCCGGTCTGCCCGGTCCCCTCGAACTCCCGGCCGACCGGCCGCGGCCCGAGGTCCAGACGTTCCGGGGCGCGCGCGAGCCGGTGGCCGTCTCCGCCGGGGTCACGGCGGCCCTCAAGCTGGTGGGCCAGCAGCAGAGGGCGACCGCCTTCATGACGCTGCTCGCGGGGCTCGCGTCTCTGCTCAGCCGCTACACGGGCCGCGACGACCTGCCGGTGGGGACCCCGATCGCCAATCGCGACCGGGTGGAGACCGAAGGTCTGATCGGCTTCTTCGTCAACACCCTGGTGCTGCGGTGCGACCTCTCGGGGGAGCCGACCTTCCGCGAGCTCCTGGAGAGGGTGCGGGAGGTGGTCCTGGAGGCCTTCGCCCATCCGGACCTGCCGTTCGAGCGCCTGGTGGAAGAGCTGGCGCCCGATCGCAGCCTCGCCCACACGCCCATCTTCCAGGTGGTCTTCGCCTTCCAGGCCCTGACGGGGGAGGCGGGCGGTGCCGCCGCCGGGCCGGCCCTGGAAGCGCTGCCGGTCGAGTCCGGGAGGTCGCTGTTCGACCTCACGCTGACCCTGGAGGAGGCCCCCGGGCACCTCGGCGGCCTGTTCGAGTACAACACCGACCTCTTCGACGCCATCCGCATGCGGCGCATGGCGGCCCATTTCGAGACCCTGCTGACGGCGGCCGCTGGCCATCCCGATCGCCGCCTCTCGGAGCTGCCCCTCCTCTCGGAATCCGAGCGGCATCAGCTCGCACGGGAGTGGAACGGTGAGGCGGCCGAGACCCTGGACGGCCTCTGCCTGCACCAGCGATTCGCGGCACAGGCGGCGGGCTCCCCGAGCGCCGTGGCGGCGGTCTGCGAGGGGGAGCGGCTGACCTACGGCGAGCTGGACCAGCGGGCCAACCGGCTGGCGCGGCATCTGATCCGCCTGGGCGTCCCGCCGGGCGGCTGCGTGGGGCTCTGCCTCGAGCGCTCCCTCGACCTGGTGGTCGCCATCCTCGGCACGCTGAAGGCCGGTGCATCCTACGTGCCCCTCGATCCCGCCGCGCCGCGGGAGCGGCTGGCCTTCCTGCTGGCGGACAGCCATCCCCCGGTGCTCCTCACCCAGGAGCCTCTCGCCGGCTCCCTGCCGCCGCCCGGCCCGGAGATGAGGGTGGTCCTCCTCGACCGCGACCGCGAGGAGATCGCCCGCGAGGCGGCCTCGGATCCCTGCGTCCCGGTGACGGCCGGGCACCCGGCCTACGTCATCTACACCTCGGGCTCGACGGGCCGGCCCAAGGGCGTGGTGGTACGGCACGGCAACGCCGCGCGCCTGTTCTCGGCCACCGAGCGGTGGTTCGGCTTCGGCCCGGACGACGTCTGGACCCTGTTTCACTCCTACGCCTTCGATTTCTCCGTGTGGGAGATCTGGGGCGCGCTGCTCCACGGCGGCCGGCTGGTGATCGTCCCCTACTGGGTGAGCCGCTCGCCCGAGGCCTTCTACGACCTGCTGCGCCGGGAGCGGGCGACGGTGCTGAGCCAGACGCCATCGGCCTTCCGGCAGCTCGTCTGGGCCGAGGAGACGGTGCTGGCCGGCTCGGCGCCGGAGCTCGCCCTGCGTTACGTGATCTTCGGCGGCGAGGCCCTGGAGCCGGCGATGCTGGCGCCGTGGCTGGCGCGCCATGGCGACCGCCGGCCGCGGCTGATCAACATGTACGGCATCACCGAGACCACGGTGCACGTCACCTACCGCGAAGTCGGCTGGCGGGACGTGGGACGGGCCGTCAGCGCCGTCGGCGAGCCCATTCCGGACCTCGGGGTCCATCTGCTCGACCGCTTTCTCTCGCCGGTGCCGCTCGGGGTGCCGGGGGAGGTCCACGTCGGCGGCGCCGGCCTGGCCGCGGGCTACCTGGGGCGGCCGGAGCTGACGGCGGAGCGCTTCGTGCCGAACCCGTTCGGCGAGGCGGGCTCGCGACTGTACCGCAGCGGCGATCTCGCACGGTATCGGCCCGACCGCGACCTCGAATACCTGGGGCGGATCGATCATCAGGTCAAGGTGCGCGGCTTCCGCATCGAGCTGGGGGAGATCGAGTCGGCGCTGGCCCGCCATCCCGCGGTGCGCGCGGCCGCGGTGCTCGCCGTCGAGGATCCCGAGCGTCCGGGCGAGCGGCGGCTGGTGGGATACGTGGTGCCGGCAGCGGCGACGGCGCCCACGACCCCGGAGCTGCGGGGCTTTGCCGGCGAGAGCCTGCCCGACTACATGCTCCCGGCGGCTATCGTGGTGCTCGATTCCCTGCCGCTGACCACCAACGGCAAGATCGACCGGCGGGCGCTGGCGGCGCTGCGGCCGTTGCCCGCCGTCAAGGCGGAGCGCACGGCGCCGCGCACTCCGGCCGAGGAGATCCTGGCCGGGATCTGGGAACGGGTGCTGCACGTCGACGGCGTGGGCGCGCACGACGATTTTTTCGACCTCGGCGGCCACTCGTTGCTGGCCACGCAGGTGGTCTCCCGGCTGCGCGAGGCCTTCGACGTCGAGCTGCCCCTGCGCGTCCTCTTCGAGGCGCCCACGGTGGCGCAGCTCGCCGCTCGCGTCGAGGAGGCGCGCGCCGCCGGCAGGCCCGCCGCACCGCCCATCGCGCGGGTGCCGCGGGAGGAGGGCCTGCCGCTGTCGTTTGGCCAGCAGCGGCTCTGGTTCCTCGCTCAGCTCGAGCCCGGGAGCGTCGCCTACAACCTGCCCACGGCTCTGCGGCTGGCGGGCGGCCTCGACCCGGCGGCGCTGGCGGCGAGCCTGGGGGAGGTGGTGCGCCGTCACGAGGCGCTGCGCACCGTCTTCCGGCTGCCCGGCAGCAGTGAGAGCGGTGAGGACGAGCCGGAGCAGGTCATCCTCCCGGCTCTGCCGGTCCCCCTGCCGCTGGTCGACCTCGCCGCGCTGCCGCCGGCACCGCGGCGAGCCGAAGCCGGCCGGCTCGCCGCGGCCGAGGCGCGGCGCCCCTTCGACCTGGCGCGGGGGCCGCTGCTGCGGGCCGGCCTGATCCGGCTTGCCGCCGCGGAGCACGTCCTGCTCCTCAGCCTGCACCACGTCGTCAGCGACGGCTGGTCGATGGGCATCCTGGTGCGCGAGCTGACGGCGCTCTATGGCGCCGCGTCCCAGGGCCGGCCCGCGCGCCTCCCCGAGCTGCCCGTGCAGTACGCCGACTACGCGGCCTGGCAGCGGCGATGGCTCGCCGGGGAGGTGCTGGAGGGCCATCTCGCCTACTGGCGGCAGGCCCTCGCCGGCGTGCCGCCGCTGCTCGACCTGCCCACGGACCGCCCGCGGCCCCGGGTGCAGACCTTCCGTGGCGACCGCCGCACGCTCCCGTTCCCCGCCGAGCTGGCGGCGGCGGTGCGCGAGCTCGGACGGGCGGCGGGGCTCACCCCCTTCATGGTGCTGCTCGCGGCCCTCCAGCTCCTCCTGCACCGGTACTCCGGGCAGGCGGTCGTGGCGGTGGGCTCGCCCGTCGCCGGCCGGAGCCGGGCGGAGACCGAGGGGTTGATCGGCTTCTTCGTCAACACCCTGGTGCTCGCCGGCGACCTCGCGGGAGAGCCGGGCTTCCGCGCGCTGCTGGCGCGGGTGCGGGAGGCGGCACTCGGCGCCTACGCCCACCAGGACCTGCCGTTCGAGAAGCTGGTCGAGGAGCTGGCGCCGGAGCGCAACCTGGCCCACGCGCCGCTGTTCCAGGTCCTGTTCTCGTTCCAGGCGGCGGCTGCTGCGCCGAGAGTGGCGGGAGGGGAGGCGGCGGGAGCGGCGGCGGGGGACGGTCTCGCCCTGGCTCCCTTGGAGGCCGACATGGCGGCCGCGAAGTTCGACCTGACGCTGGCGGTCGAGGAGGGGGCGCACGGTTTCGCCGCCGCGCTGGAGTTCAACACCGACCTCTTCGACGCCGTGACCGCGGGCCGGATACTCGCCCAGCTCCGGCACCTGCTGGCGGTCGCCGTGGCAGATCCCGAGACTCCGGTCGGAGAGCTGCCGCTGCTGGGCGCGGCCCAGCGGGCGCAGCTCCTGAGCGAGTGGAACGACACCGCCGCCGGGTCCGCCGCCAGGTCCGAGGCCTGTCTGCACCAGCTCTTCGCGGCCCGCGCCCGGGAGACGCCGGACGCGCCGGCGGTGATCGCAGCCGAGGGGACCCTGACCTGGAGCGAGCTCGACGCCCGCGCCAGCCAGCTCGCCTCTCACCTGCGGGCCCTGGGCGTCGGCCCCGAGGTCCTGGTGGGGATCTGCATGGAGCGCTCGCTCGACATGGTGGTCGGCATGCTGGGGATCCTCAAGGCCGGCGGCGCCTACCTGCCGCTCGATCCGGCCTATCCGCGCGAGCGGCTCGACTTCATGCTGGCGGACGCCGCCGCCCTGGTGGTGCTCACCCAGGAGCGGCTGCTGGCCGGCCTGGCGGGGCGCTTGGAGGGGGAGGGAGGGCCGCCATGCCCGCGATACCTCTGCCTCGATCGCGACTGGCCCGCCATTGCCGACAATGCCGCCGCGGCGCCGCTGCCGCCCCCGGACCTGGTGCCGGACCACCTCGCCTACACGATCTACACCTCCGGCTCCACGGGCCGTCCCAAGGGGGTGGCGATCACCCACCGCAGCGCCGTGGCCCTGCTCGATTGGGCGCGCGGCGTCTTCCCGGAGCAGGACCGCGCCGGCGTGCTCGCCTCGACGTCGATCTGCTTCGACCTCTCCGTCTTCGAGCTCTTTCTCCCGCTCTGTCACGGCGGCACGGTGATCCTGGCGGAGAACGCGCTCCACCTGCCGCGCCTGGCCGCCGCCGGGCGGGTCACGCTCCTCAACACCGTCCCCTCGGCCCTCGCCGAGCTGGTGCGCAGCGAGGGGCTGCCGGCGGCCGTGCGCACCGTGGTGCTGGCCGGCGAGCCGCTGCCGCGCCGGCTGGTGGACGAGATCCACGCCGTACCCGGCGTCGAGCGGGTCCTGAACTGCTACGGCCCCTCGGAGGACACCACCTACTCGACGTTCGCCACCGTCGACCGCGGGCCGGGGCTGCCGGCCATCGGCCGGCCGGTGGGGGGCGGCCGGGCCCTGCTGCTCGACGTGCGGCTCCAGCCGGTGCCGCCCGGCGTCCCCGGCGAGCTCTACCTGGGGGGCGCGGGCCTCGCCCGCGGCTATCTCCATCGCCCCGAGCTGACGGCCGAGAGGTTCGTCCCCGACCCGTTCGCCGCGGCGCCCGGGGCGCGGCTCTACCGGACGGGTGACCTCGCCCGCTTCCGGCCGGACGGCGAGCTGCTGTTCCTCGGCCGCGTCGACCATCAGGTCAAGGTGCGGGGCTTCCGCATCGAGCTGGGGGAGATCGAGGCCACCCTGCGCCGCCACCCGCAGGTGGCCGAGGCCGCGCTGCTGGCGCGCGGCGAGCCCGGGGAGCAGCGGCTGGTCGCCTACGTCGTGGGCCAGCCCGGAGCGGCGCCGGGGGTCGACGAGCTGCGGAGCTTCCTGCGCGCCAGGCTGCCGGCGCACATGGTACCCTGGGCCTTCGTCGCTCTCCCCGCTCTGCCGCTCAATGCCAATGGCAAGCTCGACCGCCGGGCGCTGCCGGACCCCGAGCGGGGCGCCTGGGGCGCGCCCGCCGCCATCGAGGAGCCGCAGTCGGAGATGGAGCGGACGATCGCCGCCATCTGGCGCGAGCTGCTGCGGCTCGAGCGGGTGGGCATCGACGACAATTTCTTCGATTCGGGCGGCCACTCGCTGTTGACCGTCCGGGTCCATCGCCGGCTCAAGAGCGAGCTCCACCGGGAGCTGCCGCTGGTCGCCCTGTTCGAGCACCCCACCATCCGCACCCTCGCCCGGTATCTGGACGCGGGGGACGCGGGAGAGACGGAGCCCGCTTCCCGTCAGCGCGGTCAGGACCGGGGGGCAAGGCGCCGGGAGGCCGCCGCCGGCCGCCGCCGCCCGGCCCGCCCCGGCGTTGCCGCCACCGATCACGAACCTGAGGAGCTTTGACGCGCCATGACGGATCCGCAGACCCAGGACCTTTCGATCGCCATCATCGGCATGGCCGGCCGCTTTCCGGGTGCCGGCGACGTCGATCAATTCTGGCGCAACCTGCGCGACGGCGTCGAATCGATCCGCTTCTTCGCTGGCGACCCGGAGGCCTCGCTCACCGGCCCGGCGGACGATCCGAGCCTGGTCCGCGCCGCCGGCCTGCTCGACGGCATCGAGGACTTCGACGCCGCGTTCTTCGACTTCAACCCGCGCGAGGCGGAGATCGCCGATCCCCAGCAGCGGGCCTTCCTCGAATGCTGCTGGCAGGCCCTGGAGACGGCCGGCTACTCCCCCGAGGGTTTCACCGGCGCGATCGGGGTCTTCGGCGGCGCGGGGATGAACACCTACTTCTTCAACAACGTGCTCGCCCATCCCGAGCTGTTGCAGACCCTCGCGCCCCTCCAGGTCCTCGTCGGCACCGACAAGGACTACCTGGCGCCGCGGGTCTCCTACAAGCTCAACCTCAAGGGGCCCAGCATCAGCGTCCAGACGGCCTGCTCGACGTCGCTGGTGGCGGTCCACCTCGCCTGCCAGAGCCTCCAGGACTATCAGTCCGACCTGGCGCTCGCCGGCGGCGTCTCGATCCGCGTGCCGCAGCAGAGCGGCTATCGCTACCAGGAGGGGGGGATCTACTCGCCCGACGGGCACTGCCGCGTCTTCGACCGCAATGCCCAGGGGACCGTCACCGGCAGCGGCGTCGGGGTGGTGGTCCTCAAGCGGCTGGCGGACGCCGTGGCCGCGGGCGACACCATCCTGGCGGTGATCCGCGGCTCGGCCGTCAACAACGACGGCGCGTCCAAGGTCGGCTTCACGGCCCCGAGCGTCGAGGGGCAGGTGGCGGTGATCTCGGAAGCCCTGGCCGCGGCTGGGATCTCCGGCGACACCATCGGCTACGTCGAGGCGCACGGCACCGGCACGGCGCTGGGCGATCCCATCGAGGTGACGGCCCTCACCAGGAGCTTCGGCGTCGGCGCCGAGCGGCGGGAGTCCTGCGCCCTGGGCTCGGTCAAGAGCAACATCGGCCACCTGGACGCGGCCTCCGGCGTGGCCGGTCTGATCAAGGCGGTCCTCGCGCTGCAACACCGCGCCATCCCGCCGAGCCTCCACTTCGAGGCGCCCAACCCGGAGATCGACTTCGCGTCCGGCCCGTTCTACGTCAGCCGGGCTCTGACGGAGTGGCCGGCCGGCGATGGCCCGCGGCGGGCCGGCGTCAGCTCGTTCGGCATCGGCGGCACCAATGCCCACGCCGTGCTGGAGGAGGCTCCGGCGCCCGCCCCCTCCGGCCCGTCCCGGTCCTGGCAGCTCCTGCTGCTCTCGGCGCGGACGCCGGCGGCCCTGGAGGCGGCGACCGACAACCTGGCGCGCCATTTGGAAGAGCATCCCGAGCAGCCGCTGGCCGACGTCGCCTACACCCTGCAGGTGGGGCGCAACGCCTTCAGGCACCGGCGCGCCCTGGTCTGCCAGGACCGCGAGGACGCGATCGCCGCCCTGCGCTCGCGCCATCCGCAGCGCCTCCTCTCCCTCGCCCAGGAGGGGCGCGACCGCCCCGTGGCCTTCCTCTTCCCGGGCCAGGGCGCGCAGCACGTGGGCATGGGGCAGGAGCTCTACGACGCCGAGCCGGCCTTTCGCCGCGCCCTCGACCACTGCGCCCGTCTCCTGCAGCCCCACCTGGGGCTCGACCTGCGGACGGTCCTGTTTCCCACCGCCGGGGCGGCCGAAGACGGCGCCGCGGCAGCCGGGCGGCTGGCCCAGACGGCCCTCGCCCAGCCGGCCCTCTTCGCCGTCGAATACGCCCTCGCCGAGCTGCTGCGGGAGTGGGGGATCCGCCCCGCGGCCATGCTCGGCCACTCCCTTGGCGAGTACGTGGCGGCGTGCCTGGCGGGCGTCTTCTCGCTGGCGGACGCCCTCGCCCTGGTGGCCGCCCGCGGCCGGCTGATGCAGGAGCTGCCGGCGGGGGCCATGCTGGTGGTGCCACGGCCGGAGGCGGAGACGCGGCGGCTGCTGGCCGGCGGCCTGGCGCTCGCCGCCGTCAACGGGCCATCGTTCTGCGTCGTCTCCGGCCCCACCGGCGAGGTCGACGCTCTGGCGGGCCGCCTGGCGGAGCAGGGGATCGAGGCCCGTCGTCTCCACACCTCGCACGCCTTCCACTCCGCCATGATGGACCCCATCCTGGAGGCGTTCGGGCGAGAGGTGGCGAAGGTTCGGCTGGCGCCGCCCCGCATCCCCTACGTCTCCAACCTGACCGGCACCTGGATCGAGGCCGCGCAGGCGACCGATCCCGCCTGGTGGGTGCGCCAACTGCGCGAGACGGTGCGCTTCGCCGGCGGCGCCGCCGAGCTGTTGCAGGACCGCTCGCGCGTGCTCCTGGAGGTGGGGCCGGGCCGCACGCTCGCCAGCCTCGTGCGCTCCGCCTCCCCGGAGCGGACGGTCGTGACGACGATGCGCCATCCGCAGGACGGTGACAGCGGGGGTGGGGGCGGGGCCGGCGAGCCGCTGGCCAACGCCCTCGGCCGCCTCTGGCTGGCCGGCGCTCACGTCGACTGGGAGGGCTTCCACCCCCACGAGCAGCGGCACCGGGTGCCGCTGCCGACCTACCCCTTCGAACGCCAGCGCTTCTGGCTGGAGCCGGCGCGGCCGCGAGGCGTGGCGCAGGCGGCCGTGGCGCCGGCGGAGCCCGTGGCGCCGTCCGAGACCGCGGCGGCGCAGCCCGCCGCGGTCCTCTCGCGGGGGCACGCGCGGCCCGAGCTGGCGACCCCCTTCGTCCCCCCGGGCGACGAGGTCGAGCGCACGGTCACGGCCCTCTGGGAGCGCGCCCTCGGCATCGCGGGGCTCGGCGTTCACGACGACTTCTTCGAGCTCGGCGGCCACTCGCTGCTGGCCACCCAGATCACCGCCGAGGTGCGGTCGGCCTTCGCCACCGACGCGCCGCTCAAGGCCCTGTTCGAGACCCCCACCATCGCCGGCCTGGCGGCGGCGGTCCGCGCTCACCGCGAGCAGGCGGCGGCGGGAGCTGCCGGCGCCGCGCCGGCGCTCCCCGTCCTCATCCACGACCCCGAGCACCGGCACGAGCCGTTCCCGCTCACCGACGTGCAGCAGGCCTACTGGATCGGCCGCAGCGGCGCCTTCGAGATGGGCGAGGTCGCCACCCACATCTACACCGAGGTGAGCTCCCGCGAGGTCGACCTCGACCGCATGACCCTCGCCTGGCGCCTGCTCATCGAGCGCCACGACATGCTGCGGGCCATCGTGCTGCCGGACGGCCGGCAGCAGATCCTGGAGACGGTGCCGCCCTACTGCATCGCGGTGCTCGACCTGCGGGGAGCGGACGCCGCGCAGCGCGAGGCCGGATTGCAGCGAGTGCGCCACGAGATGTCGCACCAGGTGCTGCCGAGCGACCGCTGGCCGCTGTTCGAGGTGCGCGTCACGCGGCTCGGCGGCGGCGTCGTTCGCTTCCACATCAGCTTCGACTTCCTGATCGGCGACGCCTGGAGCTGGCAGGTCCTGATGCGCGACCTCGCCCGCCTCTACGCCGACCCCGCCGCCGAGCTGCCGCCCCTGGAGGCCTCGTTCCGCGACTACGTGCAGGCGCTCGCCGACTACGAGCGCACGCCGGGCTTCGCGCGCGACCTCGACTACTGGCGCGGCCGGCTGGCCGACCTTCCCCCGGCCCCCGAGCTGCCGCTCGCCAGGAACCCGGCGGCCCTCGGCCGTCCCCGCTTCGTGCGTCACGCCGGGCGCCTGCCGCGGGCGGCCTGGAGCCGCCTCAAGGAGCGGGCGAGCCGCTCCGGCCTGACCCCCTCGGGGGTCCTGCTCGCCGCCTTCTCCGAGGTCCTGGCGGCCTGGAGCAAGAGCCCGCGGTTCACCATCAACCTGACGCTGTTCAACCGCCTGCCGCTCCACCCCCAGGTCAATGAGCTGGTCGGCGACTTCACCTCGCTGACGCTGCTGGCGGTGGACACCGCCCAGGCCGGCAGCTTCGAGGCGCGGGCCCGGCGCACCCAGGCCCAGCTCTGGGAGGACCTCGATCACCGCTCCGTCAGCGGCGTGCGGGTGCTGCGCGAGCTGACGCGCTCCCACGGCGGCCTCGTCCGCTCCCTGATGCCGGTGGTCTTCACCAGCACCCTCAACCTCGCCACGCAGGACGGCGGGGGCCAAGACGAGGAGGACGACGACGCGCAGCGCGAGGAGCGCTACGAGATCAGCCAGACCCCCCAGGTCTGGCTGGACCACCAGGTGGCCGAGGAGCGGGGCCGGCTGATCTTCAACTGGGACGTCGTCGAGGACCTCTTCCCGCCGGGCTTCGTCCCGACCCTGTTCCAGGCCTATCGCGACCTGCTCGCGCGGCTGGCAGAAAGCGAAGAGGCCTGGGCGGCGACCGCTTTCGACCTGGTGCCGGCGGCGCAGAGGGACGAGCGGGCGGCGGTCAACGCCACGGCCGAGGACTTCGGCCCCGCCGCCTCCCGCCTGCTCCACACGCTGGTGGCCGCGCCGGACGATCGCCCGGCCGTGGACGCCCCCGGCCGCACCCTCACCTACCGCGAGCTCCACCGCGAGGCGCTCGCCCTCGGCCACCGCCTGCGCGAGCTGGGAGCCCGCCCCAACCGCCTCGTGGCGGTGGTGATGGAGAAGGGGTGGGAGCAGGTGGTCGGCGTGCTGGGCGTGCTGTGGTCCGGAGCGGCCTACCTGCCCATCGATCCCGACCTGCCCGCCGACCGCCGCCGCTACCTGCTGGAGAATGGCGAGGTGAAGATCGCCCTCAGCCAGCCCTGGATCGACGACCGCTTCGCGCAGCGCGGCGAGTGGCCGGAGGGCCTCCGGCGGCTGCGCGTGGAGGCCGGCACGCCCGCGACGCCCGAGGACACCGCGCCCGCTCCCCTGGCCCCCGTCCAGGGCCCGGCGGACCTCGCCTACGTGATCTTCACTTCAGGCTCCACCGGCCAGCCCAAGTGGGTGATGATCGATCACCGCGGCGCGGTCAACACCGTGCTGGACATGAACCACCGCTTCCGGGTGGGGCCGCAGGACCGGGTCCTCGCCCTGTCGTCGCTGTCCTTCGACCTCTCGGTCTACGACGTCTTCGGCCTCCTGGCAGCCGGCGGCACAATCGTCCTCCCGGCGGCGGACCGGCGGCGCGACCCCGGGCACTGGGCCGAACGGATCGAGAACGCCGGGGTCACGATCTGGAACACGGTGCCGCCCCTCATGGAGATGCTCGCCGAGCAGGCGGCCCACGGCAGGCCCGGCGCCGCGCCGGCGCCGCGTACCCTGCGCACCGTCCTGCTGTCGGGCGACTGGATCCCCGTCTCCCTGCCCGGCCGCATCCGCCGGCTCCCCTGGGTCACCCCCGGCGTCGAGGTGGTGAGCCTCGGCGGCGCCACCGAGGCCTCGATCTGGTCGATCCTCCACCCCATCGGGGAGGTCGACCCGGCAGCCCGCAGCATCCCCTACGGCCGGCCGATGAGCAACCAGACGTTCCACGTGCTGGACGGATGCCTGCAGCCCCGCCCCACCTGGGTGCCGGGGCAGCTCTTCATCGGCGGCACCGGCCTCGCCCAGGGCTACTGGCGCGACGCCGCGAAGACGGCGGCGAGCTTCATCACTCATCCGCAGACCGGCGAGCGCCTGTACCGGACGGGGGACCTCGGACGCTACCTGCCCGGCGGCGACATCGAATTCCTCGGCCGCGAGGACTCGCAGGTCAAGATCCGCGGCTACCGGGTGGAGCTGGGGGAGATCGAGACCGTCCTCGCCGGTCATCCGGCGGTGCGCGAGGCGGTGGTGCTGGCCCGCGAGGGCGGCGCGCCGGGCGAGAAGCGGCTGGCCTCCTACGTCATCGCCGAGCCCGGGACCGTGCTGGATGACGGGGAGCTGCGCGCCTACCTGCGGGAGCGGCTGCCAGATTACATGGTACCCTCCGGTTTCCTCGTCCTGGAGTCGCTGCCGCTAACTGCCAACGGCAAGGTCGACCGGCGGGCCCTGCCCGCCCTCGAGCACGAGAAGCCGCAGCCGCGCCGCGAGTACGCAGCCCCCGAGACCGAGGTCGAGAAGGCCCTGGCGAGCCTCTGCGGCGCGGCTCTCGGCGTCGACCGGCTCGGCCTCCACGACGATTTCTTCGAGCTGGGGGGCGACTCGCTGATGGCCATCCGTGCCATCTTCCAGATCCGCGCCGACCTGGGCGTCGAGCTGCCGGTGCGCAGCTTCTTCGACGCGCCTAACGTCGCCGCCCTGGCCGAGGTGGTCGAGGGGCTGATCCTGGACCAGATCGAGAACCTGTCGGACGAAGAGGTCCATGAGCGGCTGTGAGCCGCGGCGAGCGGAGGAGATCCGATGCCGAACACGGATGAACGCCGGGCGAAGCTGTCGCCGGACAAGCGGCTGCTGCTCGAAAAGCGTCTGCAAGGCCTGGCCGCGTCGGCGGAGCTGAGGGCTGCCGCGCCCCCGCTGGAGGCGCCCGCGCCCGCCCCGGACGACCCCGCGGCGCTGGCGGCGGAGCTCGCCCTCGGCACGGGCGCGCCGGCGCCGGTCTCCGGCGAGCTCTGGGCGGCGCTGGTGGAGGCCGGCAGCCAGGAGGCCCGCCGGCTGGCGGCGGCGCCGGACCTGCTGGCCGACGCCGCCCGGGAGCCCGTCCACGACCGGCGGGCCGCAGCGTTCCTGGGCTCGGCGCTGCGCCGTCTGAAGGTCTTCCAGCAGGCGGGGGAGGAGTGGACGATCGACGGGCTGATCGCCGGCCGCGGCATCCTCCCGAAGTACCACAAGGTGCTGCGGCGCTGGCTGGAGGCCTTCGTCGAGGAGGGGCTGATGACCCGCCATGGCCATGGCTACGTGGCCCGCGAACCGGTGCCGTCGCCGGCCCTCGACGCCCTGCTCACGGACGAGCAGCGGGACTACTACGGCAAGAACCTGACCGCCGTGCTCACCGGCGAGACCCACCCCCTCGAGTTCTACCTGCCGGGGGGCTCGTCGCAGTCGGTGGAGTCGAGCTACCGCGAGCTGCCGATCTTCCGCTACTGCAACGGCATCTCCGCCGCCGTGCTGGCGGCCCAGACCCGCGCCCTGCCGGCCGGCGCCCGCCTGCGCTTCCTCGAGGTGGGAGCGGGGACCGGGGGAACCACGGCCTCGCTGCTGCCGCTCCTGCCCGCCGCGAGCACGATCTTCGTCTTCACCGACGTCTCCCGGTTCTTCACCGATCTGGGGCGCAAGAAGTTCGCGGCGCTCCCCTTCCTCCGCTACCGGGTGCTGGACGTCGAGACCGATCCGGTCGCCCAGGGCTTTCCGGCCGCGAGCTTCGACTGGGTGGTGGCAGCCCACGTCCTGCACGCCACCCGCAATGTCGAGGAGACGCTGCGCCACGTGCGCCGCCTGCTCGCGCCGGGCGGGGTCCTGCTGCTGCTCGAGGAGACCCGCTTCCAGCGCAAGTACAATTTCTCGATGGGTTTCCTGCCCGGCTTCGACCACTTCGAGGACTACGACCGGCGCCCCCTGCACCCCCTGCTCTCCTCCGCCCAGTGGCGGCACGAGCTGCTCGCGGCGGGGTTCCAGGACTTCGTCTCTTTCACCGAGCCGGGCTCGGCCCCCGAGGTGATGGGCGTCGACGTGATGCTGGCCCGCCTGCCGGAGGGCGCTTAAGGGTGGCGGCGGCGCAGGACCTGGCGCAACGGCGGTCGCGGCTCACGCCGGCCCAGCGCGCCCTGCTCGAAAAGCGCCTGAGCGGGGGCCGCGGCGGGCAGGCCGAGGCCACGGCCGCCGGCGAGGACGAGAGCTGGCGGATCTCCCCCCGCCCCGGCGGCGGGCCGGCGCCGCTGTCCTTCGGCGAGTCGCGGCTGTGGCACTTCGCCCGCCGCTGGCCGGAGAGCGACGCCTACAACGTCTACCATGCCGTGGGCCTCTCCGGCCCCCTCGACGTGCCGGCCCTCGCCGCCAGCCTGCGCGCCGTGGTCGAGCGGCACGAGGTGCTGTGGAGCCGCTTCACCGCCGAGGACGGGGTCCTGCTGGCGCGGACCGACCGGGGTCTGCTCCCTCCCGGGCTGCCGGTGATCGACCTGGGGGGGCTGCCGGAGGCCGGCCGAGAGCCCGAAGGGTCGCGGGTGGCAGTGGAGCTGGCGACGCCCGGCTTCGCTCCCGAGCGCGGCCCGCTGCTGCGGCTGGCGCTGCTGCGCACGGCTGCCGCGGAGCACGCGCTGCTGCTCGCCGCCTATCATCTGGTCCTCGACGGCTGGTCGCTCGCCGTGCTGGTGCGGGAGGTGGCGGCCGTCTACGGCGAGGTCGCCGCCGGCCGGCCGTCGCCGTTGCCGCCGGCCGCCGCCCTCCAGGCGTCCGACTTCGCCGTCTGGCAGCGGCGCCGGATCGACGACGGCGCCCTTGCCGCCGACCTCGCCTGGTGGCGCCAGCACCTGGCGGGCGCCTCGCCGGCCGGGCTTGCCTGGCCCGCCCGGCCCCAGGCCCCGAGCGGCAGGAGCACACGCCTGCTCGGAGCGGAGCTCTCGGAGGCGCTCAAGGCGCTCGCCCAGCGCGAGCGGGCGACCCTCTTCGTCACCCTGCTCGCCGGCTTCCAGGCGGTGCTCCATCGCTACCAGGCCGGGACGGGCGTGATCCTCGGTGTTCCCATGGCGCTGCGGGGGAGGCCGGAAACGGCGGGGATCGTCGGCTGCCTGCTCAACCTGCTGGCGTTGCGCCCGGACCTGGGCGGCGACCCCACCTTCGCCGAGCTGCTGCACCGGGTGCGCGACACGTTCCTGGGGGCCTTCACCCACCGCGAGGCGCCCATCGAGTGGCTGGCCCGGGAGCTGGTCCCGGGCCACGATCCCGCCCTCATTCCCTGGATCACGGTGACGTTCAACATGCCGTTGGGCGGCACCGGCCACGCCGAGCCGCTGCGGGCGCACGGCGTGGAGCTCGTGCCCCTGCTCACCGGCGAGGTGGGCTCCGAGTACGACCTGGCGCTCTACGCCAGGGAGGTGCCCGGGGGCATCCGCCTCGACCTTGGACACAACGCCAACGTGCTGGCGCCGGGAGAGGTCGCGCAACTGCTCGCGGGATTCGCGGCCCTGCTGGAGGAGGCCGTGGCTCACCCCGAGCGGCGACTCTCGGAGCTGGCCGGCTGGATGGGGAGCTGATGGAGACGATCCTCGTTGCAGGTGCCGGCCTGGTGGGCTCGCTGCTGTCCATCTACCTGGCGCGGCTGGGGCACCAGGTGCAGATCTTCGACCGCTATCCGGACTTCCGCGAAGCCGAGGCGCCGGGGGGGAAATCGATCAACCTGACCCTCTGCGAGCGGGGCTTCGCCGCCCTCGACCGCGTGGGGATCGGCGACCGCGTGCGGTCGATCTCCGTGCCCTGCTACGGCCGCGTCATCCACAGCGCCGACGGCACGCTGGAGTACCAGCCCTACGGCACCCGTCGCGAGGCGATCCACTCGGTGTCGCGCAACCACCTCAACCGCGTCCTGCTGGGCATGGCGCTGGAGCAGCCCTCCCTCGACTGCCACTTCAAGCAGAAGGTCCTGGAGGTGGACCTCCACCAGCCGTCGCTCACCCTGCGCGACCTGCGCTCCGGCGAGATGAAGGAGCTGCCGGGGGACCGCCTCTTCGGCGCCGACGGCGCCCACTCCGCCGTGCGCACGCAGATGCAGCGCACCCGGCGCTTCGACTTCACCCAGGAGTACCTGGACCAGGCCTACAAGGAGCTCAACGTGGCGCCCGCCGCCGACGGCGGCTGGGCGCTCGCCGGCAATGCCATTCACATCTGGCCGCGGGGCCACTACATGCTCATCGGGTTCCCCAACCTGGACCACAGCTTCACCCTCTCGCTCCACATGCCCTACGAGGGCGCGGCGCCGGCGTTCTCCTCGGTGTCCACGCCGGAGGAGCTGACGGCGCTGTTTCGCACCTCCTTCCCCGACGCGCTCCCCCTGCTGCCCAATCTGGTGGCCGACTTCTTCGGCCGGCCGGAGGCCTCGATGATCACCGTCCGCTGCTCCCCCTGGACCTTCGAGGACAAGGTGCTGCTGATCGGCGACGCCGCCCACGCCATCGTCCCCTCCTACGGCCAGGGGGCCAACTCCGGCTTCGAGGACTGCTCGGTGCTGGCCGACTGCATCCTCGACAGCGGCGGCGACTGGCGGCAGGTCTTCTCCCGCTTCGAGGCCCAGCGCAAACCCAACGCCGACGCCATCGGCGACCTCGCGCTGGAGCACTTCCACGAGCTGCGTGACCTGGTGGGCGACCACGAGTTCCAACTGCGCAAGAAAGTCGAGCGCCGCCTCAACGAGCTCTACCCGGACCGCTACGTCCCGCTCTACAACCTGATCTCGTTCACCAACGTCACCTACGTCGAGGCACTGCGGCGCGAGCGCGTGCAGCGCGCCCTCCTCGACCGCCTGATGGCCGATCCCGGGATCCGCGAGCGCCTCGAGCGCGGCGACGCCGAGGAGTCGCTCGACCCCCTGCTGAGCTACCTGACGATGGAGACCCTGGGCCAAGCCGTCACGCCGTGACCCGGCGGGCGGGCGGCGGTAGAGACGTCCGGAGAGGGGGCCAGGGGGAAAGTCGCGCCCACGCCACCACGGAGCTCGGCGGACCCAGCGACAGCAGAGGTGCCAGGCACACCCCCGACTGCCCGCTTGGCCAGGATGGACAAAGGTGGGCAGAGGCGGTATTGTCCAGGCACGACACGGTCCGCGAAGAGATGTCGGCTTTACCAGAGCCCTTGCCCTGATCACGTGGCTCCTGCTGGGCTGGCGCTCCGAGGCGGGTAAGGCTTGCCGGTGGAAAGTCTCCCGGCCCGATCGGGGGGCCTTTGCAGAATGCAGTGAGGGGTGCAGCATGCCCGATCCTCTGAAGATTGCTATACTTGGGAGGGAGAGGTGCCGAGCGCCAATGTCTACTTCTACATGTCAGGCGATACGGTCCCAGTCCTCGACTGGCTCCGGCAACTACGGCAGAAGGATCGCCGGGGTTATGCAAAGTGTGTTGTGCGCATCCGGCACCTCGCGGAGGAAGGGCACGCCCTCAGACGCCCGGAGGCCGACTATCTCCGCGACGGGATCTATGAGCTACGGATTCGCCAGGGACACGTCAACTACCGGATCCTGTATTTCTTTCACGGCCAGAACGCGGTCATCCTTGCTCATGGCCTGACCAAGGAGAGCGAGGTTCCCGACGCCGAGATCGAACGCGCGCGCCGTAGGAAGGCGGCCTTCGAGAAGAATCCGAAGCTCCATCTCTATGAGGATGCCCATGGCAAAGACGACTCGTGACGCATCCGAGATCCTGGACCGGCTCACGGGAGACGATCCCGAGCTGCGCGAGATGATCGCCGAGGAGGCCGTGCATGCTCAGGTCGCACGTATGGTCTACGAAGCGCGCACGGCAGCCGGGCTCACCCAGAAGCAACTCGCCGACCTGCTTGGGACCCAGCAGTCCGCTATCGCTCGCTTGGAGGAGGCCGACGATCAGGGCCATTCCCTCGGTATGCTTCGGAGGATCGCCGAGGTCCTGAACCAGAAGCTGGAAGTCCGCTTCGTGCCGAACCGCGCCGCTTGAAAAAAACGGGCGAAGCCAGCCCGCTGCTCGTTGTCGATGCCCCGGATGTTGCTTGCGGCATGCCGCATCGCCACCATCGATTTCCCTCGTCTATCTACTCTCCAGTGGTGCCCCCCAGAGTTGCACTCCCTCAACTCTCCGTGTTATGGTCTATTGGCATAGACCGCAAGGAGGCTCCATGGGTCGAACCCTGATGTCGCCGTGGCAGTCCGCTCTCTCCCGCCGTGCGCTGGGCCTGGCGCTGCTGACCCTCGCCACGGTCGCGCCGGCGATGGCCGGCGTCTGCTCCCTCGACGACCGTCCCGGGGCCACGCTGCTGCTGCCCTACTTTGAGGTGGACCTCGACCATGCGGACGGCCGCACCACCCTGTTCTCGGTGAGCAACGCCTCGGCCACCGCGGTGCTGACGAACGTCGTGGTCTGGACCGATCTCGGGGTGCCGACGTTGACCTTCCCGCTCTACCTGACGGGCTACGACGTCCAGACCTTCAACCTGCGCGACCTGTTCGGCGGCAGCGTGGCGAAGACGGCGTCGGCCGCCCAGGATCCACTCGACGTCATCAGCCCCAAGGGGTCCAAATCGCAGGACCTCGCCTTCGCCTCCTGCGCCGGCTTCCTGCCCCCGGCGGACCTGCCGGCGGCCGTGCTCAACCACCTGCGGGCAGCCCACACGGGACAGTCCTCGCCGGTGTGGGGCGCCTGCGGCGGCCAGAACCGGGGCGACCACGTGGCCCGCGGCTACGTGACGGTCGACACGGTGAGCCGTTGTGCGACGCTGACCCCCGCCGAGCCCGGCTACTTCGGCCCCGGGGGGATGGCCACCAGCCAGAACGTCCTCTGGGGCGACTTCTTCTACGTCGATCCGGCCAGGGTCTACGCGGACGGGGAGAACCTGATCCGCCTCAAGGCCGATCCCGCCGCCTTCGCCGGTCAGCGGACCTTCTACGGGCGCTACGTCAATGGCTCGGGCGCCGATGGCCGCCAGCCGTTGCCGCCGGACTGGGCGGCGCGATTCCTCTCCTCCGGCGCCTTCACCGAGGGCACGGACCTGATCGTCTGGCGCGACAGCGGACAGGTCACGAAGCCTTTCCCCTGCGGCCTTCGGCCGTCCTGGTATCCGCTCCTCCTGAGCACCTACCTGGCGTTCGACGAGGAGGAGAACCCGTTCCTGCCGCCGACCTTCCCGATCTCTGCCCAGCCGCCCCTGCCGGCGCCGAGCCAACTGCCGGCCGAGGCGAACCGCCTGCAGGTGGGGACGGAGCCGCTCCCCGTACCTTTCGATTTCGGCTGGATCTATCTCCACCTCGGACACTTCCAGAGCGGCTCGGCCTTCGACCCGTCGCAGGGCTGGGTGGGCGTGGCGATGAAGGCCGGCGGCCGTTTCAGCGTCGGCTTCGGTGCCACTCCTCTCTCCAACGGCTGCCAGCCGAACGGCCCGCAGCCCTTCAATTAGAGAGGAGGAGACGATGAACGCGCGCTCTGTCTGCCTCCTGATCGCCGCCGTACTCTGCGTGGCCGCGCCGGCCCTCGCCGAAAAGTGTGCGCTCGACAACGCGCCGGCCGCCACGCTGCTGCTGCCCTACTTCGAGGTCGACCTCGACAATGCCGGCGGGTTGACGACCCTGTTTTCCATCAACAACTCCTCGGCCACCGCCGTCCTCACCAACGTCGTCGTCTGGACGGACCTTGGGGTGCCGACCCTCAGCTTCTCCGTCTATCTGACCGGGTACGACGTGCAGAGCTTCAACCTGCGCGACCTGTTCAATGGCGTCCTGCCGCACACCGCCACGGCGGGCCAGGACCCGCACGACACCCTGAGCCCCAAGGGCTCATTCTCGCAGGATATCAACTACGCCTCCTGCACCGGCCTGCTGCCGTATCCACCGCTGCCGGCGGCCTTCCTGACGCACCTGCGCGCCGCCCACACCGGCAAGGCCTCGGCGGTGCTCGGCGGCTGCGCCGGCCGCGACCTTGGCGATGGCATCGCCCGCGGCTACGTCACCGTCGACACGGTGAGCCACTGCGCGCTGAAGACGCCGGCCGATCCCGGGTATTTCGGGCCCGGCGGCGCGGCCACGGACCAGAACGTCCTGTGGGGGGACTTCATCTACGTGGACCCTGCCAACAGCTACGCCGACGGCGAGAACCTGGTGCGCATCGAGGCCTTCCCCGGTGGCTTCAAGCCGGGCGATGCGACCTTCTATGGCCGCTACGTGAACGGCTCGGGGATCGACGACCGCGAGCCGCTGGCCACCACGTGGGCCTCGCGCTACGTCAACGGCGGCGCGTTCTCAGGCGGCACCGACCTGATCGTCTGGCGCGAAAGCGGCCGGACCGTGAAGCCCTTCGCCTGCGGCACCCTGCCCCCCGGCTTCCCTCTGCTCATCGGCGGCGAGCAGATCTTCGACGAGCAGGAGCAGAGCCTGAGCATTTCGACGATCCCCTGCATCCCTCCTTGTCCGATCTTCCCGCCCCTCGACTCCTTCCCCGTGGAAGCGGGCCGCGCGCACGTGGGAACCCCTGCCCTGCCGACACCGTTCAACTTCGGCTGGTTCTACGTCAACCTCTCGCCACCGGTGGGCGGAGCCGTTCCCTTCCTCCAGTCCTGGATGGGGACGGTGATGAAGGCTCAAGGCAAGTTCAGCGTCGGCTTCAACGCCACGCCCCTCGACAGCGCTTGCGATCCCCGGTTCTTCGTGCCGTGAGGTGGAGAGATGACGAAAGCATACTTCTCTTGTCTTCTCGCCGTCGCCGTCCTCTACGCGCCGGCGCCGGCCCTCGCCGAAAAGTGCTCGCTCGACAATGCGCCGGCCGCCACGCTGCTGCTGCCCTATTTCGAGGTCGACTTCGACCATGCCGGCGGGCTGACGACTCTGTTTTCCATCAACAACTCCTCGGCCACCGCCGTCCTCACGAACGTCGTGGTATGGACGGACCTCGGAGTGCCGACCCTCAACTTCCCGGTCTACCTGACCGGCTACGACGTCCAGACCTTCAACCTGCGCGACCTGTTCAACGGTGTGCTGCCGCACACCGCCACGGCGGGCCAGGACCCGCGGGACACCCTGAGCCCCAAGGGCCCATTCTCGCAGGACGTCAACTTCGCCTCCTGCACCGGCCTGCTGCCGCTGCCGTCGGCCCTGCCGCCGGCCTTCCTGGCGTCCCTGCGCGCCGCTCACACCGGCAAGGCCTCGGCGGTCCTCGGCGGCTGCGCCGGCCGCGACCTCGGTGATCGCGTCGCCCGCGGCTACGTCACCGTCGACACGGTGAACCAGTGCACCCTGCGGACGCCGAATTTTCCGGAGGGTTACTTCGGGCTTGGCGGCGTGGCCACGGACCAGAACGTCCTGTGGGGTGACTTCATGTACGTGGACCCGTCCAACGACTACGCCGACGGCGAGAACCTGGTGCGCATCGAGGCCTTCCCCGGCGGCTTCAAGCCGGGCGACGCGACTTTCTACGGTCGCTACGTGAACGGCTCGGGGATCGATGACCGCGAGCCGCTGGCCACCACGTGGGCCTCGCGCTACGTCAACGGCGGCGCGTTCTCGGGCGGCACCGACCTGATCGCCTGGCGCGACAGCGGCCAGGTCGTCAGGCCTTTCCCCTGCGGCACGACGCCCGCCGGCTTCCCCCTGGTCCTGTTCCACGAGGTGACCTTCGACGAGACGGAGAACGCCACTTCGCCTCAGCTCTTCCCCTGCGAGCCCGCATGTCCGTTCAATGAGCCTGTCGGCGCCTTCCCGGCGGAAGCGGGGCGGGTGCACGTGGGAGGCTCTGACTTGCCGACGCCGTTCAATTTCGGCTGGCTCTTCCTCAATCTCAAGGCCCCGAGCCCCCAGGGCAGCGTGCCCCGCCAGGCCTGGGTGGGGACGGTGATGAAGGCCCAGGGGCGCTTCAGCGTCGGCTTCAGCGCCACTCCCCTCGACAGCGCTTGCGCTCCCTGGCCCGTGGAATTGGATTTCGTGCCCTGAGCTGGATGGCCACGGCGGCGGGCCTTCTCGCGGGCTTCGTGCTCCCCCTGCTGGGGCTGACCGCCACGGCCTGGGTCCTGGGCCGGGGCGCCACCAGGCTCCTGGGCCTCGCCTTTTCCGGCCGGCTGGAGAAGGGGGCGGTCTCCACGGCTCTCGGGCTCGCCCTCGCCGCCCACCTGCTGCTGCTGCTCGGCTTCGCCGGCCGGCTGCAGACCGTGCCGGTGCTGCTGGCGGCGGCGCTCGTCCACGTCCTCGGAGCGTCGGTCTGGAGAGAGACTTGGGACGACCTCCGCGCCGGCGGCCTCCGCGCCGCCTGGCTGGCAGGCCTCGCACTGGTCGTCCTCCCCTTCGCCCTGCCGGCCCTCTATCCGCCCACGGCCTTCGACGCCACCCTCTACCACCTCCCCTTCGCCCGCGCCTTCGTCGCCACGGGCGGCGTGCCCTACCTGATCGACCGGCGCTTCCCCGTGTTCCCCCAGGCCAACGAGATCCTCTTCGCGGCCGTGATGCTCTTCGGCCGCGACGTGGCGGCCCAGGGCGTGCAGCTCGTGGCCACGCTGCTCACCGCCGCGCTGCTCGCGCTGTGGGCCCGGCGGGTCTTTCCGGAGTTGCGAGCGGCGGGCGCGCTGACCGCCGCCCTTTTCCTCGGCAGCCCGCTGGTGGCCTACCTCGCCGGCACCGGCTACGTCGAGGCCGGGCTGACCCTCTTCGCCACCGGTGGCCTCTACGCCGCGGACCGCTGGCGGGAGACGGGAGAGCGGCGCTGGCTGGTGCCCGCCGCGGTCCTCGCCGCCACGGCCGCGGACGTCAAGTACCTCGGGCTCTATTTTCTGGGCGCCGCTGCCCTGCTGGTGGCGCTCGCGAGGGCGCGGCCGATGGGGGAGCGGTCGCTCGACGTCCTCCTCTTCGGCGGCGTGGCGCTCGCCGTCCTGGCGCCCTGGTACCTGCGGATCTTCCTGCTCACCGGCAACCCGCTGTTCCCCTATGCCGCCGGGCTCTTCGGCGGCAGCCTCTGGCAGTCGCTGCCCTTTCCCGGGCAGCACACGTCGCTGCTGCAGCGGCTGGTGCGGGCGGCGCGCCTGTCCTGGGACCTGGTCTTCGCCCGCGACTCCTATGGCCGGCTGCCTCCCCTGTCGCCGGCCTACCTCGCCGCCCTCCCCCTGCTCGCGGCCGGCGTGGTGCGCGACGCGCGGGTGCGGCTCTGGCTCGCCGTGGCCGCGGCCTATGCCCTCGCCTGTTCCTGGCTGCCGCGGGACAGCCGCTACCTCGTCCCCGTCCTCCCCCTCGTCAGCCTGGCGGTGGCCGGCTCGCTGGCGGCCTGCGCCGGCCGCTGGCGGCGCTCCCGGCTCCTCGCCTGGGTCCTCTGTCTGGGCTGCCTCCTGCCGGGCTGGCTCTACGGCCTCTACACCGTGCAGCACTATGGGGCGCTGCCGGTGACGGCGGCGCAGCGGGATGCTTTCCTCGCCCGCAGGATCCCGGTCTATGCCGCCGTCGCCTGGCTCAACCGCACGCGAGGCAGCGCCTACACCGTCTGGGGCCTGTCCGCCGAGCAGGTCACCTACTTCGCCAGCGGAAGATTCCTCGGCGACCTCGTGGGGCCGGCGAGCTATGGCCGGGTGCTCGCCGCCTCTCCGACCCCCGCGGCTTTCCACCACGAGCTGCGCCGTCTGGGAGTGGACCATTTCCTGCTGCCCGCCGCCTTCGCCGGGGAGCTGCCGTTCCCTGAGGACGAAGCCTTCCGGCGCTGGTTCGAGCCCGTCTACCAGGACGCCAACGCCCGGGTGTACGCTCTGCGCGGGATCGCTACGTCTGCGGCCGGATCCCGGCCATGAGGTCCTTGAAGTAGAAACCCGCCCAGAGCAGGAAGGGGAGGGAGAACTTGAAGGGCAGGTCCAGGAGGTGCTTGCCCAGCCCCCAGAAGTTGCGGGCGAAGGGTCCGTAGTGGGCGAGGCTCCAGGCTCCGAGCTGCGTGGCGTAGGTGAACTTGACGTAGAAGAAGATCAGGAAGATGTCGAAGAAGACGGTGATGAGCACGGCCCAGCCGAGGTTCTCCAGCCGCCGCCGCCAGGGCACCCGCGGCACGGCCAGGAAGAGGATGCCGAGCATCACCAGGTGGAAGTGGACGTCCGTCACCCGGAACGAGTGGACGAGGCTCTTGGCCGGCGGGAAGTCGCGCCGCTGCACGTAGGCGAAGTGGTCGTCCTTGCGCAGCAGGTTGGTGACGCTCGGGCTCTCCGTCAGCCGCACCAGGTTCTCGGCGCTGCCCAGCAGGAAGCGGTTGTAGACCGGCGTCGCGACGAGCCACAGCGCGGCCACGGGAATCACCCAGAGCAGAGCGTTGAGGATGAGCTGGAGCGCCCAGCTCCGTGGCGGGCTCTTCGCGGTGGGCATGGGACCGCTGTCAGGTGGCGGGCTCGCGGGCCGGAGGCGCGGCGAACCGGTTCGCCCAGAAGATCCACAGCAGCACGCCGCAGAGGATGACGATGGTCTGCCAGATCACCGTGTGCGAGGTGTCGAAGATCTTCGGAAAGTAGACGCCGGTGAGGAACAGGGCGATGACCCGCACCAGGTTGATCACCTGGATGGCCAGGATGCCCAGCCCGAGGCCGGCGAGCCGCGACTTCCAGGAGGCGGGAAAGGCGAGCACGGCGGCGAGGAAGATGAGCATCGCCTCGATGCCGTTGCAACCGTTGCGGATGTTCACGGCGAAACGGGGATTGCGGATCACCGTGCCGCTCATCGTCACGTCCTGCCCCAGCAGGCGCAGCACGCCGCCGCTCACGCGCGCGATGCCGGCGGTGAAGGGCTCGACGGCGTGGTCGTTGACCCAGTTGACGGAGATCAGGGTGAAGCTGCCGCCGAGGAGGATCACGAACAGGATGAGGAACGTCAGCTCCCGCCGGTTGCGCTGCCAGAAGGAGCCTGCGGCGGGGGAGGGGGACTGCGGAGGAGGCTGTTGGCGGGCCATGCGGGCCTAATCCTACCTGGAGTCGCCGGAGATTGAAATCCCGGACCATTACACACATCTCCTCTCTGGGTCGCGACGCTGGAGGTGGGGGAGGAGCGGAGCGACATCGCCGCGCCGGAGACGCCCCGCCGTCCCCGTGGCCTGCCGAAGCTCTCGTACCAGGTCTGGGGCGTCTCTACGGACCGGTCACGCGATGGCAAAGGATGGCGATTCCGGAGGCCTCGCGAAGCAGAATCTTCCAGCACCTTCGGAACCTCTGTCTCTGGCCGTGCCTCTGAGGGTCCGTAGAGACGACCCAGACCCGATACGAGCTCGTTTCGGAGGCCACGGGGACGGCGGGTCGTCTCTGAAGCGGCGATGCCGATCCGGTTGACTCACACTTCCGGCGTTGCGAAGCGCCGGACGAGCTCTCGGATAGGATGCCGCGGTGACGATCCCAACCGGCTTGCCTCCCTCCGGCGGCGACCCGCCGGCGCCGGGCCCGCGCTCCCGGCTGGCCGCCGCGGCCTGCTGGCTCGTCCTCGTCCTGTTCCTCTTCCCCGGCGTCGGCAGCACGCTGGGCCGCGGCCTCGACGCTTCCTGGGCCTATGCCGTCAACGCCCTGCCCTTCACCGGTCGCCTGCCGGGCTGCGACGTCGCCTTCACCTACGGCCCCTTGGGCTGGCTCTTCGCTCCGGCCGACCTGGGGCGCCACGTCCTCTTCGCGCTGCTCTTCTGGCTCGGCATGCACGCGCTCTTCGCCGTCGCCCTCGCCCGCGTCGTCCTCGCCGGGCGGCGGGTGGATGGCTTCGGCGCCCTCACCTTCGCCGGCCTCCTGCTGGCCAGCCACATGCTGGGCCTGGGCGCCGACTACGGCCTGGTGCTCACCCTCGGCCTGCTGCTCGCGCCGGAGTTGGCTCAGGCCCCTGCGGCGCCTCGCCGCGTCCCCTGGGCGCCGGCGCTCGCCGCCGCCCTCGCCGTCGTCTTCGGCCTGGTCAAGCTCAGCTTCGGCCTCTCGGCCGTGGCCCTCCTCGGCTCCTTCTGCCTGCTGGCGTTCGTGCGCCGCCTGCCGGGGCGTGGCCGCCTGCTGGCCGCGATGGCCGGCGGCCTGGCGGCGGCTCTCGCCGTGGCGGTGCCGCTCCTCTTCCGAGGACCGGGGAACGCCTGGCGCTGGCTGAGCCTGCAGGGGGAGCTGACCCGCGGCTACGTTGCCGGCATGGGACAGCCGGCGCCGCCGGTGGAGCTGGCGGCAGGCCTGCTGGCCCTGGCCCTCGTCGCCGGCCTCTTCCTTCAGGCCCGCGCGCACGACGCCGGCGGCCTCTGGGCGCTCTTCCTGCTCCCCGTCTGGCTGGGTTTCCAGCACGGCTTTCTGCGCGGGGACCGGACCCACACCGTGGCATTTTTCCCTTTCGTGCTCGGCGTCGTCGCCCTCGGTCTCCTCTTCGCCCGCCGCCGGGCGGAGTGGCGGCCGGCCGGCGTTGCCGCGCTGCTGCTGCTGCTCCTGGCCACGGCCAGCGCCCTGCGCTTCGGCGTCCCGGCCGTGGTGAGCCGCTTCGACGTGGTGCTCGGTCTCCAGGGCTGCCGCAATCTTGCCGCGGCGATCAACCCTGCCGCCCTGGAGCGCCGCGTCGCCCGCGACCAGGAGCGGGCGTTGGCGCCCTCGCGGCTGCCGGCGGATTTCGTGGTGCCCGTGCGCGCCGCCGGGCTCGGGGTGGACGTGCTCCCCTGGGAGCTCTCCTACCTGCCGGCCAACCGCCTGCGCTGGGTGCCGAGCCCCACGCTCCAGCTCTACGCGACCTTGACCCGGCGGCTCGACGCCCTCGCCGCGCGCCACTTCGCGAGCGCCGCCGCCCCCGGCCTGCTGCTGATGGACGAGGGGCGCATCGACGAGCGCGACCCGCTCTGGGACACCCCCGAGACCTGGCGCTCCATCCTCGCCTCTTACGAGCTCGACCCCTGGCGGCCCGCGCCCGGCCTCCTCGCCCTGCGCCGCCGGCCGCGCCCCCTCGCCTGGCGTCTGGAGCCCCGGGGAGAGGTCGTCGCGCCGGCCGGCGGCTGGCTGGACGTCGGCGGCGCCTCTGCACCGGGGAGCTGGACTTTCGCCGCCCTGAACCTGACGCCGAGCTGGCGGGGCCGGCTGGACCGCTGGCTCCTCGGCTGGCCCCCCGTCCTGCTGGAGACCGTCGACGACCGCGGCCACCACCGCACGGTCCGCATCCTCCCCGAGACCGCCTCCGGCGGCCTGCTGCTGGCCCCGCCGCCGCCAACCTGAGCGAGCTGGCCGCCCTGTGGAGCGCCCCGGCCGGCCTCCCTCACGCCGTCCGACTCCGCCTCACCGGACCCGGGCTGCGCGACGTCTCAACGGTCCGAGCGCGCTGGCTGGCCGGCCGGCTGGAAGCCTGCGTCGCAGGAAGCTCGTAGGAAGCCTTGGCGGCAGGAAAGCAGGGACTGCAAGGACAGCAGGGACATGAAGGAAGACCATAGCCGAAGCTGGAGCCTTCTGCGCCGGGTTCTCCAGCGACACGTAAGGCCGGTCGGGGAAGGCCATCCGGCTCAGAGTCGTCTTGCCCGATTGACGCGGTCCGGTCAGGGTGAGCACCGGATAGCGCGTCGCAAGGTCGAGGAGACGGGGCTGGAGGAGCCGCTCGATCATAGGGGGCCGGAATACCAGAGATGGGCAGATTCAAAATCCAATTTTCGATCTACCCGCTCCGAGCCGGCTCCGGTCCCGCGGCAGACCGCCGCGAAGGCGACTCGCAGCCTTGACTTTTGTGCTAATCGCGATTATAAGCGGTTTCCTAAGTAGGCCCCTGCTCGAACCTCGCGGTCCATCGGGAAACCCTGGGTGCGGCGATGGTCCTCTGGCCGGACCCATTCCTTCAGGAGAGCTTACGATGACACGGATCCTCAGGCTGTCGTTAGTGCTCACCCTCGTCCTCTGCTGCCCTTCCGGGCTGGCCCTGGCGGCCGGCAGTGCGCGGCCCGCGGGCGCGCTCGGTCCCTTGCACTTCAAGTCGCCGACGTCGATGACGCCGCTCACGCCGGCCAGGACGCAAGGCACGTCGCTCCTCAATCCCTCGATGCCGAGACCGACCTGGCTGGCCGATAGCGACCCCGACTGCGAGAGCGCCTGCTCCGACCAGTTCATGCAGTGCTGCACTTATGGCGGGTGCGAGCAGTGCTCCTGCCAACTGGCGCTCTGCAGGGCTTCCTGCGGCGACCCCTGGTACGGCTGCTAGTGTAGTGCGTCGGCGCTGTGCGCACCACAACCGTTCCCGGTGCGCACAGCGCACCCTACGGGTCTAAGCAATCCCCCCTCGCGCTTCGCGCGCAGGAGAACTCCACGCACGCGAAGACCCCGCCGTCACCCGCTCTGCCCCCGGCCTTTCGCGTAGAGCGCCTCGATGTGCGCCCTCCCTTCGCGTACGACGTGGAGAGCACCTTCGTTCACCAGGCGGCGGAGGACGTCCGAGGCGGTCCGCGAGTCGATGGCCTTCTTCAGGCGGCTGCCGAAGCGCCGGTTGGCTTCCGCCGCCACGGCTTTCGCGCCGAAAGGCTCGCTGTCCGGCTGGCTCTCGACGACCCGGCGCAGGAGCTTGCTCACCATCAGACGACCCGAAGCCGGCAGGTCCTCCGGCGGGGGAGCGGGAGTGGGCGCAGGAACGACGGGGAGCCGCGCCAGTTCCAGGGCCGGTGCCGCCGCTGCCCGGAAGGTCTCCAGGTGCTGCCGGACTTTCGCCAACTCCGCCCCGTGCACCGCCCGTTGCTCCCGGTGGTGCACCTCCTGTTGCGCGTGGAAGGCCTCCTGCTCGTCATGGAATGCCGCACGAGCTTCCAGATTTGCCACGACCTCTTCGACCGACAGCTTTGCGCCCATGAGCGTTCCTCCAATCTCCGTCGACGGCGGCCCGAAGCCCATCCACATTGCGGCGCCTCTCGCTGTAACACCGCAATGCCGGCCCAATTCGCAGTATCTGTGTGAAGCGCCATCATGGTATCACGAGACAGTGCTGCAATAGGACCCTCGGAGGTCTGAGATAAGCAGGCAATGCTGCAATCGCTGGTTATATCAACTGGCTGTCGCTGGCAGTGTGCCGCAAACTCGGGTTCCTCGGATGGGATCTATTCCCAGATCGCGGCATTGCTCAGCCTTTCTGCCGCGAAGGAAGAATGCTCTGCTGGAAAACGGATAGACATCACCGCATGGTGATCAACGTCACCGCAATGCGTCATGAGGATGCGGTGATGTTTGAAGGGACGCCGCGTTATTCACATGTCCGCCGCGATGTTCTTCGAAATTGCGGTAGAATTGATTCGGATCGCGGGTCTCCGGAGTGGATTAGCAGTAAAACGGAGGGACATTGCGGCGAGATCTGTGCGACGAGAGAGGAGGGAGGGCGCGACAGGAGTGTGGTGGTTGGCATTGCGGGAAAGTCTGGCCGATTTGTGGATGACCTTCGAAGTTTTGCGGCAAAATATCTACCGCTACCGCAATGTATGGATATATCGCACCATTATATGGATGTAATGCGGTATTGTATGGATACAATGCGGTAGGGTTGTGAATTTTGCGGCAATGTTTCCGGGAGCTCAGCCGTTGCGCACCCGCTTTGCGGCGACATCCGCAGGCCTGGCTCACTCCCGCTCCACGACCTGAGCGGCTTGCCAGAGCTCGCGGTATTTTTCGCGCACGTAGGGATCGAGTTCCGCTCCGAGGTCGGCGGGGAGCTTGAGGATGCGGATTACCTCGAGCACGTCGGCCAGGTCTTTCAGCCGGTGAGGAGCGGAGATCCCCGAGGCCAGCTTCAGCTCGATCAGGCGGGGGAGGGGGAGAAGTGCCACGCGTTCGCCGCGCACGGCAGCTTCGGCAGGGTCCGGGAAGATGACCGGCTTGGGGAGGCCGTCGCCGGGGTACTCTCCGGCGAGGACGACGTCGATGCTCACGCCAGTCGCTGTATCCCGGAGCCCCTTGCTCCCGGGGAACTTCGACGCGTAGCCCAGTCCCAGGTGCTTCGTCTTGAACGCCTCCAGCCCTTCGCGAGCCAGCAGGAGGTCGATGTCCACGGTCACCCGCCGGTACCCGTAGGCGTTGAGGGCCATGGCACCGATGAGGGCGTAGGGGATGCCGTCCTCTTCCAGCAGGCGCGCCACGTTGTCGAGGGCGTGCAGGACGTTGGATTCGCCGCTGAAGAATCGCGTGGCCTCCGCCGCCCCGGCCCAGAGGCGGGCCTCCAGCTCAGGGTCCAGACGGGGAAGTTTATCACTACTCATGCGACTCAGAATCCAGGCCCGAAGGGCCGGCAGCATGTAGCCTGGGGCGCAAGCCCCAGGAACACGGAGCCAGAATCTCCCCGAAGCCCCGAAGGGGCGGCAGCAGACCGGCTCCCCGAAAGCTGCTGTCGCCCCTTCGGGGCTTTGAAGGGTTTTGGGGGGACGCTTTCCTGGGGCTTGCGCCCCAGTCTACATGCTGCCGGCCCTTCGGGCCTGAGGAGTGGTGAGGCATTCTTTTAGAGGCGATCTTCACGGCCTTAGGGCCTGCTCGGCAAAGGCCATGGCGGTCTCGTGAAGGGTCGAGATCTCAGCGATGGTCTTCACGTCAGATAAGCCTACCTTCACCAGTTGCACAGAGGACGGCTGACCCACGGTGCCTGTCATGTCCTACCCGCAGACCGGCGTCTTCTCGTACCGTTGAGAGCTTCGGAGCTGACAAGCGACGGATCTTTCCGGCCGACCATCTCCAGAAGCTCCTTGAGCTCTCCGGCAATTCTGCTGGGGGGGGCTCCTGCGAGCCCTTCCATCGCCAGACGCTTGACCTCTGGGTAATCCTGGCAATTCCAAGCCAGAGATGCGGCGCTGCGGTAGAGGATAGATCTCGTGGGCTCCAGGCCCGAGGTCTCAGCCCAGATGTCCGCGGCTCGACGCTCTTTTTCCATGGCGCCTTGGAAAAGTTCACGAGCGCCAGGCTTATCCAGGTTGGAAAATGCCTGCTGAGCCAATTCCATAGCTGCTTCATGGAGAGCTTCGTCTTCAGTCTTCATATCTTCAATGTCCTCATGACAGGCCGGCTGAACTCTACAACCGCGACCAAGCCGGGGGCTCCAGTCCCCATTTTTTCATCTGCGCCGCTTTCTGGCGGACTCGTGTCCGGATCGTATGGTCCCCGCCCTTACGGATTCCGGAGACCTCGAGGACCAGCGAAGAAGCTTGAAACTGCCGGGCCTCTCTCGGCTGGTCGTCTCCCGCATCCAGGGTGTCCGCTCCTTCGGCACGGCTGAGGCCGCCGGGTTCCACCCGGACGGAAAATGGCTCGGCACGCCGCCGATGTCGACACAGGCCGTCATGGCCCGATTCTACTCTTGTGCGACGAGAAAGGGGTAGGGCGCGTGTTGACGATACCACAGATTCTCTCTTGACAACCCCCCGCCCCTGCCATACCATCCCCTCCGACCCGAGACCGCCTGCCCGTGGCCAAGAACCTGAAGCCGAAGACGACGATCCTCGACGCCCAGCAGATGGCGCGGATCATCCGGCGTATGGCGGGGGAGATCGTGGAGGGGCAGACCGACCTCTCCGGGCTCCTGCTGGCCGGCATCCGCACCCGCGGCGTCCCCCTCGCCGAGAAGATCGCCGCCGAGATCGAGGCCATGGAGGGGCAGAAGGTCCCCGTCGGCATTCTCGACATCACCCTCTACCGCGACGACCTGTCCACCGTCGCCGCCCATCCGCAGGTCAAGGGCACGCATCTGCCGCGGTCGATCGACGACTGCGTGGTCGTGCTTTGCGACGACGTGCTCTACACCGGCCGCACGGTGCGCGCCGCGCTCGACGAGCTGATCGACTTCGGCCGCCCCAAGGCCGTCAAGCTCGCCGTGCTCATCGACCGCGGCCACCGCGAGCTGCCCATCCAGGCGGATTTCGTGGGCAAGGAGGTCCCCACCTCGCAGCACGAGGTCATCGAGGTCTCCTTCCAGTCCACCGACGGCGCCGAGCAGGTGCGCATCCTGGAGCGCGGGACGCGCGCCTGACGCCATGACGCCGGCCGCCCCTCTGCGCTGGACCCGCAAGGACCTGCTGGGCATTGCGGAGCTGTCGCAACCTGAGATCGAGCTCGTCCTCGACACCGCCGACTCCTTTGCCGAGATCGGCGAGCGACCGATCAAAAAAGTCCCCACGCTGCGCGGCAAGACGGTGATCAATCTCTTTTTCGAGGCCTCGACGCGCACCCGCTCCAGCTTCGAGATCGCCGAGAAGCGCCTGTCGGCCGACAACGTCAACTTTTCAACCTCGGGCTCGGCGCTGGAGAAGGGCGAGACGCTGGTGGACACCGCGCTCAACCTCCAGGCCATGGCGCCGGACCTGGTGGTCATCCGCCACGGGCATCCGGGCGTCCCCCACATGCTGGCCTGCCGCATCAGGGCCGGAGTGATCAATGCCGGCGACGGCGCCCATGAGCATCCCACGCAGGCGCTGCTCGACGCCTACACCATCCGCCGGCACAAGGGGAGGATCGCGGGTCTCAAGGTGGCCATCCTCGGCGACATCGAGCACAGCCGGGTGGTGCGCTCCAATATCCACCTTTTACGCAAGCTGGGCGCGAAAGTCACGGTGGGCGGCCCGCGCACGCTGATGCCGGTGGCGATGGAGAAAATGGGCGTCGAGGTCGCCTACACTCTCGACGACGCGATCCGCGACGCCGACGTCATCATGATGCTGCGCATTCAGCTCGAACGGCAGGGGCGAATGTCGTTCCCCTCGGTGCGCGAGTATTTCCAGCTTTTCGGCCTCACCACCGAGCGCCTCAAGGCCGCGAAGGACGACGTCATAATAATGCATCCCGGGCCCATGAACCGCGGCGTGGAGATCGCGAGCGAGCTGGCCGACGGCCCCTACTCGGTGATCCTCGAGCAGGTCACTCACGGCGTCTCGGTGCGCATGGCCGTGCTCTACCTGCTGGCCGGCGTGCACGAGGAGACGGTGTGACAGGGGATCAATCATGTCAAAACTGTTGATCCATGGCGGCCGCGTGATCGATCCGAGCCAGGGGCTGGACGGCGATTTCGATCTCCTGATCGAGGACGGCGCGGTGGCGAGGATCGACGGCTCGATTCGCAAGCCGAAGGACGCCGCGGCGTTCGACGCCTCCGGCCGGGTGGTGTCGCCGGGGCTGATCGACATCCACGTCCATTTGCGCGAGCCGGGCCAGGAGTACAAGGAGACGGTGCGCACGGGCACCATGGCCGCGGCGGCCGGCGGCTTCACGGCGGTCGCCTGCATGGCCAACACCGAGCCGGTGAACGACAACCGCTCGGTGACCGAGCTCATCCTCTCCGAGGCGGTGAGGTGGGGGTACGCTCGCGTGCACCCCATCGGCGCCATCAGCAAGGGCCTCAAGGGGGAGGAGCTGGCGGAGATCGGCGAGATGCTGCGGGCCGGCGCGGTGGCCGTCTCGGACGATGGCAAGCCGGTGATGAACGCCGAGCTGATGCGCCGCGCCCTGCTCTACGCCCAGCACTTCGACGTCGCCGTCATCCAGCACGCCGAGGACCTGACCTTGACCGGCGCCGGCGTCATGCACGAGGGGGAGTGGTCGACCAAGCTGGGGCTTCCCGGGATCCCCGGCGCGGCCGAGGACGTGATGGTCGCCCGCGACATCATCCTCGCCGAGGACACGGCCGGCCGCTATCACGTGGCCCACCTCTCGACCGCCCGCAGTCTGGACATGTGCCGCCGGGCCAAGGCGCAAGGGCTGCGGGTCACCTGCGAGGTCGCCCCTCACCATCTCATCCTCACCGACGAGGAGGTGGCGAAGAGCGGTTTCTCGACCAATACCAAGATGAAGCCGCCGCTGCGCTCGGAGCGCGACCGCGAAGCGCTCGTCAACGGCCTCGCGGACGGCACGGTGGACTGCATCGCGAGCGATCACGCCCCGCACCACGCGGACGAGAAGGACGTGCAGTTCAACCTCGCGCCCTTCGGCATCCTGGGGCTGGAGACGACCCTGAGCCTGTGCCTGGACCGGCTGGTGCGGCCGGGGATCTTGAGTCTCTCGCGCCTGGTCGAGCTGCTCTCCACGGGACCCGCCCGGGTGCTGAGCCTGCCGGGCGGCACGCTCAAGCCGGGGAGCCCGGCGGACGTGACCGTCTTCCATCCCGACGAGCAGGTCACCATCCGCGCCGCCGCCTTCCGCAGCCGCTCGCGCAACACCCCCTTCGACGGCTGGACCCTGCACGGCCGGCCGGTGGCGACGTTCCTGGGTGGGCGGCGGGTGGAGGCTTGAGCTCTGAAAAAGAAGTTGGCAGCCGGCTGGACGCCAGCGGTCCCAGGGGGGGCCCAGCTCAGGCTATCATGCAGCCCTCGAACCGAGAGGAGCCTGAAGCCTATGAAGAGATCGCTTGTCGTCTGGACTCTGGCGGCCCTCGCCGCCCTCCCGAGCCTCGCCGTCACGGTGGACCGCCAGGCGGCGCTGAACGCCGTGGTGGCCGCCGAGAAAGCCTTCGCCAAAGCGGCAGCGGCGAAGGGGACCCGCGCCGCGTTCCTCGAATACCTCGCCGACGACTCCGTCATCTTCGCGCCGGGGCCGGTCTCCGGCAAGGACACGTGGCAGTCCCGCCCGGCGCAGCCGAGCCTGCTGTCCTGGCACCCGGTGCAGGCCGACGTCTCGCTGGCCGGCGACTTCGGTTACACCACGGGACCCTGGGAGCTGCGGTCCAGGGACAAGAGCGATCCGAAAGTCGTCCATGGCTTCTACACGACCGTCTGGCGCCAGCAGGCGGACGGCTCGTACAAGGTGCAGTTCGACGCCGGCTGCTCGACCCCCGCGCCGCCGGCGAGCGCCACCGCGGTGAAGATCGCCAAGGCGAATCCCGCCGTGGTCGAGAACCCGCCCAAGGTGGAGGATGAATCCCGCGGCAAGGCCACCCTCCTGCGCGCCGACCGCGCCTTCGCCGAGGCGGCGGCCAAGGGGGCCGCAGCCGCCTATGCCAGCGTCCTCGCCGACGACGCCCGCCTCCACCGCGACGGCGCGCTGCCGGTGGTCTCGAAGAAGGCGATCCTGGCGGCCCTCTCGGCGCATCCGGCGAAGATGGGCTGGCTGCCGGTCCAGGCGCGGATCGCCTCCTCGGGCGACCTGGGATACACCCTGGGCAAGGAGGAGATCGACGCCGAGCAGGGCTACTACCTGCGGCTCTGGAAAAAACAGGCGGACGGCTCGTGGAAGGTGGTGCTGGACCAGTTCAATTCCACGCCACCCGCGCCGGCGACGCCCGCGCCTCATCCGGGCCATCCGGGTCATCCGGGCCATCCGTGATCCCGAGGCTGTGGCTTACCGCCGCGCTGCTCGTCCTGGCCGCCAGCCCGGCGGTGACGCCGCCGGCAGCCCGGCCGGGGGACGATCCGGCGGATTGGGACCGCACCTTCGCGGCCCTGGTGCCGATCCGCGGCGAGCGGGTGACGCTCCTGGTGCCGCCGGGGGATCGCGCCAGGCCCGATCTGGCCCGGCTCGCGGCCGACTTGGACCGCGCCGCGGCGGAGATGGCGCTCCGGTTGCCGGGACCGCCGAGGGCGCCGGAGAAGCCGGTCACCGTTGTGGTCGAGCCGGACGCCGTGGCCCAGGGGCGCCACACCGGCGAGATCGGCGAGGCCGTGCCGGGCCGGCGGGCCGATCTCCATCTCGTCTGGGACTCCCGCGACGTCGGGGCCTATCGCTACGCCCTGGCCCGGGTGCTCCTCGCTCGCGCCGGTCCTGCCGGTGCCAGCGCCAAGGCGCCGCCCTGGCTGCAGCGCGGCGCGGCCCTGTGGCTCTCCGGGGGTTGGTACGGCCGCCCCTGGCGCGACTGGCTGCCGCTCTTCGCGGCCGTCCGGGTCCTGCCCACGGCCGAGGACCTCCTGGCCGCAGCGGACGCGCCCGACGCCTCGGCCCTCCTCTGGACCCCCGCCGCCGCGGCCGTGATCGACAAGCTGCCAGGGTCCACGCTGGCCGAGAAGCTGGCCCACCCGCCGTCGCGGGAGGCCGTGGCGGCGATCCTGACCCAACTCTCCTCCCTCCAAAATCCAAAATCCAAAATCCAAAATCCTTCTCACCCTCCTCTTCCCCCTTTCCTCGCCGGCATCTCCCTCGCCATGCTCAACCGCCTGGAGACGGGCTACCACGCGCCCACGGTGGCGAAGCAGCTCGACGCTTTCGCCGCTCTCGGCGCCAATGCCGTGTCGCTCATGCCCTTCGCCTTTCAGCGGGCGCCGGACCGGCCGGAGATGGCCTATCTGAACCGCCACCCGGGGAGCGAGACTGACACGGGCCTGATCCACGCCACGCGGCTGGCCCGGGAACAGGGGTTCCACGTCCTCTACAAGCCCCATCTCTGGATCTCGCACGGCGGCTGGCCCGGGGACGTGGAGATGAAGAGCGAGGAGGACTGGGCGCGCTGGTGGCAGGGCTACCGGCGCTACGTCCTGCACCACGCCTTCCTCGCCCGCTGGGCCGGGGCGGACCTGTTCAGCGTCGGCTGCGAGCTGTCGAAGACGGTGAAGCGCGAGGCCGAATGGCGGGACCTGATCGCCGCCGTGCGTCTCCTCTACCCCGGGGTCGTGACCTACTCCGGCAACTGGTACGGCGACCTCGAGGGCGTGCACTTCTGGGATGCCCTCGACGTCATCGGCCTCGACTCCTATTATCCGCTCTCCGCCTCGCCCCAGGCCACGCGGGCGGACCTCGACCGCGGCGCCCATGAGATCGCGCAGCGCTTCGCCCGGGCCGCCCAGCGCACGGGCAAGCGGGTGCTGCTGACCGAGGTGGGTTTCGCCGCCCACAAGGCCGCCTGGGTGGCGCCCCACACCGAAGGGGGAGAGTATTCGGAAGAGGATCAGGCCCTGGCCTACCAGGCCCTCTTCGCCGTCCTCGATCGAAGGCCATGGCTCGCCGGCACCTTCGTCTGGAAGGCCTTCAGCGCGCCTGGAGGGGAAGGGCGCGGCGAGGCGGATTTCCGGTTCCAGGGGAGGAAGGCGGAAAAGGTGATCGGAGAGTATTACCGGAAGAAGGTACCATAGACCGTTCCGGAGCAAGCCCCCTGGGAGCGCCGGCGTCCCGCCGGCAACTTACTCCGCTTCTTCTCCCTGGCATAATAGGCCCGCCATGATCGACGACCTCCTCTCAACCGCCGTCGCCGCCTCCCATGCCGGGGCGGCGATCCTCTCTCGTTATTTCCGCCAGGCCGGGCTCGCGGTGCGGGCCAAGGCCGAGAACGATTTCGTCAGCCAGGCGGACCAGGAGAGCGAGGCCGCGGTGCTGGCCGCGATCCGCGGGCGGTTTCCGGACCATCGCATCCTGGCCGAGGAGGGGGGCGGCGCGGGCCAGGGGAGCGGCGACTACGAGTGGCTGATCGATCCCCTGGACGGCACCACCAACTTCCTCCAGGGGCTGCCCGTCTACTCCGTGTCGGTCGCCTGCCGCAAGGGCGGCGAGCTGCAGGTGGCGGTGATCGAGGATCCGGAGGGGAGGAACCTGTTCACCGCCACGCGCGGCGGCGGCGCCTTCTGGAACGGCCGGCCGATGTTCGCGACAGGGGCGACACCGGCAACCCGGCGTGACAGTCTCAAGGGCGCTTTCCTCGCCACCGGCTATCCGTTCCGCGCGCTCTCCACCCTCGACCTCTATCTGGGGATCTTCCGCGACGTCTTCCACTACGCCAAGGCCATCCGCCGCTGCGGCTCGGCGGCGCTCGACCTCGCCTACACGGCGGCGGGGGTGTACGACGGTTTCTTCGAGTTCCGGCTCTCGCCGTGGGACATCGGTGCCGGCATCCTGCTGGTGCGCGAGGCCGGCGGCGTGGTCACCGACCTCGACGGCGGCGAGGGGTTCTTCGCCAGCGGCAACATCGTGGCGGGCGGCCCCGCGGTGCACCGCGACCTGCTGGCGATCGTCCAACGCCATGCCAGCGAGGAGGCCATCGAACGGGTGAACCCTTTCCGCTCGCCTTCGCGGGCACCGGAGCCGGTAGGGCCGTGAGGTCCGGCGCGAGCGAGCGCTGGAGCCTCGAGGTCCAGATTCATCCCAGCGACATCCGCAAGCGGGTGCGCTACCTCTTCCTGTCGCGCCGGCAGCTCACGGCCTGGTCGGTGCCGGCGCTCCTCTGGCTGCTGGCCCTGGCGCTCGCCGTGGCCGTGGCGCCGGGCGTCATCGCCGGCCAGATGAACCGCGAGGAGTACCAGTCGCTCGCCGCCGAGCGCAGCCGCCAGGGCGAGCGGCTGCAAGGGCTTCTGGGCCGCTTGGACGCGCTCGACGGCCGGGCGGCGGACCTCGATCTGCGCCTGGAAAAGGTTTTCCTGGCCTACGGCCTGCCGCCCGCCCGCCCGCCGCGCCAAGCCGTGCCCGCCTCCCGGGTGCCGGTGCCGGAGTCGATCTATGCCGGCACCGTCGAGCAGGGGGACCGGCTGCGCGACCGCATCCGCAACCGCCTGCGGGAGGCCGACGACGACCTGCGGGCGGTGGGGAGCTTCGAGACCTCCCATCCCGATCAGGTGCGCACCACGCCGTCGGTCTGTCCCCTGAGGGGGAAGGGGTTCGTGCTCATCAGCCCCTTCGGCGAGCGGCGCAGCCCGTTCACCAGGGAGCTGGAGTTTCATCCCGGCGTCGACCTGGCGGCCCCGGTGGGCACGCCGGTCCATGCCCCGGCCGACGGCGTCGTGGCCTTCGCCGGGCAGTATCCTCTGGCCCGCAGCCGCGGCTGGTGGCGCTATGGCAACCTGGTCCTGGTCCGCGATGGCGACGGCTTCGTCACCATCTTCGGCCACGCCGACCGGGTGGAGGTGCGCGCCGGCCAGAAGGTGCGCCGGGGCGACCGCCTGGCGACGGTGGGAAATACGGGCTGGAGCACCAGCCCCCACCTCTACTATGAGGTCCGCCGCAAAGGGGTGGACGGCGTTTTTCGCCCCCTCGATCCGCTGCTGTTCATCCTGGACCGCCGCTGGCCCAACGACGACCGCCTGTTGCTGCGCGCCCGCAATGCCAGACCGGTCCAGAGCTTCGAGCCGCTGCCGCCCGGCGTCGAGCGCGTCGAGCGGTAGGCGGGAAGTCAAGGAGGGAAACCCATGAGCCGGAGCCCCGCAGAGAACCTCGCGCCCACCATGATCATCCCCAGGGGTCTGCGCATCGAGATCGACCCTGAGGGACAGCTCTCGATCCACGCGCCCGGCAACCTGGTGGTCCAGAACTCGGGCAAGTACGGCACCCTGGAGTCGATGGGCGGCTCCATCCGCATCGACCGCGGCGTCGAGGTGGAGGCCGTCACCGTGCGCTGCCCCGAGACGTGCTACGTCCAGGGCTTCCTCACGGCCTGGAAGGTGGCCGCCCGCAGCCTGCAACTGGAGGAGTCGGCCCGCGCCCACGTGGTGCTGCAGGAGACGGAGCGGCTGGAGATCGGCCGCGACGCCCGGCTGGTGGGCAACTTCTCCTCGGAGAAGGAGCTGCTGGGACTGTTCTCGCGCTTCGCCCACCAGGTGCGATCGATCCCCTTCCTCTTCGAGCGCAAGGCGCCGGCCCCGGAGCTGCCGGAAGCTCCCTCGGCGCGGGCACTGGAGGAGAAGCTCGTCCAGGGGCGGCAGTTCCCGCCACCGCCGCCGGAGCCCTCGCCGGCCGAGCTGCCGGAGCCGCTCCTCTTCGCCCTCGTCCTGCTGGAGCGGGAGTGCGAGCGCAGGATCCACCCGGGCGCCTCCCAGCGCGCCCTGGACGAGCTCGTCAAGCTCCTCCAGCAGCAGGACCTGGAGACCCTGGGCCTCACCTACAAGACCCTCTTCGGCCGCATCGCCGAGCCGCGGGAAGACGCCCTCCGCGCCCACGAGCTGGTGCGGCAGCACTATACGGGGGAGGTGGCGGTGGGGTAGGAGGACGCCGCTCTACAGCCCGGTCACCCGCACCACCTCCTCGAAGGTGGTGATCCCCTCGGCCAGCTTGCGCAGGGCGGACTGGCGCAGGGTGCGCATGCCGTTCTTGGCGGCCTCGCGCTTGATCTCCGGAGCATCCGCCCCGGAGACGATGAGGTTCTTGAGGCTGTCGTCGAGCGGCATCATCTCGAAGATGCCGGTGCGGCCGAGGTAGCCGGTGTTGCGGCACTCGAAGCACCCCTCCCCCTCCTTGACCTTCACCCGCTTGCCGGCCGGCACGGCGAGGCGCAGAGTGGCGACCTCGTCGGCCTCCAGGTAGCGCTCGGTGGCGCAATGGGGGCAGATCTTGCGCAGCAGGCGCTGGGCCATGGCGCCGATCAGGGTGGAGCTGATGAGGAAGCGCTCGACGCCGAGGTCGGCCAGGCGGGAGATGGAGGAGGAGGCGTCGTTGGTGTGCAGGGTGGAGAAGACCAGGTGGCCGGTCAGCGCGGCCTGGATGGCGTACTGGGCCGTCTCATTGTCGCGGATCTCGCCCACCATGATGACGTCCGGGTCCTGGCGCAGGATGTGGCGCAGGGCGGCGGCGAAGGTGATCCCCACCTTGAGCTGCACCTCGGTCTGGTTGAAGTCCGGGTAGACCATCTCGATGGGATCCTCGATGGTGGTGATGTTGATCTCCCGGGTGCAGATCGTTTTCAGGGCCGAATAGAGCGTCGTGGTCTTGCCCGAGCCCGTGGGACCGGTCACCAGCACGATGCCGTGGGGGCGGCTGATGAAGTCGTTGAAGGTCTGCAGCTCGTCCGGATAGAAGCCCAGCCCGGCGAGGTCCTGCATCACCACCTGCGGATCGAAGATGCGCATCACCAGCTTTTCGCCGAAGGCGACGGGGAGGGTCGAGACGCGCAGCTCGACCTCGCGGCCGCCGCGGTTCATCTTCACCCGGCCGTCCTGGGGGCGGCGCTTCTCGGCGATGTCCAGGCGCGACATCGTCTTGATGCGCGAGGTGACAGCGGCGTGAACGATCTTGGGCATCTTCTGGATGTCGTGCAGGACGCCGTCGATGCGGAAGCGGATGAGGCTGTCGTCCCGCTTGGGCTCGACGTGGATGTCGCTCGCCCGGCTCTCGAAGGCGTGCTGGAGCATGAACTCGACGGCGTTGACGACGTGCTGGTCCGAGGATTCGATCTCGGCCTCGTTCTTCATCCGCACGAGCTGCTCGAGGTTGCCGAGGTCGATGCCGGCGGAGAGGTCGCGCTCGGCCCGCTTGACGGAGTGGCGCAGGCCGTAGAACTCGGTGATCGCCTTGAGGACGTCCGGCTCGGAGGCGACCACGAGCTGGATGTCGCGCCCGGCGATACGCCGGAAGGAGTCGATGCCCTCGATGTCGTAGGGGTTGGCGCAGGCCACCCGCAGCCGGCCGTTGGCCATGTCGAGGGGGATCATGCGGTGGCGGCGGGCGAACGGCCGCGACATCTTGGACTCGATGAGGTCGGCGTTGAGGTTGAGGGTGTCGATGCGCACGTGGTCGAGCCTGGCGTCGCCGGCGATGGCCTGGGCGACGTCCGCCTCGGTGAGCGGGGTGCCGGAGTCGCGCTGGCTGGGCAGCCGCATCTGCAGCACCAGCTCGTAGGCCACGGCCTTCTGCTCGAAGGCGTTGGCGGAGCGCATGCTGCGCGGCAGGGCGCGGGCCTCCTGCTTGATGGACTCGCCCTGCTCGGGCTTGAGAAAGCCCTGGCGCACCAGGATGTCGGCGACCAGCTCGGGAGTGAGGTGCATGGCGGATTCCAGTGTAGCGGAACTGCTAGACTCCCGCCCAGCTCTCCATGTCCATCCCCCTGACCGCCCTCGTCCTCGTCGTCGCCTCCAGCCTCGGCTGGTCGGGGTTCGACCTGCTGCGCAAGTTGCTGGTGCGGGAGGTGGCGCCGGTCGCGCTGCTCTTCCTGTTGACCGCGGGCACGGTGCCCCTCTTCGCCGTCTGGCTGGCGATCGACGGCGTCCCGGCTCCGGGGCCGGGCTACCTGGCGCCGGCTCTGGGCTCGGTGCTGCTCAACGTGGTGGCCAACCTCCTGTTCCTCACCGGCATGCGGCAGGCTCCCATCTCCATCACGATCCCCCTGCTGTCGCTCACCCCGGTCTTCACCACACTGACGGCCATCCCGCTGCTCGGCGAGCGGCCGTCCGCCGCTGGCGTGACGGGCATCCTGCTGGTGATCGCGGGCGCCATCTGGCTCAACTGGCCCCGCCGGTGGGCCGATCCGACCGATCCGACCGATCCGACCGATCTGGCACCGGAAGCGCCCGCGCCCGGCGAGCACCGGCGCTCCCTGGGCGGAGCGTTGATGGTGGCCGGCACCGCCCTGCTGTGGTCGCTCACGCCGCCGCTCGACAAGCTGGCCGTGGAGAGAGCGAGCGCTCCCTTCCATGCCCTGGTACTCACCGCCGGCGTGGCCCTCGCCGTCCTCCTGGTGCTGGCCGTGCAGGGCGGCCTCGGCGAGCTCGGCGGCGTGCGGCACGTCCCGGGCCTCCTCGCCCTGGCGCTCCTGGTCAGCGCCGCGGCGCTCGGCCTGCAGCTCCTGGCCCTGCCGCTGGTCTTCGTCGGCACCATCGAGACCCTGAAGCGGGGGATCGGCAACTGCATGGCCCTGGTCTACGGCCGGACCCTCTTCGGCGAGGCGGTCACGCTGCCGAAGATCCTGGCCGTGGGGCTGATGGCGGCGGGAGTGGGGCTGATTTTGGGATTTTAGATTTTGGATTTTGGATTGAGGGTTTCGGGTGGGGCAGGATCGGTGCGATGATGCTGAGACCGAGGGAGGAGCGCATGGGAGCCCGCAATCCAAAATCGAAAATCCAAAATCCAAAATTCGCCGCCCTGCTCGGCGCTGCCGTCCTGGCCCTCGTGCCCGCCTGTGCGGCGGGCAAGCCCCAGCTCGGCGGCATCAGGCTGCCGCCGGGGTTCTCGATCTCGGTGTACTCGGACGCGGTGCCGGGCGCCCGGTCGCTGGCGCAGTCGCCGCGGGGGATCGTCTACGTGGGGAGCATGGAGACGGGAAAAGTCTACGCCCTGGTGGACAAGGACAGGGACGGCCGGGCCGACCAGGTCTTCACCATTGCCTCGGGGCTGCGCGCGCCCAACGGCGTGGCCTGGCGCGACGGCTCGCTCTACGTGGCGGAGATCTCCCGCGTCCTGCGGTTCGACGGTATCGACGACCACCTGGCGAGCCCCCCCAAGCCGGTGGTGGTGACCGACACCTACCCGAGCGACGGCCACCACGGCTGGAAGTTCATCCGCTTCGGCCCGGACGGCAAGCTCTACGTGCCGGTCGGCGCGCCCTGCAACGTCTGCGAGCCGGGCGATCCCTACGCCAGCATCACCCGGATCGATCCCAAGGCTCCCAAGGGGGGCAAGCCCGAGATCGTGGCGCGCGGCATTCGCAACACCGTGGGTTTCGACTGGCAGCCGAAGACCGGCGTCCTGTGGTTCACCGACAATGGCCGCGACATGATGGGCGATGACATGCCGCCCGACGAGCTGAACCGCGCGCCCAGGGCCGGCCTCAACTTCGGCTTCCCCTACTGCCACGGCGGCGACGCCTCCGACCCTGAATTCGGCAGGAAGCACCCGTGCTCGGAATTCACGCCGCCGGCCATCAAGCTGGGGCCCCACGTCGCCGCCCTCGGCATGCGCTTCTACACCGGGACGATGTTCCCGCAGCGCTACCGCGGCCAGATCTTCATCGCCGAGCACGGCTCGTGGAACCGCTCCGAGAAGATCGGCTACCGCGTCACCCTGGTCCGCGTCGAGGGCGACCGCGCGGTCTCCTACGAGCCCTTCGCCGAGGGCTGGCTGCACGGGGGGCGCGTCTCGGGGCGGCCGGTGGACGTGGAGGTGATGCCCGACGGCGCCCTCCTCGTCTCCGACGACGACGCCGGCGCGATCTACCGCATCGCCTGGTCGGCGAAAAAAATAGCAATCGATCTATGACTGGAGACCCCGCCGTGTAACGAGAACGGTGGGCGCAACGCCTCTACTCCTGCGGATGGGCAGACTGGCGACGCTGACTATTCGTCAAGGAAGAGTGTAGAGTGTGAGAGGGAGGATAGGAGCCTCTCTTGAACGCCGTAGTGCATTGTTTTCATAAACTTAGGAGCGGTAGCCCGGACCGGGGCTCGTCTTTCCGAGAGTCGAGGTTCGGCCGGGCTTGCCGTTCCCAATCGCGAGGACGGAGGAGCAGAATGAACAGCAATGCCGAGGAGATCAGGACCCGGGTCAAGCAGATCATCGCCAACGTCGCCGGTCTCAATGCTGGCCGTATCGAGGATGACGCCAGGTTGCGCGAAGACTTGAAGCTGGATTCGCTGTCGTTGCTCGAGATCGGGGTGGACGTGGACCTCGCGTTCAAGCTGGAGCTGCCCGACGAGCGCTACAAGGAGATCGACAGCCTGCCGGCGATGGTGGACCTCGTGCAGCAGCGGCTCGGCGAGCGGGCCGAGCAGCCGGTGGCGGTGCGGGGATGAAGTCGCGGATCGCGGTGACCGGCCTCGGCCTGGTCACCCCCATCGGCGTGGGGCGGGAGGCGGCCTGGGAGGGGCTGCTCGCGGGCCGCTCTGGCTTCGCGCCGGTGGAGTCGTTCGACACCCGCGCCTTCAGCGTCCACCTGGGAGCCGAGGTGCGCGGCTTCGATCCGGCGCCCTGGGTGCGGCGGCAGGACCCCGCGGCGCTGGGCCGCGCCTCCCTGCTCGCCATCGCCGCGGCGCGCCAGGCCCTGGAGGACGCCGGCCTCGATCCCGAGGCGGTAGCGCCGGAGCGGGCCGGAGTCGCCATGGGCACCACCTCCGGCGAACCGCGGGAGGTCGAGCGCTTCGACGACCGCTACCTGGCCGGCGAGCTGGACCGGGTGGGCCCCGAGTTCATCGGCCTCTATCCCTGCCACATGATCGCCGCCCACGTGGCGCGCGAGCTGGGCTTCGCCGGGGTCAACACCATGATCCCCACCGCCTGCGCGGCCGGCAACTACGCCATCGCCCACGCCGTCGACGTGCTGCGCGCCGGCCGGGCGGACGTCATGCTGGCCGGCGGCGCCGACGCCTTCTCGCGCATCACCTACACCGGCTTCGCGCGGCTGGGCGCCATCGCGCCGGAGCGCTGCCAGCCCTTCGACCGCCAGCGCAAGGGGATGATCCCCGGCGAAGGGGCGGCCGTGCTGGTGCTGGAGCCGCTCGACCTGGCGCGGGCCCGTGGCGCCCGCGTCTACGCCGAGCTGGCGGGCTACGGCCTCTCCTGCGACGCCCACCACATGACGGCGGCCCACCCCGAGGGCGACGGCGCGGCCCGCGCCATGGAGCGGGCCCTGGCCGACGCCGGCGCCGCCCCCGGCGAGGTCTCCTACATCAGCGCTCATGGCACGGGCACGCCGACCAACGACCGGCTGGAGACCCTGGCGGTGAAGCGGGTCTTCGGCGCGGCGGCCCGGCGCACGCCCATGAGCTCGATCAAGTCGATGATCGGCCATACCATGGGCGCGGCCTCGGCCATCGAGGCGGCAGTCTGCGCGCTGGCCGTGGCGGAGGACCGCATCCCGCCGACCATGAGCCTGGAGGAGCCGGAGGAGGACCTGGACTTCGTGCCCAACGCGGCGCGCAATCACCGGGTGCTGCTGGCGATGAACAACGCCTACGCCTTCGGCGGCAACAACGCCTCGGTCATCCTGCGGAAGTGTGAGGCCTGAGTCATGGGCCGGCGCGTGGTCATCACCGGAGCTGGTTGTCTCTCCTGCCTCGCGGACTCGCCCGCGGGGCTGCATGCCGCGCTCTGCTCAGGGCGCAGCGGTCTCAAGTCCGTCGAGCTCTTTCCGACCGAGGGGATCGGCTGTCACCAGGCCGGCGAGATCCGCCCCTTCGATGCCCAGAGCTACCTCCCGGAGCGCAACCTGCGGCCCATCGACCGCACCTCCCGCCTGGTGCTGGTGGCGGCAGGGCAGGCGCTGGAAGCGAGCGGCTGGCCGGTTGCCGCCGCGGAAAGGGAGATCGGCCTGGTCCTTGGCACCACCTTCTGCAGCGTGCGCACGATCGCGGAGTTCGACCGCCGCGGCCTGCAGCTCGGGCCCTCGCACGCCAGCCCTCTCGACTTCGCCAACAGCGTCATCAACGCCGCCGCCGGGCAGACGGCCATCTGGTACGGCCTGCGCGGCCTCAACTCCACGCTCTCGGCCGGTGAGGCCTCGGGGCTCGCGGCCCTCGGCTACGCCGTGGACCAGATCCGCGGCGGCCGGGCGACGGCGCTGCTGGCCGGCGGCGCCGAGGAGCTGTGCTTCGAGTCGTTCTTCGGCCACTACCAGGCCGGCCGCCTCTGCGGCTCGCGCGGCGGCCAGGAAGCCGGAGCCGGCGGCGAGCACCCCCTCCCCTTCGACGTCCGCCGCAACGGCTTCGCCCTCGCCGAGGGGGCCGCGCTGGTGACGCTGGAGGACGCGGCGGCGGCCGCGCAGCGGGGCGCGCCCGTGCTCGGCGAGGTGCTCGGCCACGGCTCGGGGTTCGATCCCCTGGGCACGGAGGAGAGCGCCGTGGGCGCCGTGGGCCGGGCCGTCCGCCTGGCGCTGGAGGACGCGGGGCTCGCGGCCGGGGACGTCGATGCCTGGAGCGCCGGGGCCAACGGCAGCGTCGACGGCGACCGCCGGGAGGCGAGGGGGGTGGCCGCGGCCCTGGGCGAGCGGGCGGCGGACCTTCCCGTCACCGCGATCAAGTCGATGCTCGGCGAGGCCCTCGGCGCCTCGGGTGGCTTCCAGGCCGTGGACCTGCTCGGCACGTTCGGCGACGGCGTGCTGCCCGGCATCCCGGGGCTGGAGCGCACCGACGAGGGCTTCCCACTGCACGGAGCGCGGCCCGCGGCGCGGCGGGTGCCGGTGCGCAGAGCTCTGGCTACGGCCCTGAGCGCGGACGGGCACGCCTGGGCCGTGGTGCTGGGCGCGGCTTGAGCCACGATGCGAATTGAAGAAGAGGGGATGGAGATGCAGATGGAAGAGAAAGGTTTTCGCGACGCCGACGTCCTGGACGTCCTCATCATTGGCGCCGGCCTCGCAGGCCTGACGCTCGCCCGCCAACTGCTGCTCAGCCGTCCGGAGATCCGCATCCTGATGGTGGACCGGCAGGCCGAGATCCCCTCGTCCAAGCAGAAGGTGGGGGAGGCCACGGTGCAGGTGAGCGGGTACTATTACTCGCGGGTGCTCGAGATGGAGGAGCATCTACTGCGAGAACATTTTTTGAAATACAACCTGCGTTTCTATTGGCCGACGGAGCGTGGCGGCAAGGTCTGGGAGGATCTCAGCCAGTCCTACATCCGCAAGATCTCCAACATCGCAACCTATCAGCTCGATCGCAACAAGTTCGAGGCCGCGGTGCTGGAGAAAAATCGTGAGAGCCCCGGCTTCGAGCTGATCAATCCTGCCTCAGGTTTGCAGGTGGACCTGGCCGAAGAGGGCCCGCACGCCTTTCGTTTCGAGGCCGGGGGGCGGGAGGTCTCGGGCCGTGCCGCCTGGGTGGTGGACGCCTCCGGCCGGAACCGCTTCCTGGCCCGCCGCCAGAAGCTCGAACGCCCGAGCCCCATCCATCATGGCGCCTCGTTCCTCTGGGTGGAGGGGCTGCTGGATCCCGAGAAGTGCACCGATCTCGACCGCAAGGCCATCCGCCTGCGGCCCGAGCGCTCGGCCCTGGGGCATTTCCCAGCCTTCCTCGCGACCAATCACTTTTGCGGCGAGGGTTACTGGTTCTGGGAGATCCCCCTCCACGGCAAGACGAGCCTGGGACTGGTCTACGATGCCGACCTGATCTCCAACCGGGACGTCGGCACGTCCGAGAAGCTCGTCGAGTGGATCTGCCGCGAGTACCCGCTGTTCGTTCGCGACCTGCCGCAGCGCAAGATCCTCCATCATTCAGGCTTCACCAGCTTCGCCCTCGACAGCGGCCAGACGATCTCCGCCGCGGGCTGGGCCCTGGTCGGCGAGGCCTGCCGCTTCTCCGATCCGCTCTACAGCCCGGGCGGCGACCTGATCGCGATCTACAACACCCTGATCGCCGATGCCATCCTGACGCGCGACCGGCGCGAATTGGCGGCCAAGGTCCGCCTTTACGAGCCTCTCGCCCGGGCCGTCTATGAGGCCTACGTCCCCAGCTTCGCCGTGAGCTACTGCACCCTGGGGGACCAGGAGTGCTTCTCACTGCGCTACGCCTGGGAGCTCACCATCTACTTCGCCTTCTACGTTTTTCCCTTCATCAACGACCTGCACGTGGACCGGTGGTTCCTGCCCGGCTTCCTGCGCCGCTTCGGCAGTCTGGGACCCATCAACCACGGCATCCATCGCCTGCTGGCCGCCTACTACCGGTGGAAGAAAGAGAACGTGGTCCTCGCCGCGCCGGAGCCCGTCTTTTTCGACTTCACCGAGGTGGGAGCGCTCGCGGCGGCCGAGCTGACTTTCTACCGGGTCGGGATCGGCCTGGACGAGGCCCGCCAGGTGCTGGACGAGCAGCTCGAGAACCTCCGGGACCTGGCCCGTTGGATCGCGGCCCACGTCGTTGCCGCCGTGCTGGACGACCCGCGGGCCGCGACCAACGCCGCCTTCGTCCGTGGCATCGACGTCGCCAACCTGCAGCTCGATCCCGAGGCCATGGCGGCGCGCCTCGCGGCGGCCTGCCGCGAGACCTCCGAGACCTACGCCTGGCGCTTCGAGGTCCCCTGCATGAACCGCTTCCGCACCGAGCGCCTGGCGCCGGTCGCCATGGAGGCGGCGTCGAGTTGAGCGCGGCTCCCGATTCTCCCGATCATGCCCCGGGGCTGGAACGGGCCTTCTCTTTCGTCCCCGTGGAGCGCACGGCCGAGCGGCTGCGGGTCGAGGGGGAGGTCCCCGCCTTCCTGCGCGGCACCTACTATTTGAACGGCCCGGCCCGCTTCGCCCGCGGCGAGGTGCGCTACCGGCACTGGCTGGACGGCGACGGCATGGTCTGCGCCCTGCGTTTCTCGGGCGACGGCGTCCATCTCACCGCCCGCTTCGTCCGCGGCACCAAGCTCGTCGAGGAGGAGGCGGCCGGCCGCGCCCTCTATCGCGCCTTCGGCACCTCCTTCCCGGGTGACCGGCTGGTGCGGGGCATCGCCCTGGAGTCGCCGTTGAACGTCAGCGTCTACCCCTTCGGGGATACCCTCCTGGCCTTCGGCGAGCAGGGGCTGCCCTGGGCGCTCGACCCCGAGACCCTGGAGACCCGCGGCATCCATGCCTTCGGCGGCGCCCTGAATCCGTTGAGCCCCTTTGCCGCCCACCCGAAGATCGACCCCGTGACGGGTGAGCTCTTCAACTTCGGCGTCTCCTTCTCCTCCGTCCAGCCGAGCCTCAACCTCTATCGGCTCGACGCCGGCGGCAGCCTGATCTACCGCCGGCGGCTGGCCCTGCCGGAGCCCCGCTCGCTCCACGATTTCTGCCTGGCCGGCCGGCACGTGGCCTTCTTCCTCGGCCCCTACCGGCTGGAGATGGAGTCGCTGCGCGACGGGCGCACACTGCTCGACTCCCTGCGCTGGGAGCCGGAGCGGGGGAGCCATCTGCTCGTCGCCCGCCGGGACGATGGCGAGGCCGTGGCCTCCGTGCCGGTGGGCGAGCGCTACGTCCTCCACGGCATCAACGCCTTCGAGGACCCCGCGGACCCCGGCCGCCTGCTCGTCGACGTCCTTGAGCTCGACCGCCCCGTCTACGATCAGTACAGCGTCCCCGATCTTTTCCCCGACGTCGCCCCGGGCCGCCCCGTCCGCCTGACCGTGGACCTCCGCACCGCCGCCCTCGTCGACCGCCGGGAGATCGCCTACGACCGCGCACCCGACTTCCCGGCCATCGCCCCCGAGCTCGCGGGCCGCCCCTGCGAGGACTTCTGGATGCTGGGCATCTCGCACACCGGCAGCCCCGGCCGCAAGACCTTCGACCAGGTGGTCCACGCCTCCTGGGCCCATCCGGAGCGGGTCGACCTCTGGCAGGCGCCGCCGGGCCACTACCTGGGCGGCGAGCCCGCCTTCGCCGGGAATCCACAAGGCGGCGGCGCGGTGATCTGCCAGCGTTTCGACGGAGCCACGGGCGAGAGCGCCTTCCTGGTGTTCGACGCTTTCGACGTCGCCGCCGGGCCGGTGGCCGTGCTGCCCCTGGAGCAGCCGCTGCATCTGGGGTTCCATGCGCTGTTCGCCGGCTCAGCCTGACCACCCTGTCAAACCTGTCAAACAAAGAGCAAGATCCTGCAAGAGTCTCATACATATAGCCGCTAAGCTGTATTCAACCGGGGGCCTCCGCCCCGGAATTGAAGCCGCGGCTATGACCACTTCGCTTTGCACCCCGTCGTTCCGGGCCTGGCGCCCGATCCTCCAGGGAGAACCGGCGGAGCGCGCCTTGCGGGTCGTCGAGGAGATCGCCGTGGATCTGCGGCGGTTCGCGGCGGCGCCTTCGATCCTCCCGGCGTCGTGGCTCCGCCGGTCGGGCAGCGAGCTGTCGCTCGGCAGTGGATGGGCGGGGATCGCCTTGTTCTTCGCCTATCTCGATCAGGCCCGGCCGGACCGTGGCCACGCCGACGTCGCGCTGGAGCTCCTGGAGCGAGCGGTCCTGGGAGCGAGTGGGCAGACGGTCTCGCCGGCCCTCTACGCCGGGTTCCCGGGAGTGGCCTGGGTGATGGAGCACCTGGAGGGGCGGCTCATCGAGAGCGAGCCGGGAGAGGACCCGGGGGAGGAGGCCGCCGCGGCGGTGGTCCGCCATCTCGGCCAGACTCCCTGGAGGCGCGTCTACGACTTGATCAGCGGTCTCGCCGGCTTCGGCGTCTACGCGCTCGAGCGCTGGCCGCGCGCCGCGGCCCGGGAGTGCCTGACGCGGACCGTGGCCCACCTCGCCGAAACCGCCGAGCGCCGCCCCGTGGGCATCGCCTGGAGGACCCCGCCGGACTGGCTCCAGGGGGCCGAGCTCGACCGTTACCCTCAGGGCTGCTTCAACCTGGGAGTCGCCCACGGCGCGCCAGGGGTCATCCCCCTGCTGGCGGGCGCCTGCGCGGCCGGGATCGCGGAGGCTCGCCCGCTCGTCGACGATGCCGTGGCCTGGCTGTTGACGCAGAAGCTCCCGGCGGGAGCCGGATCGGTCTTTCCGACCGAAGCCGCCCCCACGCCCGGCGGAGCGCCCGAGCCCAGCTACCTCGCCTGGTGCTACGGCGATCTCGGCATCGCCGCCGCCCTCCTGGCGGCCGCCCGCGCCCTGGGCGAAGCGGGCTGGGAGCGGGAGGCCGTGGAGCTGGGGCGAGCCGCGGCCGCGCGCTGCGCCGCGGACGAGGATCCCGGCGAGGCCTGCCTCTGCCATGGAGCGGCCGGCAACGGGCACCTCTTCAACCGTCTCTACCAGGCGACCGGCGTTCCAGCCTTCGCCGCGGCGGCCCGCTCCTGGCTTCTGCGGGCCCTCGACAAGCGGCATCCCGGCGCGCCCTTCGGCGGCTTCCAGACCCGGGCGATCGGCCCTCAGGACGAGATGGGCTGGCAGGACGAGCCCGGGTTCCTGACGGGCGCGGCGGGGATCGGCCTCGCCCTCCTCGCCGCCGCCACACCGGTGGAGCCCGCCTGGGACCGGGTGCTATTGATCTCGACTCCCCGTTCCGACTGACCTGAGAGCAGACATGTCGTCTGCTCCCATTCGTGGAGGCTGGTAAGTATGAAGAAGAAGATCGCTAGACTGTCCCTCACCAAGGAGACGCTGCGGAGTCTCGAGAACGTCAACCTCGACCAGGTGGCCGGTGGTGCCGTCACCGATACATGCCAGGGCGTGGACACCTGTCCGGCGCGCTCCTGCGTGGTGCTCTGCGGCAGCACCCGTTGCTCGGTGTGCTGCCCGTAGCGGACTCTGGGCGGCCGGCACCCGCCGGCCGCCCCTCTCCCTTCGGAGACGAGCCATCCATGACCAACGACCCTCAGGGTCCCTGGCGTCCCATCCTGCAGGGGCCTGGCGCCGAGCAGGCGTTCGCGGCAGCCGAGGAGATCGCCGGCGCGCTTCTCGGGCTCCGCGCCGCCGGTCCCAGACACTGCGGGCTCTCCGAGCTGGCCGGCTGGTCCCTCTTCTTCGCCTATCTCGATCGGGCCAGGCCCGGGCGCGGCTACCTCGACCAGGCGGCCGGGCTCCTCGAGGCTGCGGTCGCAGGCCTGGGCCGTTCCCACTCGCCGCCGAGTCTCTACGCCGGTTTTCCCGGCGTGGCCTGGGTCGTCGAGCATCTGAAAGGTTGGGTCCTCGCAGACGACGAGGAAGACGACCCGGGCGAAGAGATCGCTGCCGCCGTCTGCCGGCTCCTCGAGCGCTCGCCCTGGCGCGGCGACCATGACCTGCTCTCCGGGCTCGCCGGTCTGGGAGTCTACGCTCTCGAGCGCGCACCGCGCCGGTGGGGGAGGGAAAGCCTGGAGGCGGCGGTGGCCCGCCTCGCCGAGACGGCTGAGCGCCGGCCGGAGGGCGTGGCCTGGAGATCGTCGCCGGAGGTGATGGGGCCCAAGGTGGCGCAGCAGTATCCCCGGGGCAACTTCGACCTGGGAGTGGCCTACGGCGCGCCGGGGATCGCCGCGCTGCTCGCCCTGGCGAGCGCCGCCGGGGTCGCGGCTCGTCCGCTGCTCGACGAGTCGGTGGCATGGCTCCTGGCGCAGCGGCTGCCGGCGGGAGAACGGTCGGTCTTCCCCCACGTCGTGGCTCCCGAGCAGCCGCCGCAGCCGGCCCGTCTCGCCTGGTGCCATGGCGACCTGGGAGTCGCCGCGGCGCTGCTCCTCGCCGCCCGTTGCACCGGCGAGCCCGACTGGGAGCGGGAGGCCCTAGAGACCGCCCGGACCGCCGCCGGCCGCTCGCCGGAGATCTCGGGCGTGGTCGACGCCCCCCTCTGTCACGGCGCCGCTGGCAACGCCCACCTCTTCAACCGCATCTACCAGGCCACGGGCGATCCCGCCTGCGCGGCGGCGGCACGGTTCTGGCTGGAGCGGACGCTCGCCCTGCGGCGTCCAGGGGAGGGGATCGGAGGCTACCTCTCCTGGGACACGGGAGACATGGGGAACCGCGTGGGCTGGCGGGAAGACCCCAGCTTCCTCTGGGGAGCCACGGGCATCGGGCTCGCCCTGCTGGCGGCCGCGTCGTCGGTGGAGCCCGCCTGGGACCGGCTGCTCCTGGCCTCCATCCCGCCGCGTCCGGAGTTCTGCTGATCCCGCAGCCCGTGCCCGGCCGGCTCGGCCGTCCGGTTCTCTGCGCCGGCCGGCACTCTTCTTTTAGCGGCCGCTGCCCCCGGCATGTCGCCGCAGTGGGCGAAGGACCGCGGGGAGTAAAACGCCATGAAAAAGCAGCTCAAGAAGATCGTCCTAGCCAAGGAGACGCTGGGCAGCCTTTCCGGCTCCGAGATGAAGCACGCGGAGGGCGGCGGCGCCTTCCCGAACACGCAGTTCAACTCCTGCCGGTGCCCCACCCTCTCGTGCCAGCATCCGGGGTTCTGCTGATTCCGTAGCCCGTGCCTGGCCGGCCCGGCCGTCCGGTTCTCCGCGCCGGCCGGCACTCTTCTTCATAGCGGCCGCCGCCCCCCGGCATGATGCCGCAGCGGGCGAAGGGCCGCGGGGAGAACACGCCATGAAGAAGCAGCTCAAGAAGATCGTCCTGGCCAAAGAGACGCTGGGCAACCTGTCCGGCTCCGAGATGAAGCACGCGGAGGGCGCCGGCGCCTTCCCCAACTCGGACTTCAACACCTGCAGGTGCCCCACCGTTTCGTGCAAGGCGGGCCAGTGCTAGGAGCGTGAGGGGGAGACCGGCCCCGGTGAATGGCTCGCCGGGGGCCGGTGCCGGGCCTCCTTTTGTCGTAGACTTGACAATCAGGGAGGGGATGCGCGATGACCGAGCCCCAGCCGTCCGCGAGCGATCCGCTCGTCCGCATCGAGTGCCAGTGGTGCAAGAGCCAGAATCCGGGCACGGCGACTGCCTGCCGCTCGTGCGGCGCGCCGCTCGACGTCAAGAACCTGGTCAGCGACTCGGGGTGGCGCGAGGCGCCGCGCATCCGCGACATGACCGAGATCCAGTTCGGCACCAGCACCTGCCAGGTGGAAGGGGAGATCGTGCCGGTGGCCGAGATCAACCTGGGAGCTGGCGATTCGATCTTCTTCGAGCACCACGTGCTGCTGTGGAAGGACGATGCGACCCGCATGAGCGTCCTGCCGTTGACCGGCGGCGTCAAGCGGGCCCTGGCCGGCATGCCGTTCATCATCAGCGTCGCCCACGGCCCGGGGCGGGTCGCCTTCTCGCGCGACGCCACCGGCGAGCTGGTGGTCCTGCCGCTCCATCCCGGCATGGAGCTCGACGTGCGCGAGCACGCCTTCCTGCTCGCCTCTCACACCATCGACTACACCTTTCTGCGGATCAAGGGGCTGCGCAACATCCTCTTCGGCGGCCAGGGCATGTTCATGGATCGCTTTGTCACCACCAGCACACCCGGCCTCCTGTTGCTGCACGGCTATGGCAACGTTTTCGAGCGCACCCTGAAAGCCGGCGAGAGCATCCTCGTCGAGCCCGGAGCGTTCCTTTACAAGGATTCCGCGGTGCAGATGGACGTCGAGCCGATCAAGCTGACCAGCGGCTTCTTCGGCGGCACCAGCATGAACCTCGCGCGCATGACCGGCCCTGGCCGCGTCGGCATCCAGTCCATGTACGTCCACCACGCGACGGAGTGAGGGGAGGAGCGCGACGATGAACCCCGGTCCTGCGTCCCCAGGGCGTTCCTACAACTGCTCCTGGTGCGGCCTCGCGAGCGACGGCAGCAGTCTCTCCTGCCCGGCGTGCGGCGCGGCGATCGACGTGCGCGCCGTCGTCTCCCGTTCCGGCTGGACCGAGCTACCCGGCCGGCACGACATGGCGAAGCTCCAGTTCGGCCACTCCACCTGCCAGATCGAAGGGACCTACGTGCCGGTGGCGGACGTGAACCTCGCGGCCGCTGATCGCGTCTACTTCTCCCACCACGTCCTGTTGTGGATGGATACGCAGGTCAAGGTCACGGCGATGTCGCTCAAGGGCGCCTGGAAGCGGATGCTGGCGGGGATGCCGCTGATCATGACGCAGGCCGAAGGGCCGGGACGCATCGCTTTTTCGCGCGATGCTCCGGGCGAGATGATCGCGCTGCCGCTCCAGCCCGGCCAGGCGATCGACGTGCGCGAGCACCTCTTCATGGTGGCCACGGGCTCGGTCAGTTATGACTGGTTCCAGTCCAACGTCTGGTTCTCGACGCGAGAGGGGAACGAGACCGAGCCCCACTACCCGCTGGGCATGCTCCTCGACCGTTTCCAATCGCAATCGGTGCCCGGGCTGCTGCTGCTCCACGCGGCGGGCAACGTCTTCGTCCGCACCCTGCAGCAGGGGCAGACGATCCTGATCAAACCGACAGCCTTCCTGTTCAAGGACACCACGGTCCAGATGCAGCTCCACGTCGAGCGCCCCGCCGGCACCTGGCGCTCCTGGCGTTCCTGGGGCGACCGTTATCTCTGGCTGCGTCTCTGGGGTCCGGGCCGCGTCGCCGTCCAGTCCGCCTTCGAGCCGCTCGAGGACAACGGCCGCACGATCGTCAACCATTCGGGGGCGACGGAGCGGCAGTGGTAAGAGAGGCTCAGAGCTCGAACGGCTCGTAGCCCGCGAAGGTCCGACGCTGCCTGAGACCCCCACCAAACATTTCATGTTTTGGCGCCAGCCCATATACCGGCAATCCGGCGGCCTCTCGCAGCGCGGCTTCGGCGTAGCGCTGAACCATGGCGCCGCGCCATTGGGTTTGGAAATCGGTGTTGTCCATGGGTGTCGCTGCCCTGCGGGCGAGCTTGGCGGCTTCGGCGAGAAGGTCCGGTGTGGGCGTCTTGCCGACGAGGAGGCTCTCCGCGTCCGGCACGGCCAGGGGGGCGGAGGACACGGCTCCGAGATAGAGTCGGGCGTGGGTGATCACGCCGGCGGCGTCGGTCCACAGAGCGGCGGCGGCGGAGAGGACGGCGAAGTCGATGGAGCCGCGGCGACGAAGCTTCCAGAAGGCGGAGCCGCAACGGTCCGAAGCGGCTTCGGCGGGGAGGAGGAGGTCGGTCACGATCTCGTCCGGTCGCTTGGCGAGATAGTCGATGCCGTCGTCGCGGAAAAGGTTTTCAACGGGGATCGTCCGTTCGCCCTGCGCCGAGACGAGCCGCACGCGCGCTCCCAGCGCACAGGCCATGGGCGCCGAGTCCGAAGCGGTGTGGGCCCAGCAACGGGGAGAGCTGGTGGCGACCCAGCAGATCGTCCCCTCTTCCTTCATGCAGTAGTCGATCGACCGGCGCCACTCCTCGGTCTGATTGTAGTAGGTGCAGCGCGTATCCAAGCAGAGGTTGCCGCCGATCGTCCCCATGTTGCGCAGGGGCGGCGAGGAGATCGAGTGGACGGCCGTGGCGAAGGCGGGGAAGCGCTGGCGCACGGCCGGATGGCGCGCCACGTCGTCCAGCAGGGTGGTGGCGCCGATGCGCACCTCGCCGTTGGCGTGGATGCCCGCGAGCCCGGGGATGCCCATGAGGCTCACCACGGTCTGCGCCTTCTGGTTCCGGCGCTTCAGGTTGGGCCACAGGTCGGTGCCCCCGGCCACCAGGCGGACGATCTCGCCCTCGGCGGCGCCTTCGCCGGTGAGGATGGCTCCGGCCTCGGCGAGGCTCTTCGCCTGGATATATCGGAATTGCGGCAGTCTCAGCATGGTCAGCGCGCCCCCTTCAGATCCGTGGTCAGCGCCGCCAGCTTCTTCTTCTTGAGCGCCTCCTCGCGCGACATCATCGTCCCGGACGCGGAGCGCATCCCGGCCCGCAGCTTTTCCTTGTAGTCGTTGATGGCCTTGCCATCGCCGCCCTGCTCGGGGGTGGGAACGATCAGGTTCTCGCCGAAGTCCACTTCCGGGAAGCGCTTGGGGCCGAAGCGCGGCTCGTGTCCTCTGGCCTTGGCCTCCATCGCCCGCAAGACCATGTGCGGATGGATTGGCACCTGATCGACGCGCACGCCGACCGCGTCCCAGATCGCATTCGCCACGGCCGGCATCACGGGCAGTAGCGGCCCCTGGCCCACCTCCTTGGCGCCGAAAGGTCCCTGCGGGTCTGGATCTTCGATCAGATAGGTGGTCACCGGCGGCATGTCCGCGAAAGTCGGGCTTTTATATTCCAGGATCGACGGGTGCTTGTGCACCAGGGCGTTCGAGAGGTGACGGGGCAGGCGGCGGAAGGCCTGTTCTTCCATCATCACCTCGCCCAGGCCCATGTAGACGCTGCCCTCGACCTGACCCAGCACCAGCACGGGATTGAGCGACTTGCCGACATCGTGAGCGATCCAGACGTGGACGGGATTCCACAGGCCGGTCGCGGGATCGACCTCGACCTCCACCACCGCCGCCGTGTAGGAGTAGGCGGGGGAGGGGCCGACGCCCGCGCCCCGGTAGCGTCCCGGCGAGCGCGGTGGGATGTAGCTCCCCGTCGTGGCCAGCGTGCCGAAGCGGGCCTCGGCGGCGATCACCGCGTCCTGGAACGTGAGCCCCTTATCCGGGTCCTCGGCGTCGAACACTCGCCGCTCGGCGAAGACCAAGCGCGACTGCGGCACCTCGAGCTGCTGCGATACGGCCTGGGCGATGAGCTCCCGCGCCCGCTCGGCGGCCTGTAGCGCGGCGTTGCCCACCATCAGCGTGACGCGCGAGGAGTAGCTGCCGAGATCGACGGGCGTCAGGTCCGTGTCCGCCACGCAGAGGCGGACGTCCGCGAGCGCGACGCCCAGCACCTCGGCCACCACGGCGGCGAGGATGGAGTCCGATCCCTGGCCGATCTCGGACTCGCCGCAGAAGACGGCGACACCGCCCGAGCGGTCGAGCTTCAACATCACGCCCGACTGCGGCATGTGGTTCCAGTAGATGGGGAGGCCCGCGCCACAGAGGTACGAGCCGCAGGCGAGCCCCAGGCCGCGGCCCTCGGGGAGCTTGCCCCAGCGCTCGCGGAAGCCGCTCCCCGCGACCACGGCGTCGATGCATTGGCGCAGGCCCATGGAGCCGATCTTCAGCCAGTTGGCCGTCACCGTGTCCGGCTCGGCGAGCATGCCGAGGCGCAGATCCGCCGGGTTTTTTCCCAGAGCCACGGCGATCTTGTCGAGATGCACCTCGAAGCCGAAGCGCGGCTGAGGCGTGCCGTGACCGCGCTTGGGACCGCACGGCGGCTTGTTGGTGAACGCCCGCACGCCCTGGAACTCGTAGGCGGGGAGCTTGTAGGTCACCGTCTGCAAGGCGCCCGTGTAATACGTGGAGGCCACGCCGTAGCTGCCATAGGCGCCGCCGTCGAGGGCCGTGCGCAGGCGTTGAGCGGTGATCGTCCCATCCTTCCTGATCCCCGTCTTCACCGCCATCAGCACGGGGTGGCGGCCGCGGTGGCAATAGAAAACCTCCTCGCGGCTGAGCGTGATCTTCACCGGCCGGCCGAGCTTCAACGCCAGCTTGGCGACCACGATCTCATGATTGAAAGGATCGCTCTTGCCGCCGAAACCGCCGCCGTTGGAGGTTGCCACGACGCGGATGCGCGAGGCCGGCAGCTCCAGCACTTTGCTGAGGGCGCGGTGGACGTAGTGCGGCGTCTGGGTGGAGGAGTAGAGGGTCACCCGGTCGCCGTCTTCCGGCACGGCGACCGCGCAGTGCTGCTCCATGGGGAGATGGGTGTTTCCCTCGTAGAAGAAGACGTCCTCGAAGATCTCGTCCGCCTCTGCAAAACCTTTTTCGACCTCGCCGAAGGTCATGGCGACCACCTTGTGGACGTTGCCGTGGTCGCCGTAGTCGTGGATCCGCGGCTCGGGTGTGGCGAGCGCCTCCTCGACCGAAGAGATCGTGGGCAGCGGAGCGTATTCGACCTTCACCTTGAGGGCCGCCTCATACGCCGCGTCCTCGGTAACGGCCGCGACGGCCACGACGGGATCGCCCACGAAGCGCACGCGATCCGGGCAGAGGGCGTGCTCGTCCTGCGAGACGGGAAGGATGCCGAAGTGGATCGGCGCCTCCTTGCCGGTCAAAGCGCCGAGATATCCCGGCACCCTTTCGGCCTCCGAGAAATCGATCGACACGATGTTCGCGTGCGGCACGGTCGAGCGCACCAGCCGGGCGAAGCACATCCGGGGGAACGCGAGGTCGTCCGCGAACCGCGTGGCGCCCGTCACCTTGGCGCGGCCGTCCACGCGGCGGAACGGCTTGCCGATGACGTTCGGCTCGCGCTGGGGCTCGGGCTCAGGTTTGCGCAGGGGATCGGCCATGATGATCTACTCCTCGACAGGAATAGGCGAACCGTAGAAGACCTTCTCAGGAGGCGTCCCCTCCTCGCCGCGCATTTTCGCCGCGGCCCACTCCACGCCTTCAACGATCTTGTGATAACCGGTACACCGGCAGAGATTACCGGCCAAAGCCTCGCTGATCTCCGCGGCTCGGGGCTTCGGATTCTCCGCAATCAGCGCCTTGGCCGTCATCAGGATGCCCGGCGTGCAGTAGCCGCACTGGGCAGCCCCGAGGTCGGCGAAAGCGGCCTGGAGAGGATGAAGCTCGTTGCCGTGCTGCATCCCCTCGACGGTCTCAATCCGTTTACCGTCCATGTCAGCCGCGAGGACCAGACAGGAAAGCACAGGCCGGCCGTCCACCAGCACCGTGCAGGTGCCGCACTCGCCGAGCTCGCACCCGTGCTTGGTACCGGTGAGGCCGCACTCCTCCCGCAGCACCTCCAGCAGTGTGTGGTGGGTGGGGAAGACGACGGGGCGGCCCTCGCCGTTGATGTTCAGTCTCAGTGTAGTCAGCTCGTTCATCGCATTGGTACCCTTAACCTGTGCCTCAGGCATTCCGGAAACCTCTGAAGCCCCAAGGTTAAACGGCAACTCGCACGTGCTCGCGAAGGAACTCAGGAGCGAGATCAGCGCCGTTCTCCCACGCAAGTGTGTGATGGGTAATGGTGAAACGCTTAAAACGGTCCATATCCTGAAGGGGACCGAAGACCGGCCCCTCCAACTCTCCCCTCAGATCAACTTCGCCACAGGTGCCATCGTTGAAGCGCAGCCATATTGTATAGTCATGCACGTATCGGGCTTCCAAGACATGTAGAAACATGAGCTACTCCAGTGGGTTAATCGGGTTTAGCGGAAGTTTTTGTTGCGCGAGCCGCCAGTCTTCCGCAAGCTCGTCCTTGTGCAATGTGTACCACTCCAAGACCAGATTCAGGGCACGGCGAGGAAACTTGCCCGTGACGACTCCTGATTCAATTTCAATGGTGACCTCGAAATCCCCGTACTCGGCATGAAAGTGAGCCGGGGCATGATCCCTGTGATACATGTAGATCACGATCCCAAGAAAGCGAGTCAGCTCAGGCATGGCGGCCCTCGCCGTTAATATTCAGCTTCAGTGTAGCCAGCTCATTCATCGCGTTGGTACCCCTAGGCGGAGGCTCTCTTCTGGCGCAATGCTACAAACCCAGGCCGAAGGGTCGACAGGGAAACGGAACCCCAAAACTCTCCAGCCCCGAAGGGGTGAAGGCATGTAGCCTGGGGCTGGCGCTTTTTGCCAGCCCCAGGTCGACGTAGACCCAACAAAATCCTGCAGCCCTGAAGGGGCGACGGCAGTTCGCTGCAACCGATGAGCTGCTGCCGCCCCTTCGGGGCTCATGAAAACACTGGGGGCCGTCTTTCCTGGGGCTTGCGCCCCAGGCTTTATGCTGTCGACCCTTCGGGTCTGAAGAAACTTCATAATTCTTCGACTCCCCCGGCGGGCCCTTCACCGGCGCCCTCGCGCGTCGTCCCCCGGCCGTGTTGACTTTCTCGGCGCATCGCTGCGGACCCACGCGCGAGAAAAGCCTTCAGTTCTTCGCGGGAGAGATCCTTCGTCTCCTCGTAAATTGCGTCCCGGATGGCGCGGACCATTTCAACGGCTCGGATTGGAGTCTGTTCCATGGGTTGTTACCTTGCGGAGCGAATGAAGACCCTTGTCAGTCGCTAGCTCTTCATTAACTCTTCTTCTATCTCTACAGACGGGAAGAGAATATCTTCCTCCTCTGGTAAGGGGACTTCTCTTCTGGAGCGACAGTTGCCATCAGGCGAAGGACGCCAATTAAGTTCAGGTAGATCAGAGAACAGCTCTGGCTCTACCGATGGCGAGCAGATTACCCCTACAACTCGCAGAAACTTATTCCACTCAAGAGCCCAGAACCATTCCTTCGTCCCAGAGTTGCAAGCTTTAACTAGCAGTTTGAAGTAGCCGTTCGCAGTGACGATGTTGGCATAGTTCTCCCAATTCGCAGACCGCCTCGCGATCTCCATGAGGTGGGGATTGCCCCAATCCAGATGAGTGTAGTGTCCAAAGTAAAGGACTTTGTCGGCGGGTAAGATCTTTGTCTTCTCTCTCTCCCTCGGATCCTCGGACGTTATCATAGAAAATATGCCTTGTATGTGAAGGCATGCAAGGAGGCAAACCGCATCGGGGTTTAGCTGTGGAGGCCCCACCAAGCTGAATTTTACCTGCACCCCTCCGCCGCCGAACTCAATACTATGGTGGTCGCTGGCATCTTTGACTAGCACGCCCTTTTTGTCCGGGTGGTAATCGTGTGAGGCCTTATGTAAAGCAAGGGCATCTACGTCTTCGTCCGACGATCGGCCCGGGCTGTTAAACAACGTCACGCTAGATATGTGACGTTCAACGTTCGACTTCTGGCTATTGCAGGTCTGGCAAGCTCTAAAGATGAAATTAAAACCACCGGCATCTAAGGAGCCTTTGGGGACGAAGTTACGCGCAATAAGATGCTCCTTGTCGGATGCGACCTGCGAGCCTATACCCACGCAAGCGCCGCAGTAAGGGCAGTACTGGTTCGACTTGGTAAGATCCTTGTTGTACCATGTTACTGGCTGCCCCTTCTTGAACCCGAATACATCATTCATCTTATACCTCGGAACCCCGGTAAACTTTAGCTACCTAACCAAGCCATCTGCTGCTCCGAGTTACCGGCGCGCTTGCGCTTTCGAGGCAGGTGCGGACGGCATCTCCTCTGGTATTCCAAGCTCGGCATACAATGCCCGGGCCTTTCCCCGGAAAAACGTAATCTTATCCTTGGCTGGCAAATCTTTGACTTGTTCATAGTGCGCGTCACGAATGCTGCGCACCATTTCAACGGCGTTGATCTTGAGCTCCTGCATGGATTAGCCTCCCTCAGATTTCGCCACTCCTCACCCCCTCACCCCCCGCACCAGCAACTCCGCACACTCCCGTCCAACCTCCCGCGCCGTCTTGCCGCCGTCCGGCCGGAACCACTTGACGGTCCAGTTCACGGCTCCCAGGATCGCCATGGCGGCCACCTTGGGATCGGTTTGGCGGAAGACGCCGGCCGCCATCCCCTCTTCGAGAATTTCCCGGAAGGTGCGCTCGTACGCGTCGCGCTGATCCTGAACCTTCCGGCGCCAGGGCTCGCGCAGGGCCTCGACCTCCAGGTGAGCGAGGGAGCCTGGGATCCCCTCGTTCAGCAGCACGACGTGGTCCTCGATCAGCAGGGCGAGACGGGCGTCCACGGAGAGACGGCTCTTCCGCACCTTGGCCGCCAGGTCGAGGAGCCCTTCGAGGGTGCCTTCCTGGACGTAGGCGAGGAGCTCCTCCTTGTCCTTGAAGTAATAGTAGAGATTCCCCACGGCCATCCCCAGCTCCGCCGCGATGTCGCGCATCCCGGTGGACTGCAGACCGCGGCGACGGAACACCCGGGAGGCCGCGTCGAGGATCTCGCGCTTCTTCTCCTGGACTTTCTGCTGCGCGCGGGGATCGACAGAGGTTTGAACCATCGTTCAAATTATGCCGGAAGGAGGCGGCTTTGTCAAGCCGGAGCAAGCTGGAGCGAGCAGACCTGGCAAGGGATTCGCAACAGCGGCCCACGGGTCTCCCCTGTATGCGTTCGTGATAGTGGTACTACTGGCACGATGTGTGCACTCCGCCGGATTCGGGAGTTGGATGGACTCGAACCTTCAAAGAGGAGACCCCCGCCATGCCACATATCGATTGCCGGAGAGCCTCGCTGACCGCTGCCCTCGTGAGCGTGCTCCTGTGCTCCTCCGCCGCCCTCGCGGCCAATCCGCCGTCCGGAACCGTGTCTCAACCTTCGCCCCAGGCGAGCTGGACGGGCGGGCCGCTCACGCCCACCGGCGCCTCCACCTGTGGTGGACCCAGCAGCGCGAGTTGTGATAATTACAAACTGACGATCGCTCCACCCTCCTACGCTTTCAAAGTCGAGATCACCCTCACCTTCGGGGCCACGGACGACTATGACCTCGAGGTCTACGGGCCGGACGGCTCTCTCGTCGGCCACTCCGGCAATAGCACCGGTCAGCCGGAGAAGGTGGTCCTCGCCAATCCAGCGGCCGGAACCTACACGGTGAGCGCCTCGCCGTTCGCCCCGGTGGGGGCCTACAACGGCAGCGCGAAGATCTCGCAGCTCCCGTCGCCCCCGGTCGGCTCGACCGAGAAGCCGCCCACCTACACCAACTACACGCCGCCGAACGGGATGGGGCAGAGCGCCGGCGAGCCTTCGATCGGCTGCAACCGGGACACTGGCAAGGTGATGTACATCGCCGGCACGGAGACGCTGCGGGTCACCTTCGACGACTGCTCCTCGCCGGCCAGCGCGAAGTGGGAGAACACCTCCGCGCTCTGGACCTCGCTGACCACGTTCGACCCGATCCTCTACACCGACCAGAAGCTCGGGCGCACCTACGTCTCGCAGCTCCTGCCCAGCAAGATGAGCCTGTTGGCCTATTCGGACGATGACGGCGCCAACTGGCTGCCCAGCCAGGGCTCGGGGATCAACTCCGGAGTCGATCACCAGACCCTCGGCGCCGGCCCCTTCGCTCCGGGGCCCGTCAAGGCGGCGGCCTCGTATCCCCGGATCCTCTATTACTGCTCGCAGGACATCGCCATGGCCCAGTGCGCCACCAGCCTCGACGGCGGCCGGACCTTCGGCCCGGCGGTGCCGATTTACAATCTCACCCAGTGCTCCGGCATCCACGGCCACGTCAAGGTGGCGCCGGACGGCACGGCCTACGTCCCCAACCGGAGCTGCGGCAACGAGCAGGGAGTGGCGGTGTCCACCGACAACGGCCTGACCTGGACGGTGAAGACCGTGCCGGGCAGTTCGTCGTCGAGCTGGGACCCCTCGGTCGGCATCGCGGCCGACGGCACGGTCTACTTCGGCTGGCTGAACGGCGACGGCCACCCCTTCGTCGCGGTCACCCATGACCGCGGCGACACCTGGACCGACATCCAGGACGTGGGGACGGCGTTCGGCCTCCAGAACATCGCCTTCCCGGCGGTGGTGGCGGGCGATCCCGACCGCGCGGCCTTCGCCTTCCTCGGCACCACCGTGGCGGGCGCCGTCGGCGGGGTGGATGCCGCCGCCCCGATCGTCTGGCACCTTTACATCGCGCACACCTATGACGGCGGGGCGACCTGGGTGGCGGTGGATGCGACGCCGAACGACCCGGTGCAGCGCGGCGACATCTGCGACCAGGGCACGACCTGCAGCGCCGCCCGCAACCTCGACGACTTCATCGACGTCACGACCGACGCTCAAGGGCGGGTGCTCGTCGGCTACGCCGACGGCTGCGTGGGCGGCTGCGTCAGCGGCGGCCCGAACAGCGGCACGGCGGTGGCGACCATCGCGCGGCAGACGACGGGCAAGGGGCTGTACGCCGCCTTCGACCCGCAGGTCAGCATCCCGGCGGCTCCCGCCGTCCAGGCGACGCAGACCAACGGCGTCCACCTCACCTGGTCGACGCCGGACGATCACGGCACGCCGATCACGGGCTACCACATCTACCGCCGGGCCGCGGGCGGCGTCTACGAGCAGATCATGGGCGTCGACGCCAGCACTCACTCGTTCGACGACAATCCGCCGGCTGGCGCCGTCTACTCCTACCGGGTGACCGCCGTGAACGCGATGGGCGAGGGTCCGGCCTGCCGTGAGGTGACGCCGGTCGTGGCGCCGCCGCCGACGCAGACCTGCACGGCTCCGGGCGCCAAAGTGATCGACGACCCGGCGGGCGACACGCCGGTCGCGGCCCTCGACGTCAAGTCGCTCTCGATCGCCGAGCCGCCGACCACCGACGGCTCGCACAAGATCGTCTTCACCCTCAAGGTGGCCAACCTGTCGACCTTCACTCCCGGCAACGCCTGGATGATCCTGTGGAACCGGCCGGTGCCCGACGCCACCTACGATCGCAACTACGTCGTCATGCGGGCGACCGGTCTCAACGCCGCCGCCTTCAAGGTCGGCAAGCTCTCGCCGCCCAGCGTCAACCAGGCGACCGACCTCGGCAACGCGGTGGGTAGCTTCTCGGCGGACGGCACGATCACCTTCACCATCACCACCGATCAGGTGGACAACGTGGCCACCGGCCAGGATCTCTCGGCGCTGGAGGTCCGCGCCTTCGCGGCCCACGTGAGCGGCCAGCCGTCCGCTCAGACGAGCTCGGCCGACCACACCTCCTCGGCGACCTACACGCTGGTGGGCAGCAGCCAGTGTCACTGATCCAGCCCTGAGCGGCGGACCGATCCTCCAGAGGCGCGGCTCGGCTGGCCGCGCCTCTAGCACGTTTCTTGAATGAAGGGAACGGACTCCCTTCATTTTCGAAGTCATCCAAGGAGACCCGATGAGCAATCTCGATGGGAAGTCCAGGAGAACGGTCGCCGGGATCGCCGCAGCCCTGGCGCTGGCCGTCGTCGCCGGCCCGGCACAAGCGACCGGCGGCCCGCCGACCTACGCCGTCTATGCGCCCCCGTCCGGCCTCGGCACGGGTGCGGGTGAGCCCTCGATCGGCGTCGACGAGCGGACCGGGGCCGTGATGTACATCGCGGGTCTTCAGATGCTCAAGGCGAGCTTCAACGACGCCGCCAGCCCCGCCATGGCGACCTGGCAGGACGTGAGCACCACTCTCACGTCGCTGACGACCTTCGATCCGATCCTGTACACCGATCAGAAGCTCGGCCGCACCTTCGTCTCGCAGCTCCTGCCGACGACGGTCAGCCTGATGGCCTACACCGACGACGACGGCGCGACCTGGAACGTGAGCCAGGGGGCGGGTATCGCCTCGGGCGTCGACCACCAGACCGTGGGCGGCGGACCGTTCCATCGCGGCGGGCTCCTGGGCTCCCTCCCCCAACTCTATCCACACGCCATCTATTATTGCTCGCAGGACATCGCACTCGCCTCGTGCGCCGTGAGCCTCACCGGCGGCTCGACCTTCGGTCCCGCGGTGCCGATCTACAACCTCACCCAGTGCTCCGGCCTCCACGGCCATGTCAAGGTCGCGCCGGACGGCACGGCCTACGTCCCCAACAAGAACTGCAACGGCCAGGCGGGGGTGGCGGTCTCGACCGACAACGGCGTGACCTGGACCGTGCGCACGGTGCCGGGCAGCACCGCCGGCTCGTCCGACCCGTCGGTGGGCATCGGCGCGGACGGCACGCTCTACCTCGGCTGGTCCAACGGCGACGGCCATGCCTATGTTGCGGTTTCGTCCAGCCAGGGCGCGGCCTGGTCCAACATCACGGACGTCGGCGCCTCCCTCGGCATCCAGAACATCGCCTTCCCGGCGGTGGTCGCGGGCGACGGCGACCGCGCGGCCTACGCCTTCCTGGGCACCACGGCCGGAGGGAATGCCACCGGCGACGATCCCAACTTCCCGGCCGTCTGGCACCTCTACGTAGCCCATACCTTCAGCCGCGGAGCGAGTTGGACGACGGTGGACGTGACGCCGGGCGATCCCGTGCAGCGGGGAACGATCTGCACCGCCGGCACGACCTGCGGCACCACCCGCAATCTCCTCGATTTCCTGGGCATCGCGGCCGACGGCGAAGGGCGGGTGCTCGTGGGCTACGCGGACGGCTGTGTGGGAGCCTGCGTCGGCGGCGGCGCCAACACCTTCGCCGCCGAGGCGCGCATCGCCCGCCAGACCGGCGGCCAGCGACTGTATGCGGTCTTCGATCCGTAGAGGTTGTCCGAGGCCCCGGTTCACACCGGGGTTCTCCCCTGTCAGGGGCGTCCTTCGGGGCGCCCCTCTTTTTCCGCAGCGGATCGCGAAATGGGGAGGCGGCGGCCTCGGTGAAGCAAGGACACGGACGATCAGGGACGATAAGCATGCCTCGATTCTCGAGGGTCCATGGCCATCCGTGTCTGTCCGTGTTCGTCCCCTTCGACAAAGTCATGTAGGATCATCCAGCCAGCTAGGGGGGCCGCCGAGGCTGAGAGTCCCGCGTGGGACGACCCTCATCACCTGACCTGGGTAATGCCAGCGTAGGGAAGCGATGACGAGAGCCTGCCAGCGGCCGCACCTTTCTTGAGGGGTGCGGCCTTTCTCTTGCTCGCCCTTCCCGGAGAAGGAGACCACGATGATCGAGCCGACTTCGAATCCCTCCGTCCTCGCCGGTGAGCCGGCTTTCGGCGGAGCCGGAACGCCTGCCATCACCACCGGGCCGCTCGCGGGCTCGCGGAAGGTCTACGTCGAGGGGAGCCGGCCCGATCTACGAGTGCCGATGCGCGAGGTCCGCGTCTCTCCCACTCACATCAGCTCCGGGCTCACGGTCGAGAACCCGCCGGTGACCGTCTACGATCCGTCCGGCCCCTTCACCGATCCCGCGGCCACGATCGACGTGCGCCAGGGGCTGCCTCCCCTGCGCCGGCCGTGGATCCTGGAGCGCGGCGACGTCGAGGAGCTGCCCGCCGTCTCCTCCGAGTACGGCCGGCGGCGCGCCGCCGATCCGCAACTCGCGGGCGTGCGCTTCCCCCATCTGCGGAAACCGCTGTGCGCGAAGCCGGGCGCCAACGTCACCCAGATGCACTACGCGCGGCGGGGGATCGTCACGCCGGAGATGGAGTTCATCGCCATCCGTGAGAATCAGCGCCGTGAGCTGGCCCGCGAGGCCGCGGGGGGACGGGCCTGGGGGGGCGGCGTGGCCCAGCACCCGGGCCAGTCGTTCGGCGCGGCCATCCCGCCGTTCATCACCCCGGAATTCGTGCGCGACGAGGTGGCCCGCGCCGGGCCATCATCCCCTCCAACGTCAATCACCCGGAGAGCGAGCCGATGATCATCGGCCGCAATTTCCTGGTGAAGATCAACGCCAACATCGGCAACTCGGCCGTCACCTCCTCGATCGAGGAGGAGGTGGAGAAGCTCGTCTGGGCCATCCGCTGGGGAGCGGACACGGTGATGGACCTCTCGACGGGGAAGAACATCCACGAGACCCGCGAGTGGATCCTGCGCAATTCGCCCGTGCCCATCGGCACCGTGCCGATCTATCAGGCCCTGGAGAAGGTGGGCGGCAAGGCCGAGGACCTCACCTGGGAGATCTATCGCGACACCCTGATCGAGCAGGCCGAGCAGGGGGTGGACTACTTCACCATTCACGCCGGCGTGCGCCTCGCCTGGGTGCCGCTGACCGCGCACCGCATGACCGGTATCGTCTCGCGCGGCGGCTCGATCCACGCCAAGTGGTGCCTCGCCCATCACCGGGAGAATTTCACCTATGAGCACTTCGAGGAGATCTGCGAGATCATGCGGGCCTACGACGTGGCCTTCAGCCTCGGTGACGGCCTGCGCCCCGGATCGATCGCGGACGCCAACGACGCCGCCCAGTTCGCCGAGCTTGACACCCTGGGCGAGCTGACGCAGGTCGCCTGGAGGCACGACGTGCAGGTGATGATCGAGGGGCCGGGGCACATCCCCATGCATCTCATCAAAGAGAACATGGACCGCCAGCTCGCCTCCTGCGGCGAGGCGCCGTTCTACACGCTCGGCCCCCTGACCACCGACGTGGCCCCGGGCTACGACCACATCACCTCGGCCATCGGCGCGGCCATGATCGGCTGGTTCGGCACGGCGATGCTCTGCTATGTCACCCCCAAGGAGCACCTGGGGCTGCCCAACCGCGAGGACGTCAAGCAGGGGGTGATCGCCTACAAGATCGCGGCCCACGCGGCCGATCTCGCCAAGGGCCACCCGGGAGCGCAGGTCCGCGACAACGCTCTGTCCAAGGCCCGTTTCGAGTTCCGCTGGGAGGACCAGTTCAACCTCTCGCTGGACCCGGAGACGGCCCGCGCCTTCCACGACGAGACCCTGCCTCAGGAGGGGGCCAAGGTCGCCCACTTCTGCTCCATGTGCGGGCCGCACTTCTGCTCGATGAAGATCACCGAGGAGGTGCGGGACTACGCCGCCAAGCAGGGGGTGGAGGAGACGGCGGCGCTGGAGGCCGGGATGAAGGAGAAGTCCGAGGAGTTCAGGAAGAGCGGAGCGGAGATCTACGTCTAGGTGTACGAGCACCGGACCGAGCCCCTGCTCCCCAGGCGCGCCTTCTTCCTCCGGCTGGGCCGGCACGGCGCCGTCGTGCTCGCCGTGCTGAGCTTCTCACTCCTCGTGGGCATGGCGGGATACCACCTCTTCGAGCATCTCCACTGGCTCGACGCCTTCCTGAACGCCGCCATGCTGCTCGGCGGCATGGGGCCGGTCGATCCGCCGAAGACCGGAGCGGGCAAGCTCTTCGCCGGCGGCTACGCCCTGTATGCCGGCCTGGTCTTCATCACGGTTGCGGCGATTCTGGGGACGCCTATCTTTCACCGGCTGCTGCATCATTTCCATGCGGATGAAAAGGACGTAAAGGACGGCAAGGACGGAAAAGCGAAGAGGAGACAGAAGGTTTAATTCAGCGCCTCCACGGCCGCCTCGACGTCCACTGCGGCCCCGGCCTCGCGCAGCGCGCCGGCGATGGCCTCCACCGTCCGCCGCAGGTAGTCCGGCCGCGTCACGGTGTAGCCCATGTGGCCGACGCGGAAGGAGGTGGCCTTGACCGCGGGATGGAGGCCGCCGGCCACGGTGACGCCGCGGGCGGCGATCTTCGGCAGCAGCGAGGCGTCGATCCCCTCGGGGAAGAGGAGGACGGAGAGGGTGTTGCCGGTCACGGCCTCGCTCTTGGGGACGATGCGCAGGCCGAGCGTCCGCCAGGCGGCACGCAGGGCGGCGGCGGTGCGGGCGTGGGCCGCGATCCGTGCCTCGATCCCCGCCTCCAGGATCTCCCCCAGCCCCGCCTCCAGGGCCATCACCAGGGTGGTGGCGGGGGTCGCGAAGTAGCTGGGCTTGCGCTCCTCGTAGGCGCGATGCACGGGAAGCCAGGACTGCCAGTCGAGGTAGAGGGGCGGCGGCGCGGCCCGGCGGGACTCGCGGGCGGCCAGGGCCCGCTCGCCGGCCACCATCAGCGCCAGGCCGGGGGGCAGGCCGATCGCCTTCTGCGAGCCGGTGAAGTAGAGGTCCGCGCCCCAGGCCGCCATCTCGAAGCGCTCGCCGGCCGTGGCGCAGACGCCGTCGAACACGGCCAGGACGCCGGCCGCCTGCGCCAGGTGGCAGAGCGGCTCGGGATCGACCCGCACGCCCGTCGAGGTGTCCACGTGGGTGGCGAACAGGGCTTTGAACGGGCCGCCCCGCCGCAACGCCTCCCGCACCGCGTCCACCCCCGGCGCCTCGCCCACCGGCGCTCCCACCTCGGTCACCTCGGCGCCGGCGCGGCGCAGGATCGCTGTCATCCGTTCCGAAAAGAAGCCGGTGTCGAGCACCAGTGCCCGCTCTCCCGGCTCGATCAGGTTGGCCGCCGCGACCTCCATGGCCAGCGTGCCGCTGCCGGCGAGGATGAACGGCTGGCTCGCCGCGTCCGCCTGCCAGACCTGCCGCATCATCCCGAGCGACGCGCCGAACGCCTCGATCAGGCGCGGCGCCGTGTGGCCCGGCGGCGGGACCGAGGCGGCGGCGAGCACGGCGGGGGAGACCTCGACGGGACCGGGGATCATCAGCAGGGGAGACGGTGGGGTGGGCATGGCCGCGTATCGTAGCAGGACGGACCGCCTCCCACCTCTGGCATAATGCGCCGCGAGCGATGGCCATACCTCACCTCATCTTTTCGGGCACGGGCCGCGGGTGCCTCCTGTTTTCGTTGCTCCTTGCGCTCCTGTGCCTCGCCTGCGGGGAGCGAGCGGCCTTGAGCCTGTTGCCCGCCACCTCTTCAGGACGGATCGAGGCGGCCGTCCGGCTGCCGGGCGCGGCGCGGCTGAGCCTGTCCTGGCGCGCTGCGAACCCGCAGGCCGCGACCAAGTCCGACGCCGTCCAGGTGTGGTTGCACCGCGAAGACGGCGAGGGCGAGCTGCTGCGGACCGTCCCCTTCGCCGCCGCAGCGCAGCCGGCGTCCGCGTCGATCGACCTCGGTGCGCACGCCGGCGAGACCTGTCTCTTGCGCGCGACGTCCGGCCAGGTCCCCGTCACCTGGTTGCGGGCCGAGCTGAGCGGCCTCGCATCCACCGCTGCGACGGCCTGGCGAGTGGCGCCGCGGCCCGGTGCCCCCGACGTCGTCGTCTATCTCATCGACACGCTGCGCCCCGACGTCCTGGGAACGTACGGGGGGCCCGGACCGACGCCGGTGATCGACCGCCTGGCCGCGGAGGGCATGGTCTTCGAGCGCGCCTATTCGACCACGTCGTGGACGCGGCCCGCGGTCGCCTCCCTCTTCACCTCTCTGCCGGTCGCGGCGCATCGTGTATCGTCCGAGACGTTCGCGTTGCCGGAGGGGGTGCTGACCCTGGCGGAGCGGTTTCGGCTGCGCGGTTACCAGACCCTGGGCGTGGTGGCCAACGGTCACGTTTTCTCCTCCTTCAATTTCGACCAGGGCTTCGAGACCTACGACGAGCTGCGGGGAGCCGAGCCCGCCGCCGCGACGTGGGATCCCGGCCTGGAGGTGACGAACGTGAACGCCGAGCAGGTCCATGCCCAGGCGCTCCGCCGGCTGGCCGAGGTCCGGGATCCCCGGCGTCCGCTCTTCCTCTATGTCCAGACGGTCGAGCCCCACAGCCCCTATCACCCCCCGCGGTGGCTCCTTCCTGAGGCGCGGCCCGCGGTCAACGTGAACAACTTCCTGCTGCGTTCCATCGACGAGGCGGACGGGGCCTCGCCGCAGATGCTTCAGGACCTGGCGCTCTCCTACCGCGGTGCCGTCGCCTACGCCGATCACGAGCTCGGCAGATTCCTCGCCGCCCTCGCCCCCCGCCTCGCCCCCGGCCACACGCTCCTCGCCGTGACCTCGGACCACGGCGAGGGGTTCTACGAGCATCACCTGGTCGGGCACCGCCACTGGCTTTACGAGGAGATGATCCGCATCCCGCTGATCCTGCACGGGCCGGGAGTGGCGGCCGGGCGCCGCGACGTGGCGCCCTTCTCGCTGGCGGACGTGGCGTCGATCCTGCTCGGGCTCGCGGACCAGTCCGCCGCTGCCGCCCGGCTCCCCGCCAAGGGGGAGCGGGCGAAGGGGGAGCGGGCGATCCACGGCGAGTTCTCCCAGGGCGCCGTGCTCGTGCAGGGCGAGTGGAAGCTCACCTATCATGGGGACTATCCGGAAGCCCAGCGCTTCGCCCTGTTCAACCTGCGGCAGGATCCGGCCGAGCGGATCGACCTGTTCACACAGCAGCCGCGGATCGCCGGGCGCCTGGAGGCTGAATTTCGCCGCTGGCGCGCTGCGGCGAGGAGTCGCGCCGTGGAGCCGCTGCCGGTGGACGTGAGCCTGTTGGAGCAGCACCTCCGCCAGAACCTGGATGCCCTGGGTTATCTGAAGTAGCGGGCTGAGGCGAGAGCGATGCGGAGCCTGATCCCGATCGTCGTCCTGCTCGGTCTCTTCGGCCTGGCGATGCACGGTCTCGGCCGGCGCCCTGCCGTGGCAGGTACGGCGGCCGAGCCCGGGAGCCCGCCGCCGGGCGACCGCTGGTGGCGGACCCGCTTCCCGCCGGCGGCGGCGACCCTGCCCAGCGCGCTGCTGGGGATGAAGCTCGACCCGGCGAGGGTGCTCCCCGGCCTGGCGTGCGGGAGCCTGGACGGCGCCAGGCTGCTCGGCGATGCCGGCATTTTCGTCTGGGGGTGGGCTTACGACCCGCGGACCGGAGCTCCCGCCTTGGGCGTCCTCCTGCTCGACCACGGGCGGCAGCTCGAGCGGCCCGTCCCCGTGTTCCGGGAGCGCCCGGACGTCGCCGCGGTGAAGGGCGACCGGCGGCTCATCGCGAGCGGCTGGAGCCTGTGGCTGCCGGCCGGCAGAGCGACCGGCGGCGGGCACGAATTCGAGGCCTTCGCGGTGTTGGAAGATCACCGGCTGGGACGGCTCGGCGGCAAGGTGCGGGTAGGAAGCGCGGGGCGATGAGCGGCGGCGAAAGGTATGCGCGGGTGGTCGATCCCGAGGGCGGCGATTCGCTGTCGCGGCTCGTTCGCTGGCTCCGGCCGGGGGCGACGGTCCTCGACGTCGGCACCGCGGGCGGCGCCCTGGGCCGGTACCTCGGCGAGCACCGGCAATGCGCCGTCGACGGCGTCGAGCGCGACCTCGGCGCCGCGGCGCTCGCCCGGCGGCACTACCGGCGTCTGGTGGTCGCGGACCTCGACCGTTGCGGCCTGGCTTCGCTGTTCCCGGCCGGAAGCTACGACTACGTGGTCTGCGCCGACGTCCTCGAGCACCTGCGGCACCCCGTGGAGGTGCTGGCGGCGGCGCGCGGCCTGCTGCGGGAGGGGGGACACCTGCTGGTCTCGATACCCAACGTCGCCTATGCGCCGCTCCTGGCGGAGCTGCTGGGCGGCGAGCTGCGCTACCGCCCGGTGGGGCTGCTCGACGAGACCCACGTGCGCTTCGTCACCCGCTCCTCGCTTGCACGCCTGCTCGCGGACGCCGGCTTCGCGACGGCCGCCTTCGCCCGGGTGGAGAAGCCGCCGCACGAGAGCGAGTTCGGCACGCGGTCGTTGGAGGCCCTGCCGCCCGCGGTGCGGGGATTTCTCGAAGCTGCGGAAGACGCCTATACTTATCAGTTCCTGGTCGACGCCACCGTCGGCGAGCCGCAGCCGGAGCTGCCCAGGTCCGAGCCTCCGGCGTCGCGTGGCCAGCCCCCTCCGCTGCGCTTCGTCTCCCGGCTCTACTGGCGAACCGGGGACTCCCCCTACCAGGCGGACCGGCAGGTCGTGGCGCTCGGCGAGATCGGTGCGGGCCCACAGACGCTGAGGTTCACCCTGCCGCGGGAGGCCGGAATGGTGGCCGGGCTGCTGCTGGAGCTGGCCGATCGCGAAGCCATCCTGGAGCTGCACGGCCTGCGCGTCCGCGCGCCGCAGGGCCTGGTCTGGTCCTGGAGCGGCGCCGGCGACGAGCTGCGCCGCTGGCCTCACGAGCGGATGACCGGCGAGCGGGGGGCGCCCGGCCGGGGGGCTCAGGTGGTGATCCGGGGGCCGGAGCCGCGTCTCGAATTGCCGCTCGGCGCAGCGGACCTTGCGGCCTGCAAGCCTGGCTGCACGGTCGAGGTTGAGCTGTCCTGGCCGCTCTCGCCGGAGCACCTGCTGGTGCTGGACCGGTTGGGTGGCTGCTTCACGGAGCTGGCGGAGGTGATTGCGGAGCGCGACCGTTTCGGCGCGCTGCTCGACGAGCGTCTGCGGCTGCTCCAGGAGACGGAAAGGGCGTGGCTGGAGGCGGTGCAGGAGCGGGACCGGGCCCTCGGGCTGCTCGACGAGCGTCTCGCGCTGTTGCGGAGCCATGAGCTCCGGATCGCGGCGCTGGAGGGCGAGCGTGAGCAGCTCCGCCGGCTGGCGGCCGCCAACCTGGAAGGGAAGGAGTGATGGTTTGAGCGGGGCCCCGGGCTTCTACGTTTTCACCAGCATCGCGCCGAACTATCTCGCCAAGGCGCGGGTGCTGGCGGGCCTGGTGAAACGCCACTCCCCGGAAGCTCGCTTCTGCGTCTGGGTGGCGGATTTCGAACCGCCTGCGTGGGCAGGCCGGATCCCCGAATTCGACGAGGTCAGGACGCTGGCGGGCCTGCCGCTCGACAACCTCTCGGGGTGGACGTTCAGCCACAGCCTGGTGGAGCTCTGCACGGCGATCAAGGGTTTCGCCCTGCAGGACCTCCTGGCGCGAGAGGACTGCCGGGCGGTCTTCTTCTTCGATCCCGACGTCGTGCTCTTCTCGCCGCTGGAGGAGCTGGCCGCGGAGCTCCAGCGCGGCTCGGTCCTGCTCACCCCTCACCTCACGGCGCCGGACGGGACCCTGGAGGCGGTGCTGGACAACGAGTGCTCCGCCCTGCGCCACGGGGTCTACAACCTGGGCTTCCTCGCCGTCCGCAACGATGGGGAGGGCCGGCGCTTCGCGGACTGGTGGTGCTCGCGGCTGCGGGACCTCTGCTACGACGAGATCCCGCGGGGGCTGTTCACCGACCAGCGCTGGGTGGACCTGGCGCCGGCCTTTTTCCCCTCGGTGGTGATCGTGCGCGATCCGGGATGGAACGTCGCGACCTGGAACCTGACGCACCGGCAGGTGCAGGGGAGCCTGCGCGACGGGTTCGTCGTCAACGGCGCGACGCCCCTGCGCTTCTTTCACTTCTCGGGTCTCGACAGCGGGGCGCAACTCGCCATGTTGAAGAAATATGGCGCCGCGATGCCGGCGCTTTTCGAGCTGCGGAAGTGGTATCTCGCCGAATGCCTGCGCCTGGAGGCGGCGGTGCCGGTGGCGGACGATTGGCGTCTGGGACGGTTCGGCAACGGCGCGCCGATCTCCCAGGAGCACCGGGTCCTGTACCGCGAGCGCGAGGACCTGCGCGCGGCGTTCCCCGATCCCTACGCGGCGGACGACGTCAACGCCTCCTTCTTTCACTGGTTCGAGGTCAACTATCGCACGGTCGCCGCCGAGGCCGACGAGACCTCCGCCCTGCTCTCGCTCTACCGGGCGGAGCTGGAGCGTATCCACAGGTCGCGGGCGTGGCGGCTGGTCCAGCGGGCCTCGCGGCTGTGGCGGCGCCTGCAGGCCGTGGCGGGATTCTGAAGGTGCAGCGCCTCGAAGTCATCGTTCCCGTGGTGCGCTGGAACGGGCTGGCGGATGCCACCCTGCGCTCGCTGCGGGAGCATCTCGGCAGGCCCGAGGCCCTGCGGGTGGTGGCAGCCGCCGGGCCGGGAGAGGAGAGCGCCGGGGACGTCGCGAGCGCCTGGGACCTGGTCCTGGACGAGCTCGGCGAGCACCCGGAGCGGGACCTGCTGGTGGTGCTCCCGGGAGTCCTCGCGGCGCCGCTCCTCGACCTGCGCCTCCAGTGGAGCGCCTACGCGGCGGACGAGGTCGCCCTGGTGTCGCCGCTCTGCGATCTCGATCCCGCGACGTCGCTCGCCAGGCATGACGTTCGCGGCTTGAGCGCGGCGGAGATCGACGACCGGCTCGCGCGGCTCGCGGGCCATGGGCCCGGCGCGGTCGTCGACGCGCCGTACTTCCTCCCCGAGTGCGCCTTCGTGCGCGCCGGGCTGGTCCGGCGCGCGCTCGCCCGCGAACGGCCGCGGGATCCGGCGGGGCTGGTCCGCCTGCTGCACCGGGAGGGGCTGCTGTGCGGCCTGGCGCCTCACGTCTTCGTGGCCTGCCCCGCGCTGCCGCCCCGCCCGGCGCCCTGGCTGGACGCGAGAGCGGTCCCGGCGTTCCTGGCGGAGACCCCCCTGCATCAGGTGGCCCTCCGGCTCGCGGCCGGCGAAGCGCCGCGGGTGGCGGGCGTCCGGCGCCGCAGCCGCCCCCGGCTCCTCCACGTCAGCCATTCTCTGGGAGGCGGGTTGGAGCGCTGGGTGGACCTCTTCACCGCGGCTTCACCGCAGGTGGACAATTTCGTGCTGAAATCCATCGGCGAACGGGGCAGGTTCGGCTCGCAGCTCTGGCTCTACGAGGGCGCGAACCTGTCGGCGCCCATCCGGACGTGGCAGCTCGCCCCGCCCATCGCCGGGAGCGTCGTCTCGCACCTCGGCTACCGGCGGGCTTTCGCGGAAACCGTCCGCGAACTGGGCATCGATGGGGTGGTGGTGTCCTCGCTCATCGGCCACTCCCTCGACGCGCTGCGCAGCTCCCTGCCGACGGTCATGGTCTTCCATGATTACTTCCCCTTCTGTTCCGCCCTGCACATCGCCTTCGAGGGGATCTGCCGGGAGTGCGGCGAGCACCGCCTCGCGGCATGCCTGCGCCGCAATCCCCTCAATGACCTATTCGACAGCCGCGATCCGCGCGAATGGCTGGTGTTGCGCGAGGCCTTCCTGACGGCGCTGCCGGCGGGGGGCGTCAAGGCCGTCGCGCCGTCCCCCTCGGTGGCGCGCCATCTGCGCGAGCTCGCGCCCCAGGCCGCCGGGATGGACATCGCCATCCTGCCTCACGGCAGCGATGCCCGCGACCGCTGGCTGGAGCCGGAGCGGCGAGAAAGCTCTGCGGCACCCTTGCGGGTCGTGGTCCTGGGCCGCGTCACCGCCATCAAGGGCGAGGACCTCCTGCGGGAAGTCGTCGAGCGTGCGGGAGACCTCGCCCGGTTCTGGCTCGTCGGCTGCGGGGACCGTGGCCGCCGGCTGGCAGGACGGCGGGTGGAGGTCGTCGAACGGTACGAGCGGCGGGAGCTGCCGGCGATCCTGGCGCGGATCGCTCCGGACGCCGGGCTGTTCCTCTCCATCGTCCCCGAGACCTTCTCCTTCACGCTCGACGAGTGCTTCGGCGCGCGCATCCCGCCCGTTGCCCTGCGCACCGGCAGCTTCGGCGACCGGATCGAGGACGGCGTCAACGGTTTCCTGTGCGATCCGGATGCCGGCAGCGTGCTCGCGACGCTGGCGCGTCTGGCCGCCGCCCGCGGCCTGCTGGCCGGTGTGCGGGAGGAGCTGCGGCGCCGCACGCCGAGGTCGGCGGAGGACATGGTGGCGGACTATGTGCGCGTGCTCGGCCTTGGGGACTTCTCGCCGCGGGCGTACTTCGCCGCGGAATGGGGGCCGGGGGATGGGGCGCCGGAACGGGGCGGCTACCGCCTGCCGGCGGGCTCGCCGCTCGGCTTCGCGGAGTACCTCCGGCAGGTGGAGACCGGGACGCTGCACCACCTCCAGCAGACCCGCCGTCTCAAGCCCTGGCAGCGGACGGCGGGGCGGCGGGCTGCGGCGGCGGGGTTCCGGATGGCTCGCCTCCTGATGCGCTGGCTCGTCCGCTGACCCGGGCGGCCCGCAGCCGGCGGCCCAGCCGGAACAGAGCCACGAGCCCGCAGGCCAGCGTGATGGGGTAGATGGGGACCATGAGCCGGTTGATCGACAGGAGCGCGACCGCGTGGCCCACCGCGAACAGGACTGGAGTGCCGCTCAAGGCGAGCAGGCCCAGGTCGCGGCGTACCAGGGAGACGACCAGCAGGAGGGCGGTCACCAGATTGCAGACGATCACGATCCAGTCGAAGATCGGGCCCAGCCACCCCAGCCCGCGCCGCACCAGGCCCGGCTCCGTGCTCTGCGCGAACTCTCTGCGGTGCCTGGCCGCGATCGGCTCCCGGCCCTCGGCGATCTGTGCCGTGCGGGCGGTGGGCGACAGCACGAGGTCGCGCGTCGCCCGGATCTCGTTCTCGGCCGCGTCGAACCCGACGCAGAACACGAGGCTGCGCCCCACGGCCGCGGCATAGCGGCCCGGGTACTCCCGGACGACGGTCGCCAACCAGCGCAGCGCGCCCTCCTCCGGCGCAGGTGGCGCGACCTGGTCTGCGATCGGGCCCACCTGCGGCCAGGGGATCCCCGACAGGAACCCCTGCCGCTCCGCCGCCGCGATGGCAGCCTGGTATTTGTCCCGGACCTGCGCCACCCGCGCATCCGTGGGAGGGATCACGGCCTGCCGGATCACGAAGCTGCGCAGGACGATGGCGTTCAGCCGGGCGAGCTGCTGCGGATCGAGCTGCCGCGCCCAGAGATGCGCGATGCCCCAGGGCAGCGCGGCGACGAGCAGGGCCTGCAGGCCGGCGATCCACCCCCTGCGGCCCACCTTGAAGAGCGGGCGGACCGGGAGCAGGTGCAAGAGGGCGAACCAGGGGGCGAGCATCAGGATCGTCTGCCGCCAGCAGTATCCGGCGCCGAGCGCCAGCCCCAGGCTCGCAGCCTTCTTCCAGGCCGCGCTTGACGTTGCAGGTCGCCAGAGAGAGAGGCGCAGGGCCAGGGCGAGAAAGCAGAAGGTCCCGGTCTCGGTGAGGACCGCGTGCTCGTAGACGATCAGCGTCGGATAGAGCGCCAGCACGGCGAGCACGGCGGCGGCGGCCCGGCTCCCGGCGACGCGGCGGACGCTGCTCGCCAGCAGCAGACAACCCAGCACGGCCATGGCGAGAGGCACCAGCTCGGCGGCGAGCGGGCCTCTGCCGAAGACGGCGAACGAAAGCTTGAGCCCGAGAGGGAACAGGGGAGCGCGAATCGGCCGCCAATCCCTGGGGAACCGCGCGGAGCCCAGCACGCCGGCGAGGTCGACGTAGTCGTGGCCGTCCCAGGTGATGAGGATCGGCAGCGCGACGAAATGGCAGAAGGTGACGGCCAGGAAGACGGCGCCGGCGAGGAGCGGCAGCCTCTCGGGGGAGTGCGAAGAGCGCGTCATGCGTGGAGTGGACCTCGCTTCAGAGGCCGGAAAAGCCGGGAGGGAGAGCGGGCGCTCTCCCTCTTCCGGGGCGCTAGGGAGTGGTGGCGTGCCCGGCCGCCGCGAGACGGGCTTCCAGGTCCGCCAGCCGCTGGTTGAGCTCCTTGTTCTGAGCCGTCAGTTGCTGCACCGCGAGCCAGAGGGCCATCTCCACCTCCTGGCCGTTGAGCAGCTTGTCGGAGCCGCGGCCGAAGACGGTGTGGAAGTCCTCGGCCATCAGGCCGATCTTGTCCTTGGGACCGTCGATGAAGTCGTAGTTGTAGACCCCCACCTTGGCGATCTTGTCGAGGATGTTCGAAGCCGGCACGGGCACCAGGTTCTCCTTGAGCGTGCGCGACGAAGAGGCCGTGAACGTCGTGGAGCCGGCGTCCAGGAACGAGCGGGCGGTCGCGGTCGAGCACGCCGCCCCCGGGACGTTGCCGATGTCGAGGTTGTGCTGGGGGGCGTTGCAGCCCAGCGAGAGCCTGCCGCCCGAGACCGAGGTCAAGCGGAAGGCTTCCGCTCCCGAGTGGTCGAAGATCTGGACCAGCCCGTCGCCGCTGGTCGTCTCGAAGACGGTGAACAGGGAGGTGGAGGCGCCGCTCTGGATGACGTTGGCCACCGCGGCGTTGGTGCCCGCGCTCTTGACGGTCAGCCGGTTGTCCGCCGAGGCCGTGCCGAGGCCCACGTTGCCGCTGGCGTTGATGTCGATCGAGCTGGTCGGCGCGCCGGGCCGGATGCGGAAGGGGAGGCGCGAGCCGCCGGTCACGTCGCGGACGAAGAAGTTCGCCTCGTTGCCGGCGATGTCCCAGGTCTGGGCCGTGAAGCCGCCGGAGTTGTTCTGCTCCAGCCGCAGGGCCGGCGTATTGCCGGTGGCGACGTGGATGTCGAGCACCGGAGTGGCGGTGCGCAGGCCGAGCCGGCCGGTCGCGTCGACGAAGATCGAGTTGCTCGGTGCGCTGCCGGTCACGGTGAAGGGCACGGTAGCGGCGGTGATGTCCTCGATCGAGAACTTGTTGGCGCCGCCGCTCGCGGAGTCGTTGGCCGTGAGCTGCCAGTCGTGGTTGGGGAAGCCGGTGCCGGTCGAGGTGTCGTCGAACTTGATGCGGGTGTTGTTCTCTTTTAGGCGGAGGGTGTCGAAGCCGAAGCTCTCGTTGTTGACGCAGTCGAGGCCAACGCAGAGGCTGCCCTGGATGATCTCGTCGTCCGCGGTCACCACGTCCTTGGCGACGAGGGGGGTGAGGGCCTTGGGAGGCCGGGAAGCGGCGGGCCGCTCCTCCCGCGCGTCCAGCGGCACCACGGCGCCGTCGTGGATGGTGAAGAATCCTGACTGGGTCAGGGGGCCGCGGGGAAGCCGGCCCGCCGCCTGCAGCTTGGCGATGGCGGCGTCGTCGCCCGCCTGGTGGGCCGCGGTCAGGGCCCGGCGGGTCTCCGCGTCGAGGCGGGGTGCAGCCGTCAGCTCATAGGCATAGGTGCCGTCCGGAAGCGGCTTGCCGTCGTCGCCGAACGGCTCGAGCGTGAGGACGGCGCCGGCCTGGAATTCACGCCGCAGGGCCACGCCGCCGGGTCCGGAGACGGTGAGCGTGAGCTTCTCGTAGTCACCCGCCGGATGCCATTCGAGCCCGGCGGAGCCGAGGCTGACGGTAGCCAGCGGCGTTGCCGCGCGCGTCCCCGGAGCGGCCAGCAGGACGGCAGCCGCCACCATCAGAAGAGTTCTTTTCATCTCTACCTCCTTCCGCATCTGCTGCAGTTCGGCAGGGCCCACACGGTCCTGACCGCAAATCTCCAGGCGCAGGAATCGACGATCCGTTACCCCCGAATATAGGGGCTGTCGTCGCGTTTGTCGACTCGACTCCGCAGTAGAAACGAAATGCCTTCAAGCAGTGCGTGCGAGCAGGGAGAAGACCTCGCCGAAGACGGGGTGAAGATCGGCGGCGAGGCCCTGCTCCAGGCGCTCCACCGCCGCCCGGAGCGCGGCCTCGCCATCCTCTCGCGGCGCCGGCCAGCGCAGGGTCAGACGGTTGAGCCCGGGCCGCAGCAGGCCGCGGCCGAGCCGCAGGGTGGCGCGGCGCCAGCGGTCCGCGGCGTCCATCCCGCCGATCCTCTCGCCGTTGACCTCGACCTCCACCTGCCCGGCGCGGCCCTCCCGGCCGGCGGGGAGGCGCAGGGTGGGCTCGACCTCCACGTCTCCCTCCCCATCGGAGATCAGGCAGAACGAGGACGCCGGCCAGGGGGAGCGGTAGGTGGCGCGCTCGGCGAGGTCCTCGAAGCGCATCACCTCGGGGTAGAACCGCTCCAGGGGTTCCCAGAGGTACGGCGGCTGCGTGAGGTCCGTCCCCTCGTCGCGGACCGCGTGGTGTCGGAGGAGGAGCCCGGCGATCCGCTCCCGGACCGGCCTGCCCCGCCGTTCCAGCACGGCCTGGATCGCCTCCAGGAGGTCCGCGTCCAGGTGGTCCCAGCGCAGGCCGTGCTGGAGGAGGAGGCGCCAGGGCGAGGCGAAGTTGCGCTGCTGGGCCGCGGTGAGCACCGCTGGCCCCGGCGCGCAGCGCGCCTCGGCGAGGTCGAGCATCGCCGCCTCGACGCCGGGAGAGGCCTCGAGGGCCGCCTCCAGCCAGTGCTCCAGGATCGCGCCCTTGGGACAGACCGGCAGCAGGCGATGGGCGGTGTGGACGGCGGCGCCGAGCCGGGCCGTGGCCTCGGCTTCGGGCGTGATCGGGATGGGCGGGAGAGCGGGGAGGAGGTCACGCCAGCCCACCTCCCGCTCCAGCATCCCTGAAAGATTCAGCACCTCGGCGGCCACGGCAGCCATGGCGACGTGAATCCCCTCCGAGGTGAGATGGCAGTAGTCGAGGAACAGGCGGCGGCCCGGCAGGCTCTCCCCGGTGTGCTCCCGGAAGACCTCGCGCAGATCGACGGCGGCGAAGCCGTGCCGGCGCGCCGCCTCCCGCAGCAGCTCGCGGGCGGCGGTGGTGGCCTGGGGCGCGCCGAGGAAGGCCTGGGTGGCGTAGGCGGCGGCGTGCACCTCGGCCAGCGCGGCCCGACGGGCCTCCTCCCGGTCGCCCAGTCCCGTCCAGGAGCGGGCCAGCAGGCGCCAGGTGGCCGCGCAGTGGCCGCCGTCGAGCTTCTGCATGGCGCGGGCCGCGTCGAGGGCCGCCGCGAAGTCGCCGCGGCCGAGCCCGTCGAGCGTCTCGCCATAGAGGGCATGCCAGCGGGCGGTGTCCTCTCCGGGCAGCCAGACGGGAGGCTGCCGCGTCTCCCAATCCGCCAGGTTCACCTCGGGAAGCACGAGCACGACGGGGATCTGCACCGCCCCGGCGATGAGGGCCACGAGCTCCAGGGTCGCCTCCGCCCGTTCCCGCAGGCGCTTCGCGGCGAGGCGGACGGGGCCGGCGATCCCTTGCTCCCGCAGCGCCGCTGCGTATTGCCGGCGGGCCGCGACGGACGGGGCGTAGGGGGAGACCTCGGGCGTCTCCAGCAGGTTCCAGTTGTTGCCGGCGAAGATCACCAGCACGTCCGGATTGACCTGCAACGACGTGCGCACCGTCTCGGCCAGCGAGGCCAGGGTCTCGTTGGTGCGCGCGAGGTCGACGACCTCGAAGTTGTCCTCGCCGCCGGCTGCCCGGAGCTGAGCCTCCAGGACCCGCGCGGGAGTGAGCCGGGGAGCGTAGAGGTATCCCGCCGCGACCGACTCGCCGAAGAGGGCCACACGCAGGGGAAGCTCCGCCTGCTTCGGCCGCAGCTCCTTCACCGCCGCGAAGTGGTCGCCCAGAGGGAGGGGATCGGGGCGGACGAAGACGATTTTCCCGTCGACCTCCCGCGGCTCCCAGATGCTGATGGGCTCGGGCAGGCGCGTCATACGAAGGTGTACAGGTCCTCGCTGACCGCGCTCGGCCCTTGAGCGAAGCCGCTGCGCGACCGCTCCCGCCAGGCTGGAACGAGCTCCGCCCAGCTCGCCGGCAGCATCTCCCGGTCGATCACGAAGTCCTCCAGCACGAGGGAATCGATCTCCGTCGAGCCGAGGCAGAGGAGGGCGTCGACGGGCGAGGCCACGATGGGCTCGCCGCGGACGTTGAACGAAGTGTTCACCAGCAGCGGACAGCCGGTCCGCCGCCGGAACGCCTCCAGCAGAGCGGCGAAGCGGGGAGCCACGGCGGGATCGACGGTCTGCGGCCGGGCCGAGCCGTCCACGTGGGTGACGGCCGGCAGGTCGAGAGGCGAGGTCACCCGGCAGGTCTCCAGCATGAAGGGAGAGGGGTGATCGAGAGCGAAGTGCCCGGGGGTGTAGCCGGCGAGGACGCTGGGCGCGAACGGCCGGAACGCCTCGCGTTTCTTCACCAGCCGGTTCAGCCGGTCGCGCATCTCGGGGTCGCGAGGATCGGCCAGCAGGCTGCGGCCGCCCAGGGCCCGGGGGCCGAGCTCCAGGGGGCCGTGGAACCAGCCCACCACCTTCCCGGCCGCCAGACGGTCCACCACGGCTGCCAGGAGATCGGCCTCGCGACGGCGGAAATCGCGGGCGGGCAGCCCCGCGGCGTCGATCAGGCCGGCGATCTCCGCCGCCTGCCAGCGCGGTCCCAGGTAGACGTGCGGCAGCGCTCCGCCCGGCTGCTCGCCCGTGATTTGGGCATGGGCGAGGGCGGCGGCGCCGAGGCAGCCGCCGGAGTCGCCGGCCGCCGGCTGCACGAACAGCCGGCGGAACGGCCCTTCGCGCCGGATGCGGCCGTTGGCCACGCAGTTGAGGGCCACGCCGCCGGCCATGCAGAGATCCGGCAGGCCCGTCTCCCCGTGCAGCCAGCGGGCCTTCTCCAGCAGGATCTCCTCCAGCATGGCCTGGAGACTGCGCGCCACGTCGCGGTGAAAGCCGGTAATCTCCGACTCGCGCGACCGGGGCGGCTGGCCGAAGAGGTCGACGAGGGCCTCCGAGTACATCCGCCGGCCGCGGACGAAGTCGAAGTAGCGCAGGTCGAGCCGGAATTCTCCGCCGGGTCCGGAGGCGACTAGGCGTCGCATCTCCTTGAGATACCGGGGCTCGCCGTAGGGAGCGAGGCCCATCACCTTGTACTCGCCGTCGTTGACGGCGAAACCCAGGTAGGACGTAAGGGTGGAGTAGAGGAGGCCGAGGGAGTGGGGGAACGCGACCGAGGCGAAGAGGTCGATCGCCGTCCCCTCCGCCCGGCCGTAGGTGGTGGTGTCCCATTCGCCGACGCCGTCGACGGTGAGCACGGCCGCTTCAGGAAAGCCGGAGAAGAAGAACGCGCTGGCAGCGTGGGACAGGTGATGGCGAAACGTGAGGAGAGACCCCTCCCAGCCGAGCCCCTCGCGGATCGCCCGCTCCGGCCGCTCGGGATCGAGCAGGTCCGCCGGCGCCCCGGCCCAGAGCTGGCGCGAGACCTTCGCCACCGGCGACTCGTAATAGGCGACGGCGTCCAGGTCCAGCAGTCCGATCCCGCCCTGCTTCAGGCACCACCGGAACGCCGCCACCGGCAGCCGTGGATCGTGCTTCACCCGCGAGAACCGCTCCTCCTCCGCCGCGGCCACCAGACGGCCGTCGCGCAGCAGGCAGCAGGCGGATTCGTGGAAGAAGGCGGAGAGGCCGAGGACGTTCACCGAGACGAGATTCTAGATCTCTTCTCGCTCTCCACCCTGGCCACCGCTGCTCCCGCCGCCCCCACCGCCAGAATCGCCAGCAGCCCCGCCACCGGCAGGTGGTGCCGCGAGCCGCTCTCGAAGACGCTGTCGATGGCCCAGAAGTAGAGGATGGTGAGGAGGAAGAGCACCACCTCCTGCCGCCGGTGCCAGGGGAGCCGCCGGCGCACCAGGAAGGCCGCCAGCACCAGGACCCAGACCGCGAGCCACCAGGCATTGGCCGCCAGCTTCGACACGGCGTAGAGGGCGCCGCCGAGCTTCAGACCCCGCTTCAGGGTCTCGTAGAGGCTGCCCGCGTCGTCGCCCAGGAAGAGCACCTGCTTGCGCACTCCGAGACGCAGGAACTGCCCGGGGTGCTCGCGGATCCACTCCTCACCCCACTGGTAGCCCAGACGGTTGGCCGTGAGCTCGTCGTAACCCCTCAGCGAGCGCTCGCCGTCCGGGATGAAGCCGCCCGTCGCCAGCGGATTGTTCGACCGGTAGAAGACGCTGCCGCCGTTGCTGGAGACCAGCACCGGCTGGTGAAAGACCCGATAGTTGCGCAGCGTCCAGGGCGCCACCACGACCCCCAGGCCCACGGCGAGTAGCGCCAGCTTGCCGGCCATGCGCGGCAGGGGCGTGCGCCGCAGCAGCTCGAAGACGGGGAAGACGACGACCATCAGCAGCACCCCGGGCTGGGTGAGGATGGAGAAGCCCAGGGCCAGACCGGCGCCCAGCGCCGCCGCCGCCCGGCCGGCCGGCGTGCGCCTCTCGTCCGGTTTCTCGTCCACTTGGAGATAGAGCAGGAGGACGAGCGGCAGGAAGAGGACGAGCACCATCTCCTTGCTCGCCACGCCGGCCGCGGCCACGAGGTTCGGCCACAGGGCGAAGAGCAGGGTGGCGAGCCGCGCCGGCCCCTTGCCGAGGAGGCGCAGGGCCAGGGAGTAGACCACCAGCACGGCGCCGGCGAAGAGCAGCAGGTTGGCCACCGTCACCCCCAGGGAGCCGATGCCGAGGACGGCGAAGTGGAGGGCCAGCACCAGCGGATAGCCCGGCGGCCACTCGGCGTAGCCGGCGGCGCTGTGGTAGGTCTCGCCGCGGGCGAGGTGGCCGCCTAAGTGGTAGTAATCCGCGCCGTCCGAGGTGTAGGGAGCAGGGAAGACCAGGACCCAGGCGACGCGCAACGCGACCCCTGACACGACCACCGCCGCCAGCCAGCGCCCGCGGGGGATCCGCGCCAGGCGCGCCCCCGCCGCGGCCAGCAGCGCCGCGATCCGGTCCTTCCCGGTCCAGACGATGCCCGCGGCGCCGGCGGCCACGATCAGGCCGAGGGCGACGCCCATCCACTCCCGCCCCCCGACCGCCAGGTCCCAGGTGAGCTTGGGGACGCTGACCAGGGTCTCGAGCACGACCAGCACGAAGAGCGCGGCGAGCAGCCGGCTCGCCGCGGCGGTCCACCCGTCGGGGATGTCGGCGGCATCGGTCGCGCGGGTGGCCAGCGCCGGCGTGGGTCGGACGCCGACGGCGGCGGGGTGTTGTCGGACGACGGGGTCTGCGGACATGCCCGCGGGGGAGAAGCAAAGAAGGGGCCAGGTCTGAGGAAGGCTACCGCCCCCGTTTCACCGTCTTCGCCGACTTCACGGTGTCGCCCAGAGTGGCGAGCCGGCGGGCGACGAGGGCGTGGGTGGACATGGCCTCCTCGTCCCTGCTCGCCGCCGGGCTCACCCGCTTGTAGTAGTCGCGGGCCACGTCGGGCAGGCCGTAGTGCTCGGCCAGGCGGCCGAAGACGTACCAGTCGTCGGAGCCGGGGGTCTCGTCGTTGCGCGCGGCGAGCGACTGGAGGATGAGCCGGTAGGCCTCCGCCGTCTTGCCCATCTCGGCGTAGATCGCGGCCAGGGTGTGGAGGTGAGACGAGTTGCCGTAGCTCGACAGGGTGGCCGCCCGCTGGCCGTAGTCGACCGTCTGGTCGTCCACGCGGCCGAGCTCCAGGCGCATCCAGGCGAGCTCGTTGAAGTCCTGCGCCTTGGCCTTGCCGCCGTCCACGAGATGGGTGAAGCGCTGCTCGGCACGGTCGAAGTCCCGGGCGTGGAGGGCCTCCTCGGCCAGCAGGCGGAGGGCCCACTCGTCCTCGGGAGCGCGCTGGAGACGCCGTTCGGCGGCGGCGCGCACCTCGTCCCAGCGGCCCAGTTGCAGGAGCGCCCGGGCGTGGAGGTCCTCGGCGCGCTGCGAGCCCGGAGCAGCCTCCAGGAGGCGGCGCGAGACCTTCTCCAGGTCGTCGTACCGGCCGAGGTTCGCGCCGGCGAGGGCGAGGGCCAGGTCGAGGAGGTTGCGCCGCGCCGGATCTCTATCCGTGGCGACGGTGGCACGGCAGGCGAGCAGGAGGCGCACCGCCTGCTCGCTCGCGGCCTCCTGGCCCAGCAGGGCCGCGGCGGCGCAACGCATCTCGTTCACCTCGTCGGTGCCGGCCGGCGCACCCTTCGCCCACAGCGCCGGAAAGGGTGCGTTGGGCAGCGGATCGCCGCCCGCCCGCTCCGCCCCGTGAGCCCCCTCGGCGGCCCAGTCGAGCCACTGGCGGGCACCCTTGAGGTCGCCATGGTCGACCCGGCGCAGGATCTCCAAGGCCAGCAGTTGGGGCGCCTGGCTGGTCGCCGCCAGGCGGAGCTCGCCGCCGCCCGGGACATCGCGAACGACGTAGACCACGAACTGCTGCGACGTCTCGCCCAGCGACGAGGTGAAGTCGACCCGGTAACCCAGCGCGTCGTCGCCGGTCACCGCGTCGCGCATGGCGGCGAGGCCGAGGTCGACGGCGGTGTCCGCCGGCATGTCCCCCTTCAGACTGTCGCGCAGGCGCGAGAAAGCCCGGCGGATCATCTCCTCCGCGCCCTTCTCCTTCGCCAGCTCCGCCTGGACGTCGCGCGAGAAGAACGCGGCGAACCGCTTGGCTTCGAGGTCGCCGGTGAACATGGCGAGGAGGAAGCGCTTGAACACCGTCGCCGGCTGGTCCGGGGGGAGCTGGAGCTCCTCGTGCCGGCGCGTCCGCTTGACCAGGTCGGCCAGCGACAGGAGGGCGGCGGGATTGGCCGTCTGGCGGCTGGCGCGGTCGAAGAGGACGGCGGCGTCGGCGTAGCGCCGCACCAGGAGCAGGTTCTGGCCGGCCTGCTGGAGGGCGGCGGCGCGCGCCTTCTCGTCCGCGAACCGGCGCTCGCTCTCCTGCACGGCGGCCTCGGGTCCCTCGGTCGCCGCGATGGCCACCAGGGCGAGCACCGCGCCGTTCTGCGAGTCCTTGAGCTCGGCGGCGAGCTTCCTGGCCTCGTCGAAGCGGCTCGTCCGCACCAGGGCGACGAGGAGGTTCTCGTCCATGCCGTGGTGGTTGAGGTCCCGGCGCAGCGCCCGGTACTCGGCGATGGCGCCGGGGAGGTCCGCCTCCGGGCTGTAGCGCCGGCCCCGGGCGTCGTGCTCCAGGAGGATGGCGAGGTCGGCGCGGGTGACCTCGTCTTTCGGGTCGAGCTCGCGGGCCTTGCGGTAGGCGGCGAGGGCGCCGGCGCGGTCGTAGCCGGGGTGCAGGCGGCGGCCGAGGTCGTCGTGCTGGAGGACCCAGCCGAGGGTGCGCCAGGCAGGGGCGAGCCGCGGCTCGAGCTGGGTGGCGCGCCGCGCCTCCCGCCGCGCCGCCTCGCCCATGCCGCCGGCGAGCAGCGCCCGCGCCACCCGCGAGCGGGGGAGGGCCTTCTGCGGCGCCAGGGCGGCGAGGCGCTCGAGCTCCTGCAGCGCTTCGCGCACCCGGCCGGCGGCGAGGTGCGCCTCGCCCACCTGGTCGAACTGGAGCAGCGTCGTCTTCTCCTGCAGGGCCTCGCGCACGCCCTGGCGCACCGCCTCGAACTCCCGGGCGGAGATGCGCCGCCTGCCCGTGTCCAGCCGGAAGCTGGCGGTGACGACGTGGTCGGCGCCCGCGGCGTAGGACTCGGCCAGGCTGACCGTGCCGAAGCGCCGCACCCGGCCGGCGGGCAGCGGCTGCGGCACGTAGCCCGCGGGTGGCACCAGCCGGTAGCGCACCTCGAGCTGCATGGGCTCGCGGAAGACGTAGTCGGACTGCCGCGGCTCGGCCGCCGCGACGTCCTTGTCGCCGCTCACCAGGTCCGCGGGCAGGCGGGCCAGCAGCGCCGCGGGATTGATCCCCACCGCCGCGTTGCGGGTGTCGGTATAGCCGCGGCGGGCGTTCTTCAGCTCCATCCGCATGTGCAGCGGCACCGTCAGGTCGGTGGGTTTCGAGTGCTCCAGCGCCGCCACGTCCTCGGCGAGGTAGTAGGCGACGGCGTACTCCTTGAGGGCGCTCTTGATCGTGGCGTCGTCCTGCTGGGCGTAGAGGGCCCGCAGCGCCTGCTCGGGAGCGCCGAAGTATTCCGTGGTTTCGACGATGCGCGACGGTCCGAGGTCGGCGAGCAGGAACTCGCGCGTCTCCACCTCGCGGTTGTCGGCCGAGGTGGCCTCGGGCGTGCGCGTCAGGCTGGTGGCCGTGGGGCTGGCGATCAGCGCCAGCCGCCCCTGATCGGCCAGCGGCAGCTCGCCCGCCCGGGCGTAGGGATCGGTGGGATCGATCCACAGCGCCGGCGAGCCGGGCACCACGACGATGGCATGGTTGAAGGTGCCGAAGCCGGGCAGCGACTCCTCGACGTCGGCCTCGTCCTCGCCGGCGTTGAGCAGCGCCACGTAGGCCGGGATGTCCGAGGCCCGCAGCATGGCGGTCAGGAGGACCGCCTTGTCCTTGCAGTCGCCGAAGCGGCGGCGCAGCGTCTCGGCGGGCTTGCGCGGGACCATCCCGCCCTCGCCCAGCTCGATGCCCGTGTAGCGCACCTCCTCGCCCAGCCGCGCCAGGTAGCGGTTGATGAGGTCGAGCTGCGAGGGCGCGGCGCCTTTCGACGTAGCCGTGGCCGCCGAGCGCAGGAAGGCCGCGAGGTCGGCGCCGTGGATCGTCCGGTCCACGAGGCCGGAGTAGCGGCGGGCGAGGTCGCCCCAGGAGCGGCCGGTGGAGAAGGCGACGTAGGCCGTGCGCGGCGTGTCGGCGGGGAGGCCCGGCTCGGGATCGTCCACCGGCTCGAAATCGCGCACCTCGACCTCCACCCGCCGCCGGCCGCCGGCCACGCTCTCCCGGGACTGCGCATCGGGCAGCTCGCGCAATACCCAGCGCAGGGGGGTCTCGGCCGGCGCCTCCAGCACCAGGCGGGAACGGCGCACCGGCACGCCGAGGTCGACGCCATGGAAGCGCACCACGCCGCCGTCGAAGAAGGGGGTCCTGTCGCGCACCGTCACCTGCTGCTCCACCACCACCCCCGGCCGGGTGGCCGGCAGCGGCGCGCGCAGCACCCGCCCGTCCTCGAACATGTCGGGCGCGCTCGAGCTGCTGGCGTTCTCGGTGAGGGTCGACGGATCGAGCGGGTGCTCGGCGCCGTCCGGCGTGATCACCCGCGCCCGGACCTGCGGCCGCTCCTGGTGCCACGGCGCCCACTCCTCCTCGACCGTGGACCAGCTCTCGTGCGCCCCGGCGGCCAGGATCTTGTAGACCAGCCGCTGGCTGTAGGTCTCGCGTCCGGCCGCGTCGTAGCTGTAGCTCGCCTCGGAGAGCAGCACGACGACGTCGTCCCCCTCTTCGCCCTGGACCTTGGCGGCGGCGCGCGCCACGGCCGCCGCGTCGGCCGTGAACGGCGCGCCCTCCCACGGCTCCGCCGCCGGGACGGGCGCCGGTGCCGCCGCCGGTTTCGCGCCAGCCTCGACCGGCAGCAGCAGGGAGCAGGCCAGCAGCGCAACGGCGAGAGGGACGAGGGGGATCGGAGTGGACTGATTGCGGGACATCACGTCTCCTGGCCAGGCCGTCTGGAACGGCCCGGGGGACCTGCCACGGGATCTTAACATTCGAGAGTGGCGCGGGGTGGCGATTCGTTTCAGGGGCTCCCGCCTACTTCGCCCGCATCACGAACTCCCCGGCCAGCAACTGGTACGCCATCGCCCCCTTGGCCCGGCGGTCGTACTGGAAGATCGTCTGGCCGGCGGCGGGCGCCTCGGCCAGCCGGGTGTTGACCCGGATCTCGATGGCGAAGACGAGGCTGCCGTGCTCGCCCCGCAGCTCGTCCACCGTCAGGCGGGTGCTCTTGATGCGGTAGTCCACCAGGGTGAGGAGCAGCCCCAGGGGGCGGACCCGCGAGCCATGGTCCCAGGCCGTCCGCTCGGCCGCGGCGATCAGGTTGCGCAGGCCCGTGACCGCCAGGAACTGCGGCGCCACCGGCACGATGAAGGCATCCGCCGCGACCACGGCGTTGACCGGCAGCAGCGACAGCGACGAGGGGCAGTCGAGGAAGACGTAGTCGTAGTCGCGGACGATGGGGGCGAGGACCGCCTTGAGGCGCGTCTCCTTGGCCCGGAACACTCCCAACTCGGCCTCAGCGCGGATGAGGTCCACCGAGGCGGTGATCAGGTCGAGACCGGCGACCGACGTGCGCCGCACCGCTTGCGCCGCCGGCAGCCCGGCGAGCAGCACGTCCGCCGACGAGGGGGCGAGCCGCGCCCGGTCGACCCCCAGCGACAGCGAGGCCGACGCCTGGCTGTCGAGGTCCACCAGCAGCACGCGCAGCCCCTGGGCCGCCAGGGCGGCCGCCAGGTTGACGGCGGTCGTGGTCTTACCGACCCCGCCCTTGCGACTGATCAGCG
>DATARR010000149.1:0-2535 GCA_036264085.1 Thermoanaerobaculia bacterium | reverse complement strand
CTTCATCGTCGGCCTCGTCGACCGGCCGAAGGTGCTCGACGGCTCCAAGGTCAAGGCCGGGGACGTCCTCGTCGGCCTCCCCTCCTCCGGCCTCCACACCAACGGCTACTCGCTCGCCCGCAAGATCGTGTTCGAGACGGCGGCCTTGGGCATCGCCGACAAGGCGCCCTGGGACCGCAAGCGGACCGTCGGGGCGTCGCTGCTCGAGCCCCATCTCTCCTATCTCAAGGCGATCCGGCCGATCCTCGGCGAGCGCGCCCTGCACGGCATGGCCCACATCACCGGCGGCGGCATCACCGACAACCTGCCGCGCGTCCTCCCCGCGGGGACCCACGCCCTGATCCGGATGGGGAGCTGGCCGATCCCCGATCTCTTCCACTTCCTCCAGGAGACCGGCGAGGTCGAGGACGAGGAGATGCTCCGCGTGTTCAACATGGGGATCGGCATGATCCTGGTCGTCGATCCCGCCGGCCTCGCCGAGATCCTGGGGCTCCTCCGCTCCGTGGGACAGAAGAGCTGGATCCTCGGCACCGTGCAGCCGGGCGGCGCGGGCGTCGCCTACGACCTGGGACCCGAGTCTCCCGAGATGCCGGCCTCGCCGTAGAGCGCCATGAGCGAATCCAGAATCCAGAATCCAAAACCCAAAATCGCCATCCTCCTCTCCGGCCGCGGCAGCAACTTCCTGGCGCTCCAGGCCGCGGTCGAGCGCGGCGAGGTCCCCGCCGAGATCGTTCTGGTGGTGAGCAACGTCGCCGGCGCGGGGGGGCTCGCGAAGGCGCGCGAGCTGGGGCTGCCGGCCGTGGCGATTCCGCACCAGGGGGAGCCGAGCCGGCGGGCGCACGAGGAGAAGGTGATCGCGGCGCTGCGGGAGGCCGGCGCCGAGTGGGTCTGCCTCGCCGGCTACATGCGCCTGCTCTCGCCGGCGCTGGTGGGGAGCTTCCGGCAGCGGATCCTCAACATCCATCCCAGCCTGCTGCCGGCCTTCCCCGGGCTGGACGCGCAGGAACAGGCGCTCGCCCACGGCGTCAAGGTCGCCGGCTGCACCGTCCATCTCGTGGATGAGGGGCTCGACAGCGGGCCGATCGTGGTGCAGCGGGCCGTCCCCGTGCTCGACGGCGACACGCCGGCGACCCTCTCGGCGCGCATCCTCGAAGCCGAGCACCAGGCCTACCCCGAGGCGCTGCGACGGCTGCTGACCGAGAGCTGGTCGATCGACGGGCGGCGCCTCACCTTCAGCGCCGGGTGAGCGACAGCATGCCGGTGCCCACCATCTGGTGGGTCGTGCAGTCCACCACCTGGAACGTGCCGTCGATCGTCGAGGCGGTCGCCGTGGTGACGGTGCTCCAGGGGCAGGTCGAGGAGGGGGTGACGTCGACCAGCGTCATCGCCACCAGGTTGTCCACCGTGACGCTCACGACCTGGCCCGTGCTGGCGGCGCCCGGGCAGTCGATCCACCACTGACCCTGGTAGAGGGGGTCGAGCTGCATTTCGAGCGGGCAGGTGCCGTTGAGGTGGAGAGTGGCGTTCACCCCCGTGATGGTGCCGGCCCAGTTGCCGCGCGTCGTCGGGGCCGGTTCCGTGGGGCTGCTGCTCCCGTTGCACCCGAGGGCGATCCCCAGTGCCAGGCCGACCAGGGCGCCCTTGAAGGCCAGCTTCCGCATCCTTGAGACTCCTTTCCTCTTTCGTCGAGCGGGATCTTAGCTGAAGGCTTTGACAAACGGTGGGCACCGTGGGATACTCCCCTTCCGCGAGAGCGTGGTGCGACGGCCTTTGACAGAGAAGTGACCTCGATCCCCGGGCTGGAATACAGCTTCCGGGCGACCGGTTGAACTCCCTGCGAACGACGAAGCGTGGCGGAGCGGCGAGCTTAGGGGTTGACACCCGCGCCGGTCTGCCCTACACTTCGCCTCCCTTCGGAAACGGGGTGGGACGCGAAGGCGGCGAGAGCCGCGATCTCGGCGTCGGTTCTTTGAAAACTAGATAGAGAGAGATGAGTGAAGTCAGCGGCCCTGCTTCCTGGCTGCGTCCGTCCGTTGGGAGACCTTCGGGTGGGAGGTGGCTGGAAGGGGATTTCGAATAAGAGCCTGCCGGGCTGTAGCGGCTTGGGCGGGCGCAGGATTTAAACTGGAGAGTTTGATCCTGGCTCAGAATGAACGCTGGCGGCGTGCTTAACACATGCAAGTCGTGCGCGAAGGAGGCTTCGGTCTCTGGAGAGCGGCGAACGGGTGAGTAACACGTGGGTAATCTACCTGGGAGCGGGGGATAACCTGGGGAAACTCGGGCTAATACCGCGTACGTTGGTGGGGTAATGGCCCTGTCAAGAAAGCTGGCCTCTGCTTGCAAGCTAGCGCTCCTGGAGGAGCCCGCGGCTGATTAGCTAGTTGGTGAGGTAAAGGCTCACCAAGGCGACGATCAGTAGCCGGCCTGAGAGGGTGATCGGCCACACTGGGACTGAGACACGGCCCAGACTCCTACGGGAGGCAGCAGTGGGGAATATTGGACAATGGGCGCAAGCCTGATCCAGCAACGCCGCGT
>DATARR010000151.1:0-191584 GCA_036264085.1 Thermoanaerobaculia bacterium | reverse complement strand
CCCCGCGGCCGGCGTGGTGGTGGGCATCGGCAAGATCCACGGCCGCGACGTGGTGGTGGTCTCGAACGACGCCACGGTGAAGGCCGGGGCCTGGTTCCCCCTCACCTGCAAGAAGGTGCTGCGCGCCAAGGAGATCGCCCTGGAGAACCGGCTGCAGATCGTCTATCTGGTCGACTCCGCCGGGGTCTTCCTGCCCCTCCAGGACGAGATCTTCCCGGACAAGGAGCACTTCGGCCGGGCCTTCTACAACAACGCCCGCCTCTCGGCCGAGGGGATCTTCCAGATGGCGGCCATCATGGGCTCGTGCGTGGCCGGCGGCGCCTACCTGCCGATCATGAGCGACGAGTCCCACATCGTGGAGGGGACCGGCTCCATCTTCCTCGCCGGCTCCCATCTCGTACAGGCGGCCATCGGCGAGAAGATCGACAACGAGGAGCTGGGCGGCGCCCTCGTCCAGTGCGACGTCTCGGGCGTCGTGGACCACCGGCACCCCAGCGACGCGGCCTGCCTGGAGAAGATCCGCAGCCAGCTCGCCCAGCTTGCCCAGGGTCCCCGGGCGCCCTTCGCCCGGCGGGAGCCCGTGGAGCCCCTCTATCCGATCGAGGACCTCTACGGCATCATGCCCATCGACCGCTCACGCCCCTACGACACCCACGAGGTGCTGGCCCGCCTGCTCGACGGCAGCGAGCTCGACGAGTACAAGGCCACCTACGGCCAGACGCTCCTCTGCGGCACCGGCTGGATCGCGGGCTGGGCCGTGGGCATCGTGGCCAACCAGCGCTCCATCGTGCCGCGCCGGACCGGCACCGGCCCCTCGGACCGCGAGCTCCAGATCGGCGGCGTCATCTACTCCGACTCGGCGGACAAGGGGGCGCGCTTCGTCGAGCTGTGCAATCAGAAGAAGATCCCGCTGCTGTTCATCCAGGACGTGACGGGCTTCATGGTGGGGAGCCGGGCCGAGCGGGGTGGCATCATCAAGGACGGCGCCAAGATGGTCAACGCCGTCGCCAACTCGACCGTGCCCAAGATCACCCTCTTCGCCGGCAACTCCTTTGGCGCCGGCAATTACGCCATGTGCGGCAAGGCCTATGGCCCGCGTTTCGTCTACGCCTGGCCCTCAGCCTCCATCTCCGTCATGGGCGGCGACCAGGCGAGCAAGACGCTCGCCTCGATCCAGCTCAAGAACCGGGGAGCGGACGTGACCGAAGAGGAGAAGAAGCAGCTCCTCGATGAGATCAAGGCCCGCTACACCGCCGCCTCCGAGCCCCGCTACGCCGCCGCCCGTCTCTGGGTGGACGCCCTCCTCGACCCCGCCGAGACCCGCAAGGTCCTCGGCCGCTCGCTGGCCTGCACGGCGATGAATCCGCAGATCCCGGAGTTCAGGACGGGGGTGCTGCAGACATAGGGGGAGTGAAAGCGTTCCTCCTCCCGTATACTAATTTGTAGACAGGAGGTCCGAGATGGGCAGCGCCATGGTCCGTATCAGCGATCACGCTCGGGAGGCCTTGCGAGAGATCGCACACGCTGAGCAGGAATCCATGCAGCCTGTGCTGGAGAAGGCCGTAGAGCAGTATCGGCGTAGGCAGTTCTTTGATGAGCTCGACGCAGCCTATGTGAAGCTTCAGGAGGACCCGGAAGCCTGGCGAGCGATCGAAGACGAGCGGAGGGCCTGGGACGCCACCCTCGGAGATGGGCTGGACCGAGGAGAGGGTTGGGGAGAGGATGGAGCTCCTGAAGCCAAAGCCAAGCGGTGACCGAGGGCCTGTCCGAGTCTCCAAGGACCGTCTCCTGACCCGCCTCGGCTCGGTAAAAACCGACAGCATGGCCATCGTGGAAGACCGTCTCAGAATCCTGCTCGGCCTTTGAGAAGGTGGGGCAGCACCCTCTTCTGGGCGATGAAGAGGGGCATGGGGATCCCGGCCTCGTCCGTCGTTGGACGGGACCAGCTTACACCCATGCTAATCTTCGGGGCCTCTATGAAGACCATTCGCATCGGCAACGGCCAGGGGTTCTGGGGGGACAACGTCGACGCGCCGGTGGAGCTGCTGCGCGGCGGCCCCATCGACTACATCGGCATGGACTACCTCGCCGAGGTGACGCTGTCCATCATGATGCGGCAGAAGCTCAGGAACCCGAAGCTCGGCTATGCCACGGACTTCATCGGCTTCATCCGCCGGGTGCTGCCCGAGCTCACGAAGCGCAACGTCCGCATCCTCACCAACGCCGGGGGGCTCAACCCCCGGGCGTGCCGCAACCGCATCTTCGAGCTGGCCCGGGACCTGGGGGTCAAGGGGCTGCGGGTCGGCGTGGTGGAGGGGGACGACCTGCTGCCCCGCCTCAAGGACCTGACCGCCGCCGGCAATCCTCTCAAGAACATGGACACCGGCGAGCCGCTGGCGCCGATCGTGGACCGGGTGATGAGCGCCAACGCCTACCTGGGGGCGAAGCCGGTGGTGGAGGCCCTGCGGCAGGGCGCCCACATCGTCCTTTGCGGCCGCATCACCGACACGGCCCTGGCGCTGGCGCCCATGATCCACGAATTCGGCTGGGGGGAAGAGGACTGGAACCTCCTCGCCGCCGGCACCATCGCCGGCCACATCATCGAGTGCGGCGCCCAGTGCACCGGCGGCAACTTCAGCCGCTTCTGGGAGGTGCCGGACCTCTGGAACGCCGGCTACCCCATCGTCGAGGCGCGGGAGGACGGCACCTTCGTCGTCACCAAGCACGCGGGGACGGGCGGCATGGTGACCGTGGACACGGTCGGCGAGCAGCTCGTCTACGAGATGGGCGATCCCACGGCCTACGTCACGCCGGACGTCACCGCCGACTTCACCTCCATCCGCCTGCGCCAGGAGGGGAAGGATCGGGTGGAGGTGTCGGGGATCGAGGGGCGGCCCAACACGCCGTTCCTCAAGGTCTCGGCCTCCTACCTCGCCGGCTACAAGGCCTCGGGGCAAATCACCCTCTCCGGTCCACGGGCGGTGGAGAAGGCGAAGCTCGCGGCCGAGATCGTCTGGAAGCGCCTGGAGCGCGCCGGCGTCACCTTCGCGCCGGCGGACCGGGAGGAGGAGATCCTGGGCACCGGCGCCTGCCTGCCCGGGATCTTCCAGGCGCCGGACGAGCTGCCGGAGGTCGTCCTCCGGCTGGGCGTCAAGGACGCTGAGTCCCCCAAGGTCGAGCGGTTCGGCAAGGAGATCGCGCCGCTCGTCACCGCCGGCCCGCCGGGAGTAACCGGCTTCGCCGGCGGCCGGCCCAAGCCGCAGGAGATCGTGGCCTACTGGCCGGCCCTCCTCGCCCGCGAGGAGGTGGAGAGCCATATCCAGGTGACCGTGGAGGAGGCGTGAGCGACCGCGACCACGCCGTGGCTCGCGCCTGGTATGGCGGCCTGGTCGCCGGGCTGCTGCCCATCCTGCTGCTCGGCTTCCTCTACAGCGCCCTCGCCGACCGCACCGTCTTCGCCCTCTGGGCCCTGGTGGCCGGCGCCCTCTGGGTGGTGCTGCTGCGCCAGGGGCTGGCCGCGGGCTGGCCGGCGCTGCGGCGGGCCGGCTCTCTCCTGCTGCTCCTCGCCGCGGCGTTCGCCGTCTTCGCGGCCCTGGAGTCCGCCCATGGCGAGATCCTCGACCTGGGGTTCCGGGCCGTGTTCCCGGCGGTCCATCATCCTCTCGCCACCCGGCCCGGGACGGCGGGCGTCCTGGCGGCTGTGCTGGGGGTTGCGGGGGCGGGCGTGCTCATCCCGGCGCTGGTCCGCCGCAATCCGGAGATCCCCGAGGTGAAATGAGATGAGGATCAAGCTCGAGCAGATCGCCCACGCGCGCTCGGGGGACAAGGGCGATGCCTCCAACGTCGGCCTGATTGCCCAGACGCCGGAGCTCTACCCCTTGATCCGGGAGCAGGTGACCGCCGAGCGGGTGAAGGAGCACTTCCGGGAGGTCTGCCGCGGCCCCGTGCAGCGCTATGAGCTGCCAAACCTCCTGGCCCTCAACTTCATCCTCCACGACTCGCTGGGCGGCGGCGGCACCGAGAGCCTGAAGAACGACGCCCAGGGCAAGACCCACGCCCAGGGACTGTTGCAGATGGAGATCGAGGTCCCCGACGGGCTGGTCGAGGCGCGGGGATGAGCGGCGAGGGCGGCGAGCGGGTCCAGGTGCGGCGGCAGGGGGATCTCCTGTGGGTGACGCTGAACGACCCCGGCCGGGCCAACGCCCTGTCGCCGGTCATGATCGGGGAGCTCACCGCCATCTACCGCCGGCCGTGGCGCGCGGAGGGGGTGCGAGCCATCCTCCTTTCCGGCGCCGGCAGGAATTTCTCGGCCGGGGCGGACCTGGAGCACCTGCGCTCGCTGCGCGATGCCGGCCCCGAAGAGAACCTCCGCGACTCACTGCGTCTGAAGGACCTCTTCGAGTCCGTCCTGCGCCAGGACGCTCTGACCATCGCCCTCGTCCAGGGCGCCTGCGTGGCCGGCGGCTGCGGCCTCGCCACCGCCCACGACTTCGTGGTGGCCGCCGAGGACGCCCGCTTCCTCTACAGCGAGGTGCGCATCGGCTTCGTGGCGGCCCTGGTCGCCACCTACCTCCCCCTGCGCCTGCGCGGCTCGGACGTCCGCGAGCTGCTGCTCAACCCTCAATTCGTGGACGCCCGCAAGGCGCTGGAGATCGGCCTCATCAACCGCCTCGTGCCTGCCGCGGACCTGGCGGGCGTGGGCGAGGCCCTGGCCGCCCAGGTCCTGGAGACCGGCAGCTCCGAGTCGATCGCCCGCACCAAGCGGCTGCTGCTGGACGTCCTCGGCCGGCCCCTGGACGACTCCCTGGCGCTGGCCGCCGAAGTCAACGCCGCCGCCCGCGCCACGGATGACTGCAAGCGGGGAATCGCCACCTTCCTGGAAACCAAGAAGCCGCCGAAATGGAGATAGACCGGCGGCAGGTCCGGCGATGAAGCTCATTCTCTTCGACATCGACGGCACCCTGTTGAGCTGCGGTCCCCAGGTACGGCCGTTGTTCGCCTCGGCGCTGCAGGAGGTCTTCGGCACGGCCGGGGACGTGGACGGCTACGACTTCGCCGGGCGGACGGACCCCCGCATCGTGCTCGACCTGGTGACGGGGGCCGGCGTTCCGGAAGAGGACGCGCGGGCGAAGATGCCCCGCATGCGGGACCTCTACCTGGAGCGCCTCGAGCGATCGCTCGAACGGCACGGCATGCAGCTCCTGCCGGCCGTGGAAGAGCTGCTCGGGAGGCTCGCGGCGCGGGACGACGTCGTCCTCGCCCTGCTCACCGGCAACTGGGAGCGGGGAGCGCGGACCAAGCTGTCGCGCTTCGACCTCAACCGCTTCTTCGGCTTCGGGGCCTTCGGCTGCGACGGCATCGACCGCTCGGACCTGCCGCCCGTGGCCCTGGAGCGGGCGGAGCGGATCGTCGGCCGGCGGTTCCGCCCTGCGGAGACGCTGATCGTGGGCGACAGCGTCCACGACGTGTCCTGCGGCCGCGCCCACGGCATCCCCGTCCTCGCCGTGGCCACCGGCCGCACCCGGCCGGAGGCCCTGCGCGCGGCCGGCGCCGACTGGCTCATCCCCGACCTGCGGGAAGCCGGCCGGGCCGTGGGCTGGCTGGCCTAGGCCGCCTTGTCCTGGCCGCCGGTCTCGAGCGGGCCACCGGCCCGCGTCCACTCCTCCATGCCGTTGGTGAGCTCCACCACCCGGTGGGCGCCCAGGCGGCGCAGCGACAGGCTCACCCGGCGGGTCCCGGAGTCCTGCGGTCCGCTGCCGACGACGAAGAGCTCGGTGTGCTCGCTCGTGCCCGGCGGCAGGACGGTGAGTCCGTCGGGGCCGGCCGGAACGGCCCCCGGAATGTGCCCCCGATCGTAGTCCCCCCGCCAGCGCGCGTCCAGGACGCGGAACGGCGGGAAGGGGCGGCGCAGCCGGCGGATGAGCTCCGCGGCGTGGGTCTGAAAGATCACCCCGTCGAAATGCGGGTCCATGGCACCCTCCTTGGCACCCTGCTCGGTGAGCCTGGATGGTACCTCATGCGCGCCGGATCATGCGCCATGGACCCGCGGCGTCCCGGGCTTTCGCCCCGCCCCGCCCCCTCAGACCGTCCAGCAGCTTCTCGCCGTAGCTGCCGGAATCCTCCGAGGCCCGGAGAAGCGCCAGCCGGAAGTGCCTCTTCTGAGCGATCTCCCGCAGCACCTTGCCGCAGGAGGGGCATTGCCGCAAGAGGTGGCGCACGAACAGCATGGCTTCAGACTGCGGGAGCTCGGACCGGAAGAATTGTTCCGCTGTGTCTCGCGAGAAGTGCTCGTCTCTCATTGCAAATTCCTCCCAGGGACGGTCCAAGTCGATCATCAAGCCCCATCAAATATCCGTTGCCGGTGAGCGGATTTCCGGGACAAAAAGAAGACGCCGGGTTGAATCACTCTTTTCGTGGAAACCGAGAACGTCTCGCTTGGACGCAGATTTCCTCAGGCGGATGGGGCCACCCCTCTTGAGAAGACCCTGAAAAGAGCTTAAAGGTGGGCTCGGAACCAGCGCTGCGTGGCGTTCAGGGCCTGGATGAGCTGGGGGGTGGGACCGGCGAACGGGTGGCGGCTGCCGAAGGTGTGGCTGGCGCCGGGGATCACCCGCAGCTCCTTCTCGCCCTCGCCGCCGGCCCGGCCGGCCAGCCGCCGGCCCTCCTCGACGGGTACGGTCTCGTCGTCGGCGCCGTGGACGATCAGCCAGGGGGCGCGCAGGGCCGGCGGGAAGAAGTCGACGTCCGCGACGGCCGCCCAGGTCACCAGCGCCCGCACCCGGTCGCGCCAAGGGGAGCGGGCCGCGGCGAGGATGGCGTCGCCGCCGCCGCGGCCATGGCCGAAGAGACCCAGCCGGCTGCGGTCCACCCGCCCGGGAGCGAGCGTCTCGCCCGTTCCGGCGAGGACGGCCAGCAGGCCCGCCAGCTCGTCCCCGGGCTGCATGCCGGTGCCCGGGAGGTTGAAGCGGATGGCGACGAAGCCCCGCTCGGCGAGCAGGGTGGCGAGGTAGGGGAAGAACCCCCACTCCATGAAGCCCTTGAAGCCGTGGCAGATGACCACCGTGGGGCGCTCCCCGGGAGCGGCGGGCAGATCGATGAGGCCGTTCAGGATGGACGCCCCCGCCTCCAGGCGAAAGGGGACCGTCTCGTTCACCTCATTCATGGCAGGGATTGTAGACTTAAGGCCATGATGACCGCTCCCCAGACCGCCTCGCCCAAGACCCTCCCCCTCGCGAAGCTCCACCAGCGGTTGGGAGCCGTCCTCGGCACCGTGGATGGCGGCGCCACCGCGCCCCTGCGCTACGGCCCGGTGGCCGGGGAGGTCCGGGCGCTGCGCGCGGGGCGCGGCCTCGTGGACCGCTCCTGGACCGGGCGGCTGGAGCTGCTGGGCGCGGACCGCCACCGCTTCCTCAATGCCTATGTGACCTGCGACGTCAAGGGGCTCCAGCCCGGCGAAGGGGCCTACGGCTTCTTCACCAACCCGAAGGGGGGGATCCTCTCCGACGCCGTGGTGCTCGCTCACGAGGACCGCCTCTGGCTCCAGCTCCCCCCGGGACAGGAAGGCGCCGTGGCCGGCCACCTCCGCAAGTACATCCTGGCGGACCGGGTGGAGGTGCGTCCGCTGGAGGACATGCTGCCCCTCTCCCTCCTCGGTCCCCGGGCCGCGGAGGTCCTGGGCACGGAGCTGCCGACAGGAGACTGGCGTCACGTCCGGGCCTTGGTGCACGGCACCGAGGTGGCGCTCCAGCGCACCGGCCGGCTCGGCACCGAGGCGTACACCCTGTGGGTTTCGGCTTCGATCGCGAGCCACCTCATGGAGCGGCTGCTGGAGGTCCCCGGCGTCGTCCCCGCCGGCTTCGAGGCCCTGGAGGTGCTGCGCACCGAGGCGGGCATTGCGCGTTTCGGCCGCGACTTCGGCCCGGAGAATTTCCCCCAGGAGACCGGGGCGGAAGAGGCGGCCGTGAGCTACACCAAGGGGTGCTACCTGGGCCAGGAGGTGGTGGCCCGCATCCACTACCGCGGCGGCGTGCAGAAGACCCTGCGGGGCCTCGACTTCGGGACCGGCCCCGCCCCCGATTCGGGCACCCCCCTCCTCCACGACGGCCGCGAGTCCGGCACCGCCACCACGGTCGTCGACTCCGTGGCCCTGGGCCGGCCCCTCGGCCTCGCCATCCTCCACCGCCGGGCCGCGGAGCCGGGAACGCGGCTGGACCTGCCGGGCGGAGGGGTGGCGGAGGTGCGGGAGCTGCCGTTCGTTTAGCCTAGACCGTGAACGAGGAGCCGCAGCCGCAGGTGCCGGCGGCGTTGGGGTTGTTGAACTTGAACCCCGCTCCCGCCATGCCGAGGACGTAGTCGATGCTGGTGCCCTGGAGGTAGCGGGCACTCACGGCGTCGACGTAGACCGTCAGGCCGCTCTGCTCGTAGACCCAGTCGGTCTCCCGGGCTTCGTTCTCGTAGTCGAGGGCGTATTCGAAACCGCTGCAGCCGCCACCCCGGACGGCGACCCGGAGACCGTGGGAGGGATCGATCCCCTCCTGCTCGCGGGTGATCTTCACCATCTCGACCGCCTTGGGGGTCAGCGTGACGGGGAAGTCCTCCTGAGGTGCCGGAGCTTGCGGGGACGAGGTCGGGACCTGCTCGGTATTTTCCATTGAAGGGCTCCTTGCCCCGGTTGGCCACCGGGAGCTTCGACCAAGATAGCGGGGGGCCGAAGGCTTGTCAATTCCGTGCGCCTCCCGGTGCGTGTAAACCGGCCCGTCCTGGGAGCCCGACTCCGAGGAACCGGGAGCTTTGAGGCTGTAGGCCCTGTGGTTCTCATCCATGGGCGACATTCTAACCGAGAACCGGTCGCCGGTACACGCAAACTCGCGGGAAGGAGGAACGTCCTCGACAAGCCCGCGAGCGGCAGCGTAGACTCGTTCAGTATAGATCGACCCCCGCAGGTCCCGCCCGACGAAGCCCCAGCGGAGATGTGAACGACGATGACCCGCCACGAGCTGTTCGCCGGGCAGCTCCAGCGGCGGTGGGAGGTGATGCGCAGCAACGTCCGGGCGATCCATCCCTACGTCCCCGGCGGCCCGCTCCCCCTAGCGAGGGCGCGATAGGATGCCGGCGTGATTCGCGCCGTCCTCTTCGACTTCAATGGCGTTCTGGTGGACGACGAGCCGATCCATCTGGAGGTGTTCCAGCGGGTGCTCGCCGAGGAGGGGATCGCCCTCTCCGCCGAAGAGTACTGGGCCCGCTATCCGGGCCTCGACGACCGCACCTGCTTCGCGGCGGTGCTGGCAGGTGCGGGAGAGCCCGCCACCGTCCCCCGCCTGATGCGCCTGATGGCCCGCAAGGCCAGCTACTATCAGGAGCGTATCCGCCGCAGCGGCTACCCCTTCTTCCCCGGCGCCGTCGAGCTGGTGAGGACCCTCGCCGCAGGCGGGCGCATGCTTGGCGTGGTGAGCGGCGCCCTGCGCGAGGAGGTCGAGGGGGCGCTGCGCCAGGCCGGCCTCCTCGACCGCTTCAAGGTGCTGGTCACCGCCGAGGACGTGGCCGAGGGCAAGCCCGATCCCGAGGGGTATCTCAAGGCGCTGGAGAGCCTCAACTCCCAGCCGCCGCTGCCGGAGCGCCTGCTCCACCCCCATGAGGTGCTGGCCGTCGAGGACAGCCCGGCGGGCCTCGCCGCCGCCGCCGAGGTGGGATTCCCCACCCTCGCCGTCACCCACACCTTTCCGGCCGGCCGCCTCTCCCGGGCCGACGCCGTGGCGGCGAGCCTGCGCGAGCTGACCCCCGAGGGGCTCGACCGGCTCTTCGCCGAGGTCAGCCGGCGGTGACCCCGTTCATGACCTTGGGAGTCCGTCAACGGGCCGAGCAGTTCGTCCGGCCCCTCTACGCCGGGCTGGACGGCGTCCAGACCTTCGATCGCGTCGAGCGTCTCCGCCGCCGCGTAGCCCACCTGGCGGCGGGGTCGGAGGTGGACGGGGATCTCCTGGAGCTCCTCCTCCTGTTCCATGGCGTCGTGGACCGCCTGGGCTCCCTCGCCCCCGGCAGCCGGCTGGACCTCTTCCTGCGCGACCTCGGCCTGCCGGACGCCCTGGCCCGCCGGGTGCGGGCCGGCCTCGGCAGGATCGGGGAAGATCCCAAGGGGCTTGAAGAGGAGCTCCTCCACGACGCTCAGCTCCTGGAGTCGGCGGGCGTCGCCGCCGCGGCCGAGCGGCTGATGGCGCTGGGCAAGAAACGGACGCCGCTGGCGAAAGCCCTCAGCCAGCTCGATCCCGGTCCGCCGCCCGGGCGTTACCGCACGCCGCTCGGGGCCACGCTGGGAGCCGCCCGCCGGCAGGAGGCCGAGGAGTGGATCGCGGACCTGCGGCGGCGGATCGCCGCGGAGTAGGCCCTCAACCGTTTCAGCCCGATACGGATTGCTCGCTACGGCTCGAACGCCTCGTAGCACCGGCGGCAGCGGGCCTCGTAGGATTCGGTGTCGCCCAACTGGAGCTGCTCGCCGCCGCCGGCGGTGCGCTGGCTGTAGTGGGCGGGGGCACCGCAGCGCATGCAGACGGCGTGGACCTTGTCCACGTACTCGGCGACGGCGAGGATGCGGGGCATGGGCCCGAAGGGACGGCGCAGGTAGTCGAGGTCGAGCCCGGCCACGATCACCCGGATGCCGGAGTCGGCCAGCCCGGTGACCAGGTCCACCAGCCCGTCGTCGAAGAACTGCGCCTCGTCGATCCCCACCACCTGGACGTCGGGACGGAGCCGCTGGCGCAGGTCCTGACTGCAGGTGACGCTCACCGCCTCCAGCTCCCGCTTGTCGCGGGTGACCAGCCGCCGGGGGTCGTCGTGGCGGGCGTCGGCCGCGGGCTTGAAGACCTGGACCACCTGGCGGGCGAGGGCGGCGCGGCGCAGGCGCCGGACCAGCTCCTCGCTCTTGCCCGAGAACATGCCACCGCTGATCGCTTCGATGCAGCCTTCCCGGGTGCGCTCACGGATGCTGTCCAGATCGTTCACCGAGAGGGACTGTAACAAGGAGAAGAAGCCGGCGCCATCCCTCCGCCCGGGGCCGGCGGGTTTGGTATCATCCTCAGTCCATGTCCAAGCGCAGAGCCATCGGCAAACGAATCTTCTCCTACGACGAGGCCGTGAACACCTTCCCCTTGGTGCGCGACCTGACCGCGGCCGCCGTGCGGCAGATCGAGGCTCTGACCAACAGCGTTGCCAGCCGCGACGAGCTGGACACCCGGCGGGACGAGCTGGAGGAGGCCCGGGAGCGGATCGTCCGCGCCTGGGCGCAGCAGGTCTCCTCCCTCGGCTGCGAGGTCAAGGGCGTCTGGCTGGTGGACTGGGACAGCGGCGACGGCTACTACTGCTGGCGCTTCCCCGAGCAGGCCCTGTCGTTCTTCCACACCTACGACGAGGGCTTCGCCGGGCGGATTCCCATCAACTAGGCGCCCTCCGTCACACCGCCCCTCACGATCGCCATCGGATGGTTGTCCCTGTCGACGTGGACGTAGACCACCTCGGCCTCGGTGACCTTCACCCGGCCCGCGCCCGTCGAGCGCTCGGCTTCGACCGTCACCTTCACCGTCACCGACGTCCGCCCCACCCGCAGCGTCTCGGTGTAGAAGCTCACCAGGTCGCCCACGAAGACGGGGGAGTGGAAGACGGCCTCGCGCATGGCCACCGTCACCAGCCGGCCGGGCAGGGGGACGTAGCGGTGCCCCTCCACCGCTCCCGCCTGGTCGATGTAGGAGAGGATGATGCCGCCGAAGATGGTGCCCAGGGCGTTCGTGTCCTTCGGCATGAGGATGACGCGGATGGCCGGTTGCAGCGGACCGGCGCTCGGGTGCGACTGGAGGTCGTGCATGGGCTTCATGCTATCCTAGCCTCTCTGTCTTCGAGGTCCCCCTCCGGGAATGAACCCTATTACCCCCTCGCAGCCGAGCCCCGGTCCCCTGGAGTCGATGACCGACGCCGCCCTGCTGCGCCAGGTGGCCGAGCGGCGGGCTGAGGCCCTGGGAGCTCTCTACAACCGCTACGCGCCCGCGCTGCTCGCCCTGGGGGTGCGCATCCTGGGCGGCGCGCACGAGGCCGAGGAGGTCCTGCAGGAGGTCTTCCTTCACGTCTGGAACCAGGCTGGGCGCTACGATGCCAGCCGCTCCTCGGTCTCCACCTGGCTGATCCTCATCGGGCGCAGCCGGGCCATCGACCGCCTGCGCACCCGCAAGGTCGTGGAGCGCACCCATGAGAACGCGGCGAAGCGGGATCCGGCCGGGCATGCATCCCCCGAAGGCGTGGAATCCGTATTTGTCCACGAGAGGCGGGAGCGGGTGCGCCGGGAGATGGACAAGCTGCCGCCGGAGCAGAGGCAGGTCCTGGAGATGGCCTTCTACGAGGGCTTGAGCCAGAGCGAGATCGCCGCCAAGGCCGGCCTTCCTCTGGGCACCGTCAAGACGCGGACCCTGCTGGCGATGAAGAAACTGCGCGGCGCGCTGCGCGATGAGATTCGACAACTGCTGTGAACGGCGAAACCCATCCCGAGGACCTGACCATCCTGGCTGCCGTCGAGGCGCTGGGGCGCGGGAGCGAGGCGCCGCCCGAAGCGCCGAGCGATTCCGGGGGCACCGAGGCCACGGAGGCCGAGCAGACCCTGGCCCGCCTCTACACCGAGGTGCTGGGCCTGATCCCCTACGAGCTCGAGCCGGTCGCGGTCGCGCCCGCCGCCAGGTCGCGCCTGCTGGCCGCCGTCCGGGGCGAGAAACTCGCGGAGCCCGCGAAGCCCGCGGATATTCCGGAAGCGCGCGACAACTCGCGGCCGACCCTCGCCGAGCCCATCCGCCTGACCTCGATCCCGGTCCAGCCGCCCCGCCCGGAGCCCGCTCCGACGCCCGTCCGGAGCGCGCTGCCGGCCGCCGGTCCCGTCCGCACCACGACCCAGGAGATGCGGGTGCCGCGGCCCACGTCGCTCACGCCGCCCCCCCGCCGCGCCGTGCGTCCGGCCCGCTGGCCCCTGGCGCTCGCCGCGTCCCTGGCCATCCTCTTCGCCAGCCTCTCCGGCTGGCTCTACAACCAGCTCGACCGGCAGGGTGACACCATCGAGGCGCTGGGTCGCCAGCTCGACCGCGAGCGCAGCCAGGCCCTCCGAGAGACTCGCCAGGCCAAGGCGGAAACCCTCAGCATGCAGGAGAAGTTCGCCCTGGTCACCTCGCCCGCCGTCGAGGCCAGCCCCATGCGGCCGCCGGGGGCCAGTCCGCTCCAGCCCACCGCCCGCGGCGTGCTCTTCGTCGCCGCCGACCATCAGCACTGGTACCTCTGCCTGCACGGCGTGGCGCCCGCGCCTGCGGGCCAGACCTACAAGCTCTGGTTCGTGGCCGATGCGGGCCATCCGGTGAGCGGTGGCACCTTCACCGCCAAGCCCGGAGCGCCCGTCGAGCTCAGCTCCAGGCAGATGCCGGCCGGCACCAAGGCGGTGATGGTCACTCTGGAGGCCGATCCGCAGGCCGCCAAGCCCGCCGGTCCCGAGGTCCTACGCGCCGTGGGCGTGTACCAGCTCAGCTAGCTTGAATCACTTCGGCGGCTTCGCCGGGCGCATGGGCTCGATCCGCGCTAAGATCACCCCATGAAAGTCGCGACCTTCGAAGGCTTTGTGGAGAATGGTCAGATCCGGCTACCCGTGAGCATCCGTCTGCCCGAGAAAGCCAAGGTGTACGTCGTTGTCCCGGACCTCGAGGTACCCTCGATCCCCTATATCGGCAGTCCCCGGCTGGTTCACCCGGCGCAAGCGGCTGACTTCAAGAAGGAAGTCGTCGAGGACGGACAGAATGCTGGGTTATGACGCCGCACTCTTCAGCCCGCCGGCTCCAGTGGCGAGAGTGACCTTGCGCGATCCTGAGAGCGGAGCGACGACCTCGGACGTGCCGATGCTGGTCGATACCGGCGCGGATCTGACGTTGATTCCGATGGCGTCCATTTACCATCTGGGCGTCGTGATCGAGCCTGACGGTTACGAGCTGATGGCTTTCGATGGCTCCAAGAGCCTGGCCCGAGCGGTGCGTATTCACCTGGACCTCCTCGGGAAGACCTTCAAGGGCAGGTTTCTGACAGTTGACCAGGAGTGGGGACTGTTGGGACGAGATGTCCTCAACAACCTCTCTCTTGTCTTTGACGGACCCCACCTGAGTTGGGGGGAGCAGAAGTAACGGCCACCCTCTTCCTGGGCTCCCCCCTGGTCCAAGACGGTCACTTCGGCGGCTTCGCCGGGCGCATCTCCACCAGGCTCGGGAGGGCGTGGGGCGGATAGGTGAGGAGGTGGAGGATCATGGCGGCGACGTCCTCCGGCTTCAGCATCCAGCTCCGGTCCTGGCGGTCCCGGCGATGGGAGAATCCCGTGTCCACGCTGCCGGGGAGGAGGGCGGCCACCCTCACCCCGTGGGGGCGCAGGTCGAGCATCGCCGCCTCGGAGAGGCCGATCAGGCCGAACTTGCTGGCGTTGTAAGCGGCGCCGCCGGCGAAGGGGTTCTTGCCGGCCAGGGAGGCGATGTTGAAGATCCAGCCCGCACCCTGCCGCTTCATGACCGGGGCAACGGCGTGGAGGAAGTAGAAGGCGCCGGAGAGGTTGGTCTCGATCACCTCCCGCCACTGCTCGCCCGTCAGCTCGTCGACCGCGGCGAAAGTCCCCAGGCCGGCGTTGTTCACCAGGACGTCGATGCGTCCCTCCCGCTCCAGCACCTCTTGGACGAAGGCGTCCACCTCCTCCTGGCGCCGGATGTCCACGGCCGTGCCGGCCACGGCGTCGCCATGGGTCTGCGCCAGCTCCGAGCGGGCCTGCTCGACGGACTCCGGACTCCGGCTGCAGAAGCTCACCCGCCACCCCTCGCGGAGCAGGGCCTCCACCACGCCGCGGCCGATCCCGCGGCTGCCTCCGGTGACGATCGCGACGCTGCCGTGTTCTCCCATGCCGGTCCTCCTTCGGGGTGTACTGTATCAACTCGATTCTGAGAAATACGAAGCGGACGTCACCTGTTGTATACAATCGAAAGGGTAAAACCATGTTCTTCTTCGATCCTGCATACCTGCTCTTCGCTCTCCCGGCGCTCGCCCTGTCGCTGTGGGCGAGCTGGAGGACGAAGTCCGCGTTCAACAAATATTCTCGCGTGCGCACCGTGCGCGGGCTGACCGGCGCCCAGGCCGCCCAGGAGATGCTGCGCAGCGCCGGCGTCACCGGCGTGCAGGTGGTGCCGACCAACGGCTTCCTGTCGGACCACTACAACCCGGCCAACAAGACCCTGGCGCTCTCGGAGGCGACGTACGCGTCAAACTCCGTGGCGGCCGTGGGCGTCGCCTGCCACGAGGCGGGACACGCCCTCCAGCATGCGAACGGGTACAAGCCCCTGTTTCTGCGCTCGGCCCTGGTGCCGACGGCCAACCTCGGCTCCTCGATGGGCTACCTCGTCGTCATGGGCGGGTTCCTCTTCCACTCGGCGAACCTGGTCTACCTGGGAGCCATGCTGATCTCGGTCGTGCTGCTCTTCCAACTCGTGACGCTGCCGGTGGAGTTCGACGCCACCGCCCGCGCCAAGCGGCTGGCCGTGGAGACCGGCATCGTGCTGCCCCAGGAGCGCGAGGGGATGGACCGCGTCCTCAACGCCGCAGCGATGACCTACGTGGCCGCCGTGGTGTCGACCCTGATGACGCTGCTGTATTACCTGCTACGGGCTTCATCCATGTCTCGCCGCTGAGCGGCGACCGGAACCACGGACGGACACGGACGGACACGGACGAACAGGGACGGACACGGGCTTCAAGAGACCGTCCCTTCTGTCCTTGATCGTCCGTGACAGTCCTTGATCTTTGTTCCGCCTACTCCGCCGGCTGCCCCAGAATCCCGATCAGCTCGTCCTCATGCCGCTTCAGCTCCTCGGGCGTCCTGGCCTCCAGGACGAGCCGCAGGTAGGGCTCGGTGTTCGAGGGACGGACGTTCGCCCACCAGTCGGGGTAGCTGAGGGTGATGCCGTCCAGGTAATCGATCTGGGCGTCGGCGAAGCGGCGGGCCAGCCCGTCCATCTTCCCCTGCTTGTCCTCCACCACGAAGTTGATCTCCGGGCTCTTGGCGTAGCGCTTGAGGGGCGCCACCAGGGCGGACATGGGTTTGCCGCTGGCGCGGATCAGGTTCAGCACCTCCACCACGGACAGCATGGGGCAGTCGGCGTAGGAGTGGTCGCGGAAGTAGTAGTGGCCCGCCAGCTCGCCGCCGAAGATGGCGTTGTGCTCGCGCATCGTGGCCTTGATGAAGGAGTGGCCCACCCGCTCGCGCACCGGAATGCCGCCGTTCTCCCGGATGTACTCGGCCACCGCCCGCGAGGAGCGCAGGTCGTAGACCACCACCTTGCCGGGCTCGCGCTTCAGCAGCTCGCCCGCGATCAGCCCCGTCATCAGGTCGCTGCCGATGGCCTCCCCCATCTCGTCGATGAAGGCGGCGCGGTCGGCGTCGCCGTCGAAGGAGACGCCGAGGTCCGCCTTCTTCTCGCACACGGCCTTCTGGAGGTCGAGGAGGTTCTCCGCCTTGAGCGGGTTCGCCTCGTGATTGGGAAAGCGCGGCCGTCGAGCTCGAAGTAGAGCGGGATCAGCTCGACCCCGGTGGCCTCTAGGATCGGCTTGTCGAGCGTCCCCATGCCGTTGGCGGCGTCGACGGCGACCCGCAGGCGCTTGGCGATCAGCTCTGTGGCGACAACAGCATGCTATGCTTCTCCGCCCGGCGACTCTGTCGAGGAGGCTCCTGGCCCAGGAGAGCCTCGACGATCCCGGAGTCATCGAGCCCGCGATCCACCGGACTCGCTTTTTAGAGAGAACAAAAAAGGAGAAGCCTGCCCAATGTCGATCACCTACAACTCAGCCTCCTATTTCACCTTACCGCTTGTCGAAGAGTCGGGCTTCCGCGAGTACGACGCACGCTGGATCATCGAGCCGATTGCAGGGCAGTCCTCGGAGGTCCAGATCAACTATCGAGGGCTGGTTCAGCTCGGGAATTGGATAGGTCGCTTCCTCCAGCTCCCGGAAAACGGCCAACACAGCTCAATCATCGTCGGACATGATTTTCGGCGGTACGCGGAGAACGCGAAAAACGCCCTTGTGCTTGGCCTTTTAGCTTCCGGAATCGACGTGACCGACATAGGTTTATCTGTCACGCCAATGGTCTACTTCGCTCAATATGACTTCTCGGTTCCAGCCTGCGCTATCGTCACTGCGAGCCATAACCCAAACGGCTGGACCGGAGTCAAAATGGGCCACACATATTCGGAGACATTCGGCCCGGATCGAATGAAGGCGTTACAAGAGTTCGCGAAGCAGTCCCCCGCCATCGTGTCCAATCTACCCTCTCATCTCTCTGGCCGGTACAGTCAACGGGGGGACGTTCTGGAGCGCTACACGGCGCACCTGAAGAATCAGTGGCAGGAGCGCTTGTCCGGCTTGCCACGTTTACGCATTGCGGTCGAGACCGGGAACGGCACGGCAGGGATCGTCTTTCCCAGTCTCCTGACCGATCTTGGTTTCGACGTCGTGGCAGGGCATGTCGAGCTCGATTGGGACTTTCCTCACTTCAACCCGAACCCTGAAAGCATACCGTTCCTGCGGTCTATCCAGAGTCTGGTCACCCAAAGCGGAGCAGAGATTGGAATCTGCATCGACGGAGACGGCGACCGCATTGGGGTCATCGATGATCAGGGAAAGATCGTTTTCAGCGATCGGGTCGGTCTCATCATCGCGAAGAAGCTGGAAGAGGTCATGGGGCCTAGCAAATTTGTGGTTGACGTCAAGTCCACTTCGCTCTTTACCAGCCAGCTCCGGTCGGAGACGATTTGGGAGAAGACGGGTCACTCCTATATAAAGTCCAGGGTAAAGAGCGAGGGCGCCCTTGCCGGCTTCGAACGGAGCGGCCATTTCTTCTTCAACCCGCCGTTCGGCCTTGGCTATGACGACGCATTTGCCGCCGGCCTCATGTTGCTTTGGATCGTGTGCTCCGAAAAGTCAAGGCAGAGGCACTTGTCTGATCTCTTGGCCGAGTTGCCCGCTTCCCACCAGTCGCCAAACCGGCAACCACGAGTCCCTGACGATAAGAAGTACAAAGTGGTTGACGAGATCTCCAGGGAGATCCAGGCGCGGCTCGCCCCCGACGGGAAGTTTGCAGGCAAAAAAGTCAAAGACGTTATCTTGATCAATGGGATCCGGCTTGAATTCGAGGATGGCTCCTGGTTTCTGATTCGAGCATCGTCGAACACTCCGAACCTGGTCATCGTGGCTGAAACTTTCGATCAAGATGGAAGCGATCTAAAAAACCTCGACAGCGCACTGAGGGAAATCTTGGCCCAATTCCCCGAGGTCACCGCATTCGATCCGCTCTACGAGCCCTAGCTCTCAAAGCCTGCCATGAAAACTTGTGCCCTGCTCGTGCTTGATTCGGTTGGCATCGGCCAACTACCCGATGCCGACGACTACGGCGACGGCGGCGCTGACACATTAGGCCATCTTTGTGAGCTGGTCCAGCCGCGCCTCCCCAACCTCGCATCCTTGGGCCTCGGATGGATCCGGCCATTGCACTGCATAGAGGCCCCCGACACGCTCGCAGGCTCCTATGGCAAGATGGCAGAGGTTTCTCCGGGTAAAGACTCCACGACCGGTCACTGGGAGCTCGCGGGTCTCCAACTGACGGAGGCGTTCCGCACGTTTCCCCTCGGCTTTCCTCCTGAGCTCATCCGCGAGCTGGAACAACGCACCGGCTGCGCCACGATCGGCAACAAGCCTGCAAGTGGCACGGCGATCATCAAAGAGCTCGGCCCTGAGCATGAGCAAACCGGGAGCCTCATCGTCTATACAAGCGCAGATCCGGTGCTGCAGATCGCAGCCCATGAGGAGATCCTTCCGCTGCCGCGTCTTTACGAGATCTGCAGGATCGCTTTTGATTTGTCGGTGCCACTTGGAATCAGTAGGGTCATCGCGCGCCCCTTTATCGGCCGGTATCCCGACTACGTGCGCACGGCAAACCGCCGTGACTTCACGGTCCCTGCACCCGGCCCAACGATTCTGGACATCTTGTCCGCTGCGGGAGCTCCGGTGACAGCTATCGGGAAAGTCGGGCAGATCTTCTCCAACCGAGGAATTTCCCAATCCTTGTCGACGCACGATAACGACGAGGGGCTGGACATTCTCGTCCGGACCCTGGAATCGCGCGCGGGCGGCTTGATCTTCGCGAACCTTCTCGACTTCGACACCCTCTTTGGGCATCGACGGGATCCGGAGGGCTATGCGAAGTCACTCACCAGCCTCGACAGCCGCCTGCCGTCAGTCCTCCAACTCCTCGGCGATGAGGACCTTCTCATCATCACCGCCGATCATGGCAACGACCCCACGTTCAGGGGCAGCGATCACACCCGAGAGTTCGTGCCGCTTCTGGTGTCAGGGCCTTCTTTAGTCAAAGGCCGCAACCTCGGAACACGCGAGAGCTTCGCCGACGTGGCGGCTTCAGTTGCGGAGTTCTTTGAGGTGGCCTGGACGGGTGCTGGAACGAGCTTTCTCGATCTTCTTCGGTAAGACATTCTCGCCACTGCTGGCCAACAGCGCAGCCCCGAAGCAGCCGGAGAAGAGTCCGAGCTCGCCAGCAACGATACGAGTGTCTTGCCGCAGTTGCCGGAAGGTAGAAGCATTCAACCGTTTCCGGGCCGGGATTAAAAGAGCATCGCCCAGCAACGCCATGCCCCCGCAAAGGACGAACACCTCGGGGTTGAGGCAGTTGACGAGCATCAGCACGGCCTCCGCCACGTAGTCCGCTGAGATTTGAATGGACTTCCGCGCCGCCGCATCTCCCGATTCCACAAGCGTCGCCAGGTCCGCGAGGCTGGTCAACATAGGGCTCTCCGCGCCCACCAGGTCGTGATAGCGCGCCAACGTCGCCGTCGCCGAGGCCAGGCGCCCCAAGCAGCCGTGGCCACCGCACGGGCAAGGTGGCTCGGCGGCCAGGGAAATGTGCCCAAATTCCCCGGCGAGACCGGAGGCTCCGCGATAGATCTGGCCGTCGATGACCAGACCGCCGCCAATCCCGGTGCCCAGAGTCAGGCCCGCCACCACGGAGCTTCCCTGGGCGGCACCCTTCCACCACTCGCCAAGAACGGCGGCATTGGAATCGTTGTCCACCACGACTCTCAGACCTGTGGCATCGCTTAACACCTGCATGAACGGAACGTCTTTCCAGCCCGGCAATACCGGAGATTCCGTCACCGTTCCGTCAGCCTGGTTCACCGGTCCGCAAACACCGAGCCCCATGCTCTCGATCCGGGCTCCCATTGCTCCGGCGTGAGCGACCTTCTCTTTGACGAGGCCACCGAGGCGGCCCAGGGTCGCCTCCTGGCCATCGTGGATGTTCGAGGGCTCGATAAACCTTCCGAGCGTTTGCCCCTGGGCGTCTACCAGCACACCCTTGACGTTCGTGGCACCAAAATCGATGCCCAGCACTGCGGTCCCATTCTCGAACGGCATCCCGATCTCCTCGTCACCACCAGCGCCCTGTGAATGGCTGCCTGATGAGGAGCGGATCAAGAAAGTGAGCTGCCTTCTCGATTCCCTCTACCGGCCCCATGGTCGGATCTTCGTGCTCAACCGTCAGGGGCCCGCCGTAGCCTTGGAGCACGAGCTCGGTGATCAGCGGCCGCCACGGCACCTGCCCCCAGCCGGGCATCCGAAAGCGGAAACCACGATCCGGGCGCTCCCAAGGCCCGTGCGCAAGCAATCCTGAGCGGGCGACGTTGTGAGCGACCAGCTCTCCGTCCTTGGCATGGACGTTGACCACGCGGGCGCCGAGCTCGGCCGTGAAAACCACCGGATCCACCCCCGCAAGCATGAGATTCGCCGGGTCCAGATTGAAACACCAACTGGGATGAGCTCCGAAAATCTCGACCGAACGAAGAGCGGTTTCAGTGTTGTACACGATCTGACGAGGATGGCATTCCATCGCGAACCGTATGCCCAAGCGGTCGAAATGCTGGAGGATGGGATCCCAGCGCTCGAAGAAGACCGGTTCCATGCGTTCCCAGGCTTCGGGATCCGGCCAGGGAAACCAGCGCGAATAGTCCTCGCAGCCCGTAAAACCGGTCACGACGGGGATCTCCAGGTCGTGAGCCAGCTCGGCGGCCCGCAACATTCTCTCGGTGCCGTAGCGGATTTTTTCTTGCGGCGACCCGGCGAAAACGACGTCGGTATCTGCATGATGAGGGCCCAAGACCAGTTGCCCGTCCCAGCTCATGTTGACGGCACTGATGCGCAACTGATAGGCCTCAACCGAAGCCAGGAGCTGCCTCCTGGACCCTTCTTCCGTGAGCTCCGACAAGTCGAATCGCCCGCCCGTGTGGACCGACAGCTCGAGCGTTCGATAGCCGAGCCTGGCGGCGGTTTCCAAGGCGGGCTCAAGCGCCAGATGGTTCAAGGCGGCGAAGTAGAGCCCTAGCTCCATGGCTAATGTGCCTCCCCAGAAGCCGACACATCCCTGCTTCGGCGGCTCATTCGCTCCGGTCCTCTGCTGCGAGGCTCCAAACCGCGCAGCCACTCGTGCCAAGCCCCAGGCGGCGGCGCGAAGGGGTCGGAGCTGGCATATTGGGCGAGGGTCAGCGGCTCGGGGCAGTGAATCGCTGCGCAGGCGAGGTCCCGGCTGGCTCCGAAGCTAAGGACGTCCGCTCGACAACGGGCCTTGCCGTCGAGCGTTTCGGGGCGCGCGCCAACCGCATCCACCTGGGTCCACGTTTCGATCACGACCTCAGGATCCAATCCAGGCAACTGATCCCCGTGCGGAAGCCCGACGATAAGGCGCGCCGGCTCGCCTCCAAGGAGCGCCAAGATCGCGGGCGAGACAACCGACCGATACCACCGGGGAGGCCGTTGCTCGAGGAGATCCCAGTACTGCGCAGCCGCCTGCCGGCGAATCGCAGAGCGCAGCCGCCGGGCCAAGCTGGCGAGTTGCTGCGCGCGCCGGCTCGGCGCGCGCCGCTGTCTGCGGGCGAGCCCCGGGGCATCCTCGACGATCATACGCCAGGGAGAGGGAATCGCCCCCCACTCTCGAACCCAAGGGATCAGGTCAGGACGCGCAGCGAGCAGGCCGTTCAGGTTGAGGTCAGGCGGAGGGAAGAGCCAGCCGACATGGCTCATTCCCGCAAAGCCGAAGCGCGTAGAGGCCTCCGCATCTCCTGCCAGCCGTGCCATCTCCTGCGCGAGCAGGATCGGCTGCTCGCATACGCTCATCACATTGCGGACGCCGGCCCCCCTCCACACGCGGGCAACGAGGTCGGAAGGATTCGTCAGGTTGAGCAGCCATGCCGCGGGTGCCAGGCGGCGCAGCACGCTCGCCGCGCGCTCGATGAACGGCAAAGTGCGCATCACAGCTCGCAAGCCGCCCAGACCCAGGCTTTCGTCGCCGACGCCTCCCAACGTCACGGCGACGTCTTCATCCTGTTGACGCGCCCGCCAACCACCGATGCGAGCTTGGTTGAGCACGATGCTGGCGCCGTCGACGGCATCCTCCAGCACCGGAGTCCAGGTCACGCGGAGCGTGCCGCGGACATCGTCGTTCGCAAAGAGAGCTACTTCGCGCAGGTGCTCCTCCCGTGGCCCCTGAAGCCTGACCTCCAGCCCTTCCGGCTGCTGCATCGCCAGCTCCCGCAGGAGGCACGGAGTCCACACACTCCCGCCCCCCAGCACCGCAAGGGTCTTCATTCTCGCCTCCCATAGTGCACGCACCGAAGCGGCTTTCCCGCCTTGAAACTGCTGTAGCACGAAGGGTCGCAGTCGTAGATACACAAGACGACCGAGCTGCCAGCCAACGCCTTTCTCGCCCAATCCGGGTCTGCCAGCAAGGGCCGTCCCAGGACCACGGCGTCCAGCCCGACGTCGGACACGGCCTTTTCAGCGTCCGCGGGAGTCAAGACTCGCCCACCCGCGAGGATCGGCGAGCGGACGTGCTTCCGCAGGCGTCTGGCAAGCTCCAACGTGCCACCGCGTCCGGAATCGGTCGAGCCGCTGGGAGGCGCGGATGAAAAACCGGTGCGCACGTCCACGGCATCGAAGCCTGCAGCCTCGACGACGGCTCCAATCCCCGGGAAATCGTCGTCGGCGCGCAACGACAAGCGGAGAAGCACCGGCAGACCCGGCCTGATCCGTCCCAGGCCCGCCCGAATCTCGCGAAGGATGCGAAAGCGTTCCACCAAAGCCCCGCCATAGGCCCCCTGCCGTCTGTTGGTCAAGCGATCGATGAAGACGTGCAACAGATACCCATGGGCTGCGTGCACCTCGACGGCATCGAAACCAGCCTTGGCTGCGCGCTCTCCAGCCTCGATGAACTTGCGCACGATGGCTCGGATTTCGCCCTCCCTGAGGCACCGTGCGGCGGGAGCCCCGGGAAGGGCTTCCGACACCGAGACGGGCACTCCACCCGCCGGCAATCTGGCGCGTGGTCCGGCGTGCCAAAGCTGTGCCACCGCCACAGCGCCCGCGTCGTGCAGGCGCTGGACCAACTGCCGGAGCCCTGGCAGGCTGTCGTCAACGTCGAGCCGCAGGTTTCGATGCACACTCCCATGAGCAGCATCGACCGTCGCGGACTCGACGATGATCATCCCGCAACCTCCCAAGGCGCGCCGGGCAAGAAATCGTATCAATCGCGGGCCGGCAGTCCCCTCCTTGTCAGCGCGGTTCGTGGCCATCGGAGCCATGACGATCCGGTTTGGCACCTCCACGCCGCCGAGCTTCCACGCCTCTCCAAGGCGGGAGGCGCTCCTCACGAGTCCACCTCCGGGAGCTCTTGCAAGCAAGCCGCAAGCAAGTCAAGGTCAGCCTCCGGGACAATACGAACTCCTTGCTCGAAGGTGGGGACCACGAGACGGAAGAGACCACCCCGGTGTTCCCTGATCCGTCGCAATTGACCCAGAAGCATCTCTGGGTCCACGCAATCCGCAGAAACAGGAAGGCCGAGCCCCTTCAGGATCTCGATGAGTTGCCGGGACCGCCGCTCGTCGCAGAAGCCGGCCCGATAGCTGTACCGCGCTGTCGCCGCGAGGCCGATCGCCACGGCTTCGCCGTGGCAGGGCTGGAGCCCTCCCGGCATGATCGGTAGCCTCTCGATCGCGTGTGCCACGCCGTGGCCCAGGTTCAAAACGCGGTTCAACTCGTTCTCGTAGGGATCTCCGCGCAGAAGCTCCAGCTTGGTGCGGACGCAGCGCTCCACAAGCTGTCGCACCGCCTCCGTCTGGCGGTCCAGCAAGGGCTTGCTTTGCCGCCCGAGGACCTCCGTCAATAGCTCCTCGTCACAGATGATGCCAAGCTTTACCGCCTCTGCCAGGGCCGTCCGAAAGTGGAACTGAGGAAGGCTCGTCAAGAACACGCTGTCGATGACGACCAATAGGGGGTGGTGAAAGCCCCCTAACAGATTCTTGCGCAACCCAAAGTTCGCTCCCACCTTCCCACCGATGGCTGCATCGATCTGCGCCATGAGGCTGGAAGGCAGAAGAATGTAATTGAGCCCGCGCATATAGATCTGCGCGAGGAATCCACCTAAATCGCAGCACACCCCGCCGCCGAAACACACGAGGAGGTCCCGGCGGTGCACGCCGTGCTTTTCGAGATGCCCCGCCATCGCGCTCAGGCGTTGAAAGTCCTTCGCGTCCTCACCAGGAGGGATGATCAGAGGGAGGAGGGTGCGATCGATGCAGTGCAAGCCGGCGCGGATGTCGCTCTCATAATGCGTCCATACGGTTTCGTCGCTGAGCAGGACGAGGCGAGCGCAATCGCGCGCCGCTTCGGTCCTTGCAGACCACTCGGAAAAAACGGCCGCCCAAGCGTCCGTGATGCAGTATTCCGTCGCAGTGCATCGTTGGGTCGTGAAATGGATGGAGCTCATACGGATTTCACCTTCCAGCAGCAGGGAAGAAGGCGCCGATGTCGTCGAGCCTGTCGACGGCCCGGTCCCAGTCGATGCTCTGATTCTTCATGCTGGCGTAGGGCGCCCGCTCTCTCCGCACTCGAATGGTGTAGAGGCCCACGGCCCTGGCGCCGTCAAGCTCCCGGTCGTTGCCGTCTCCGACATAGACGCAGCACGAGGCCGCGAGGCCCAAGTCCTCCAAGGCCTTGTTATAGATTCCTGGATCTGGCTTGAGGACTCCTGCGGCATGGGAAAACAGGATCACGTCCACGAGCGAGCCAAGGCCAAGGTGGTCACGAAGCGACCTCATCGCGACAGGGCCGTTGGAGACCACGGCAAGCTTCATGCCGGCTGTGCGGAGCTGCGCCAGCAACAAATACGATCCCTCGATGACCTCCACGCGGGTTCTCCACATCTCATCCTCTCGCTGCGCCAGGTCATGGCACTCGTCCTCGGAGAGCTTCACCGCCAAGGTCTTCCCAACCCAACGCATGCGATCTTCGGTGGTGCTGAACACCCCGGTGGAGGCGTTTTTGCGGGACGCTTCCCAAGCAGAAAGGAACCGCTCGAAAGAAACTCCCAACCTTTTGGCCATGTGAAGCTTCGCGTCTCGGTAAACACCCGGGTCGAGGTAGGCGAGCGTGTCCATGAGATCGAAAATAAATCCGCGGGTTGGTTGAGGCAAAGGTGGCTCCATGGCTCCCGTCCTGTCGAGGTCTGCGGCAAGCTCCTGTCCACGTTGATGCCCGATGGATAGATAAGTATTCGAGGCGCGCCGCCGGTGGCGGTGGATTTCGGCGCTCGGATGTCGAAGGTCGTGAAGGATCTCCGCCATTTCCTCGTGGCCGGCAGCGATGCCATAGAGAGATCCGGTACTCTCCGCCACGTGGATGCTCTGGTGGCAAAGGCGCTCAGCCTCGTCCAGGTTCCCTTTGATTCGTGCGAGGGTCGCCAGGTCACGAATGGTGCTCCCTTCGCCGCGCCGAAAGCCTTGGTCCTTGAAGTCTGCCAATGCTGTCCGCAGTAAGGTTTCGGCACCCTGCAGGTCGCCGCGTCGCAGGCAGATCAGGGCACGCTTGCGAGAAATGCGCGCGGCATCGCGAGGCCGTCTCAGAGCTTCCACCTGGCGGGCGACCCGTACGAGGATCGCTTCCGCGTCATCCAGCCTCCCGCGTGCTATCGCTACATACCCGACCCTTCTTTCGATCCGAGACCAAAGGCTGGGAGCTTCTCCCGGCGTGATCAGGCTCTGAGCGCGACGAAAGCTTGCCTCAGCTTCGCTGAACCTGCCCTGATGGTACAAGGTGCAGCCGACGAGATGATGTCCGATCGCCACCAGCTCGTTGTTCTCGGGCGTCAAGCTCTCGGCGATCTCTGTACCCTGAAGATACAGGCTGAGCGCTTCCTGGTATCGGTTTTCGTCGTCGGCCAGATAACCGAGAAGCCACGTGGTGCAAGCCTCTCCGGAGCGATCCGCCAATTCTCGATAGCGATCCCGCGCTCGGTGAAAAAGGCGCTCGGCGTTCTCGTGATCGCCGCGCCAGTAGAAAAAATGACCCAGGTTCTTCTCCACCTTGGCGGCCGCATCCCCACCGACTCGATCGCAACAGTCGAGCAGCCGCTTGCTTCGCGACAGCAGTGCGGATGTCTGCCGGCGGCTTGGGGCGTAACCGCTGGGGTCGTCGAAATGATCGCCGATCACTCCGTCGACCAGCGAGAGAATCGACTCGCAGTCCGACAGCCGGTCGATGAGCCCCAGGACGTTGGGCCACTCACAATCGAGCTCCGCAAGGTCTTCCGCCGAGCGCTCCCCAGTGAAGAGCCCTTGGTAGAACTCGGCGACCTGGACGCGCAAGTCATCGATCTCGTCTCTTATGGTATCGAGGCGTTCGCGGCACCAGACCCGGACCAGGTCATGGACCGACAAGCTTCTTTTTTCCCTGTGCAGATGGACGAGCCACAAGTCGGCGAGAGCCTCGATTTCAGACTGCTGAATGTGGGTGACACATTGCAGCAGATCAACACGGATGGTCGCAGTGTCCAAAATCCCAACCACGGCGAACAGGCGCCGCTGGCCCTTGCTGGCACGATCGTAGATCGCATCAAAACGCACGGCCAGATTCCGATCGATGCTGGCCGAGCTGTTGCTGGCGGTGACTTGTTCCGGAGGCTGGCCGCTGTGCTTCGCTTCCACGGCAAGGTGGGTGATCATCATCGGGTGACCGCCGACCTGCCGGCACAGTTCCGCAACGGAATCTTCGTGGCCCTTGACCGAGCCGAATTCAAGGGAAAAGAGCTCTGCTCCTTCGGCCGGCGACATGCCTTTCAAGGGGAGCACCCGCAGGTCTCGCCAGACGCCATGCCTGGAGGTCACGGCGAGAGTGAGCGCAGGAAGACGATTCCTGACGGTATAGACAGCCTCTTGGCTGAAATCATGGTCTGCCTCGTCGATCACCAGGAGCACACGCCGCCCTGCCAAGACGCGCCGTGCCTGCGCGAAGCGAGCCTCGAGGTCTTCAGACTCAAAAGCAGAAGAGGGATTGAGCCTGGCGACAAGGTCGACCAGCATCCGCCCTGCTCGCTCCTCGGCAGAATCCCGTTCAGAGACTCTGTGAAAGCACAGGTCGGTGTAGGGGTTCGCGCCGTCGGCCCACAGGCTCCGCACAGCAAATGCAACCAAGGTGCTCTTCCCGATCCCTGGCAATCCGGTTACGACGATGCTCGTGCCCTGTCGCAACGCACAGCACACCTCGTGGATCTCCTCCTGACGGCCGACAAGGTGTGTCACCGGCGTGGGAACCAGATGAGCCGCTGCGAGCCGGGCCTCATCTCTCGTAGCTGAGGTCGCAGGGACCGATGAGCTCTCAAGAGGTTGTGCAGCCGAAGACATTTCCGCCGCGACACGGCGGATGTCCTCTACGATCGAAAGATATGCATCATCAATGACATTATACTTCAAGATCGGCTTTCCATCGGCAGGCGTGGCCCGCAGGTGGCCGAAGGATGTATGCCTCCAGTCGCAGGGACGGACGATCACTGGGATCAAGCGGGCCTTTCCTTGGCCATGCCGTTCAAGGGCCCGCGCCAGCTCGACGTCGTAGCAATAGTATGAGGCGAGGAAGAACGGGCTGACCAGGAGAAGCACAACGTCAGCCTTTTCAAGGTGCTCACTGATTACGCTCTGAACATCTTCACCGGCGTCGATTCGGCGATCATGCCAGATTTTGACAATACCTTGTCGTTTGAGCGTCGCCAGATGGAGCTCTAATCCATTTCGATATTCCTCGTCACGATGGGAATACGAGAAAAAGATTTGGATCATAAGCGTGCCCGAATTCACCGATAGGGACGCCGGAGTGGATAGTCGCGGCGCCGCGCTTGACATTTGGGCAATTATACCGCAGAAGTCTACGCGGCTCCAAGCCGCCACCCATCTACCCTGTAACGAACTCTTAGCCGAAACCCGTCGAGCCGGGCTATGCTGAATAGGTCGCAGAAAAAGACGAGTTATCCTGGATAAGAGATATGAGAGATGAAAGGCGTTCCGATTCCAGATCAAATTGCGACCTACATATCGTGATGAGAAAACTAGTCGTCTGATGATGTCATGGGGAAGCCGGAGCCAGACTTCCTGGCATAGGGGGTGGCAAGCTTGTACGCCCTTTCTTCTCAACGGGGGCCGCGGTGGTGCAGTGCAGCAGACGAAATCGAGGACGGCAGCAAAAAGCGGGGTTTGGGGTCCGCACCTCCGCAATCTGCAGCCCAGAGTTTTCAATCACTTACGAGGTACCATGTCAGGAGGTCTGGGTCGGAGAAACTCCGCCGTGGCGTGCCACCTGGGTGTCTCGCGAAGCGATCCACCAAGGCGAAACGTCATAGGCTTTGAAGATTCCGGACATGGCGATGGTCTTTCGCGTTGGTTGCGGATGGATGCGCTACGCCTCCACCCTCTGCAGGGTGAAGGCGAAGGCGAGGTCCTCGACGGCGGCGTCTCGCAGAACGCCGGAGTCCACCTCTCGTTGCAGGGTCAGCTCGACAGCGAGCGTCTCGCCAGCGATCCAGTCGCGGTGCGCGGCGATGGCTTCTTCCAGCTCCGAAGCAGCAGTGTAGACGACACGTATGCGGTCAGCGTAGTTTAGACCGGCATCTTTGCGGGCCATTTGCAGGCGGTGCACGACCTCGCGGGCGCGGCCCTCGGCCACCAGGCCAGGGGTGAGGCCGGTCTCGAGCGCCACCAGCAGCTCGCGGTCCCCCTGGGTGGCCGTGCCCGCCCGCTCGACGAGCCGGACCTCGACCTCTTCCGCGGACAGCTCGGCCGGGCCGTCCGCGAGCTGGATCGTGATCCTCCCCTCGCGCTCCAGCTCGGCCGCCAGGGCGTCGCCATCGGCCGAGTCCAGGGCCTTCTTCACCTCCGGCATCCGCTTGCCGAAGCGCGGGCCGGTCTTGGGGAAGACCGGCTTGACCTCGTGATGGACGTGGACGTTGCGGTCCGCGGCCCAGCGGACCTCCTTCACGTTCAGCTCGTCCTGCAGCAGCTCCAGCAGCTCCGGACGCGGCTCCACGAGGCCCCGCAGCGACTCGTCAGCCGTCACCAGGGTGACGGCGGGCAGAGGCTGCCGGGTCTTGAGGCCGTGGAGGTTGCGGGCCGCGTGGCCCAGGGTGACGATGCGCTGGATGGCGGCCATGCCCCTCTCCAGAGCCTCGTCCGCCCGGCCCGGAGCGGGCACGGGCCAGTCCTCCAGGTGGATGCTCGCCGGAGCGTCTTCTCGCTGACTGCGCACGAGGTGCTTGTAGAGCACCTCGGCCACGAACGGCGTGAACGGCGCGAGGAGCCGGGCGAGCGTGGTGAGCACCTCGTAGAGGGCGGCGTAGGCGCTCGCCTTGTCGGCGTGCCCGGCCGCGTCGCCGTCGGGCGCCCAGAAGCGGTCGCGGCTGCGCCGGATGTACCAGTTCGTCAGGTCCTCCAGGAGCTCCTCGACGCCCCGCGCCGCGGCGGTCAGGTCGTAGGCGTCCAGCCGCGCCGTGGTGTCGGCCGTGAGGCGCCCCAGGCGCAGGAGGATCCAGCGGTCGAGGGCGGGTCGCGCATCGAAGGGGCCGGGATCGGGGCCCGCGCCCGGCCGCCAGCCGTCGAGGTTGGCGTAGATGGTGAAGAACGACAGGGCGTTCCACAGCGGCAGCAGGAAGCGCTGCGCCGCCTCGCGCACCAGCCGGGCCGAGAAGCGCGACGGCACCTCGGGGTTGTTGATGCAGAAGTACCAGCGCAGGGCGTCCGCTCCCGTCTCCTGGATGACGCCCATGGGCTCGACGACGTTGCCCAGGCGCTTCGACATCTTCCGTCCCTGCTCGTCGTTGACGTGGCCGAGGACGATGCAGGTCTTGAACGCCACCGAATCGAAGAGCAGCACGCCGAGGGCGTGGAGGGTGTAGAACCAGCCCCGCGTCTGGTCCACCGCTTCGGAGATCAGGTCGGCCGGGAATTGAATCCGCCGGTCGATCAGCTCCCGGTTCTCGAACGGGTAGTGATGCTGGGCGAAGGGCATGGAGCCCGAGTCGTACCAGGCGTCGATGACCTCCTCGACCCGCTTCATCGTTCCCTTGCCGCAGTTGGGGCAGGGCCAGGTGACCTCGTCGATGAACGGCCGGTGCGGATTGAACTGCTGCGGATCGTAAAGGTCCGCGGGCCGCGGCCGCCCGGAGGCGGCGAAGAGCTCCTCGTAGGAGCCGATCACCTGCTGGTGCTCGCACTCCGGGCAGCGCCAGATAGGGAGCGGCGTGCCCCAGTAGCGGCGGCGGGAGAGGGCCCAGTCCACCACGTTCTCCAGCCAGTTGCCGAACCGCCCCTCGCCGATGTGCTCGGGGTGCCAGTGGATCTCCTTGTTCTTCGCCACCAGCTCGTCCTTCTCCGCCGTGGTGCGGACGAACCAGCTCGTGGTGGCGTAATAGAGGAGCGGCCGGTCGCACCGCCAGCAGAAGGGGTAGCTGTGGCGGTAGCGGTCGGAGTGGAGCATCAGGCCGCGGCTCTTCAGATCCTGGATGATCTTCGGATCCGCGTCCTTGAACCAGAGCCCGGCGAAGGGGCCGGCGCCGGGGACGATCTTCCCCTCGCCGTCGACCGACAGGATCATCGGCAGCTCGTAGCGCCGGCCCGTCCGGTAGTCGTCCTCGCCGAAGGGGGGCGCCGTGTGCACGAGTCCGGTGCCGTCGGTGGACGTGACGTAGTCGCCCAGCACCACCCGGCCCGGCACGTCCGGCTCGAAGAAGGTGAAGAGCCGCTCGTAGAGCAGCCCCTCCAGCTCCCGGCCGCGGAAGCGGGCGAGGGCCGGCGCCTGCCGCAGGTCCGCCAGATGGCGCTTGCCCTCCTCCTCCACCGGCACGGGCACGGCGGTCCCGAGCTCGTCGCCAAGGAGGATGAGATCGCCCGGCTTCGCCGGATGCTCCACGACCTTGTAGACGAGGTCGGGATGGACGGCGAGGCCGACGTTGGCGAGCGTCGTCCAGGGCGTGGTGGTCCAGGCGACGAAGTAGAAGTCGTCGCCGAGCTGCCAGTCCTCGCCGTCGACTGTTTTGGCGGTCTGGCCGGGACGGGCGTGGAACAGGGTCCAGATGGAGGGATCGTCCGCGTCCTTGTAGTTCTGGGCCACCTCGTGGCTGGAGAGGGTGGTGCCGCAGCGGCCGCAGTAGGGCTGGATCTTGTAGCCCTCGTTGAGCAGGCCGCGGGCCGCGAGCTCGGAGAGGGACCACCAGACGGATTCGACGTACTCGTTCTTGTAGGTGTAGTAGGCGTGATCGAGGTCCACCCAGTAGCCGATGCGCTCGGTCATGGCGCGCCACTGCTTCTCGTAGGTGTGAACGCTCTCCAGGCACGCCTGGTTGAACTCGGCGATGCCGTAGGCTTCGATCTGCTGCTTGCCGGAGAAGCCGAGGCGCTTCTCGACCTCGATCTCGACCGGCAGGCCGTGCGTGTCCCACCCCGCCTTGCGGGCCACGTGATAGCCGCGCATGGTGCGGTAGCGGGGGAAGACGTCCTTCACCACCCGCGTGACCACGTGGCCGACGTGGGGGACGTTGTTCGCCGTGGGCGGCCCCTCGAAGAACACGAGCTCCCCTTGCGGAGAGGGGCGCTCCAGCGTCGCCTTGAAGACGTCCCGCTCCCTCCACTCCTGGAGCACCTCCTGCTCCAGCGCCGGGAAGGGGTACCCGCCCGGGACGTCGGGAAATCGTTGGTCGCTCATCCGGATATGATTCCTCGCGCGTCGCTCGCCGCGGCCCCGGCCGGGGAGCGGCAAAGAGTGGGTATTGTACCGGAGCTTGGAACCGGGGCCCGGGGCCGGGGATTCCCAGGAGTTGAATCAGGCCGCCATCCCCTCGAACCGCCGGATCTCCTCCTTCAGGGCTTCCGGGAGGGGGATCGACCTGCCGGTCTCGTAGTCCACCCAGACGACGACGCCGGTGCCATCGGCGACGCGGTCGCCGGTGCCACGGTAGAGGATCTCGTACTCCATCTTGAAGCTGCTGCGGCCGATCTCGCTGACGCGGGTGGCGACCTCGAGGTCGGCGGGGTAGCGCACCTGGGCGCGGAAGTTGAGGCTGGCCGCGGCCAGGGCCGGCCCGTGCGCCCCGGCCTCGCGGTGCTCGTCCATGCGCACCGCCGCGAAGTAGCTCATGCGGGCCGACTCGCAGTAGGTGAAGTACTTGGCGTTGTTGACGTGCCCCATGGTGTCCATGTCGCCCCAGCGGACGGCGATGGGCTCGACGTGGCGGGCTCGCTCCCTCGCGCTCAAACCCTTCAGAACCTCCCCCCCAGCCCGGTGCTGGGCCCGTAGAGCAGGGCGTTGAGCAGGATGGGCGTCGTCCCCCGCCAGAAGAGCCGGTAGGCGGGGTCCTGGGCAAAGAGCACGACGCTGCCGCGGCCGCGCGACTCGGTGCCCACCAGCAGCGAGCCCGCCAGCCGCTGCTCGGCCTCGGGCCAGGCGAAGCCCGCCACCACCGGCTTGACGTCGGCGGCCAGCAGCACGTCCTGCCGCGGGTCGTTGGTCGCCTTGAGGACCAGCGAGCCCTCGTAGAGGACGTCCGGCGGCGAGGTGAGCCCCAGGGTGAGCGCGTGCTGGGACTGCATGCGGGTGGCCAGCACGGCCCCGGGGGTGAAGATGGGCCGGTTGGCAAGCTGCTTCTCCAGCGGCGAGGCGCTGACCTCGGGGTCTTCGAGGTCCTTCGAATCCTCGGCGTCCATCTTCTTCGGCGGCGTCCAGCGCTTGATGGTGGTCAGCTCCTTGTCCTGGAGCCAGCTCACGGCGTCGCCCACGGCCACCAGCACGCCGCCCGCCTTGACCCAGGCGTCGAGCGACTCCTTGAGCTTGTCGCTCACATGGTCCTGGTAGTCGCCGCTGGGAAAGACGAGGACGTCGAAATCGGCGAGCGGGACCTGCCGGATCTGGGTCAGGTCGAGCCGGTCGTGGTCCATCCCGATCTGCCGGTCGAGCAGGTACCAGAGGTAGCCGAAGGAGGTGGCGTCGACGCCGTCGCCGCCGATCAGGCCCACCCGCGCGGGCCGCACCGCCGCCATGTCGTGCGAGCCCAGGGAGCCCTTGAAGTCCCAGGACGACGCCACGGCGTGGGCGGTCAGGCCGTCCTCCTGGAGCAGCCCGGGCAGGGAGTCGCGCAGGCCGTCGGGGTTCGAGCGGCGGGGGATGAAGAGAGTGCCGGCGGGATAGCTGGCGCCGTCGCCGGTGAAGGGCGCGAGCGCCACGCGGTAGCGGACCTGCCGCTTCTGGAGGGCCGCCGCCAGCCGGTAGGAGGCGATCCCCTGGGGCGGCACCAGCCAGCCGAGGTCCCCCTCGCCGCGGATGCCGCCGCCGGCCGCCTCGGCGAGCGGCCTGCCGTTGCCGCCCACCACGTCGCCCTGGGCCATCCAGGCGCGGACGTTGAAGGCCAAGGGGAGCGACCAGGCCGTGATGTCGTAGAACTCGGCGTCCAGGTTCTGCTCCAGGCGCTGGCGCTGGCGGTCGAGGAAGCCCTGGCTCATGGGCGACTCGAGCTCCATCAGGGCCGCCACGAGGTTGCCCAGCGGCTGCGCGGTGGAGACGGCGTAGGTGCCGGCCGGGAACTTGCGCGGCTGCGGCTCGCCGGCGGCGCGGACCAGGGCACGGACGGGCGCCTCCACCGGCTGGCCGAGCTGGCGCACTCGCACGCCGTGCAGGGTCAGCAGCTCGGCGAGCGCGCGGGCCTCCTGCTGGTCCGCCGTCCAAAGGAAGGTGCGCACGTTCTCGGCGCCGGCCCGGGCGCGGCCGGCCGTGAAGTCCTCGAGCACCTTGCGGCCGTTCTTCGCCGCCGTGCGCACGGTGGTGAGCGAGGTGGTGAGGTGGCGCGCGACGCGGTCGGCGAGGGTCAGGACCGTGCCGTCCTGGAGGGCCACCGCGACCCCGGCCCGGCCGCCGCCGGCCATCTCGTAGGTCATGCCCACGGCGCCCCGCAGGCTCGGATAGGAATCGCCGTAGCCCGGGTAGAAGAGGTCGTAGTTCTCCTCCTTGAAGTAGATCCACCCCTGGCGGTCGAAGGCGGCGGCGTTGGCGCGGCCGAACCTGTCGAGCCAGCCCAGGATGCGGCGGTCGATCTGCGGATGGATCGGCTCGGCCGAGGGCGGGAAGAAGTAGGAGGATTCGCTGCCCATCTCGTGGAAGTCGACGTAGACCTGCGGCTCCCAGGAGCGGTAGGCGGCGAGGCGCTGCCGCGTCTCCTGCTGGCTGGCCCAGGCCCAGTCGCGGTTGAGGTCGATCACGTAGTGGTTCTGCCGGCCACCGGGCCAGGGCTCGAAGTGCTCGGCGGCGGCGCGGCGGGGGTTCGCGTCCTCGCCCCGGCGCTGGCGATAGCCGTTGACGTAGCGCTCGCGCCCGTCGGGGTTCTGCAGCGGATCGACGAGCACCACCAGGTTCTCCAGCATCTGCGCCGTCTCGCCTTGCGCGGCGGCCAGGACGTAGGCCGTGCCCAGGGCCGCTTCCGACGACGAGGACTCGTTGCCATGGACGCCGTAGGCCAGCCAGACGACGACCGGCGTGCGGCGCAGGAGGCGCTCGCGCTCGCTCGCCGGGAGCCCCGACGGATCGGCCAGGCGCTGGACGTTGACCCGGATCTCGTCGAGGCGCTCGATGTTCTCCGGGCTGGAGATGGCCACCAGCTTCAGCGGCCGGCCCTCGTAGGTGCGGCCGTACTCCCACATCTTCACCCGCGGCGAGGCCGCGTCCAGGGCCTCCAGGTAGGCGACGATGCGGTCCCAGGAGGTGAAGCGGGCGCCCAGCGGATAGCCCAGCACCGCCTCGGGACGGGGGAGCCGCTCGTCAAGGGGCGGCAGGTCGAGCGTCTCGCCATGGGAGAGCGGCGCGAGGAAGCCTGGAGCACCGGCCGCCGGCCGGGTGGCCGGGCCGGGGGGTTGAGCGAGGGCGAGCGTCGCCGCGAAGGCGAGCGCCAGCGTCAGCAACGACGTCTTGCGCATGGGAGTCCGATTCTGTCTCACGAAGACACGAGGCTCTCCGACGAGATGTTGAGCCGCTTCATCATCTCGTGGAGCGTGGTGGGTTTGACTTGCAACAGCTCGGCGGCCCGCTTCTGCACGCCGCCGCAGGACTGCAGGGCCCGGATGATGATCTGCCGCTCGTACTCGCTGACGGCGTCCTTGAAGGCGATGCCGTTCGAGGGGAGAGGCGGGGGGAGCAGGCCGCTGGACTCGCGCAGGCGCACGGAGGCGGGGAGCAGCTCCTCGGTCAGCACCTCGCCCGTGGACAGCACCACGGCGCGCTCGATGGCGTTCTCCAACTCCCGCACGTTGCCCGGCCAGTGGTAGTCGAGGAGCAGCTCCATGGCCTGCGGCGAGATCGTCCGGATCGGCTTCTCGTTCTCCCGCGCGTAGTGGGCGAGGAAGTGCTGGGCGAGGAGGGGCACGTCCTCCGTGCGCTGGCGCAGCGGCGGCAGGTTCACGGTGATGACGTTGAGCCGGTAGTAGAGGTCCTCGCGGAACTGGCCCTGCTGCACCGCGGTCTCGAGGTCGGCGTTGGTGGCGGCGATGATCCGCACGTCGACGCGGATGGTCTCCAGCCCGCCCAGGCGCATGAACTCCCGCTCCTGGATCACCCGCAGCAGCTTCGCCTGGGTGTCGACCGGGATGTTGCCGATCTCGTCGAAGAAGACCGAGCCGCCGTCGGCCAGCTCGAAGAGCCCCTTCTTGCTGGTCACCGCGCCGGTGAAGGCGCCGCGCACGTGGCCGAAGAGGTTGCTCTCCAGGAGGTCGGCCGGCATCGAGCCGGAGTTGACGGTGATGAACGGTCCACTGGCCCGCCGCGAGTGGTGGTGGATGGCCTTGGCCACCAGCTCCTTGCCGGTGCCGCTCTCGCCCAGCACCATGATGTTGCTCTTCGAAGGTGCTGCGAGCTGGATCAGCTCGTAGACCTGCTGCATCGGCTTGCTCTTGCCGATGATGTTGTCGAAGGCGAAGCGCTGGCGAAGTTGTTCCCTGAGCGAGCGGTTCTCGGCCGTCAGCCGGCGCTGCTCCAGCGCCTTGCGCACGGTGAGCAGCACCTCCTCGTTCTTGAACGGTTTGGGGATGTAGTGGAACGCCCCCTCGCGCATGGCTTCGATGGCGCTCTCGATCGAGGAGAAAGCGGTGATCACGACCACCACCAGGTCGGGCTGGCGCCGGCGCATCTCCTTCAGCACCTCCAGGCCGTGCATGCCGGGGAGCATGAGGTCGAGCAGCACGAGGTCCACCTCCTCGCGCTCCAGCACGGCCAGCCCCTCCTCGCCGCTCATCGCGGACAGGGGGTGGTGCCCCTCCCTGCGGATGAGCAGGGTCAGGACGTCCTGCAGGACCTCCTCGTCGTCGACGACCAGGACGTTCATACCGGGGTGCCGGAGGCGGGATGGTACCGGGGCAGCTCCACCAGGAAGCAGGCGCCTTCGCCCGGCCGGCTCACCACCCGCAGGTCGCCGCCGTGCCGGCGGACGATCTCGAAGCTGATCGACAGTCCCAGGCCGGTGCCGCCGCGGCTGAGCTTGGTCGAATAGAAAGGCTGGAAGATCATTTCGAGCTTGTCGGCCGGAATGCCCGGACCGCTGTCCTGCACCCGCACCAGCACCTGCGAATCGCTCGCCATGAGGTCCACCGTCAGCCGGCCGCCGGTGTCATGCATGGCGTCCACGGCATTGAGGATCAGGTTGGTGAACACCTGCTGCAGCTCGCCGTCGCAGCCCATCACCTGGAAGCTCTCCTGCGGCGGCGTCCACTTGAGCTCGATGCCGCGCTTGCCCAGCCGCTCGCCCAGGAGGTCCAGGCTCTCGCCGATCAGCGGCGCCACGGCCACCGGCCTCCTCTCCTTCTGATTGTTGCGGGCGAGCTCCAGGAGGTTGTTGACGATGCGCGAGGCGCGGAACGTCTGCCGCTCGACCTTCTTCAGGATGTCGTAGTGCGGGTCCGACGGCGCCGTCTCTTCGAGCAACATCTGGGCGTAGCTGGAGATGCCGGTGATCGGCGTGTTCACCTCGTGGGCCACGCCCGCCGCCAGCATGCCGAGAGCCGCGAGGCGGTCCTTCTCGCGCAGGGCGTTCTCCATCGCCACCCGCTCGGAGACGTCGTGCACCACCAGCACGTAGAGCCCCTGGCGCGAGGAGCGCTCGAAGGCGGCGAGCGAGAGCTGGAGGTGACGCTCGCGCCCCTGGACATCGCTCCAGCGCGCCTCGACCGGCCCCTCGCCCGGGGCGGGCAGCGGCTGGCCGGGGAGCACGGATTCGAGGCTGCGGCCCGCCAGCTCGTGGCGGTCGCCGCCGACGATGCCGGCGAAGGCGCTGTTGGCCGACAGCAGCCGGCGCTCGCCGTCGAGCACCGCGATGCCAGCGGGGGAGGACTCGAAGATCCCCTCGCTGTAGCTCTGGAGCTGGCGCACCTCTTCGAGCTGGAGCTGGAGCTGGCCCAGGAGCTGGGCGTTCTCGATGGCGAGGGCCGCCTGGTTGAGCAGGTGGCGGATGAGGTCCGTGTCCTCGCTGTTGAGCGGCATGTGGTCGCGCTTGAAGCCGGCGAGCGCGATGCCGATCCCCCGCCCGCGCACGGTCAACGGGAAGGCGTAGCGGTAGCCGGCGACGAACAGCCGGGCCGGCAGGGGGAGGGGCTCGGCCGGCAGCGAGACGCCGGAGAGGCGCTCGAAGTCCCTGGCCCACAGCTCCTCGCCCAGGACGTCGAGCGGGATGCGGCCGGGCAGCGCGGGCTCCGCCCGGATGGCCGCCAGCGCCTCCCCCTGGAGGAGGTAGAGGTTCGCGGACTCGACGTCCACCGCCTCCTGGATGCGGTCGAGGAGGGCGGAGCACAGGCGGCCGAGGTCGCGCTCCAGCAGCAGCTCGCGGCCGAGGCCGGTCAGCGCCTTGCGCTTGCCGAAAGTGTCGCGGTAATGGAAGCGCTCCAGGGCCGAGGAGATGGCGCCGCGGGTGGGCACCAGCAGGCCCGCGATCCCCAGACCCGAGAGGAACGACAGCAGGTTGCGGGCGAGGGAGAGCTCCTCGGAGACGCCGCGGTTGATCGCCAGGTTGACCAGCGAGAAACCGATGATCCCCAGCAGCAGGGTCAGGGTCAGCGAGATCGTGTCGCGGACGATGACCTCGATGTCCCACAGCTTGTAGCGCAGGATGGCGTAGGCGAAGGTCAGCGGCACGAGCCCCAGGGGGAGCACGGCGGCCGAGGTCAGGAGCTGCGAGGTCCCGAGGTGGAGCTCGTGCGGGGCGAAGTAGAGGGCCAGGAACGGCAGATAGCCGCAGGCCACCCCCCAGGCCATCCACTGCATCTGCCGGTGCTGCTCCCAGGCCGCACCGCGGCGGAAGCGCCAGAAAAGGACGCCGGTCGCCGCCAGCACCAGGACGGCGAAGTGGAGCAGCTCGACGCGGTCGAGGATCGCCAGCCGCTCGGGGGTGACCTTGCCGAAGACCATGTGCCCGTGGTTGAGCACCATGTCGAGCTGCAGGGCGATCATCGCCGCCGCCGGCAGGTAGAAGAAAGGGATCACCCGGCGGACCCACGCCGCTGTGCGCAGGGGGGTCGGGAAGACGAGGAAGAGGTGGAGCGTCAGCGCCGGCAGCAGCAGGCGGGCGATCTCGTCGCCGAGGTAGATCAGGATGCCCGCCGCGCCGCCGGGAGGCGTGGGAGTCAGCAGGAAGAGCGCCGCCGAGGTGAGACACCAGAAATAGAAGAGGAAGCTCTGCCCGTCCCGCTGGCGCAGCAGCGTGTAGAGCCCGATCGCCAGGTAGACGACGGCGATCAGGCAGAGGATCAGGTACGGAAAGTCGACCTGGAGCGGCGGCCGGTGGTAGGAGACCTGGACCACCTGATCGCCGCGCAGCACCTGGAGCTTGCTGGTGGGCTGGTCCTGCAGCCGCTCGTGGAGTTGATCCCAGGTCGACACCTGGCCGAGATTGACCAGGAAGATCAGGTCCCCCGGCCGCAGTCCCGTGTTGGGGGCCGTCACCCTGCCTACCGCGGCGCCGGCGCCTTCAGGCCTGGCCTCGAAGCCCAGCGCCTGGAAGGTCTGGACCTTCCTGGATACGCTCAGGCCGCCCAGACCCACCACCAGCATGGCGAGCGCGAGGGAGAGCGCCAGTCGAAAAGTGCGAGGCCGCGTCATGGAGTAACGACTCTGATCCATGACCGGCTAAAGCACTTTCTGTGCCACGGCAACGGCATTTTGAATCGGCTCTAAACCCTGATTTTCTCACACTTTTCGGGCTCCATGTTCAGAAAAGCGGAGCCGATCCGTTTTTTTGGATTCAAGCGCTTGGGGGAGGGTCCCCCGGTGGATCGCCGGCCTAGAACTTGACAGCGATGCCGCCGAGGATGCGCCGGCGGATGGCGTCGCTGCTGGTGGGATCGCCGGCAAGGGTGCCGCCCCGGCTGAGCTCCATGTTGAGCTGCACGGCCCAGTCGGAGGCGAGGTTGAGCAGGAAGTTGAGGTTCTGGCTCACCATGAGCTGCAGGCGCTGATACTCCATCTGGGCGACGGGGTGGCCGGCGGCGCCGAAGGCCGGGTCGAGCTGCTGCTCCAGGCGGTGGAAGGCCACGAAGACCCCCGTCGAGCTGGCCAGGAACTGGGTGTCGACCGAGGCCACCAGGTAGCGCACCTGGTTCTGGTAGGGGCGGCCGTCGGCGGCGAGGAAGGTGCCGCCGCCGCCCGAGGCGACGCTGGAGTCCAGCTTGGCGACCACCCGCGGCGAGATCTTGTGGCGCATTCCCACGTGGACCTCGGGGAGCTTGTCGCCGCGCACCAGGTAGAGGCTCTCCTGGCGATCGAAGAAGTCGTCGCTGAAGTAGAGGCGCAACGTGTCGCCCACCGTGCGGTGAGCGGCGCCGAGGGTGAAGGCGCTGTCGTCCCCCTCCTTGCGCGACAGGTTCATCTGGTAGCAGGCCTGGCTGCCCTGCTCGCAGAGGTCGCGTTGCTCGAAGAGGGTGGGGAGGAAGTCGGGGTTGGCCTGGGCGGCGGTGTAGACCCGGCGGGCGGCGGTGGACTCGAGCTGCCAGTTGGAGCCGAGCTGGAGGACCACGCCCCCTTGAGGAGTCAGCGCCACGCTGCCGTCCGAGAGCGTGCTGTAGAGCCCGTACTCCATGAGCACGGCTGGCTCGACGCGCACGCCGCCGCGGCTGAACAGGTCGACGCTGGAGAGCGCCTGCCGCTCGGCGGCCTTGCCCTGGCGAGCGGGATCGTCGCCGAGACCGAACTGGCGCTCGCGGTACCGCACGCCCGTCTGCACCGTGCTGCTGTCGTTGAGATCCAGCGTATAGGCGCCCTCGATGCGCCACGACCGCGACGACTCGGGGATGCCCAGCGGGTCGATCGCGGCCTGGCGGTAGAGATTGCGATCCGTCGAATAATGGGCGGAGAACTCGGAGTGGCCGTTCTCGCCGACCCGCTCCGTCCAGTTCACCTGGTAGCGCTCCGAGTCGATCGGCGCCCCGCCCGAGTCGCCCCGGGTCATCATCCGGTTGTTGGAGGAGCTGATGCTGATCCGGCTGCCGTGGCCGCGGTCGAGGTCGATCCAGAGGTTGCTGGTCTGCCCCGTGCCCGTCGCGCTGCCCGCGACCTGCTGGAAGGAGTCCGAGTTCAATTGCATGAGCTTGGCCTTGATGCCCACCTGCGTTTCTCCGACCTGCCCCTTGAGGCCCACGCCGCCGCCGGAGAGCTGGCCCCCGGCGATCTGGTCGACGCCGCTCAGTGCCTGCATCTCGGCCTTGAAGCTGCTCATCAACGAGTCGACGGAGGTGGGGGTGAACGAGGACGAGGTCGTTGCGGCGATCTCGGAGGTCTCGATGTCGCGCAGCACGTCGGCGGGCACCCGCGAGCGGATCGCCCAGAAATCGTCCTCCGCCGCCCCCGGCGCGGTGCCGCGCTGGGCGAGCTGCAGCTCGACGAACTGGTACGCCCGGGCGGTGGTGCGGGTGAGCGGCACCACCACCGGCAGGAAGCCGGCCTTGTGGGCGACGATCTGGTAGAGCCCGGCGGGGAGGTCCTCGAAGAGGAAGTGGCCCTGCGTGTCCGTCAGCACCTTGTGCAAGGGAAGGTCGGCGAGCTGGTAGGCGTAGATCTGGGCCGCGGCGAGCGGCGACTTCTCGCCGAACACCTGTCCGCCGACGCCCGCCCGGCGGGCCTCCGCGGAGGCAACGCCTGCCTGCCCCAGAAGGGCGATCGCGACGATCCACGGGAAGCTCTGGCGGAGGGCTCGCATACCGGGCTTATCCCACACGAGTAGCACTCTACTCGTGCCCGGTCAACCCTGTCAAATGTCGGGGCGTCATATAGATGCCACGGCATTTTAGATTTTTGAACACAGGATCTACTCCACCCTGTACGTCACCCCGTCCGACCGTCCCAGGTCGTCCGTCACCACCAGCCGGTGCTCACCGCGGACGGGAGAGAGGAAGCGGCCGCCGGTCTTTCCGGAGTCGCCGGGATCGCCGGTCTCGGTGGTGGCCACCAGCAGGCCGTCCTGATACCAGAAGAGCCGGCGCACGCCGGGCGAGGTCTGGGCGACGAGGGGGATGCGCTGGAAGTCCGCCGGCGAGCCCTGCCGCAGGTGGTAGGCGGTGACGCCATCGGGGGAGACGATGCGCGGCGGCTCGGCGTCCGGGAGCCCGGTGCAGGCGGCGGCGAGGCGCGGCGGCTCCTGGACGGCCATCCCTTGCGACCGCCACCACGCCACCAGCTCGGGCGGGTAGACGGTCAGGAGCCGGAACTCGTGGGGGCGCCGCCCGAGGCAGTCGCCGGCCAGCAGCTCCCCGGTCTGGCTGTCCACCAGCATCCGCTGGTGGAGGGTGCAGGCCCTGAGCTTCGAGCGCCCCGGCAGGAAGGGGATGCGCGCCCGCTCGGGACAGAACGGCCCCGGCAGCTCGTGGGAGAGGGCGCAGACCTCGATCTCCTCGGGCGGCAGCCCGTCCGGGGTCACCGCCCCCCGTCCCCCCGGCTCCAGGGCGCGGAAGAGGTCGAAGAGCAGCGGCCCGGCGTGCTGGCTGCCCGAGATCCCCTTGCGCGGCTTGCCGTTGAAGTTCCCCACCCAGACGCCGATCGTGGTGCGCGCCGAGAAGCCCACGGCCCAGGCGTCGCGGTGGCCGTAGGAGGTGCCCGTCTTCCACGCCACCCCCGGCACGTCCCGCGTCAGGTCCCAGGACTCCGGCAGGTCGGGCCGGCGCACCGCGGTGAGGATCCCCGCGATCGCCCGCGCCGCCTCGGGCGAGAACAGGCGAACGGGCTCGGGCAGGGGTGAGGTGGACCCAGGCTCGACGATCCTCACTGCGCGATGCACGCCCCCCTGGGCCAGAGTCGCGTAGAGGTTGACGAGGTCCAGCAGCCGCACCTCCCCCGCTCCCAGGATGAGGGGGAGGCCGTAGCTCCCCGCCGGCCGGTTCAGGGTGGCGAGGCCGCCCTTCAGCAGCAGCTTCTGGAAGGCGGGCAGCCCTACCTCCGAAAGGAGCCGCACGGTGCAGGCGTTGAGCGACTGGATGAGGGCGTCGCGCACGGTGACCCGGCCGCGGTAGCGCTCGTCGTAGTTCTCGGCCACGTAGCCCGAGAAGTCGGTGGGGACGTCCAGGAGGTAGGAGTCGGGGAGGATCCGCCCCTCGTCCAGGGCCATGGCGTAGAGGAAGGGCTTGAGCGTCGAGCCCGGCGAGCGGCGGGCGACAGCGCCGTTGACCTGCCCCTGGAAGGCTGCCTCCTGGAAGCCCGCCGAGCCCACCAGCGCCCGCACGGCCCGCGTCTGATTGTCGACCACCACCACGGCGGCCTCGCCGATCCCGAGGTCCCGCAACTCGCGGATGCGCCGCGCCACCTGCGCCTCGGCGATCTCCTGGCTGCCGCGGTCGAGGGTGCTGCGGAGGCGCGCCGCGCCGGGCTCCAGGGCCGCCACCATCTCCGTGAAATGGGGAGCGGCGAAGGGCGGCCGGTGGCGCAGGCGGGGGACGGCCTGGCGCCGCGCCCCGGCCAGCTCGCGGCGGGAGAAGGCGCCGCGCGCCGCGAGCTGGTCGAGCACCCGGTCGCGCGCCGCCCGCGCCGCGGCCGGATGGAGCGTCGGGTCGTAGCGCACGGGCGAGCGCGGGAGAGCCGTCAGCAGGGCGATCTCCCCCAGCGAGAGCTGGTCCGGCGCCTTGCCGAAGTAGAACCACGCCGCCGCTCCCACCCCCTCGACGTTGCCGCCGTAGGGGGTGAGGTTGAGGTAGAGCTCCAGGATCTCGTCCTTCGAGAACCGCTGCTCGAGCTGGAGGGCGCGGACGCTCTCGCGCAGCTTCGCGGTCAGCGTCCGCGGCCCCGGCTCCGCCATGCGGGCCACCTGCATGGAGATCGTGGACGCGCCGGACACCACGCCGCGCCGCCGCACGTTCGACCACGCCGCCCGCACGACGGCCAGGGGATCGACTCCCAGGTGGCGATAGAACCGCCGGTCCTCCGAGGCCACGAGCGCCCGCGGCAGCTCCGGCGGCAGCTCCGACAGCCGCACCGGCAGCCGCCACCGCTGGTCCGCCGGCAGGAAGAACCGCAGCGGCTGGCCGTGGCGGTCGGTCACCACCACGGCCGGCGCGCGCTGGAGGCTCGCCCAGGGGAAGGGGAAGAGGAGGGCGAGGGTCCGGAGCCAGAGCCAGGGGGAGACGAAGAGGACGCCGGCGGCGAGGGCCAGGACCCGGCGCCGGCGTTGGCGGAAGATTTTGGGAGGAGGCTTCATCTGCGTCTTTCCTGGGACCGCCGGCGTCCCGCCGGCTTCTAACTCCTGTTTTAAAAAACGAAGTTAGTGGCCGGCGGGACGCCGGCGGTCCCAGGGCCTCACCGCACCCCCACCTGCATCTCCCCCCGCTCCCCCGTCGCCCTTATCGCGCCGTTGTACATCGCCTCGGCCTGCACCGGCGGCAGGTGGAACCTGCCGGGCGCGACCGCCCGCACCAGGGTGTAGAACGTCTGCCAGGAGTCGGCCGGCAGGTCGGTAAAGAGGAGGATGCGGTCGTCCCGCAGGTCCAGGTAGGCCGGCTGCAGGTTGGCGTCCGAGACCCAGGGGAGCTGCTCGGTCGACGACAGGCGCGGGTTCTCCACCTCCAGCCCCGAGGGGAGGAGGTTGACGATCACCACGTTCTGGATCGGGCCGGAGACGCTGCGCACCCGGGTCCTGATCACCACCAGGTCGCCCTGCTTGACGCCGTTGAGATCGAGGGCGGCGTTGTCGCGGGTCAGAAACTGGCGCTCGATCTCCAGTCCCGCGCTCGCCGGCTTGAACGCCTCGTCCCTGGGCACGCCGCGGCTGGTCAGGCTGTAGAAAGCGGCGCCTGGTTGGTATGCGGCGTTCATCTGGATCTTCACCGGCCCGGCCGGGAGGTTCCTGAAGGTCGCCGTCCTCGCGTCGAAGTTCCCGGCCCGCTTGCCGGCCACGAAGACGGTGCCGCTGTAATTGGCCGTCTTCTGCTGGCGCTGGATGAATTGACCCAGGGCGAGGAGGGTGAAGCTCTCCTCCTGGGTCGTCCACCAGGAGACCGTCCGCGCATCCCGCGCCAGGCGGTCCACCAGGGGGAGGATGCGCGGGTCCCGCGGCGCGGCGTCCAGCAGGGCCAGCAGGAGGAGGGCGCGATTGCGGATGGCGGAATCGAAGTTGCCACCCGTCTGGCGCTGCATCTCCGGCACCTCGCCCACCAGGGCCACCAGGGCCGAGGTCGCCTGCGGATTGCCCACCGCGGCGTAGGCCGCGGCGAGCAGGGCCTTGGAATTCGAATTGAGCTCCTTCAGGTGCTTCTGGCGCAGGAAGTCCATGGTCCCGAGGTCCGCCTTGCCGGCCCGCGACAGGACGTAGAGACCGTAGACCATCCGCTCCAGCTCCTCACTGCCGTAGGCGTTTTTGGCCTTGACCTCGGACGCCAGCCAGGCGAGGGCGTTGCGGTGGAGCGAGTCGGAGACCGGGTGGCCGGCCCGCTTCGCCTCGACCAGGAAGTGGGTGGCGTAGACGCTCGCCCACGGATGGACCTCCCGGCCGCCCTGCCAGAGGGAGAAGCCGCCATTGGGAAGTTGCATGGTGGCGGTCCGCCGCAGGCCCGCCTGCACCAGGTCCGCCGGATCGCCGTGGCCGTTCTTGGGATCGAGCAGCGACGGCTCCAGGGCTTTCGCGACGTCGCCGACGTAGATCAGCGGGAAGACGCTGGAGACCGTCTGCTCCAGGCAGCCGTAGGGGTAGTGCAGCAGGTGCTCCAGCTTGCCCGCGAATTGCACCAGGGGGATCGGCCCGATGCGCAGCGTCCGCCGGATGGACTCCGGCCGCAAGGCCTCGGCGTTTTTCGTCGGGATCTCGACGCTCGCCGTGGCCGCCTGGCCCGCGTCCTCGGTCGTGACCTCCGGCAGGTCGGAGCGGATGGGCACCTCGGTCGTCGACTTCGACTGCTCGCCGTTGCCGGAGGCCGTCGCCACGAGGTGGACGATCCCTTCGGCGCCGCCCGTCTTGACCGTGAAGTAGACCGTCTTCTCGCGGCCCACCGGAATCTCCACCGACTGGGATGGTTTTTCGATCGTCGCCGGCCCTTGAGCCGCCAGGGCCACGGTCACCGGTCCGGCCTTGCCCGTGTCGTTCCGCACCGTGACCGGCACCTGGAGCGTCTCGCCGAAGGCGAGGACGCGGGGGAGGGTGGGGAGGAGCACCAGCGGATCGCGCACCCGGGTGAGGCGGGCCGACGAGCCGAAGCGGTCGTCGTCGATCGCCACCGCCATCAGCCGCAGGGCCCCTTGAAACTCCGGCACCTTGAAGGTCACCCGGGCGTTGCCCTGACCGTCCGCCACCACCGGGCCGGACCAGAAGGCCACGGGCTTGACCCGGCGGATGCCCTCCGTGCGCACGTACTGCGACCGCCCCTCCGCGCCCTCGCCGCCGCCGGCCGGCAGGTTTTTGAGCTCCGGCAGCAGCAGGCTGAAGGTGTCATAGGAGGTCACCCCCAGGGCGAGCTTGCGGTAGAAGAAGTCGAAGGGCTCCGGCGTCTTCTGGGCGATGAGCTGGAGGATCCCCTCGTCCACCGCCGCCACCGTCACCACGGCGTTCGGCGCCGTCTTCACGGTCACCGCCAGGTCGCGGTTCGGCCGCATCTGGTCCGGCGCCGCGATCTGCGGCACGAGGTGGTTGGCATTGCGGTTGACGGCGATGGGCACGGCGCCGAAGGCGCGGCCGGCCGAGCCCGCCTCCAGGTCCCCCACCTTGCGCACCAGGGTGGCCGTGACGTAGGCGTTGGGCCGGTAGTCGGCGCGGATGGGCACCTCGATCTTCGCCGTGTTGCCCGGCAGGTCCACGACCCGGGTGTCCAGCACGCCCTCGCGCTCCACGGTGAGCAGGATCTTGCCCGGGAATGGCGCCCGCACCTGGAGGGTCGCCGTGTCGCCCGGCGCGTACTCCGTCTTGTCGAGGTCCAGCTCCAGGCGCGACGGGTTCTTGATCGCCCACGGCGAGGTGCCCCAGCCGGCGGCGTAGAATTCGACCTCGGCCGAGGCCTGCGTCGAGGCATCGGTGATCGCCACCCGGTAGCTGCCGTAGATCTTCGGGGTGAAGCCGAAGCTGCCCTGGGCCTGGCCGGCCGGCACCGTCTTCGAGGCGATCAGCACCGGATCGCGGGTGGTCTCATAGCGCCAGCCGCCGCTGGCGGTCTTGCGCAGCACCGTGTTCCAGCGGTCCTGGAAGAAGTCGGCCCGCAGGGCTCCGGACGGGGCCGGCTTGCCGTCGGGCGAGACGGCCACGTAGTCGAACGTCGCCTCCTTGCCCGGCTCGGCGAAACCCTCCTGGCTTCCCCCTGTCCGCTTGAGCCCTATGTAATAAGGATAGGGATGGACCTGCAGCCGCTCCAGCGCCGCCACGCCCCGGCCGCCCTGCTCCTGCACGCGGGCGGTGATCACGGCCTCCAGCGACGAGGGCACGGGCGTCCCGGCCGGCATGGTGACCTGGAACGCGCCGCGCCCCTCGGCGTCGAGCTTCCCCTGCTGCGAGAAGACCTCCTTGTCCTCCAGCTTGCGCTCGGCGTTGCGGAAGGTGAAGCCCTCGAACCCCTTGGGCGCGAAGGTGGAGTCCACCAGGCGCACCCGGGTCTCGACCGGCAGCCCCGCGGCCGGCGCGCCGAAGAGATAGTCGCTGGCCACCGTGTACTTGAGCTCCTGCCCCGGCCCGATCCGCGTCTTCTGCGGATCGGGCGCCGCGATCGCGACCGAGATGCGGTCGGGGACGAACTCCTCGACGTGGAACCGGTACTGGCCGATGACCTTCTGGGCCACCTCCAGCTCCAGCGTGTGGGCGCCGGTGAGCGAGTAGGCCGGCAGCTCCAGCTCGAAAGGCGCGAGCCCCTTGGCGTCGGTCGAGACGCGCTGCGTCGACAGCTCCCGCCCCTGGGGATCGCGGTGGCGCAGCAGGGCCGGCATCGCGGGCGGGATGCGCAGCGCGCCATCGCGCACGATGGCGAGGCCGTGGGCCGTCTCCCCTGGCCGGTAGAGGTCGCGCTCGCCGTAGAGGAAGGCCGTGTACCCCGGGCCCACGGCCTCGGCGCCGCCGACGTCGAGGCCCGTCGTGTCCACCGTCATCTGATTGAGGAGGAGGAACGAGAAGTCGTCCCCCTTCTCGATCGTCACCAGGTAGGGCGTCGCCTTGCCGGCGGCGCCGGCGGCCCCCGCGGCGAGCGCCTTGTCCTTCACCCGCCAGAGGCCGGACGAGTCCGTGCGCCCCGAGGCCATCGTCTGGTTCTGGTCCGAGATCACGGTGACCTTGGCGTCGCCCACCGCCGCGAGATCCTTGAGCGACGACACCCAGACGAGGAATTCGCCGTTCCCCCTCTTGGCGACCGCCCCGAGGTCGGTCAGCAGCAGCCAGCGCTGGGCGGCCTGATAGTCGTCCGGCTTGCCCACCGAGACGCGGTAGAGGCCGGGCTCCTTCGTGTTCACGTACTTGTCGAGCACGAGGGGGAGCACGCGGCGCTTGTTCTTCCTGCCACCGGCGTCGAGCTTCTCCTCCTTGAGGCGGTCGCCCAGCGCGTGGTTGAGCTCCCCGAAAGAGCCCGTCTCCTCCTCGTAGAAGCCGCCATAGGCGAAGAGGAAGAAGAGGTTGTTGAGATAGACGCGGTCGATCGTCATCTTGACCGTGGGGACGTTGACCGCCTCCAGGGCGACGGCGTGGCGGCCGCGGTTCCAGAGGAACATGCCCTGGCTCTGGAAGCCCACCGTGGGCTCCAGGTCCGGCAGGTCGACCGCTGCGCTGTAGTCCTCCTGGAGCACGGCGTCGTCGGTGGCGGGCATGCCCTTGGAGATCGTCAGGGTGTAAGAGGAGCCGGGCTCGAGCGCGCCGGTGAGGGAGAGCACGTTCCGCTCCGCGGCGAGCTGCACCTTCACCGCCGGATCGAGCTTCACGTACTTCTCGGCCACCGCCGCCGAGATGGGAGAGGAGAAGGTGACCTTGAGAGAAGACTCGCGGTCCCCCGGCTGGGCCTCGACACCGCGCACCGTGAGCTTGGTGCTGGAGCCGATCTCGATCTCCTTGACGTAGTCCTCGCCGAGGGGGACGTTGCCGCCGGCCGGCGTGAGCGAGCCGGCGAGAGTGAGCGTCACCTTGCGCGCGTCCTTCTTCTTCTCCACCGGGTCCGTGTGATAGGCGATCGCCTGGTTCTGCCAGTCCGTCTCCAGCTTCACCCCGACCGGCTTGGACTGTTCCGGATCGACCAGCTTGACGAGCGGCGCCAGGGTCTTGGGATCGACCGCGTAGTTGAGCTTGATCTCGCCGCGCAGGACGACCTTGTTCTTGCCTTCGAGAGCCGGCTCCTCGTCGACGGTGACGTCCTCGACGAGGAACTTGTCGGTGCGGACGGTCAGCTCGGTATCGCCGGTGAAGACCTGCCCCTTCTGGAGGATCTTGTCGGGATCGAGCTTGACCTTGAACTCGCTGGCGACGGGCAGACCGCCGCTGGGCTGGAAGCGCAAAGCGTTGGTGTCCTTCCACTTCCAGGAGCCGCCGAGACTGGGGAAGATCGAAGCCGGAGCCGGATCGAGGACGTCGCCCACCTTCCCCTGTCCCGCCGGCTTGTCAAAGAGCACGTCGAAATACTGACGGTTCTCATGATCGACGATGACCTCGAACACCCCCACCGTCTCGCCCCCCTTGGCCCCCGCCTTGAGCTTGGCGAAAGCATGCCCGAGCGGCCCGCGAAACGCGTAACCCGACATGGAGACGAGCAGCAGACCAAGGACGGCGATGGCGACGTCCTTGCCTTCCCACCGGCGGCGGAAGAGCGCAACAATCCTGAACGGGCGCTGGTCCCGAGCTTCGGGCGACGGGTCGGGCATGGGGAGCTCTCCTGGAGTCGACGGCCGGAGGAGATGCTAGCGCAAGTGGGTGGGGAAGTCTTCAGGGGAGAGTGGCGGGGGGGATTTCGTTTTGGGGGGACGATCGGCGAAGGCTCACCCGAAGGGACAGCCAGCGATTGCGGGAATCTGGTAAAGCAGAATTACAGCAGAGCGTTGCAGCCATGTGCCCCAAAGGGGCTGAGGCATGTAGCCGGGGGCAGAGCGAAGCGGCGCCCCCGGGATGGGCAATACCTGGTGTTGTCAAGCCCCGACAGGGGCGGCGGCAGCGTGCTCGCCTGGCGGCTGCCTCCTCCCTCTGCGCCTCGCCCTCGGCGAGCGATGTCGCATTGCCACCTGCTGGGCTCTTACGCCACTTGAGCGTGCAGGCGGACACCCAGTGCGCGAGCCACCTTCAGCACGGTCGCAAAGCTGGGATTGCCGTCCTCGCTGAGTGCCTTGTACAAGCTCTCCCGGCTCAGCCCGGCATCGCGTGCGACCTGCGTCATGCCGCGCGCGCGTGCGATGTCGCCAAGAGCACGGGCAATCCCCTGGGCATCGTCGGGAGCCTCCTCGAACCAGGCATCGAGGTACGCGGCCATCTCTTCAGGCGTACGAAGCTGCTCGGCTATGTCATAGGGAACGGTCTTGGTTTTGGCTCTGGTCTTGGTGGCCGATTTTTCAGTGGTCTTAGCCATAACGTGGCACTCCTACAGGTTCTTGGCGAGAGAACCCACGGCTAAGTCGATCTTCAACTCGCAGACGCCGTCGGTGCGGGCGCGATAGTTGCCGGGACTGCCGTGGACAAGGCGATCGACGCGGACTTGAACCCGGGCGCGACCTGCAAGGTCTTTAAGGGAGTTGATCCAATCGAGGTACACCTCGGTAACCTTGACTGGCATGCCCCAAGTGTATCCCGCGGGCTACGAACGTCAAGAGCTGAATGCGAGAGGAGAGGGGCGCCACCGCCAGGCGGCGGTCAAAGGTGCTCTGGCGCTGTCGTGTGCGATGTAGAGAGCCGGCTCGTCGAGATCGCTCTTGGCCAGCGGTCGGACGACGACGCGGCGGCTCACCCTTTGGCTACCGTCTGGCGAACGCGCTCGCGCAGCCGGTCCCAGTCGGCCGACCTCATCTCGCCGGCCTCAGCGTCAAGGGCTACCAGCAGCTTTCCCTCGATCTCCGCCCTGTCCTTGCGGCCCTGGGCCTCTCTCAGCAGAGAACGGATGTAATCGCTCGGTGTCGGGTATCCGCCGAGGGCCGCCTGCTCCTCTACGAAGTCCTTCAGGCTATCTGGCAACGAGATGCCGAGGGTGGTCATGGCGTTCGGTCCCTGAGGCGAGCGTAGGGGGACGTGCCAAGCCATGTCAAGCACCGGGCCGTCAGCTACAGAGTCTCCTCCGGAGTTCGGTGTGGCGTGGCACTGGTCGGCGCGGGTAGAACTGCCGGCTCTCACGATCCACGATCACCTCGAAGCCCCCCACCTCCTCGCACCTTTGGCTCCCGCCTTGAGCTCGCGAAAACATGCCCGTTGAACCCCGGACACCGGGCGCCCGGAAGGAGTGAGGCGCCAGCGGTGGATGCCGGTTGAGGCCCACATTGTGCGAAGCACCTCCACTTGCCTATCATAGTTCACCTATGCTATGCTTCCATCGTCTGTTAGATGCTTACTGGCGAGGCTGTGCAATATGTATATGTCTGCATTGCAAAATGTCGTAATGCTGCCTTAGGGCGCCACTATCACCATTCGTCTGAGGTGTACTAAATGGAAAACGATTGCAGGTTCCGGATGGGAGCATTTACAGTAGTCTACTTGCTGGTCTTTGCGCTAACCCTTAAGGTATTTGCCCAAGAGACCTATCGCACTCTCAAGAGCGTCGCTGGTCAGACAGCGGTTGAGGTCTTTAGCCAACCACATAGAGACTCGAATGCGAATTGGCTTACCACGATAATAGCACTCTTCATATTGGCACTAGCGCTACATCTCCTCCGTCTTTACATCAGTCTCGAAATGTCCGACACAGACGAGCATTTTTATCACGAGTTTTTGAGTAGTCTGACTTGGTGGCAAAAGCCGATCGAGTTCTTGTTACGCTTGTTGATCATTGCCTTTGTCTCTCTCAAGGCTATCGAAACCTTCGATGTTCTTAAAATCAATACCATGAGAGATCTCGCGCTGTTCTTGATTATATTGTATTCAATCTTATTCGCCTGGGACATCTTTATGAGTCTGGTGCACTGGCGCATCGCCTATCAATATCTCCTTCCCAGCTTGACAGGTTTCATTGGTGGATTTGTGTTGATGCTTTTCGCTAGAGACTCCAATGTAGAGGCAAACAACATTATTCCTGAAATGTTCGTATTGGTTATTTTTTCGGTTTTATTGCTCGTCTTCGTTAGTCTTGACCTGATTAGGAATGGAGGGCACTACTATAAGCACTTTTCAGGAAAACTCGCCTGGATTTGTGGAAGCCGAAACTGCCAGGTTCACCAGCTACCGCCACCACCTCCTCCTCCTGGGCTGGCCAATACCTCGGGCATAATACCATGAGACGTTTATCAACTCGCTAAGTGTGGAGATCCGAAATGCTCAGAAAAATCTGCCAGACGCTTGCCTTCATGTCTCTTCTTCCCATTTTGGGTTGTTCCCAGGAGCAGGCTGGTTTAGGCAGGTCAACGTTGGACCGCATCAACTCAACTCACAAACTGCGAGTGGGCTACATAGTCTTCCCGCCCACTGTAACCAAAGATCCCAATTCAGGCGAGTTGAGAGGTCACCATGTCGCCGCCATTCGCGAAATCGCGCGTTTATCGAATTGGCAACTCGAATTCGTCGAGACCGATTGGTCGACATTCCCGGCAGGACTTGCGGCGGGTAGGTTTGATGTCTCGATAGCGCCAACCTTTGTGACGATTCCTCGCGCCGAAGCGGTCGCCTTCACGCGGCCACTGTTTTTTGCGGGGAATAGCGCGCTTGTCAGGAAAACCGATAATCGTTTTTCTTCCATTGAGACTCTTGATAGGGAAGGAATTACTATCGCGGTGACTCAAGGCGAAGCGGGGCATGAATATGCAAAGGCCAACTTTAAGAAAGCTAAGCTCCTGGTTTTCTCTGGAAGCGATCAGTCACTGGCGTTTCAGAATGTGCTAACTGGACGCGCCGATGTAGCTCTCGGAGATGCATATGTGACCGCCCAATTTGCCAAGCAGCATGAAGATGCGGTTCGTGATTTGTTTGCGACCAAGCCCTATAATCTGACACCTGTCTCTTGGGCAGTGCGACCGGGCGACCTCGTGTTCTTGGCCTTCCTGAACAGTTCCTTAGATGCTCTTGATTATCAAGGAAGATTGCAAGAATTCGAAAGCGATGCAGGCGCCCATTGGCTTCATTTAAAGAAAGATTGGGAGCAGCGCTGAGGAGCGCGGCAGGTCCATGCATTGGAACTTCACTGTTGTGTGGGCGGCTGGGCCGGCACTGGCCTCTGCTTTCCTTGTCACGGTGTTTATTAGTATGGCTAGCATATTGATTGGCACCGCTTTCGGCTCAGCCTTGGCTCTGTTTTCCCTCTCACAGTCAGCGCCGCTCCGCGTGGCGGGGCGGGCGATTATAGAGCTGTTCTTATCTCTCCCAGCCCTTGTCGTTCTAGTATGGATCTACTTCAGCGTGCCATTGGCTTTTCCGGCGGTTACATTGAGTGGCTTCACTGCCTCAATCCTCGGCCTGAGTCTAAGTTTGTCCGCTTTCGTGGCCGAGATTATTCGTGGTGGTGTTAATTCAATACCCGCGGGAGAACTTGAGGTTGCCTATTGTACCGGCCTCACCCGCCTTGAGGCGTTCCGCTATATCCTGCTTCCACAGGTAATTCGGAAATCCTGGCCTCCGCTTATGGGTCAATATATCACTACTTACAAGTTCTCAACGCTGGCTTCGGTACTTGCAGTCCCCGAGCTCCTGCATGTAGGCAACTCAATCATAGCGCAAACTTATAGACCGCTGGAAGTGTATACAGTGATTGCCGCTATATTTTTCTTAACCGTGCTTCCGCTAAATATTTTACTCCGGCGGATTGAGCTAACCCGCGAATTTGGCGGGACGCTCAGACTCTAAATGATTGCCATGGCGCCGCCGTCTCTTCTTGCCGTGTCTGGCCTGGTCAAGCGGTACGGGAAGCTAAGAGTGCTAGCGGATGTTTCCTTCAGCCTAGAAGCTGGCTCAAGTTTGCTGGTCCAAGGTCCTAGTGGTTGCGGAAAGACGACTCTCCTGAGATGTCTTGCACTCTTGGAGGACATCCAGGCGGGCGAGGTCGTTTTTGGAGGGCAGATGATCCTGCGAGCTGGCTACAGGGTAAGGCCACAGCGTTCTGCGCGGCTGGGAATCGCGATGGTCTTTCAGCAGTTGTATCTTTGGGGGCATTTAACTGTGCTAGATAACGTCGCACTTCCCGTTTGTTTAGGAAAGGGAGTAGCACGTCCAATGGCCAGAAGTCTAGCTGGGGACCTCTTGGTGTCCTTGGGACTTGGCGAGAAGCTTAGTGAGTATCCAGCAAACTTGTCTGGCGGCCAGAGGCAAAGAGTAGCTCTAGCTCGGGCACTCATCCATGAGCCCCAACTTCTCCTCTTAGACGAGATTACAGCAAATCTTGATCCAGAGACGGCGCTTAGGGTTTTGTCGCTTGTAGAGAACGTAAACGCAAAGGGTACAAGCGTGATACTTATCTCTCATTCGGATATTATTCCATCTTCTCTAAGAAGGCATTCTTTGGTCTACGACACTAGCGCGACCTCTTGGATATACAATGACGCTTCGGTCTGACAAAGGAGATTTCACATGTTTACAACCAACCATAACATCTCGATTGAACTAGCTAACATTAGCGATGTGAATGAGATTGCTGCTGAGGTCAACAGATGCGAGATTTGGATTCTTAATGCGCTCTGCGTTGAGGATCGCTTGAAGCAGTTGGCATCGTCTCCGGCAGGCCTGAGGAGATTGATATCCACCTTCTACTTTGTGCGGTATGATTTTTGTAGAATGAACTTCATCGTCGGATCGCGATGCGCTTCTGAGGACGAAGGCTTGTATCAGGGAATAGTTACTAACTTATATGAAGAGATGGGTGGAGCCCGGGGGCCTAGCCACAACGAGCTTTATCGACAGGTCCTGCGCTTTGTTGGGGTAAACGATGAGAAGACCTTGAAAGAGCCAGAGTTTGCTCGTAACTTCAATCGAAATTGGGAGCAATTCTGTTCAGGTGCCCCCAAAGATGAGGCGCTTTTGGGTATAGGTATTTATGAGATCTTGGACAACCCGGATTACCGACTGCTTTTACGGGTGGCAAAGCATGGCGGGATCTCTGGTTCTGCACTGCGGTTTTTTGCAGTACATGCAGGGGCGCAACACTTTGACCTATTTGGGTCTCTAGTTCAGCGCTTCATAGGCGCGGGCGGGGGTGCCACCATTACTAGTGCAGCGCTATTTGTACTTAAGACACAGGCAAGGATGTGGAGCGATCTTCTTTCTTTTTTGGAGGAGCGTGCGAAAGAGAGCGGTGATTCGGGGGAGGAACAGTCTGGGCATCAAGAAATAGCGGCTCCAGGCTATGAGCAAGCCTCTTAGGGGGCACATCCCAGCGTCTGCCAAGGCGGATTGGCCGCCGCGCGCCCCTACACTGACTGGTCGCAAACGGATTCGCATATCTGACTCGAGCCTCGCGCTCCCCTGACCGAAGAGGCTGTAGGCGTCCCGGGTCTCGCTGACGACCTTTTCACGGCTGAGCCGCCTGCGCCCTGGCCCTGGAGGTGAGGTGGAACCAGGTGATCTCGCCGCCGCTCCCGATGCGGCCGCTGTGGCTGAACATCCCGGTGCCGCCCGCGCTGCCGCCCAGGAGAGCGAACCCGACGTTGCCGTCCGGCCCGGCGATGGGCTCGAGTCGAGAGCAGGCTTGGACGAGCTCGGGGAGGTCAACCCTCCAGGAACGGGTTGAAGATCTCGACTCCTTCCACGATCTGGCCGTGGCCGAGGTCCTCGGACCAGAACCGCTTCGCCCCGGAGGCCTTGGCGGCCACCAGGAGCCTGGCGTCCCAGAAGGAGATCTGAATCTCACCGGCAAGCTTGCCGGCAGTCAGCACGTCCGCCGCAACCAGTGAGTAGACCGGCCAGAGGGACAGGTCAGCCAGGACGGCCAGGGCCGTTTCTCGGGGCAGGGGAACCGGGATCTTCCGCGTGACGATCCCAAAAAACTCCTGCACCACCTGGATGCTGAGACGGCCCGTGTTTTCGAGTCATAGGCGCTCGACGAGCGACCTGGCGCGGTTGTGCTTTGCGGGAGTTGTCGGATCGTGGGCGTAGACGAGGACGTTGGAATCGACGAGCTCAGCGTTCATGAAGCTCGTCTCTCGTCCAAGCCGGCCGCTCGCCGGCCCTGGAGGTGAGGTGGAACCAGCCCACCGGCGTGTCCCCGGGTCCGCCGGGATCGCGATCTCGTGGGCGCCTGCGCACTCTCACGCGAAGGGCACGGGCTGCGGGCGGACCCGAGGTCGCCGCCGGTTGCCGCACAGCTTGACTGGCCGCGCACAAAAGCATAAAAATGCAGCCGTGAGGACTACGATCGACCTCCCCGACGAGCTGTTCCGCCAAGCCAAGGTCAGGGCCGCGCTCGACGGCATGAAGCTGAAGGATCTGATCACCCTCTTTGTTGAACAGGGGCTGGGACAGGGCGTCCCCGGGTCCGCGGCGCCGCTCAGGCGCCGGCGCAGCGAGCTTCCTGTGGCGCGAGCGGCGACGGGGCGGACGCTGCCCACTCTGACCAACGCGGACATCCACCGCATCCTGGAAGAGGAAGAGACCGCTGGTGGCCGGCATGATTGATCTGCCCGACGTCAGCGTCTGGCTCGCTTTCAGCGTGGCCGATCATGTACACCACCCAAGGGCGCGTCGCTACTGGTACGAGGAGTCGGGCGACCAGCTCGCCTTCTGCCGGGTGACGGCCCTCGGCTTCCTGCGCCTTGCCACCAATGCTGCGGCGATGGGCGGACAGCCGCTGACGGTCCCACAGGCGTGGAGGGCCTATGGCGATTTCCGCCGGTTGCCTGAGGTGGTGCTGACCGCCGAGCCGGAGAGTTGTGAGACCTGGCTGGAGCACTGGGCCCTGGGGGACAGCCCGGCTCCCCGTCATTGGACGGACGCCTATCTGGCCGCCTTCGCCAAGGCGGGCGGATTGCGGCTCGTGACTTTCGATGGAGACTTCAACCGCTTCGACGGACTCGATCTTCTCCGCTTGGAAGCGTAGCGAGCCAGGGCGGCTCGGTTCGCCTCTGCGGGCTGACTCTCACCCGAACGGCAGGGGCCGCGGGCGGATCCTAACCCTGACCGGCCGCGAACGGATCCACATAGCTGACCCGAGCCTCGAGGAGGCCCACCGGCGTCGTCCCCGGGTCCGCCGGGATCGCGATCTCGTCCAGGCGCGAAATGGTTCAGCGAGGCAGCGGTCTCCGCAATGGGACTTGAGGCCCCGCCGGCGCAGGCGGCCCTCTCGCCGCTGTCGGTGAAAGCCTCGCCACGATCGGTGAAGGCTTCGCCGCTGCTGGCGAAGGCCCCGCCGAGCTCGGCGAACGCCTCGCCGCCTTCGGTAAGAGCTGCGCCGGTGCCGGCGGAGGCCTCGCCGCTGTCAGCGGAGGCTTCGCCACTGCTGGCGGAAGGCTCGCCGCTGCCTGCGAAGGCCTCGTCGCTGTTGGCGGGAGCCTCGCTGGCGTTGGCGAAGGCGTCGCCACTGTTGGCGGGAGCCTCGCCGGTATTGGCGGGAGCCTCGCCGCTGCCGGCGGGAGCCTCCAGACGGTCAGCCGAGGAATTGCCGGCCGAGGGTGAGGCCTCCTCCCGAGGGAGGAAAGGCATCAAAGGGCGCGTCACTATTCCACGTAGCTGACCCGCCCCTCCGGACTCCCCACCGCCGGGGGGGTGCGGCGGATCTTCGCCATCCTGGTCAAGGGCGAGCGGCGGGTCTGCGAGTGGTCGCCCAAGGACCAGAGTTGGCGTCCGCTGGCGGCGGACGCGCAGATCGAGGATCCCTGTCTGGTGAAGCCGCTGACGATGGCGGCGCTGTTGGATGCCGCGGTGGCCGACAACGCGGTGATCGAGGCCCTGGCCGCCAAAGGCAACCCGGCACTCCAGAAGCGGGAGGACGCGGCGAGGTCGGAGGGCGAGGTCAGGGGGAGAGCCGAGTCCATTCTCAAGGTCCTGGAAGCTCGCGGCCTCGCCGTCAGCGAGGCGCAGCGGCAGGAGATCCTGAATGGCCGCGATCTCGCTCGACTGGATCGCTGGCTGGTTCGAGCCGTCCTGGCTTCGTCCGTCGAGGAGATCACGTCCGAGCCGGGCTGATGACGTCCACCCCGGCCCCGCGCTATCATTCAGCCATGGCTGGCGACGGCACCCGCCTCCCGCTCGTCCCTCTCCCCGATATCGTGCACTTCCCGCGCACGGAGCTGAAGCTCCATGTCGTCGATCCGGCGTTCCTGCCGCTCGTCCAAGACTTGGAGGAGCGAGACGAGGACTCCCGCTGGCTCGGCGTGGTCCTGCTCAAACCCGGACCGCGGTTCGATCCCCAGGGCCGGCCCGAGGTCTTTCCCGGCGGCACGGCGGCCCGGGTGCTGGACCTGGAGACCCAACCCGGCGGCGACACCGACATCCTCCTCTATGGCGAGTTCCGCTTCGAGTTGGAGCGCGAGATCGCCGACGCCCCCTATCGCCAAGCCGTGATCCGCCCCATGGCGGAGCCCTGGATCAACGAGCGCGACGCCGGCCTCCTCGCCGTACGCCACGACCTCCTGGAGCTGCTCCGGGCTCTGGAGGAGGAGCTGGGACCGCAGTTCCCCTGGGACTTGGAGGACCTCGAGTCGCTCGCCGGCGGCGCCGCTTTCGAGGAGCTGGTCAACCGCATCGCCACGCGCATCGAGGTGCCGCCGCTGCGCAAGCTCCAGCTCCTCACCGAGTCGCTGCCGGAGCGCGGCCTGTCCGTGCTGTCGATCCTGCGCGCCCGCCGTCAGGTGTTCGACCTGCTGCGCCCGTTCCGCCGGCTGGCCGGCAGCGCGGAGCACAACTGAGCCCCGCGCCCTCTCCCGTCGTGCTCTCGATCCGCGATCCGGTCCACGGTTTCATCCGCGCCGATCCGCTGGAGACCGCGCTGATCGACAGCCGGCCGGTCCAGCGCCTGCGTTTCATCCACCAGCTCGGCTTCACGTTCCTGGTCTTCCCCGGGGCGGAGCACACCCGCTTCGGCCACGTGGTGGGAGCCATGCACCTGGCAGGGCGGGTCTACGATGCTCTCTGCTCGAAAGGCGAGGGGCTGCTGCCGGCCGGCTCGCACAGCCCCGAGCGGCGCCTCGCCCGCGCCGCCGCCCTGCTCCACGACCTTGGCCACGCCCCCTTCAGCCACTCGGCCGAGGATCTCTTCGAGGGCGGCATCGACCACGAGGAGATGACCCGGCGACTGCTGGGCATGGAGGAGGTCGAGGCGATCTTCCAGGCCCATGGCGAGGGGATCACCACGGCCGACGTGGCCCGTCTGCTCGCCGGCGGCAGCTCGCCCACCGAGCGGCTGCTGTCGAAGATCGTCTCCGGCGAGCTGGACGTGGACAAGATGGACTACCTGCTGCGCGACAGCCTGTTCTGCGGCGTGCGCTACGGCACCTACGACCTGGAGCGGCTGCTCGACACCATCCTTCCCATCGCCGACCCGGAGACGGGCGAGTGGGGGATCGGCGTCGAGGAGGGGGGCGTCCATGCCCTCGAAGCGCTGGTGATGGCCCGCTACTACATGTTCACGCAGGTCTACTTCAACGTCACCGGCAAGGCCATGGAGCTCCACCTCAACGAGTGGCTCGGGGAGCAGGGGTGCCGCTGGGCGGCGGCGCCGGAGGCGTTCCTCGGCCAGGACGACGTCTCGGTGTGGACGGCCCTGCGCACCTCGGCCAGCCCGCACGCCCGGGCGCTCATCGAAAGGCGCCACTTCCCCGTGGCCTTCGAGACGCGGGAGCACCTGGCGGCGGCGGACAAGGAGCGCTTCGAGGAGCTCCTCCCCGGCCTGCGCCGGCGCTTCGGGGCCGGCAGCATCCTGGTCTCCAACTCCGCCAAGGACCCCCACCGCCTGGGGAGCAGCCGCGTCCTGGTGCGGCGCTTCGACGGCTCGCTGGAGCCCATGGAGCAGGCGAGCCAGTTCATCCGCCACCTCTCCCGCATCGACCGCTACCGCGTCTACACCCCGCCCGCCCTGCGCGACGAGGTGGCCAGTGCACTACAGGAGCTCTGGACCAACAGTTCTTGTTGAGTCAGGCCTCCGTTGTCGGGGCCTGAGGGCAATTCTGCGGCGACCAGTTCAATTTTTGGTCAAAAACAAGTGACATAGCAGTTATTGTAATAGCTCTCGCACATATAGTCGCAAGAGGAGTCGGTACAACCCTCACTGCAGTAGCATGTTGCAACCTGACACGAGCACTGGCAACTGAACGGCCCAGAGCACGCGAACTGGTCACAGTAGGCACTGGCCTGAGACCGAGGAGGGAGTCCTAAGCAGACGAACAGCACTACGACCAAGATAGCGAACCTGGCAAAGCGCATGTCTAACCTCCCTTGGCTGATAGAGAGTTACTGTAGCACTGCAGATGCTAGGTAAGCAAGGCCATGGCTGGGGCAGACTGCTCGATATCCTCTGGGGGGCACCCCCCGAGACTGGAAGGTGGCATCGAGGAGGGCCGTCACTGATCCATCCTTTTGGTTTGGCTCTATTCAAAGAATTGGATCGTCAGCGCCTCAGAGGGGGCGATGAGGCGTTTTCTCCTCGGAGCGGGAACACCATTGACACGGCGGTGTCACGGCATGAGAATTGCCTCCTCGTTGGTTTCGCTGAAAATCAATTTCGGGTCAACGGGAGCCCCTCCCTTCAGGGACCGCGCTCCCGGAAAGGAGACGGTGCATGAGAATGAGAGCCTGGGTCCTTGGCTTGACGTTCGCCCTCCTCTGGAGCTGGGGCCTGCCGGCCTTCGGCCAGGGGAATCCCACCGGCAAGCTTTCAGGACGAGTGACGAGCGGCACGGAGGGCTTGGCCGGGGTGAAGGTGACGGTAACCTCGCCCAACCTGCAGGGAACCAAGTCGACGACGACGTCGGCCAACGGCGACTACCTGTTCCCATCGCTCCCCGCCGGCGAGTACTCGGTGCTCTTCGAGCGCGAGGGACTGCAGCCGGTGAAGCAGGAGCTGCGGCTCGCCGCGGCGCAGGACAGCACCCTGGACGCTGAGATGGCGGCGGCCGCGGTGACGGAGGAGATCGTGGTCACCGGCAGCCTCGAGAACATCTCGCAGAGCGTGCAGGCGGCGACCACCTACACCAAGAAGCTGGTCGACCAGTTGCCGGCGGGGCGCACGATCAACCAGATCGTGTCCCTGTCGCCGGGCGTGCAGCCCAACGGCCCGACCAAGGACAGCGGGACGGGCTTGAGCAACATCACGATCTCCGGCGCACCCACCTACGAGAACCTCTTCCTGCTCAACGGCGTGGTGCTCAACGAGAACGTCCGCGGCCAAGCCTTCGACCTGTTCATCGAGGACGCCATCCAGGAGACCACCACGGCGACGGCCGGCGTCTCGGCCGAGTACGGCCGCTTCTCGGGCGGCGTGGTCAACGTCCTCACCAAGTCCGGCGGCAACGACTTCTCCGGCTCCTTCCGCACCACCTTGAACAACCAGAACTGGCAGCAGAAGACCCCGCTGACCACCACCCTGACCGACAAGATCGTGCCGACCTACGAGGCGACTCTCGGCGGCCCCGTGATGCGCGACCGCCTCTGGTTCTTCCTCGCCGGCCGCGATATCAAGAACGAGCTGACGAACAACACCACGGTCATCCGGGATACGGCGAGCTCCGCCATCATCTTCCCCGGCGCTGCGTTCACCGACATTCGGAAACAGGAGCGCTACGAGGGCAAGCTGACCGCGTCGATCACGCCCCAGCACACCCTGCTCGGCTCCTACAGCAAAGTCAAGGACCAGGAGAATGGGAACTTCTTCGGCACCATCCTGGACACCCTCAGCCTCGTCAACCGCGAGACCCCCCAGGAGCTGTGGTCGGTCAACTACACCGGCACCTTCACGGACAGCCTGCTGCTGAGCGGCCAGTACTCCGAGCGGAAGTTCTCCTTCATCGGCTCGGGCGCCCCCTCGACCGACCTCATCGTCGGCACTCTGCTCCAGGACCGCTCCCGTGGCAGCGCCCGGTACCACAGCCCGACCTTCTGCGGCGTCTGCACGCCTGAGGACCGCAACAACAAGAACGCCCTCGTGAAGGCCTCCTACTTCCTCTCCACGGCGGGCATGGGCTCGCACGACATCGTGGGCGGCTACGACACCTTCAACGACATCCGCAGGTCCGATAACCACCAGTCGGGGAGCGACTGGCGGATCATCGGCACCTCGGCCAACGTCACCAGCGACGGCCAGATCTTCCCCATCTTCAAGAACGACGGCTCGACGACCATCGAGTTCGATCCGATCCTCCAGTCGAGCCAGGGGACCGCGTTCAAAACCAACTCGCTCTACCTCAACGACACCTGGCGCTTCAGCGAGCGGCTGACCCTGGGCCTCGGCGCGCGGTACGACGCGAACGATGGCACGAACGCCGCCGGCGCGAAGGTCGCCAAGGATTCCGCGGTGAGCCCCCGCCTGTCGATGACGTACGACACCTCCGGGAACGGCAACCTGGTCGTCCACGGGAGCTATAGCAAGTACGTCACGGCGCTGGCCAACACCATCGGCGACAGCAGCTCCCCGGCCGGTGTGCCCGCCGCCTTCCAGTGGACGTACCTGGGGCCGTCGATCAACGGCAACCTCAGCCAGGACGAGGCCATCCGCCAGGTCTTCAACTGGTTCGCCACCGCCAACGGCGGCCTGCCCACGGTGGCGAGCCCGGTCGGCGGCGGTCTGCAGCCGGTGATCGCCGCCGCCATCCGCGGCCTCAACACGCAGATCCGCGGCTCGCTCGACTCGCCCAACGTCACCGAATACGCTCTCGGCGTGACCACGCACCTCGGCAGCCGCGGCATCTTCCGCACCGACGCCGTCTATCGCAAGTGGGGCAACTTCTACGCCCAGCGCACCGACACCACGACCGGCAAAGTCACGGGGCAGATCGGCAGCGTCAAACAGACCTTCGACCTCACCCTGGTCCAGAACAACGACTCGCTCTACGACCGGACCTACAAGGGCCTGCACACGCAGTTCCGCTTCCGCGCCAGCGACCGCCTCGACTTCGGCGGCAACTGGACGATGTCGAAGACCTACGGCAACTACAACGCCGAGAACCAGGGCAGCGGCCCCGTGCCCGGCGGCCTGGGGAACTATCCTGAGTATTTCGACGTGCGCTGGAACTCCCCCGATGGTCCTCTCTCCATCGACCAGCGGCACCGGGTGAACCTCTACGGCGTGTTCAACGTCTTCGGCAACGACCACAACGGCCTGAGCGCCACCGTGCTCCAGAGCTTCGCCAGCGGGCATCCGTACGAGGAGGTTGGGACAATCCGTACGCAGCCCTTCGTCACCAACCCCGGCTACGCCGCACCGCCCACCCGGGTCGCCTACTACTTCAGCCAGCGCGGCGCGTTCACGACCGACAACGTGCTCCGGACGGACATCGGCCTCAACTACGACTTCCGCATCGGCAAGCTCGACCTCTTCCTGAAGCCGGAGATCATCAACGTGTTCAACTCCCAAAAGGTGGACACCACGGACATCCGGTACTTCAGCACCACCGTCCTGACCGCCGACAACGGCGCCGCCTGCCCGCAGTCGCCCACGGGCAAGTGCCTGCCCTTCAACCCGTTCACCGACAAGCCCGTCGAGGGCGTGAACTTCGTCAAGGCATCGGACTTCGGCAAGCCCACCAACGCCCTTGGCTTCCAGCAGCCCCGGACGTATCGGTTCGCCGTCGGCCTGCGGTTCTAGTCAGAGCCCTCTGCACCCCCGAGCCCTCCTCACCCTCAGGGTGAGGGGGGCTTTTCCATCGCCGCCGCCAGCCGCGCCAGGGCGGTGCGCCAGCGAATCCGGTAGCTCTCCCAGATGGTGAGGCCGAGCGACAGCGGCAGGCGCTGAAAGCCGTGCTGCAGGACGTCGAGCTCACTGCCGCCTGGTACGGCCTGGAGCCGCAGGGTGAGGCGGGTGGCGGCGGTCCAGCCGGCGTCCAGCCGCTCGAAGGAGAGGATCCACAGCTCCGGCGGGGTGATTTCCACCGTCCGTCCCCGCTCCCGCCAGGGCGCGGGCGGCGGATCGACGCGGGGCGAGGAGCCGCGCAGGAGGAGCGCGCCCGCCGGACCGGCCTCCACCTCGGCTTCGTCGGCCAGCCAGCGGACGAGCTTCGCCGGTTCGGCGAGCCACGTCCAGGCCTCCTCCCGCGGCACGGCGAGCCGCTGACGGCGGCGGAGCTGGACGCCGGGGATGTCGCCCTCGCGGATGGCCTCGGGCATCGGACCCCCTCCTCAGTCGAACAGGTTGCGGAGCGCTCCGAGGGCCTCCGGATAGCGGAACGTGTAGCCCAACTCGACCAGTCGCTGCGGCACCGCCCGCTGGCCGTTGAGCAGCATGCCGGCCATCTCGCCGAGGACGAGGCGCAGGGCGAACCCCGGCGCCGGCGCCAGGCTCGGCCGGTGGAGGGCGCGGCCCAGGGCGCGGCTGAAGTCGCGGTTGGTCAGCGGCTCGGGCGCCGTGAGGTTGAAGGGGCCGCGGGCGTCCTCCCGCTCGAGGAGGAAGCGGATGGCCCCCACCTCGTCGGCGAGGTGGATCCAGGGGACCCACTGGCGGCCGCCGCCCAGCGGACCGCCCGCTCCGAGCCGGAACGGCAGGGCCATCTTGGGGAGCGCGCCGCCGTCGCCGCTCAGCACGATGCCGGTGCGCAGGAGCGCCCGCCGCACCCCGAGCGCCTCGGCCTCGACGGTCGAGGCCTCCCAATCGACGCAGACGCCGGCCAGGAAGTCAGTACCCGGAGGATGAGCTTCGGTGACCACCTCGTCGACGCAGGGCCCGTAGAATCCCACGGCCGAGCCCTGGAGGAGCGCCCTGGGCCTCTCCTTCGCCTGGCGGATGGCGGCCAGCACGGCGGCGCCCGGCTCCACGCGGCTCGTCCGGATGCGCCGCTTCCGGCTCTCCGTCCAGCGGCCACCGGCGATGCTCTCGCCCGCCAGATGGACGATGCCGGTGTCGCCGTCGAGCAGCGACGCCCACCCGTCGCCGGTCCTGCCGTCCCACTCCATCGCGCGCGTGTTGGGAGGGAGCGCCTTCACCTTGGACAGGTCGCGTGTCAGGACGACGACCTCGTGCCCCGCCCCTCCCATCTCCCGGGCCACCGCACTGCCGATGAGCCCCGATCCGCCGGTGATCACTACGCGCATGCGCTTCACCTCCCGGGTCGATGCTACACCGGATGAGGCGCTACACCGCCGCCAGCTCCTCCTCCAGGAGCTGGCGCTGGTGCAGGTCGGCGTAGAGGCCGCCGGCGGCGATGAGCTGGGCGTGGGTGCCCCGCTCGGCGATGCGGCCGTGGTCGAGGACGAGGATGAGGTCCGCGTCCTTGACCGTCGAGATGCGGTGGGAGACCAGGAACACCGTCCGCCCTTCGAAGACCTGGCGCAGATTGGCGAGGATCAGCTCCTCGGTCTGGGTGTCCACGGCCGAGAGGCAGTCGTCGAGGAGCAGGATGCGCGGCTCGCGCAGCAGCGCCCGGGCGAGGGCCACCCGCTGCTTCTGACCGCCGGAGAGGGTGAGGCCCCGCTCGCCCACCATGGTGTCGAGCCCGTTGGGGAAGGCCGCCAGGTCCTGCTCCAAACCGGCCAGGCGCGCCGCCCGGGCCACCTCCTCCAGGCTGGCGTCCGGCCGGCCCAGGGCGATGTTCTCCCGGATGGTGGCCGAGAAGAGGAAGGTCTCCTGGGGTACCATGCCGATCGCGGCGCGCAGGCGGGCGAGCGGCAGCCGCCGGACGTCCAGGCCATCCACCGTCAGGGTGCCCGGCGGTGGATCGATCAGCCGCGGGATGAGCGAGAGCAGCGTGGTCTTGCCCGCGCCGGTGCGGCCGACGACGGCCACGGTCTGCCCGGCCGCCACCTGCAGGTCGACACCGGAGAGCACGGGCGCGTCCCCCTCGTGGTAGGCGAAGGTCAGGCTCCGGAAACGCACCGCTCCATGGATCTGGCCGGGGGCCGCCGGCGGCTCCGGATCTTCCGCGTCGCGGATCGCGGGCTCGGCGTCGATGATCTTCTGGATGCGAACGAGGGACGCGGTGCCCCGCTGTGCCAGGTTGATCACCCAGCCGAGGGCGATCATCGGCCAGGCCAGCTTGCCGAGGAAGAGCTGGAAGGTCACGAACTGGCCGACTGAGATCTGACCGCGGATGACCAGCAGGCCGCCGTACCAGAGCACCGCCGCGAACCCCAGCCCGATGAGCGCCTGGAGGAGAGGGTGGAAGGCGACCGACCAGGCGATGAGACGGCGGTTGCCCTCCAGGTACTCCTGGTTCACCCGTCCGAAGTCCTCCTCCTCGCGGGCCTCCCGGGCATAGGCCCGCACCACCCGCACGCCGGCCAGGTTCTCCTGCACCCGGGCCGAGACATCGGCGAACTTCTCCTGGACGCTGGTGAACAGGACGTGGATCCGGCGCCCGAAGAGCGACGTGGCGGCGGCCACCAGCGGCGCGGTCACCAGGGCGACGAGCATCAGCCGGGCGTTGATGCGCCCCATCAGGGCGAGCGTGCCCAGCCCGGTGATCACGGTGTTGATGCTGTACATGATGGCCGGGCCGCAGAGCAGGCGCACGGCCTGGATGTCGTTGGTGGCCCGGGCCATCAGGTCGCCCGTGGGGTACTCGTGAAAGAACGCTGGCGGCTGTTTCTCCAGGGCCCCGAAGTAGACGTTGCGGAGGTCGAATTCGACGTCCCGGCTCATGGCCACGAGGATCATCCGCTGCAGATACGTGAAGACGCCCTGGACGAGCGAGAAGCCGACGATCAACCCGGCGTAGCCCGCCAGCTCAGCGGTGGAGACGTGCCGGCGCACCGCGTCGATGGCCCAGCCCACGAGCAGCGGGCTCACCAGCCCCAGCAGGACACCGGCGACGATCGCCAGGATGCCGAGGATCAGCTTGCGGCGGTGAGGGCGGAGATAAGGCCAGAGGTAGGACAGTCGGTTGAGCAAGGTCGCAGGCTCCCGGCGGAAGGATACCACCGCCGGGAGCCTGGGTCAGGAAGGGGGTTAGTGGCGAGAGCCGTCGTGGTCGCGGTGGCCGCGGTCTCCGCCGCGGTTGCCGTCGTGCCCGCGGTTGCCGTCGTGCCCACGGTGGTCGTCGCGCCCGCGGTGGTCGTCGCGCCCGCGGCTGCCGTTGTAGTTGCGATTACTGTAGCCGTCGCGCCCGCGGAAGCTGTCATAGCCGCGGTAGCTGTAGCCGTCGCGCCCGCGGAAGCTGTCGTAGCCGCGGTAGCCGTAACTGTCACGCCCGCGGAAGCTGTCGTAGCCGCGATAGCCGCGGTAGTAGTCGTCACGGTCGTAGCCGCGGCCACGGCCCCAGTAACCAGGGTAGTAGTAGTTCCCCGAGAAGCGGGGAGCGACCCAGTAGGAGTCGTAGTAGGACGGGAGCACCCACCGGCCGCCGATCCAGACGTAATCCTGGTAGGAGGGGTTCCAGTCCCAGTAGCCGTCGACCCAGACGTAGCCGGGGCCGGGGCTGGAGTAGACCACCTCACGGCGCAGTGGAGGCGGACCGAAGTAGACGGGGAATCCGAGGCCGATCCCGATGCTCACTCGCGTACGCGCCGAGGCGGCAGGAGTGAAGCCGAAGAGGGCGACCAGGCTGCACAGGGCAATGGCTAAGGCAAGGGACCGCTTGGCGTTCATGATTGAGTAGTACCTCCTTGCTCCTTACAACATCCTGGGGCGCTCAAAACTTCCAGTAGCCGCCGACGAAGAAGTGGCGGCGGCCCCGCCGCTCATAGCGCGGCTCGACCCAGACGGCGTGCGCACGCGGCGGGCGCACCCAGGCGCCGGGGACCCAGACGTAGTTGCGCGCTCTCGGCACCCAGTCCCAGTGGCCGCGGACCCAGACGAATCCCGGGCCGGGGCGCACCACCACCACCTCCTGCCGCAGCACCGGCGGCGGCACCAGGACGCGGACGCGCACGCCGAACCGGGCGGCCGAGGCCACGGACGAGAAGGCGAGAGTGGAGACGAGGACGGTCAGGGCTATGGTCAAAGTGAAGCTCTTCCTGGCGTTCATGGTCGTGCTTCCTCCTGACCCTGGAACACCCGAGGGGGCGCTTTCCTGCGTGCCTGAGGGGGAACGGCCTCCGGGTTCGTTCCTCTCCCCCTGCGCCCGCTGCAATCCGCCGGGCGCCCTTGAAAGGAACCGCCATGAAGATCCGATTTACCCTCGCCATCCTCCTCGGGTGGCTGTTGCTTGGCCCCGTCGCCCCCGCGTCCGCGGCGGCGGGCGACGTGCCACCCCGCCCGCTTACGGAACAGGGCCTCACCAACCTGACCGCGCTCACCCGCCTGATCGGCTACGTCCGCTTCTTCCACCCCAGCGATCAGGCCGCCGGGCTTACCAACGCCGATTGGGACGCCCTGGCGATGGCCGGCGTCGAGCGGGTCGAGGCGGCCCGCAATCCGGGCGAGCTCGCCGCCGCTCTCTCCCCTCTTTTCGACGGGATCGCTCCGACCGTCCAGGTGCTGCCGTTTCCTCTGCATGCCGAGTCGGCGGTCGAGCGTTCCCAGGTCGCGGGCCACGGCGGCGCGGTCCGCTGGCTCGCGTGGCGCCATGAAGGCGTCGACCTCCACGCGGCGTTCACCTCCTACACGAGCGAACGCGTGGAAATCGGCCGGGCGCCGGACGGGGCGAGCGCCCACGTCTTCCAGGACCTCGACGTCGAGCGGCTGCGGGGCCACCGGGTCCGGCTCTCCGCCGCGGTGCGCTTCACCGCCGGGACGGCGGGCAGCGCGGCGCTCAACCTCCACGCCTCCACCGTCTCTGGCAGCGGCTCCGCGGCCTGGAGCCAGCCCATCAGCCGCGACGGCCGCGACGGTCGCGGCGGCTGGCAGCGGGTGGAGATCGACGCCCAGCTCCCCGGCAACGCCAACGGGCTGACCTTGAGCTTCGACCTCACGGGCGCCGGCCGGCTGACCTTCGACGACGTGAGGGCGACCGCCGACGGTCTCGACGTCACCGGCCAACTGATCAACCCGGGCATGGAGGAGGTGGTCCCCGGCCTGCCGCCCCGCGGCTGGCTGCTGTCCCACACGCCGTTCGGGGCCGAGTACAGCTTGAGCCGGGTCACCGGTGCGGCCGCCGGCCGCTGGGCCGCCGAGCTCGCCGGACCGCACGTGCGGCCGGTGGGGCTGCCGTTCGTGGCCGACCTCGGCGGCGGGGTCTCAGCCCTGGTGCCGATGGCGCTGCCGGCCGACGACCAGGGGACCTTCCCGCACCTGCCCCAGCCGGCGGCGCCGGTGCCGGACAAGCCGGCCGGCTTCGTGCCGAGCGGCTTCGACCGCACCACCCGGCTCGCCGGGGTGGTGGTGGGCTGGGGCGTCTTCCAGCACTTCTACCCATACTTCGAACAGGTCGGCGCCGACTGGCCGGGCGCCCTTCGCCGCGCCCTGACCTCCGCTGCGGTCGATGCCGACGAGGCCTCCTACGCCCGCACCCTGCGCCGCCTGGTGGTCGAGCTGGAGGACGGCCACGCCCGGGTCCTGCCCGTCACCCTGCCGGTGCGCTTCGCCTTCACCTGGGACTGGATCGAAGACCAGTTGGTGATCACCTCGGTCGAGGCGGGCGCGACGCACGGCATGGTGGCGGGGGACCGCATCCTCGCCATCGACGGCCGGCCGGCCGCGGCCGAGCTCGCCGAGCTCGAGAGCCTGACCTCGGCGGCCACCCCGCAGTCGCGCCGCGTCAAAGCTCTGATCGAGCTGGCCGCCGGCCTGCCGGGCGGCACGGCGACGCTGACCGTCCAGCCGCACGCCGGCGGGCCGGTCCGCACCGTGACCGCCGCCTATACCGCGCCGGTCGGCAGCAGCTTCGGCATCGGCGGCTTAGGGAGCCCGGAAGAGCCGCGGCCGGAGAAGATCGCCCAGGTGCGGCCGGGGATCTTCTACGTCGACCTCAGCCGGATCGACGATGACGATTTCAACGGCGCCGTCGACCAGCTCGCCGCGGCCGACGGCGTGGTCTTCGACATGCGGGGCTACCCCTGGTTCGTCTCGGAAAAGGTGCTCAGCCACCTGATCGACAAGCCGGTGACCTCGAACTGGTTCAACCTCCCGATCATCACCCGGCCTGACCGCCAGGGCTGGGATTGGCGGCCGGCGTACTGGCTCCAGACGCCGCTGGCGCCCCGGCTCACCGGCCGCATCGCCTTCCTGATCGACGGCCGGGTCCTGAGCTATGCCGAGAGCCTGATGGGGATCGTCGAGGCCGAACGGCTCGGCGCCCTCGTGGGCGGACCCACCGGGGGTACCAACGGCGGCGCTGACCCGTTCCCGGTGGCCGGCGGTCACACGCTGCGCTTTACCGGCATGGACGTCAGGAAGAAGGATGGCTCGCCCCACCACGGAGTGGGGATCCACCCCACCGTCCCGGTCGGCCGCACCCTCGCCGGTGTGATCGCGGGCCGCGACGAGGTGCTGGAGAAGGGAATCGAGGTGGTGAGCCAGCCGTAAGGCCACCGCCCCGACGGAGCGCTCCAGGCCCGCGGCGTCCTCTGCCGCGGGCCTGCGGGCCGCAGCCCGACGTCGCCGTTGAACCTGCATAGGATTCGTGCGACGCTCTATGCATGAGAACGGAAGCCGTCGAAAAACGCCTTGTGCGCGGCGAGCAGCTCCGCCTTGCGGGGCAGGTTCGGTTCGAGCGACCACACACCTTCTTCGTGCGTGCCGCCGAGCAGGATGCCGTCGCTGCGCGGAAACATGTACAGATCGCCGGCGAGCGTCGCGTACTGCACTTCCGGCTGCGGCAGAAGAAACGTCAACTGTCCTTTGACCGGCGTGAGCTCAGCGTCATCGAACAAGGCTTTCGCGCCGAGCCCCGTGCAGTTGAACACGAGCTTTTCCGGCAACGCCTGGACCGCGGCGCGATCCGGCAGCTCGCGCACCACGACTCTGCCGCCGGCGAGGTGAAACTCGTCGAGCATCGCCGCGAGATACACCGGCGGCTCGATCAGCAGCGTATCGAACTGGCGCACGAACGCGTAGCCGGTGAACGGATGCTCGTCCGGTGCCAGCGCGCGATACTCCGGCATCATGGCGCGAAACGGGCTCTGCACGCCGACGTAGTCGCTTTCGATGAACGGCTGATGGTTCAAATAATAGTTGCGCATCCAGCGCACGCCGAAGCGCGGTCCGAGCATGATCTGATAGCGCCGGTACGCGTAGTCCGCCGCGGCGAGCAATTGTGCCCTGAAGGCGTCGCTCCGCTGGTTGTGATTGGACAGGAAGGCGGGAAACCACTGGCCACCGGCGACGTTCGAGGTCGTCTCCGGCGGCATCGCTTGGGTATAGATCGTGACCTCGAAGCCTGCTTCCTGCAGCAGCCGCGCATTCGCAAGGCCGACCGCGCCGCAACCGAGCACCGCGACCGCACCGCGATGTCCGGAGACGCCCAAGTCGACGGCGAGCTTCGCCGTGCCCCAGGACAACGTGATGCCCGAGCCGCCATGGCCGTAGTTGTGCACGACGAGCGTGTCGGCGAGCTTTTCGGCCCGCACGACGAAACCGGACGGACGGTACGGCCGCAGGCCGACGACGGTGCGGATCTCGCGCTCCGGCGCCACGTGCACCGGCGGCAGGTCGCGGGCGCTGCCGGTGAACGAGATGTCGGGCGCGGCATAGGCCCGCAGGACGCCCGCGCGCCGGACGCGCTCAGGCGCGCATCCGGACAACCATGGCAGTGAGGACGCGCCAGCGAGCGCCGCGCCGAGAACGCCGCAGTGGCGCAGAAAGTGACGGCGGTTCATAGGCTGAAGTATAGCGGCCCAGCCGTCCGGCACGAGGAGCCGTGCCCTCCGGCAGCGGTTTTTCGCGCGGCGTCCTCCTTCGGTTTGGCCCCGGCCGGAGCCGTGGAGCTCCCCCGGCGTCACGCCTTTTTCTTCGGCGCCCACTGCCGCAGGAAACCGAGGATCTTGTCCGGCACGTATCGGTCCTTGTCCATGAAGTCGTCCGGGGTTTGCGAGAGCAGGAAGGTGCCGTCGGTCTCCAGCACGAAGAGGTGCGGATAGGACGGGATCGTCGGATAGCGGGAGAGGAAAGCCGCGTTTTTCACGTCATCGCTGAAATTGACCTTGACCACGATGAAGCCGTCGTCCAGCGTCTTCATCAGACGCTCGTCCTCGTGAATCACCTTGTTGATCAGGCGGCAATAGACGCACCATTCGCCGCCGACCTCGAGCAGGATGCGCTTGTTCTCTCTCTGCGCCTGGGGAATGGCGGCCGCAAGGTCGGCGGCGGGGTCCCGGGTTTTGTCGTAGCCCGCTGGAGGAAGCTTGGAGGGACCTCCGGCCTGGGTGGCGAGAGTACAAAGGGAAACCGCAAGGGCAAGTAAAGCCGTCTTCCGTCTCATCAGGATCTCCTCTTTCACAATTATTTTTTGCCGGCTGCGCCGGCCGCCGCCTGGTGCTGCAGCCAGTCGACGACGGCGGCCGACAAGGCAATGCGGTGGTCGGCGAAACTGTGGTCGCTGTCGAGGGTCAGGCTGCTCACCTGACCCTTGCGCTGAGCGCGGATCGCCTCGGCCAGCGCCTTGTTCGCAGCCCCGCCGCCATACGTGGCGCCGATCACCAGCGCGGGATGCGTCGCCAGCGCCGGCGCCAGGGCCAGCAGATCCCAGTCCGCGGCATGGCGCTCGATTTCCTCCGCCAGGTGCGCTGCGTCGGTGCCGGCCAGGCTGTTGCCCAGATCGTCGCCGATCCCCGCAATGGCCGCGGCACGCCTTTCGGGATGGGCACGCAGGTCCTTGCCGTCGGCGCCCGCATTCCACGCATCGATCAGCACCACGCCCGCCACGTCCTGGTGCGCCGCCGCATAGCGCGCCGCCGCGAAGCCGCCCATGCTATGGCCGCCGATCAGGATGCGGCGCGTATCGATGCCATACTTCGCGGCGTTCTCGGGCTGACGCAGGAAGGCCATCGCCGCTTCAGCATCGTCGACCGCGCCGGCGATGCTGAAAGCGCCAGGCGAGCCCCAACTGCCGCGGTAGTGCATCGTCAGCACGTTCCAGCCGGCGCGCCGGATCGCCTGCGCCAAGTCGAGATTCTGCTCGTTGCCGGGCAGGCCGTGCAGCAGCAGCAGAGTCGGTTTGGGACCGCTGCCGGCCGCCAGGAAGAACAGCGCGTTCATGCCGGCGCCGCCGCTCGGGATCAGCAATTGGCGATTGGCGGCCGGATGCCTGGCATCGCGCGCATTGTCCGTCACGACGGCGCGCGGCACCGGTGTGGCAGCCGCCTGCGCGGAGACAGAAGACAGCAGCCATGCCGCCGCCAAGATATGAACATGCCGCGCTGCTTTCATAGGGCTCTCCGATCCGAGGTATCGGCCGATTCTAGCCTATGAGCCGCGTGGCCATGTGTCCCGGGGTCCAGACCTTTCGCCGTGCCTGGCCGCCGAAGGTGAGGCCCTACCGCCGCGTCATCCCCATCAGCCGGTGGGCGAGCCCGGCGCAGAGGGCGATGAGGAGGAGGATCCCCACCACCACCCAGATCCGCCGCCCCTCGACCCCCGTCATCCAGAGGACGTAGGCGGGGCCGATCAGCAGGGTGACGAGGAACCAGAAGCGGGCCCCCCAGCTCCAGCGGACGGGCGGCTCGGGGCCGGGCGGCGGCGTCGGTGATCGCGGCGATCTCGGTTCCGTCATCCTCAGTCCTCCTTCTCGCGCTCGTCCCCACCCATCGCCGCCAGCACCGCCCGCGCTCCCCGGGGGTGGAGGGGCGCCTCGGCACCGTCGACCTCCAGCTCCCCTTCGAGCCGCAGGATGGGGCGCCCCTCGGTCTCGTACTTGGCCTCGTAGTTGGTGCGCGGGCCCTCGTCCCACGGCCGGTCCCGGCGCTCGAACCGCAGGCCGGGATAGCCGGCGAGGATCTCCACCACCCGCTCGCCGTAGTCCAGGAAGTCCGTGGCGAAGGAGAGGCGGCCCCCCCGGCGCAGCAGGCGCAGCACCAGGTCCACCGTCTCCGGATCGAAGAGGCGGCGCTTGTGGTGCCGGCTCTTCGGCCAGGGGTCGGGGAAGTAGACGTGGAGGGCCGCCGCGAAGCCGGCAGGGAGGACGGCGGAGAGGAGATAGAGGGCCTCCCCGCGCAGCGCCAGCCAGTTGGCGAGCCCCAGCCGGCGGACCCGGGAGACGAAAAGGCCGTGGTACTCCCCGGCCACCTCGATGCCGAGGAAGCGGCGGCCCGGCTCCTCCAGACAGCGGCGGCGGAGATAGCGCCCCTTGCCGAAGCCGATCTCCACCTCCCACTCTCCGGCGCCCGCGGCATCCGCGGCATCCGCGGCGGGCACCAGCTCGTCGAGGGGGAGGGGAGCCGGCAGGCCGGCCAGGCCGCGGTCGCCCGCGGCCGTGGAGACCACGACGGGATGGATCACAGGAGGTCCCCGCGCCCCCGCGCGGCGAGCTCGGCGATGACCTTGCGCACCTCCTGCGAGCGGGCTTTGGGGCACACCAGGACGGCGTCGCCGGTGCGCACCACCACCAGCCCCTCCACCCCCAGCACGGCGATGGTGCCGGAGTCGGAGACCAGGAGATTGTCGCGGGCGTCCACCGCCACGGAATCGCCGCGGCCGGTGTTCCCCTGGGCATCGGGGGGGAGCACCTCGGCGAGCGCCTCCCAGGAGCCGAGATCGCTCCAGCCGCAGTCGAGCGGGAGGGTGGAGATGGCGTCGAGCTTCTCCATCACCGCGTAGTCGATGGAATCGGAGGGGAGCGTGGCGTAGAGCTCGCGCAGGCGGCCGGGCGCCGCAGCGATCTCCTCCAGGCCGGCTGCCAGCTCCGGCTGCAGGCGCGCCAGCACCTCCAGGAACGTCGCGCCGCGGAAGAGGAAGATACCGGCGTTCCACAGGTAGTCGCCCGAGGCCACGAAGCGGGCCGCGTTCTCCGGCGTCGGCTTCTCGACGAAGCGCCGCACCCGGCGCACCCCCTCGGGACCGGCTCCGGGCGCGAGCTCCAGGTAGCCATAGCCCGTCTCGGCCCAGCGCGGCGTCACGCCCAGGGTCATCACCCGGTCCTCCCCCGCCACGATCCGGCCGGCCCGCTCCAGGGTGTCGCGAAAGGCCGCGGCATCTCCAACCCGATGGTCTGCCGGCAGCACGGCCACCACCCCCCGCCGGGCCGCCTCGGGCATCGAGCGCACCGACCAGCCGATGGCCGGCGCCGTGTTGCGCCCCTCGGGCTCGAGGAGGACCTGGCCGGGCGGCACCTCCGGCAGCTCGGCGCGCACCCGCTCCCCCAGCGCCTCGGTGGTGCACACCCAGACCGACTCCGGACCGACGAGCGGCCGCAGGCGTTCCAGGGTGTCGCGCAGCAGGCTCCGCTCCCCCTCCAGGGCCAGGAGCTGCTTCGGGCTCCGCCGGCGCGACAGCGGCCAGAAGCGCGTGCCGCTGCCGCCGGCCAGGATCAGCGCCTGCACGCCCGCGCTCCTCGTTCGACGATACCGGTCTGCGAAATCAGGCTCTTCATGGGGGAGGGAGTATACCCGCCGCCCCCGACCGCGGACGACCGCAAAGGATCGCAGATGAGTGCCCCGCTTCGCCCTCCTCGCTGCACTATGGGCAAGGACCTGTCGCCGTTCTCTGTTGATGGTTTATTTTTCGGAGGAGAAATAGAAAATGCTCAAAAAGAAACTTTGGATTATCTCCACTAGTCTGTCTGCCTTCCTGCTGCTCGCCCCCACCGCCTCCCAGGCCCAGCCCGGCTCGTCTCCCCTCTCCAGATTGGTCGTTGCCGCGGGCTCTTTCGACCCGCTCGCCCAGGTGTGGGACCTGCTGACGGGCAGAGCCAGGGGCCATGCTCCGGCGCGGCGCGCCGTGAAGCCGAAGAACGGCTGTGGCATCGATCCCCAGGGCCAGCCGCTGTGCATTTCCGGCAATCCCGGCGGTCCCGGCGGTCAGTCGACCACCCCGCCGCCCGATGACGGCTCCGGGAACTGAAGCGGTATCGGCGAAGGGGACGGGGGACGGTCCTGCGGGGCGGTCCCCTACTCCTCGCCCAGCTCCATGCCCATGACGTGGAAGCCGGCGTCGACGTAGACCGTCTCGCCGGTGATGCCGCCGGCCAGGGGCGAGAGGAGGAAGAGGCCGAGGTTGCCCACCTCTTCGTGGGTGACGTTGCGGCCGAGGGGGGCGATGCTCCCCACCTTGTTGTACATCTTCATGAAGCCGGGGATGGAGCGGGCGGCCACCGTCCGCACCGGGCCGGCGGAGACGGCGTTGACCCGCACGCCCTTCTTGCCCAGCTCGTAGGCGAGATAGCGGACGCTGGCTTCGAGAGCGCTCTTGGCGATGCCCATGACGTTGTACTTGGGCACCACCTTCTCCGCGGCGTAGTAGGTGAGGGTGACGAGGGCTCCGCCCTCGTTGAACAGGGGCTCGGCCTCGCGGGCCACGGAGACCAGGGAGTAGGCGGAGATCTCCAGCGCCGTGCGCCAGTCGTCGCGGGTGGTCTCGATGTAGCGCCCGTCCATGGCCGCCCGGGGGGCGAAGCCGATGGAGTGGACGACGAAGTCGAGGCTTCCCCAGGCCTCCCTGAGGCTCGCGAAGGTGCCTTTCAGCTCCTCCTCGTTGGTGACGTCGCACTGGAACAGCCGCGTCCCGGCCAGGTCGCGGGTGAGCTTCTCCAGGTCGTCCTTCAGCCGTTCCCCCTGGTAGCTGAAAGCCAGCTCGGCGCCCGCCGCCGCCAGCTTCTCGGCGATGGCCCAGCCGAGGCTGCGCGAGTTGGCGACTCCCATCACGAGGCCACGCTTGCCCTTGAGGTCGATGGCGATCATGGGCGGTATCTTATCCCGGGATCAGCCGCCTCGGCGACGCGAACCAAAGAGGGAAAGCTGCTTTCCCTCCTTCCCGCGTCGCCACGAAAGAGGGAAAGTCGCTTTCCCTCCCTTCCGCGCTGCCAGGAAAAGGGGAACGCCTCTTTCCCTCCTTCCAAGCTCACGCCGCAAACAGGGAAAGCCACTTTCCCTCCTTGTCGCGAGTCGGGGAAGCAGGGAAAGTCGCTTTCCCTCCTTCCCGGGAGACGGCGAAAGAGGGAAAGCCTCTTTCCCTTCTTCTCGCGCGTCCTGCAAAGAGGGAAAGCTCCTTTCCCCCTCTTCTGAGAATCGAGGAAAGGAGGGAAAATGACTTTCCCCCCTTCCGCAAGACCGTGCAAGCGGGGAAAGAGGCTTTCCCTCCTTGTGGATTGAGACAGGAGTCTGACTAGCTCGGCGGTTATAGAGGGCGGAGGAGAGGACGAGGACAGATCGCCGGCCACCCTGTTCGTGACCGGCGGTCGGGCTGAGAGAGATCCAGAGAACATGCCCCCGGTCGGGCAGATAGGCCACTACAGGATCTCGCGCCCGACAGGTGGCCCGAAGTCGGTCTCTTCATGGCGGTTCTTGGGAGTGATGCCCTTGACGAGCTCTTCCAAGGTGTACTCGCGACGGGTCGGTGCCAGAATGAGGCTCCCCTGCCGAACCGACATTTCGACGTCAGCCTCGGCACACAGGCCGTTCTCTTGCGCCGCCGGCTTAGGGATACGCACCGCCAGGCTGTTCCCCCACTTCTGGACCTTGGCCCTCATGAGCACCTCCGTTGCTACATAATGATACCGCGGATCGGAGAGCTCGGCAAGCCTGAGCGTCGTTACGCCTTCACAAGGCCATCTCGATCCGATGCTACAATACCTGCTCCGGCTTTGCCCGGCTTGCAAGGTCGTCGGAGCGTCAACCATCTTCTTGTGAGTCAAGACAACGATGAGCCCAAGAGAAGCTCTTCACCAGTTGGTGGATGATCTGCCCGAAATGGATCTGCCCACCGCCTCCCGCGTACTCGAGGCTTTGCGGGACACCTCCGACCCGGTGCGGAGGGCCCTCGATAACGCGCCGATGGATGACGAGCCGGACGCAGACGACACCGACGGCGGTCTGACCGAAGCGCGGAGAGATGCAGAAGCGGGCTGCGGCCTTTAGATGACAGACGGGTCGAAGCCAGTGGCTTCTTAAAGAGCTTCTGGCTCCTTGGCAGTACTCACCCTGGGGAGCGATTACGAAGATACAACGTACAGGTAAAAAGGCTTATATCGGAGCCTCTCAGGACCATACACGACGGCGGTGGTCTTACCGCTCTGACTTGGAGCAGCCGTCCACTGCAAATCATCACCGTAACGCGTGACTATTTGCAAATAATGATCGACCGCCTCACGCTTCGTATCCGCGTGGAGTACAAACACGTTCGAGTCATCGCGGATATAGATCCAAGGGGTTCGACCATCGACTTCTTCAGGGCCGACTACCGCATCGCCCGTGTTCTTTTCGAGCCAAGAGCGAAGGCGTTGATGAAACTCGGATTTGGTCATTGCCTGAGCGCGACGAACCTTGTCCATAGACATGGAAACCTCCCTAGGCTACTACAGGAGATGATGATAACCAATCACCTTCCGCAACCGGCTCAGTCGGGTCGTCGTAGCGAATGGGCAGTCCACGGAGAGGGTAGGGATTCGCCATCGTCTGAGCCGGCTCACGACGGAGAAGAATGACTTCGACCTCGTCGCCGGTGTGAAAAGGCAGATCTGAGAGACGCAGCTCACCTTCTCGCTCGATTTTGGCTGCAGTTTTATACGCGTCCATTGCCGAGACCTCCCATGTGGCTACGACCTGAGCTTAGCAGAGTCATGCCACCTGGCCTGACCTGGAAAGAGACAGCCGTGCAGCAGCCCAGGGAGAGGCCCGAATCCGGAATCTCAAGACCTGAGAGAGCGTAGCTCGCTCAGGAGGTCTTCACCGTCCACGTAATCGCCCCGGCGAATGTCTTCCATCGCATCCAAGAGCTCTCTCTCCTCGGCTGAAGACAGCACGATGGGCTCGCCAGACTCGGGAGCCAGCACCACCACTGGAGTCCCCTCGGCTACGAGCTCCGCCGGAATTTCGATTCGACCGCCTGTGACAGTACCCGTGATGGCTCTCATACCGTAAGGATAGGCCCATCTACCTCCTGAGCGCAACAGGGACCAACCTGCTCAGAGCATCTGAGGCGGCTCGGGTGTGAGAAACTACCCCGTCCCCAAGGAGCCCCCATGAGCAAGACCGCCGTTCTTGAACCCCGATTCGTCGCGATGATCGCCTCGGAGGTGGGCTGCCGGCCGCAGCAGGTGCAGGCCGCCGCCGAGCTGTTTGCCGAGGGGGCCACGGTCCCCTTCGTGGCCCGCTATCGCAAGGAGGCCACGGGCGGCCTCGAAGACCTCCAGCTCGAGACCCTGTTCAAGCGCCGGGAGTATTTCCTCGAGCTCGCCGAGCGCCGGGACGCCATCCTGGAGAGCATCCGCGAGCAGGGCAAGCTCACAGACGAATTGGAGTCGGCCCTCCGCGCCGCCGTCACCAAGCAGGAGTTGGAGGATCTCTACCTCCCCTACAAGCCCAAGCGCCGCACCCGCGCCCAGATCGCTCGCGAGAAGGGGCTGGAGCCGCTGGCGGACGCGCTGCTGGCCCACGCCGCCTCGCGCACCCGGCCCGAGGAGTTGGCCGGCGAGTTCGTCAGCGTCGAGAAAGGCGTCGAGGACGCGGATGCGGCCCTGGCCGGCGCGCGGGACGTCCTGGCCGAGCGGCTCTCCGAGAACGCGGCGGAGCGCGCCGAGCTGCGCCGCGTGCTCGCCGCCGAGGGGACGCTGCGCGTGCGCGTCCTCCCCGAGAAGGAGAAGGACCCCGAGGCCGCCACCTACCGCGACTACTTCGAGCACGACGAGCCGGGGTGGGATATCCCCTCCCACCGCCTGCTGGCCATCCTGCGCGGGGAGCGCGAGGGCTTCCTGATTTCAGACCTGCGGATCGACGACGAGCGCGAGGCCGAGCGCCTGGGCCGCTCCTGGCGCCTGCCGCTCGACACCCCCTGCGGCCGGCAGATCGCCGAGGCCTCGGCGGACGGCTACAAGCGCCTGCTGCGGCCGTCGATCACCAACGAGGTCCGCTCCGAGATGCGCGAGCGGGCCGAGGCGCAGGCCATCGCCGTCTTCCGCGCCAACCTGGAGGCGCTGCTCCTGCAGGCGCCGCTCGGCCAGACGGCCGTCATGGGGCTCGATCCCGGCTTCCGCACCGGCTGCAAGCTGGCGGTGGTGGACGGCACCGGCCGCGTCGTGGCGACGGACGTCATCCACGCCGTCCCGCCGCACGCCGACGAAGCCGGCGCGGCGAAGACGGTCGTCTCGCTGATCCGCAAGCACGGCGTCCAGGCCGTGGCCGTGGGCAACGGCACGGCCAGCCGCGAGACCGAGGCCTTCGCCCGCAAAGCCGTGCAGGAGGCCGGGCTCGACAAGGTGGTGGTGGCCATCGTCCCCGAGACGGGCGCCTCGGTCTACTCGGCCTCGGCCGTGGCCCGCGAGGAGCTGCCCACGCTCGACGTCTCGCTGCGCGGCGCGGTGTCGATCGCCCGCCGCCTCCAGGACCCGCTGGCCGAGCTGGTGAAGATCGAGCCCCGCTCCCTGGGTGTGGGCCAGTATCAGCACGACGTCGACCAGAAGTCGCTGGAGCGCGAGCTGGACACGGCCGTCGAGGGCGCGGTGAATCGCGTCGGCGTCGAGCTCAACACGGCCTCGGCCTCGCTGCTGCGGCGGGTCTCGGGCCTCTCCGAGCGCCTGGCCCACAACATCGTGCACCATCGCGACGGCAACGGCCCCTTCCCCTCCCGCAAGTCGCTGCTCAAAGTCACCGGCTTCGGCCCCAAGACCTTCGAGCTCTCCGCCGGCTTCCTGCGCATCCGCGAGGGCGAAAACCCGCTCGATCGCACGGCCGTGCACCCCGAGCGCTACGAGGTGGTGCAGAAGATGGCCGCGGCTCTCGCCGTGCCGGTGGGGAGCCTGGTGGGCAACACGGACCTGGTGGGCAGGCTCGACTTCAGCCGCTTCGCGGACGAGGCTCACCAGGTGGGAAAATACACCTTGGAGGACATCCGGAATGAGCTTCTCCGTCCCGGCCGCGATCCGCGCCCCGAGTTCAAGACCCCGGAATGGCGGCCGGACGTCACCTCGGTCAAGGACCTCCAGCCGGGCATGGTGCTCGAAGGGCGGGTCTCGAACGTCGCGAACTTCGGCGCCTTCGTGGATATCGGCGTCCACCGCGACGGCCTGGTGCACGTCTCCGAGCTGACCCACCGCTGGGTGGCGGACCCGCGAGAGGCCGTGAAGGTGGGGGAGATCGTGAAGGTGAAGGTGCTCGAAGTGGACTACCAGCGCGAGCGCATCAGCCTCTCCATCAAAGCCCTCCAGCAACCCCCGGTCGAAGGCCGCCACGCCGCGGGAAGCGCCGGCCGCGGTGGGCGGCCGGACCGACCCGGGGGTGGCGGTCCCGGCGGCGGAGGCAAGGGGGGACGGCCGGCGCCGAAGCCGCCTGAGAAACCGGCGGCGAGCCTTGAGGATCTGATGCGGAAGTTCAATCGGGGAGCGTGAGTTGCCGGAAGAACACCTGGTCGAAAGACCGTGACCTACACCCCGGACAGGATACCCACAGTCCGCCTATAAAACGAGCACGACGCGGTTTTGGTGCGTTAAACGACGAAGTCGTGACATTGGGTGGTTATCTTTTTAGTCTCGTAACGGAGTAGCGTCCTCACCCTAACCCATGGGGGTGACCCCTGGCCAATTCCGGTTAGGCGAGCCTGCCCCCCGGAAAGGACGCTGCTCATGTCCAGTCGGTCGCGCCTTACCCTGGCCTCCCTGTGCCTCTGTTTCGCCCTGTGCGGCCCTGTCGCGGCGAAGCCTGTTCATCGCGGCCCAGCAGTTCCGCCCACGGCTGCCTCCTCCTCCTTCCTCTGGGGGCACCTGACGGCGAAGCTCGCCGATCTGCTGACCGGCACCTGTGCCAGCCGGGGAGGCCTCGCGCCCTGGGGCTGTCCCACAGCGGCGGCTCCTACCCAGGCCACGGCCGACGATGCCACTCCTCCTCCCTGTGACAACCGGGGAGGCATTGACCCATGGGGATGCCCCTCGCAGCAGTAGGGATAGTCTGGCCGTTAAAACCGGGGGAGAGCTTCCCCCGGTGACTTTTCGCCTGTTTGGGGATATACTCTCTTGTCGTTACTACTGTAAGACAGGGAGGGCCACGTGTCCAGAAAGCACCCTTCTGACGACGAGCTAGACCGGTTCATGCGGGCTGCATTGGACTCCAAGGACGACAGCAAGAGGGTTGTTCGCCACCTGCTGCGAGGATGCAACTCCTGCGCGACGTCGTGCCGCAGACGGCCTACCCTTAGGCTCGTCACCAACTACGACAAGGAATTCGAGCGTGCCGAATTGGCGAGCATTTTAATTGAGTCCGGCATCGAAACCGAGCGCAGGACGGGGGCACAGCTCTGGGAGCTCTTGGCGCCGAGAGCTCCCCAGACTCGTTTGTTAGTGGTACGGAACAACCGACGCTTCCAGAATTGGGGACTTTACCAGCATGTCATGGGGAAGGTCCGACCGCTGGCTCGCAAAGATCCATTTGCCGCGGTGGACCTCGCGCATCTTGCAGTGACCATAGCCTGCCACATCAACGAAGACGATTATGGTTCTGAAAGGGTGCAAGACTTCAAAGGTGCCGCGTATGGCATGTTGGGATTCGCTATGCGAAATGCAGGAGATTTTGCCGGGGCAAATTCTGCATTTGAGCTGGCGGGAGACGAGTTGAAGAGTGGAACCGGCGATCCAATAGAGGACGCCATGCTTGCCGTAAACATCGCGTCGCTGCTGTTGGCGCTCGGCGAGCTCGACGCCGCGATAAAGCTTCTCAATAGCGCAATTCGCCTGTTCCGTAGGGCGGGCGACTTCCACGGCATGGGGTTAACCTTCATTCAGCAGGCGCATGTGTTTTCGCAGACTGCCAAGCCGGAGCTGGGGTTGTTCCGCGCGGAAAAAGGTCTGGGCTTGATAGATCTTGACAAGCAGCCGTATGCCGAGCTCTCCGGCCGGGATGCCATGGCCTGGTGCTACAACGCGATAGGAGACCACGAGGAAGCCCTCAGCATAGTCTATACCTACGATCACCTTTATCGACGCTTTGAGGACGAGCCGGCAATCTGGGGAAAACGTGAATGGATACTGGGTAGGATAGGAGCAGGCAGGCGAGATTTCGATGCCGCCCTCAGCCACCTCGCGAATGCCTATGAGATCTTCCTGAAAGCATTCCAATATTTTGACGCCGTCCTCGTTGCTTTGGATCGTATAGAGATGCTGATCTACATACGGCGAAGCGAGGAGGCAATAAGGATTGCAGAGAGGCTGTACCCACTGCTCAGGCGTTGGGGGCTCAAAGGGGACAGCTTGAGATTATGGGAGATGATGACCAGCTCTATAGAGACTGGCGACTTCCTGGCAAAAAAGTACAGCCTAACTCTTGCAGAGCACCTGAGGAAGAACTGGATTCCGCGGCCGACCGGGGCTGATTTCCGCCGTTCTCATCAAAGGTATTAGGGAGGTAACCGGCCGTGACAGAGCCTCCGTTGTACACCCTGATCGAGATCGCCGAGAAGACCGGCATCAACGCTACGACTCTCTCAAGGTACGCGAACCTCTATTCCGATCGAATACCATTCGAGGGCAAGGGCCGGAAACGGCGATATCCCGCGGAGGCCATCCCGGTTTTCCGGCAGCTCAGGGAGGAGGGACTCTCCCGCAAGGGCAGGCCGCGGAAGGAACCCATCGTCATCACGGAGCGAGTCTTCACCGGGGACGACCGAGCGATCCTGACAGAGATCGGGGAAGCCCTGGTCAAGATCGGCCGGCTGCTCCAGAGGGTGGCGGCTCGCCAGTAGCCTGAACCCGGCACCGCCATTGCAGCATCCCCTTGACGGCATCGGCAGGACCGCCTGAGCCGGTAACTACAACGAGGGGGGAACACAGCATGGCAATCAAGGCTCTTCAGAGATCGGCAATCGGCCCCGCACGGGTCTTCGAGGTGGCACCGGACGTCGCGTGCCTCGAGCTTCCCATCGTCAACGTCTGCTTCGTCGGCGAGCGCCAGGCGGGAGACCGGGGCTGGGTGCTGGTCGACACCGGCATGCCGACCTCCGGGCACGCCATCGTCCGCGAGGCGGAGCGGCGCTTCGGCTCGGGCGCGCGGCCCTCGGCCATCGTCCTGACCCACGGCCACTTCGATCACGCCGGCTCGGTCCGGAGTCTGGCGGAGCGCTGGGACGTCCCCGTCTACGCCCACCGGCTGGAGGCGCCGTACCTCACGGGCCGCTCCGACTATCCGCCGGCCGATCCCACTGTGGGCGGCGGTGCCATGGCGCGGGTGGCTTCGCGCTTCTTTCCACGCAGCCCCATCGACCTCGGGCCTCGTCTCCGCTTGCTGAACGAGGACGGGAGCCTCCCCGGGATGGAGGGCTGGCGGTGGATTCACACGCCGGGTCACACGCCCGGCCACGTCTCCCTCTTCCGCGACGAGGATCGCGTCCTCATCGCCGGCGACGCCTTCGTGACCATGCGCCAGGAATCGCTAATCTCCGTGCTGACGCGACGGCAGGAGGTGTCGCGGCCGCCGGCCTACTTCACGCCGGACTGGGAGTCGTCCCGCGACTCCGTCCAGGAGCTGGCGCGACTCGATCCGGCCATCGCGGCGACCGGCCATGGCATCCCCATGTTCGGCACCCAACTCCACAGCGAGCTGGAGGCCCTGGCCCGGTACTTCGACGACGAGATCCCCCGCCACGGCCGCTATGTGGACCAGCCGGCCCTGGCGGACGAGAGTGGCGTCGTGCGGGTGCCGCCGCGCGTCTTCGATCCGCTGCCGCCGCTGGTGCTGGGCCTGGGAGTCCTCGCTGTGGTCGGGACGAAGCTGCTCCGCGGATCGCAGGCTCGGAGGCCGGCTCTGCTTCGCGGCTGATCGGAGGGAGGGAGCGCCCCTCCCCCGAGGGGCGCCTGGATGAAGAGTTTGGGAGGTTCATCTCTCGCAGCGAAGCGCTCGCGGGGGCGGCGCGTTCTGATTCCTCTACGCAGGCAGGGCGAACATGTTTCGTCTGGCCTTAGAATGAGGCATGGTCAGAGTCTTCTTCGCCAAAGGGGTACAGGGTGAGATCGTCCGGCGCCTGCAATTGCGGCTGACGGAGCTCGGGTTCGACACCCGAGGCATCGACGGCGTCTTTGGACAGGACACCGTGAAGGCCGTCCAGGCGTTCCAGGCGGACCGCAAGCTCGGCGTGACCGGGGAGGTGGACGGTGAGACCTATCAGAAGCTCATCGGCCAGCCGGTGCCGCCGGTCCGCGACCGCGCGCTGGGATTGACGGGCCACTTCGAAGGCCACGGCTTCACCCTTGCGCAGGGGAACTTCGACGGGGCGGGGATCACCTGGGGAATCATCGGCTTCACCCTCTCCGGCGGCAAGCTCAAGCAGATCCTCCTGGAAATCAAACCGGAGCTGGTGCGCCAGGCTTTCGGCACCAAAACCGACCAGCTCCTGGGCGTGCTCAAGCTGTCGATGAAGCAGCAGATCGCTTTTGCGGATTCCATCAGTCTCGGCGCGAGCAAGGCACGGCTGGCCGAGCCCTGGCGCTCCGCCTTCCGCACGCTCGGCGAGTTTCCGGAAGTGCAGGAAATCCAGCTCCGGCACGTGGACGAGGGCTACTTCCAGCCGGCGCTCCAGACCGCAAAGGATTTCGGCCTGAAGACGGAGCTGGGGACGGCCTTGGCCTTCGACATCCACGTGCAGAACGGCGGGATCAGGACCGCGGCCCGGGAGCAGATCCGGAAAGAGCAGGCGGCGCATCCTCTGGCGGCCGAGCGCGATCTGCGGATCATCATCGCGCATGCGGTCGCGGACAAGACGAAGAATCCAAAATTCCGGGACGATGTCCGCGAGCGCAAGCTCACGCTCGCATCGGGCTCCGGCCGGGTGCACGGCGAAATGTTCGTGCTGCGCGACTGGGGCCTCGACGACCTCTGAGCCACTCTCTAATATGCCAACAGCTCCCGCGCCGCCGCCAGCACCTTCTCCCTGTCGGGCAGCAGGACCTTCTCCAGGCTCTTGGCGTAGGGCACCGGACGGTCCGGGTAGGCGACGCGGCGGATGGGGGCGTCGAGCCAGGGGAAGGCGACGTCGGCCAGGCGGGCGGCCACCTCGGCGCCGAAGCCGAGGGTGATGGGCGCTTCGTGGACGATCAGCGCCCGGCCCGTCCGCCGCACCGAGGCCAGCACGGTCTCCTCGTCGTAGGGCACCAGGGTCCGCAGGTCGATGACCTCCGCTTCGACGCCCGACTTCGCCAGCTCCTCGGCGGCGTCCAGCGCCGTCCAGGTGGCGGCGCCGTAGGCGATCAGCGTCAGGTGCTTGCCCGGCCGCATCACCCGGGCCTCGCCGAGCCGCGCCACCGCGTCGCCCGCGGGCAGCACGCTCTTGATCCGGCGGTAGAGGAACTTGTGCTCGAAGAGCAGCACCGGGTTGGGATCGCGGATGGCCGCCTTGAGCAGGCCCATGGCGTCCTCGGCCGTGGCCGGGCAGACGACCTTGAGTCCCGGCGTCTGGGCGAACCACCCCTCGTCGTTCTGCGAGTGGAAGGGACCGGCGCCCACGCCGCCGCCCGTGGGGAGGCGCACGACGATGGGGCACGGCACCTGCCAGCGGTAGTAGAGCTTGGCCGCCACGTTGACGAGCTGGTTGAAGCCGCAGGAGATGAAGTCGGCGAACTGCATCTCCACCACCGGCCGGTAGCCGAGCAGGGAGGCGCCGATGGCGATGCCGATGGTGCCGCTCTCGGCGATCGGCGTGTCGAGCACCCGGTGGGGCCAGCGCGAGTAGAGCCCCTTGGTGGTGCGAAAGGCGCCCTCGAAGGCGCCGACGTCCTGGCCCATCACCACCACCGACGGGTCGCGCTCCATCTCCTCCAGCAGGGCCTGGTTGATGGCGTCCACGTAGGTCACCTCGCCGGTCTGCTTGCGCCGGCGGAGGACCGCCGGCGCTTCGGGCACGAGGTGCGCCGGCGGTACCGGGGCGAACACCGGACGCAGGGCCACCTCCGGAGCCGGCGGCGGCGCGTCGATGGCGCGGGCGATGGCGGTCTCCACCATCTCCGCGATCCGCGCCTCCAGGCGCTCGCGGGTGCCGGCGTCCAGGATCCCCGCCTCCTCCAGCCGGCGGGCGTAGGCGGGCACGGGATCGCCGGCGCGGTAGACCGCGAGCTCGTCCGGCGGCACCACCTTCAGCGAGTCGTCCCCCTCGCTGTGCCCCCGCATGCGGCCCAGCATGGCCTCGATCAGGGTGGGGCCGTGGCCGGCGCGGGCGCGGGCGACGGCCCGGCGCAGGGCCTCGGCCATCACGTCGGGGTCGTTGCCGTCCACCGTCTCGGCGGCGATGCCGTAGCCGGCGCCGCGGTCGGAGAGGCGCGCCGCGGCGTACTGGAGGTGGGCCGGCGTCGAGAAGGCGTAGCGGTTGTTCTCGATCACCAGGACCAGCGGCAGCCGCCAGACGGCGGCCATGTTGAGCCCCTCGTGGAAGTCGCCCGTCGAGGTGCCGCCCTCGCCGATGAAGTTGATCGCCACCCGGTCGCTCCCCGAATGCCGGAAGGCGAAGGCGCAGCCGGCGGCCACCGGGATCATGGAGCCGAGATGGCTGATCATGCCGACGTGCAGGATGCCCTGCTCCGGCGCCAGGTAGCCGTAGTGGAACGAGCGCTCGACGCCCTGGGAGAAGCCGTCGCCCTTGCCCAGGAGCTGGAGGGCGAGACGGTTCAGGAGCTGGCCCGGCTCGGGGCGGCGGCCGTCCGGCTCGCCGAAGCCGAAACCGGGGAAGGCGCGGGCCGGATCGAGATAGACGGCGAGGATGGCGCCGAGGTCGCGGTGCAGGGTGCACAGGGCGTCGCCCGGCCCCAGCGCCAGGCCGGCCGGGATGGTGGTGGCCTCGTTGCCCACTTCGCTGTACCACTTGGAGACCCGGCCGGTGAGCAGCAGGGCCTCGAACCGGGCGTCGAAGTCCCGGGTGAGCTTCATGAACGCATAGCGCAGCAGCCGCTCCCGGACCTCAGCAGGAGCGGCGACGGCTGCGGTCTCGGGGGAATGGACGGTCATAATCGACAGAGTGTATCAAGCCCCCCTGGGAGCGCCGGCGTCCCGCCGGCCACTTACTCCGCTTCTTCTTTAAAAAAACAGAAGTAAGTAGCCGGCAGGGATGCCGGCGCTCCCAGGACTATTTCCTTTGCAGCGTCCCCACCTGCTTCTCCAACCGCTTGCGGTGCCGGTTCTCGGGGTCCATCTGCAGCAGTATCTTCAGCGCCAGCTCGGCCTTGGCGGCGTCGCCCTGCTGGATGAAGGTCTCCACCTGGTGGACGCCCTGCTCCAGGGACTGCTGGCGGCGGTCGACGGTCTCCAGACGCTCGACCTCGGAGTACATGGCCGCGGGGCGCGAGCTTGCGGGCTGGGCCTTACCCAGCTCCTGGACCACCTCGCGGGCGGCGAACCAGTCGTGATCGGCCAGGGCCTGGCGGTAGCGGCTCTCGAAGACCGCGGCCTGTTCCTCCGCCTGGATGCCGCTCCGCGCCTCCGCCAACTGCTCGCGGTAGAAGTCGAGGGTCACCCGCGAGACGTCCAGCTTCCCCAGGGCGTCCAGCTCCTCCCTGGCCTCCACCAGCCGCTGGCCGGCGAGGAGCTCCTCGAAGCGGCGGCGCCGGCGCTCGATCTCCGCCGACCGCTGGGCGCTGCGCTCGGCCTCCTCCAGCTCGTGGCTGAAGGCCTCGGCCCGCTGGCCCGTGGGATCGTTGCGGGCCACCGTCTCGAGCTCGCGCCGGGCGGCGTTGAGGTCGCCGTTGGCGAGGGCGGCGCGGCCGTTGGCGAGGGCGGCCTCGGCCCGCTGGCCCCGCTCCGCCTCCTCGGCCAGCACCTGGAGCCAGCTCTCGAAGTCCGCCCGCCGCGGGTGGTCGGGCTGGATCTCCAGCAGCGTCTCCAGGGCCAGACGGGCCAGGGGGAGCTGCTTGCGCTGGAGATAATTGCCGAGCACCTGCTCGGTCTCGGCGGCGCGGCGCGTCTGCTCCTCGCGATGCCGCGCCTGCTCCTCCCGCTGCTGGCGCGATTGCTCCTCGCGCTGGCGCGCCTGGACCAGCCGCTCCTTGAGCCGGTCGAGACCCAGGGCGCGGGGATTGGCGGCCGCGATCCCGGCGATCAGGCGCTGCGCCTCGTCGAGCCGGCCGGCGGTGACGGCGGCCTCGGCGCGGGAGAGGTCGACCGTGTTCTCCTGGACGCGCTTGGACGCCCGCTCGATCTGGGCCAGCAGGTCGATCCTCTCGGCCCGCGACAGCTCGCTCGAGCTGCGCTGGCGAGGTGGCGCGGCAGCCTGGGGAGGGGCCGCAGCGGCGTCGGCCTGGGCGACGACCGAGAGGGGGATCTCCCGCGTCTCCGCCGCGTGCATCCCCTTCGCCACCCGTTCGAGGGCGGCGATGAAGCCGCGGGCGTCGGGGTACCGCTGCTCGCGGTCGCGCTCCAGGGCCCGCCGCACCACGCGGTCGAGCTCCACCGGCACGTCGACGTGAGGGTTGCGGCCGCGCAGCGGCAGAGGGTCCTCCGACAGCCGCTTGAAGATGAAGCCATGCTGGTTCTCGGAGTCGAAGGGCGGCACCCCGGCGATCATCTCGTAGAGGACGAGGCCGAAGGAGTAGAGGTCGCTGCGGTGGTCGAGGACGACGCCGCTGGGCACGCCGGCCTGCTCGGGGGAGCAGTACTGGAGCTTGCCCATGAACATGCCCACCTGGGTGATTTCGAAATTGGCGTCCACTTCCAGGGTGCGGGCGAGGCCGAGGTCGATGATCTTGATCCGCAGGTTTCCGGTCTTGTCCTCGGTGATCATCAGATTGTCGGGCGACAGGTCGCGATGGATGACGCCGGTGGCATGGACGGCCTCGAGACCGGAGAGGGCCTGGATGCCGAGCTGCACGGCCGCCGGCACCGGGAACGGCCCCACGCGCCGGAGGCGATCGCCCACGTCCTGCCCCTGGATGTGCTCCCAGACCATGTAGAAGCTGCCGTCGGGGAGCGTGGCGAAGTCGTAGAGGATGGCGACGTTGGGGTGCTTGACCTGGGTGGCGAGGCGGGCCTCGCGCATGAAGCGCTTCTGCGCCGAGGGATCGGCCGCCAGGTCCTGGCGCAGGATCTTGACCACCCGCAGCTCCTGCAGGTGGACGTGCCGCACGAGGTAGACCTCCCCCATGCCGCCGCTGCCGAGGCGCTGGACGATCTCGTACTTGCCGTCGAGGATGGACCCCGGCTCCCGCGCGTTCAAGCAGACACCTCCGGCTCCGGAACTGAGGAGGAGGCTATTGTAACCGACGGGGCGGGTCTATGTCCCGTAGCGCGGCGTCCTCGCCATGCTCCCTAGGTCCGCGCAGTGCCGTTCGCTCACTCCCGAGTAAGCGTGTCTTTCACGGAGGCGCTGCTTCACGTGCCGGACCGGCCCCTACGGTTTTGCTGCAACTCGGACTACCCATTGACTCGCGCGCCTCAAGAGGAGCCTGGATTCTGTGTCCTTGGGTCCAAAGACGTCAGTATGCGAGCGATCGTCCGGACGTGGCGTATGCTCGACCCACAGCCGAGGGATGTTTCGCACTGTCCCGGCGTTGAGCTTCACGATACCGGTGTCCTGGGGCGAACGCGCTTTGTGTTGAATGATCCATTCTGGATCAGCGTACTTGGACCAATGCGTCGACATCCCCTTTCTTTCGTCCATTCCCGGTGGCGGTGCCTGGTCGCGAAAGGCGGCGAAATCCAGATCTCCTTCCCGTACATGGTTTCGATGTACCCGAAGGTAAAGATCATCAGAATCCGGGATTTCTTCCTGCGGCCACTCGACTGTCAGGTCGCCGTTAGCCACGAGACCAAGCCCATGTCCAAGGCTCCGGTTTCCAAAATGCCCTTTTTCTTATCGGAGCCGAAGTCATCGCCATAATAGCTTGCCGGCTCCTCAGGATTCGCCGGAATATTGAGCAGCAATTCGCGTCGTGGAGTTTTCCAGTGGATGTCGATACTGCCATCCGGGCCAGGCAGAATCCTTGGCGCTGGCAGGACGATTCCGCGTCGATCCCATAATAGCTCGGCATATCGTTTCACCCAATCCGTGGCGCGCTCCCAAGTCTTCGGTTCAATCGCGGGGCTCCCCGCTTCATCCCAGTCCTCGGTAAGGGTAAGGAGCTCTCGTGATTCGTTAATGGCAGTGAACAGCTTTGTAAATGGCCAGACGTTGCGCGACTTTTTCGCAATCCACTCGTTGGCAGGCAAAGCCTGAAGCCATTGGGATAATCGATAGCTCGCTGCCTCGCCATAGCGCAATGGCACGAAAGACCCTTCAACCTCATCGCGTTCGAGCGAGCGTGCAGCGTTTTTCATGATTTCACCTCAAGAAGGCAGAGATTGCTCTTTTCTGCCATCGTACGCAACGATTTCTCTTTTTCAAGCGCTCGATCAAGAATGTCCCGCAGCGCCTGAACGTCCAAGGTATCCAAGGCCACGAAGAACTCACGATATTCACTCGCCGTACGGTATGCTATTTTGAGGTTATGAACCACGACCATCGCAGGTGGACGCTCTCCCAGGTCGGTCCTGAACACCGGCCGGAGATCGGTAAGTATCCTGGAATACCAGTAGACGTGTGGGTGGTCCGTAAGAACCCCAACCGCCTTGGCTGAAATCGAGAGCGCGGTGTCGGCAGCCAGCGCATGCCGAAACGCCTCCTCCAAGGATTTCCAGTCTGCTGGTTGAGGCTCGACCTTTCCGCTCTCTTCTATGGCTGTGCGCACCTCTGCGACGAATTCGCCGACGTCCATTCCCAAGTTTTCTCGGGTCGCATAGAGGCTGCTCAGCATTTGGAAAATGTCGCTGACTTGACCCCGGTCGAGAGAGGTCTGCGCGGCGACGGTGGAGATCAAGTCACCGATGTCGAGGGTTGGCTGCTCCTCGCGCAGCAGCCTGAGGAATAGGGAGAGAGTTTCGGGAGGAAGTCGAACGAACTCGGCCAAGGCGCCGGCGTGTCGTTCTGGAACCTGCAGCTTAGTGGGCATGGCACTTGTTCTTCATTGTCGGTATCGCGGCGTAATGCCGAGAGAATTCGGACCTCGCCAAAAGGAATCCTACTTGATCCGCCTGCGTTTGCCAAACTCGACACGCCCAACAGCCTGTATCGCCCTGTCCCAGGTTTTCCGGCCCAGCCCAGCCTCCCCTTCACGAACCTCTCCCTCTTCTCCCGGGAGAGGCGTCGGGAGAAGGGAGAAGAGGGCAGGGGCGATGAGGGACTACATCTCGTCCAGCAGCTTCTGCCGCTTGGCGTTTAACTCGTCCTGGCTGATCAGCCCCTCGTCGAGCAGGCCCTTCAACTGGCGGAGCTTCTCGGCTGTCGGGCTCGCCGCAGGCGCCGGCGCGACGGGAGCGGCGGCAGGCGCCGGGGCCGCCGGAGCGGGCTGGGCCATGGCGTCGCGCATCATGCCGGGGAGCATGGCGCCGAGGCCGGCGCCCATGCCGACCCCGAGGCCGGCGCCCACGGTGCCGCCCGCGCCGCCGCCCGGCTGCGCGGCGGCGTCGCCGATGGCACGGGCGGTCTTGAACTTCATGTAGGCGTTCATGTCGCCGATGGCGCCCATGCCGCTGCGCTCGTCGATGAGCTTCTGCACCTCTTCGGGCGGCGTGATGGCGCCGAGATAGAGGTCCACCAGCTCGATGCCGTATTTGTTGAAGTCGTCCGCCACCCGGGCCTTGAGCCCCATGGCGAGCTCGTCATAGAGCTTCGGCAGGTCGAAGACCGAGGTCAGGTTCTCGCCCAGCACGTCGGTCAGCCGCGCGACGATGACGTCGCGGAAGTAGTCCTGGACCCCGTCGCTGCTGTAGATGCCGCGGGTGCCGACCACGGAGTTGACGAACACCTGGGCGTTGGTCACCCGCACGGCGAACTTGCCGAAGGCGCGCAGGCGCACCATCGCCAGTTCCTTGTCGCGGAAGATCACCGGCTCCTTGGTTCCCCACTTGAGGTCGAGGAAGGTCTTGGTGGAGACGAAGTACACGGCAGCCTGGAACGGCGAGGTGCCGCCGAAGGGGATGCCGAAGAGGCTGGCGAGGATCGGCACGTTCTGCGTCGCCAGCGTGTGGCGGCCCGGGAGGAAGGTGTCGAGGGCCTTGCCGTCGCGGACGAACACCGCCTGCTGGCTCTCCTCGACGATGAGCTGGCTGCCGAGACGGATGGCCGCCGTGCCCTGGCTGGGCCAGCGCGCCACCATGGTGTTCCCGGTCGGGTCCTGATATTGGATCACGTCCATGGTTGGGATCTCCTAAGTACCGTCAAGCGCTCTGTCCGCCGTGCACGGCGTTGCCGATGACCTGCTTGCGCTGCTTCCAGGTGTCGTCGAGCGCGCGCACCGCCTGCTGCAGCTTGTCGAGCGCGGGTCCGGGGTCGTCGCCGCCCGGCGCCGGCACCGCGGCGATCTCGGCCTCGAGCTGCGCCAGGTCGTTCACCACCGAGAGGTCGAACTCGTACAGCCGTTGCAGCTCCGGCTCGCCGATCTTCACCGGATCGAACAGCCCGGTGGCGCCGTAGTCGCTGAAGCGGATCGCCTGCGACAGCCCGTCGAGCTGCCGGTCGAGGCGATCGAAACCGTTGAGGGCGCCGATCTTGCCGGCGTCCGTATAGCTGCGGGCGCGGTCGCGCAGGGCCGACTTCAGATGTCCCACCTCCGACGCCAGATGCTCGCGCAGTTGGCGGTCGACGTCGCGCCGCAGCTCGCGGTCCTGGAAGCCCCGGTAGCCGGGGATCTTCTCGCCGAGCTTCTCGAGGACGTTTCGTTGTGCCTTGGCCTCTTCGTAGCCGTTGGTCATGGTCTCCTCCGCTGTGGGCTTGAGGGTGATCCTATCGCATTGGGTCGATTGCCCGCAGGCCCTCGACGGTGCGGCCCGGATTCCGCTATCCTTGCGCCCAGAACGCTCAGAAGGCAGTTACTTGATTGCTTAGGACAAAGTCGAAGCTCCGCCGCGCGCGCTCCCTGGCGCTGGTCCTGTTGCTCACCCTGCCGCTCGGCTGGGGTTGCTCGCACGTTCCGAGCAACGCGTCCCGTAATCCCAACCTCCTGCTGGTGACCGTGGACACCGTGCGCGCCGACCATCTGGGCTGCTACGGCTATCGCGCGGCGGTGACGCCCTGGCTGGACCGGCTGGCCACGGAGGGGATCCGCTTCGAGGCCGCCTCCTCCAGCGTGCCGCTGACCCTGCCGTCCCACGCCACCGTGCTCTCGGGGCTGCTGCCGCTCCACCACGGCCTGCGCAACAACGGTGCGGGCGCGCTGCCGGCGGGGACGGCGACGCTGGCCACCCTGCTCGCGGGGAGCGGCTACCGCACCGGCGCCTTCGTCGGCGCCTTCGTGCTGGACCGGCGGTTCGGCCTGGGACAGGGCTTCGAGGTGTACGACGACGAGATCCCGCGCGATCCCAGGGCCGGCGTCTCCCTGGAGTCGGAGCGGCCGGGACGCGAGGTGGTGGACCGCGCCCTGGCCTGGCTCAAGAATGGGGACGATCGCCGGGATCGCCGGGATCGCCGGGACGACCGCCCGTTCTTCCTCTGGGTGCACCTCTACGACGCCCACGCTCCTTATACGCCGCCGCCGGCCTGGAGTTTGCGCCACCCCGGCCGCCCCTACGACGGCGAGATCTCGGAGGTCGACGAGCAGGTGGGCCGCCTGCTCGCGGAGCTCGACCATCGGGGCATCGCCGGCCGCACGGTGGTGGCGGTGGCGGCCGACCACGGCGAGTCGCTGGGCGAGCACGGCGAGCTGACCCACGGCCTGCTCCTCTACGAGCCGACGCTCCACGTGCCGCTGCTCCTGCGGGCGCCGGGCAGGCTCACGTCGCGGGTGGTGCGGACGCCGGTGAGCCTGGTGGACCTCGCCCCCACCCTGGCCGGCCTGCTCGGCAGGGCCTTCGCCGGACCGGGCGTGCGGCCGCGCGACGGCCGCGACCTGGCACCGGACCTCCTCGCCGGCCGCGAGCCGGCGGCCGGGGAGGTCTACGCCGAGAGCCAGTACCCGGCCATCTTCGGCTGGAGCCCGCTCGCCGCCCTGCGCCGCCGCGACCTCAAGTACATCGCGGCGCCGAAGCCCGAGCTCTACGACCTCGGGAAGGACCCGAAGGAGACGGCCAATCTTCTGGATCGCGAGCCGGCCGCGAAGGGCTTCGCGGCGCGGCTGGCCGAGATCGAAGCCGGCGCGGTGGCGGCCCCACGCCCGGCCGCCGCGGATGCCGAGACCCGCGCCCGCCTGGCGAGCCTCGGCTACGTCGCCGGCGCGGCGCCGCGGCCGGCGCCGGCAAAACCCGGAGCCCCGGCGGGAATCGATCCGAAGACCATGGTCGACCTCTTCCAGCGTTTCGAGCGGGCGAACACGCACCTTCAGGACGGCGACGTCAAGGCCGCCCTCGGCGACCTCGAAGCCCTGGTGGCGGCCGATCCAGGGAACCCCGTCTTCCGTGGCAAGCTGGCCGAGGCGTGGCGCAGCCAGGGGGATTTCGCCCGGGCGGTGCCGCTCTATCGGCAGGCCGCAGCGGCGGCGCCGGCGGACCCGGAGGCCTGGTACAACCTGGCCGCGGCCCTCCAGGAGGCGGGCCGGCTGCCGGAGGCGCGCGGCGCCATCGAGCGGGCGCTGAAGCTCGATGCGAGCCGGCCCGAGGCGCACAATACCCTCGGCATCGTGGAGATGGGGGAGGGGAAGCTCGAGCCGGCGCGGCAGGAGTTCGAGACGGCCGCCCGGCTCGATCCGCGCAACGCCCACGCCCTGAACAACCTCGGCAACGTGCTCAAGGCGATGGGCCGGCTCGACGACGCCGAGCACGCCTACCAGCGCTCGGCCGCCCTCGCCCCGCGTTACGCCGAGCCACTCAACGGCCTCGGCACCCTGGAGGTGGAGCGCGATCAGCCGCGAGCGGCACTTCCTTATTTCGAGCGCGCTCTCGCCCTCGCTCCGGGTTACCATGAGGTCCGGCTCAACCGCGCCATCGCGCTCGACCTCGCCGGCGATCCTGCCGCGGGGGCGAGCGCGTACCGGGACTTCCTGGCTGCCACGGCTGGAGACCCGAGGTTCGCGGAACAGCGTCGCGCCGCGCAGCAGCTCCTCGCCCGGCTCACCAGCCGGGTGGCGGGGGGAGCGCCGGCCGGGAGGAGGTGATCGAGGGCTTCACAGCCGTGCTGGCAGTTTTTCGTATGGTTCCGTTCCAGGAGCGAATGGATTTCGATGGCATACGATCCAAGAGAAGGAGACGAGTCATGAACCGAGGGAATCTCAGGGCGAAATTCGCCCTTGCGACCGTGCTGGCCTTGATGGCCGCACTGTTGCTGCTGCCGGCGGCCCAGGCCCAGTCCGGGGGCGCCAACCTGGTCGGCAAGGTGCAGGACAAGAGCGGCAAGCCGCTCCCGGGCGCCACCATCACCGCCACACAGAAGGACACCGGCCTCATCCGCAGCACCGTCACCGAGAGCGACGGCACCTTCCGCCTGCCGTCGGTCCCGGTCGGTATCTACACCGTGGTGGCGGAGCTCAACGGCTTCGCCACCGTCACCGTGCAGGAGGTGCGGCTCAACGTCGCCACCGACCGCGAGCTGACGGTCGACATGAGCCCCTCCACGGTGGAGGAGTCGATCACCGTGGTGGACGAGGCGCCGCTCGTGCAGACCACGCCCACCATCGGCGCCGTGGTCAGCGAGAAGCAGCTCGAGAACCTGCCGCTCAACGGCCGCCAGTTCGCCAACCTGGCCATCCTGGCGCCGGGCACGAGCCTGTCCTACAACTCCGACCCGACCAAGCCCGGACAGCTCACCGTGGCGCTCAACGGCGGCATCGGCCGCAACGTCAACTACCTGGTCGACGGCGGCGACAACATGGACGACACCATCGGCGGCGCGCTGCAGAACTTCAACCTGGAGAGCGTCCAGGAGTTCAACATCCAGACGCAGCAGTACAAGGCCGAGTACGGCCGCTCCACGGGCGGCGTGCTGACCGTCGTCACCAAGTCCGGCACCAACAATTTCTCCGGCAGCGGCTGGGGCTTCTTCCGCGACAAGCAGCTCAACTCCCAGACGGAGGCCGAGAAACAGGCCGGCATCGACAAGCAGCCCTACAAGCGCGAGCAGTACGGCTTCTCCCTCGGCGGTCCCATCGTCAAGGACAAGGTCCACTTCTTCGCCACCTATGAGAAGACCGATCGCAAGACCTCGTACACCATCGATACGGTGCCGGGCGCCGGCAAGCCCCCGGTCTTCCCCGACCTTCAGGGCACGTCGGTTCCGATCCCTTTCAACGACGATCTGATCACGGCCAAGGTGAGCGCCAACCTCTCGCCGAAGCAGTTCCTCCAGGTGCGCTACGGTTACCAGAAGAACACGGACAAGTACGGCGCCAGCGCGCTGTCCGCCCCTGACTCCCTGGGCACCGTCACCAACAAGTACAGCTCTCTCCTGGCCGGCCACAGCGTCCAGCTCGGCGCCGACAGCCTCAACGAGCTCGTCTTCCAGTATACGAAGTTCAACAACACCATCACGGCGGACTCCACCGCGCCCTATCTCTACTTCCCGTCGGGCGCGCACAGCGGCCAGAACGTCAACACGCCGCAGAGCACGAACCAGACGAAGTATCAGTACAAGGACGACTACAGCTTCAGCCACAACCTGTTCGGTCGCACCAACAACTTCAAGGCCGGCATCAACTACATCCACGAGCCGACGCTCGGCGGCGACTTCACCACCGGCACCAGCGGCCAGTTCTCGTTCGCGGCCGACAACGTCAACGCGCCGATCACCGACATCACTTTCTTCGGCGGCTTCTTCGGCGACAAGACCCCGGTCAACCAGTACAGCGGCTATTTCCAGGACGACCTTCTCGCCAGCGACCGGCTGACGATCAACGTCGGCCTGCGCTACGACTACTGGACCGGCTTCGACCTCGACCAGCGCAGCAACCCGATCTGGCAGCAGCTCTCGACCCAGACGAAGTACAACGAGTTCTACCTCAAGGATTTCCAGGGCGGCCGCGGCGGCGTGCTGAAAAACGACAAGAACAACTGGGCGCCGCGCGTCGGCTTCACCTACGACGCCAAGGGCGACGGCCGCCATCTGGTGCGCGGCGGCTGGGGCATCTACTACGACTTCCCCTACACCAACGCCACCATCCTGTTCCCGGCCAGCGCCGTGCAGTCCAACTACGGCGTGGTCTACAACGTACAGGCCAAGAAGGGCGACCCCGGCATCCTCAATTCGGACGGCAGCCTTTACCGGGTGGGCCAGCCGCTGCCGGCGAACGGGCTCCCCGGCGCGGCCATCCCGCCGCCCAACGAGCTCGCCTCGCCGACTCTCGCCACCCCCTACTCGCGACAGGCGTCCCTCGGCTACTCCTGGCAGGCGACCTCCTGGTTGGGGCTCAACATCGAGGGCGTCAACATCGCCTACCGCGACATCCCCTTCCGTTTCCGCGCCAATCCCATCGATCCCGCCACCGGAGCGCGGCGGTTCCCCGACTTCGGCAACTTCCGGCTGTGGTACGGCGGCGGCTTCGCGGATTACAAGGGCGGCAACTTCAGCTTCCGCGCCCGCGCCACCCAGAAGCTGGAGATCCTGGGCTTCTACACCTACTCGAAGGCGACCGGCAACGTACTGGCCGGCGCTGACGAGTTCCGCCTCACCGACGTCGGCCACCAGCCCGACCTGCGCAGCGCCCGCGACGTCTCGGTCAACCCGCTCGATCCCCTGTGCGGCGCCTGCACCGGCCCTCTGGACACCGACGCGCGGCACCGGATCACGCTGAGCGCCGTCTACCAGGGACCGTGGGGGATCAACGCCGCCGGCATGTTCCGTTACCGGTCCGGCCTGCCCTACACCATCCACTCGGCGGCCGACCTCAACGGCGACGGCTTCAAGCTCGACCTGCCGCCGGGCGTCTCCGGCGTCAACACCGCGCGCGGCGCGTCGTTCTCGCAATTCGACCTGCGGCTGTCGAAGGACTTCAACCTCGGCCCCGTCGGCCTCGAGCTGATCGGCGAGGTGTTCAACCTGTTCAACCGGACGAACCCGGCCGCCTACACCCTCGACTTCTTCAACAACCCCAACAACGACAAGGACCCGCGCAACGGCCAGCCGATCGGCGCTCACCCCACGGCCTTCGCCGGCAGCCCGCTGCAGGGCGAGCAGCGCCTGGCGCAGCTCGGCCTGCGGATCAAGTTCTAGGAGCCGGTCCGCTTGCGGCTGTCCTGGGGGCGCTCCGGCGCCCCCTTTTGTTTGTCTCCCCCCTCTTTCTGACGATTCGGCGGCCATTCGCCGGGCTTGCTGACCTCCCGCTTCTCCTGCACCACCGGCACCGCGTGCTCCTCGGGCGTGACGTGCGAGCCGTGGCGGCTGGCGTAGACCTTGGTGAATTCGGCGCCGAAGAAGAGGATCTGCGACGAGTAATAGATCCAGAGCAGGAGGACCACCACCGAGCCCGCCGCGCCGTAGCTGGAGATCACGCTGGCGCGCCCCAGGTAGAGACCGATCAGGAACTTGCCGACGGTGAACAGCAGGGCCGTCGCCACCGCGCCGATCCACACGTCCCGCCAGACGAGCTTCACGTCCGGCAGGAACTTGAAGAGCATGGCGAAGAGCAGCGTCACGACGCCGAAGGAGACGAGGAAGGTGAGCACTTCGATCAGGATTTTCGCGCCTGGCAGCAGACCCGTGGCCCAGGCTCCCACCGCCGACACCGCCGCTGAGACGACGAGCGAAATGAGCAGCAGGAAACCGATCCCCAGGATCATGCCGAAGGAGACGACGCGGGTCATGATGAAGCTGCGCAGCCCCAGGCCCGGCTTGGCCTCCACGTCCCAGATCTTGTTGAGGGAGTCTTGGAGCTGCACGAAGACGCCGGTGGCACCGAACAGGATCGTCACCACGCCGACCACCGTCGCCAGCACGCCCGAGCCGTGCTTGCCGGCGCTGGCGATCATGGACTGGATGGCCTGGCCCCCCTGCGGCCCCACCAGCCCGCCGAGCTCGCCCACGAGCTGCCCCTGGACCGCGTCGCGACCGTAGATCAGACCGGCGACGGCGATCACGATCAGGAGCATGGGAGCGAGGGAGAAGATCGCATAGTAGGACAGCGCCGCCCCGAGCTGCAGCGAGTCGTCGTCCTGCCATTCCTTGAAGCTGTCTTTGATCAGACCAAATCCGGATTTGGGATTCATGGAAGTTCCTCCTTGCGAGTGGAATCACGGAGCGGGCCGGGGTACCTCCAAAGGCTCGAAGCGCAGGTGGGTCTCGCCGAACGAGAACGACCAGCGGCCCGGGGCCGGGCTGCTGAGGAACGGCGCCGAGAGGCGCGGATAGGCTGCCGGCTCCAGCGCCTTGCCGGCGCTATGGCCGCTATTGCTGACATTGGCTTGGTGGCCGGGGAGGAAATCGAGCCGGCCGCCGCCGGCCGCGAAGCGGATCTCCCCGTTCTCTCCCAGCGTCAGCCGCGCCGCCGCCGCCTTCTGCTTCCAGGCCGCGAAGTCGCCGTCCTCCGCTCGCCGGCCCACCTGCATCCCGACGCTCGCCGGCTGGCGCTTCGGCACCGCCACCCAGGAGCCGGCGACGCCCCGGCGCGGCTTGTCGGCGGGGCCGTAGTAGTCCGGGAAGCGCGCCGGCGCCGCGGCCACCTCCCAGCCGCCGGCGGTCGCCAGGGCCACGTAGGTGTCGCCGCAGCGCGCGACCACGACGTCGTCTCCGACCGCCTCCGGCTTCGACCACGGCGGCGCCAGGTAGGCGTGCCCCACCCCCTCGCCCGGCGTGTCGAGCCGGGCGACCACCAGGTTGCGGCTGGCCACCGCCTGATCGAGGGTGTTGAGCTCGCTCGCCTCGTCGTTCTCGGGCATCCGGGTGCGGCTCCAGAGGTAGAGCGGCGCGAACTCGGGGCTCTCGGCGTAGAGGGTGGCCACGATCTCCTGGCCGCCGGAGACCCGCAACGCCAGGTTGCCCACCGTCTGCGCGGCGCCCAGCACGTAGTCGGGCGTGGCCCAGGCGTAGAGCGCGGCGTCGACGCTCTTGCGCTTGAGCGGCTCGATCCGCCGCCGCTCCAGGATCTCGTAGGGCGGCTGCCGGCGCCGCTCGGTCAACAGGCGGACGACGCCTGCGGGGAGCGCGTAGCGGCTGACGGGCAGCTCCGGGCGATCCATGAAGTTGATGTCGTCGGGGTTGCCGATGCCGGCCGCCAGCCAGGCCCAGGCCGCCCAGGGCGTGCTGCGGGGGGTGAGGGCCCAGGCGCTGTTGGTGCGGCTCTTCGGCCCGGCGGGGAAGCCGCCCACCTGGCTCTGCGCCCAGGTGGCGAAGAGCAGGTCGAGCTGGCGCCGGGCGAGGTCGCGCACCGTCGCCTGGGGCGCGTGATCGGCGAGTTGCAGCAGGCCGGTCAGCGACAGGGCCAGATAGCCCGGGCTCTCCGCCTCATACCAGCCGTCGCGGTCGTGAGCGCGCAGGAACGCCTCGGCGAAGGCCCCCCAGCCCTTCGCGGCCGGCGAGTCGGGCGTGCCGGCCACCACTTGCGCCACCAGGCTGCGGGCCAGGGTGACCATGCGCTGGTTCTCGGTGTCGGCGAAGGACCAGGGGTTCTGGACCTGCCCCGCGCCGGGCGGCGGCGCCGCGTCGGACACGGCCTGGCGCAGCCGGGCGAGCAGCTCCGGCGGCAGGGCCTGCGGGTACTGAAGGACCAGCCTCTCCAGAGGAAGCTGGGAGCGTCCGCACTCGTTGTTGTACCACTTGGTGCAGGAGTCGAGCACGCCGGCCACCCAGCGCGCCGCCTCCTCCCGGAGCTGCGGCGCGTCCGGCCGTCCCTGCTGATCGGATCGATCGGCGAGGGCCGCGGCAGCCAGCGCGCCCACGGCCAGGGGCTGGCGGCCGATCCATTTGAAATGGCTCTGGAGCTTGCGGATCTGGGCCAACTCCATCTCCAGGTAGCGCGTCTCGCGGTCCGCGAGCTTCTTCCACGACTGGGCCACGGGAGCCGCGGGCTCCACCGCCAGTGGAGCGGCCAGCCAGCCGGCCAGGACCAGCGCCGCGGAAAGCTTTCGGTGCACCCTGGACATCCCGAGTCCCCTCTCCTCACCCCCGGCAACATGCAGGATCGGGGCCGCCCCGCTATGATGCACCGGGAAGGAGGGGCCCGGAATGGACTGGAAGACGATCCTGGAAGTGCTGGGCGTGATCGCGCTGATCGCCCTCGTCCTCTCCGTGCTCATCCTGGTGGTGGCGTTCCGCCGTCTGCGCCGCATCCGCCTGCCGCCGAACCCCGACTTCTTCACCACGGTCCGCGCCGTGCCGCTGTCGCTGGTCGTGGGGCTCGACCTGCTGGACCTGGCGCTCGACTCCCTCTCCAGCCCCATCATCTGGTTCCTGCTGCGGCGGGCGAACCTCGAATCCCTGCGCCGGGTGGCGACCGTCGAAGCGATCCTCCCCTTCATGGGACCCGTCCCGACGCTGACCCTCGCCTGGCTCGCCGCCCGCTGGTTCAACCTCGGCCAGCCGTATGATCCCGACCTCATCGAAACCGAGCGCGTGGAGCCGGGGCGGTACGTGCCGCGGCCGTAGCGCACCACGAAAGGAGACGGAATGTTGGGAGACAGAGATGCGACCGCGACCGTCGCGGTGAAAGACCTTGAAGCGGCGAGACGGTTTTATGAAGACAAGCTCGGCCTGGCGCCGGTCCACGCCGAAGAGGGCCATGGCGTCGTCACGTACAGGACCGGCGGCTCCTCGCTCCTGGTCTATGCGTCGCAATCCGCAGGGACGAACCGGGCCATGGCCGTCACCTGGAGCGTCGGTGCCCACTTCGACGACATCTTGCAGTCCCTCCAGGCGAAGGGTGTATCCTTTGAGCGTTACGACGACCTGCCGCAGGTCACTCGCGACGGGGACGTCCACCGAGTCGGTGACCTCAAGCTCGCCTGGTTCAAGGACCCGGACGGCAACATCCACCATCTCATCAGTGCATAGGCACGAAAGGAGAGCCCCATGCTGGCTGCGACCGATACCCCGACCGCTCCCGTTTCGAAGAAGATGCTCTGGACTGGATACGTCATCAGCGCCCTACCGGCGCTGGGGCTGCTCTTCAGCGGCGTCATGACTGTGATGAAGCCGGATTCCGTCGTGAAGGCGTTCACTCAGTTCGGATATCCCGAGAGCATGATTGTCGGCATCGGCATCCTCAAGACCGTCTGCACGATCATCTACCTCATCCCGCGCACCGCCGTCTTGGGCGCGATCCTGCTGGCCGGCTACCTCGGCGGCGCCACCGCCACCAACGTGCGCATCGGCGATCCAAGCTTCATCGCCCCGGTCGTTTTCGGCGTGCTGCTCTGGCTGGGACTCTACCTGCGCGAGCCCCGGTTGCGCCCACTCCTCCCGCTGCGGCAATGAGCGCCGGAGGACGCCGGAAGATCTTTCGTTTGCCGTGTCGATTTCGGGTCGCCTCGTTCGTCGTCCTAGTAGGGACGGCGCCGTCGTCGCGCTCGACCTTGTGGCCAGAGCCGGGGCGTCCCACGCCAGCGGGGCGCCTGGCTCACGGCCGCGCCTCCCGATTCAATTTCGCATCAGACGGAAAGCAACGAAGATACCGGCGAAGATCAGCCCGGAGATCCCCAGGTTGCGGAGCGTCTCCGAGTTGCTCGCGAAACCGGTCGCCGGCCCGAATTTCTGCTCCAGCCGCTTGGGGTTCACCCGCGCCAGGAGCTTGCGCACGCTGCTCGCGGGCACCGCGAAGTTGAGGCTCTGTCCGCCTTCATAGAAAGCCACGGCGACACCCACCACCTCGCCGTTGAGGTTCATCACCGGCGAGCCGCTCGAGCCCTCCGAGATGGGCGCGGTGATCTGGAGCAGCGGCCCCTTGATGAAGTCCGGGTCCTCGTCGATGCCGTTCTCGCGGTACGCCGAGACGATGCCGTCCGACAGGGTGCTCGCGAAACCCAGGGGATTGCCGAGCACCACCACCCGCTCGCCGGGCTCGACCGGATCGGCGCCCACCAGGGCGAGCGGCCGCAGATGGTTGGCAGGAGCCTTGAGGATGGCGAGGTCGTGGTCGACGTCGTGGGCGAGGATGCCCCGCAGCTCCAGGACGCTCTTGTCCGCCAGCACCGCCTGCATGCGCGCGGCGCCATTCACCACGTGATGATTGGTGAGGATGTAGCCGCCGCGGATGACGAAGCCCGTGCCCTCCGCCACCTCGCCGCCCGCGGCGTCGAGGTTCTTCAGCAGGACGACCGAGCCGCGGGCCCGGTGGTTGAGCTCCTTGAGGTCTTCGGCCGCGACGGGCGCGGCCAGCGCCCCGCCGCAGAGACCGAGGAGACAGGCCAGCATGCGGAGTGACTTCATCAGCTTCCTCGGGTACGGTCGCCTGCCAGCTTATCCCAGAGCCGCGCCGCCTGGAAAGCCCGTGGATGAGATCCTCCCCGCCCTCCTCTCTTCCTTGGAGAGGAGGGCGGGGTTGGTGAGGGCTCAGCGGTCGCCGTGGCCGCCGCAGCCGTTCTGATCGGTGACGGCCGTCAGCACCCCGTTTTCCGCGGTGATCGTCCGGTTGTAACAGACCCCGCCGGGGCTCTGCGAGGAATAGGTCTGAGAGCTCTTCCGGCCCTGGAATCCCGTCAAGTTTCCCGCGGCGTCGAAGAGCAGCGTGTCCGTGGAGGTCACGTTGTTGAACACCTTGCTGGCGCCGTTGTGATCGTCCCCGGCGTTGCCGCCGCGGGCTTCCTGGCTTGCAAAAGCCTGATCGCTCGTCGTCGTCTGCGCGAACGAGCCGTCGGGGTTGACGACGAAGTTGATGTCGAGGCTCAGCGGATAGGAGAGCTGCGTCTCCGAGTGGGAGACCGAGCCCGGCTGCTTGGTGTCCGTCTCGGAATGGACCTGCGTGGTCTGCGTGATGTTCTGGACGAACTGCGTCGCCGAGTTGACGAACTGCTGATCGTTTGAGAACTCCACGTGCTGCCGGATCGTGGTCTCCACCTTGCCATGCGACGTGTTGACGTATCCCGCGAGCGTGAAGCTCCGCTGCGCCGCGGTATTCACCGTGCCGGTGATCGTGCCGTCCGTCGCCGTCGTGAGATTCTCCTCTACCGACGGATGCGGGCCGGAGCCGAGCGTGTTCTGCGTCACGCCGCCCGTCACGTGGCTCGAGCCCGCGTCGAGGTAGAGCAGGAGAGTGCCCGTCACCTGGAAGTAATGGTTGGAGTTGAAGACGCTCAAGCCCACCTGATGGGGCTGGCCGTTGCTGAGCACGCCCGCGAACGGCGTGAGGTCGACGCGGTAGGGCGGGAAATTCAGCGTCTGCACGCCGGGGATGGGCCGCCACAGGAGCGGATCGATGCCGCCGGTGAAGATCCACGGATAGACCGGCGCGAGGCCGGCCGGCTGCCCGTCGATCGTGACCTCGGCTTCGCGGAAGGCGGTGCCGCCGCAACTGAAGAGCTCGTTCGCCACGTCGTCCGGGACGCACGTGTACCAGAACTCGTCGCTCGACTGGCTCTGCGTGATCACGTCGAGATAGGCGCTTTCGACGTTGGCCGGCAGCGAGAACGTGGGAGCGAGAACGTCCGCGGTCGTCTGGAGCAGGACCGCGCCCCCCGGAGCGGTGGCCATGGGCAGCACCACGTCGGCCGTCCGCGGCGCCGGCTCGGAGTGGGAGGAGGGATAGAACAGCAGCCGGGCGCTGCCGCTGATGACGCCCGTGAAAGTGGAATTGACCAGGTTGCCGATGTTCGCCTCGCCGGCCTGCGCGGTGCGGAACAGCGGGCTGTAGTCGGTGAGGTCGCGCTCCACGTGCCAGGTCGGAGCGACGGTCCGGGACGGCTCGGGGGTCGTGCCGAAGTAGACGTTGACGTGCCCGACGGCGATCTGCGCCGTGCGGTCGAACTGCCGGCCCGCCGTGACCGAGAAGTCCGCCTCCAGCACCACCTTCGCCCAGGGGCCCGGGCAACCCGCGGCCGGCGTGTAGGTGAACGGCTTCGGCGAGAAGTCGGCGAACTGGAAGTTGGAGAAGAGCTGCACGGCGCACGGCGTGGTATGGGGGCGCGGCACGGAAGGATCGGCCGTGGCGGTGTTGGACGAGCCGACCACGGGCTGAGCCAGGCCGGGCAAGGCGAGGCAGAGGCTCGCCATGACGAGGATGACGGGGAGGAAGGATTTCAACCAGGGGGACCGAGAGACATGGGACATCGAGACGCTCCTTTCGATGAGGGCTCCATATCTTCAGTGCCTCGGGGGCGGGATAGGGTGTCAGCCAGCGCTGCGCACCAGGAGATGACGGTGACACACCGTCGTACGTCGCCGTCATGGTTCCTCCGTAAACCGCCGTTTCGGCAGCTCGGCGGGAGGCTGGAGACCGAACCGAACGTGCCAGTAGCTCCACGACCGCGGATCGAAGACTCCGGCCGGGGGATTGGCCAGGACCTCGCGGAAAGCGCTTGCCGGGAAATGGCGCGCGAGGACGAGCAGATCCTCGACCGTACCGTAGGTCATGGCCTGAGCGAGAAAACGGTTCGAGTCCGCCAGTGCCTCGGCGGGGGTCTTCCACCAGAAGAGGCGTTTCGCGACCTGCTCCAGATCCGTCATGGCGCGACGCCGCCCGGTAAGGGCTCCAAGGAAGAGAGCCTTCCGAGATCCACCCTCTCGACAGCGCCGGTCAACCGCGTCTGCAGGCTCTTGGGCAGGCTCGGGAGGTCGCCGTCCTGGAAGTAGGCGAGCGCCTTCAGGCTCAGGAGAGGATTGAAGGCTTTGCCATATACCGCCTGAGCGGCCCCGAGCGCCTGGTGGAGAGCGATCCCCGCCTCCAGCAGCCGGCCCAGGTCCAGGTAGTCCTTCGCCTCGGCCCGGTCCTGGACCACTTTGACCTTCGTGGCCGCGAGGTCCAGGAGGGACGCCACGAGGAAACCGGGGCCCTCGACCAGCTCGGGATTGCGAACCCGCTTCAAAGCCAGACCCCCGAAGAACGAGACCTTGACCGGCCCCTCCCTCTCGACCCGGGACACCAGAGTGTTGGGTGACGACTGGAGTCTCTGCGACCTGGCGAGGAAGGGAACCTGGCGCTCCAGGTCGTCCGGACGGAAGCTCTGATTGGACATGAAGTCGAAGTCCTCGGAGGCCCGGTGCCCCAGCCGGAGGGCCAAGGCGGTCCCGCCATAGAGGACGAATCCGGCCGGCGTCCCATCGAGCTCGGCCCAGAGCCGGCGTTGGGAAGCGGGGAGGACGTCGAGGCGTGGGATGAGCATGAGGTCCGGTCCAAGGCGGCGGGCCATGGATGGAAGATGGGGCGGTCAGTCAACCTTCTCGGTCACCGGGCAAGCGTAGCACGTCGCTGGCTCCTCCCAGGTTTACCCTCAGCGGCCCTGCAGCGTCGCGAGCAGCGCCGGGTCCACCCGCGCCTTCACCGTCCGGCGGTCGAGCCCCACCCGGCGGGCAGTCTCCTGATAGCTGCCGGTCTCGGCGTAGACCAGCGTACAGTAGCGGCCGAGGACCTCTTCGGCTGACAATCTCGCCGCCAGGATCTCCGCCGCCAGCGCCCGGCGCGGATCGCTCGACGCGACCCGCGCGGCGGGGAGGTACTCGCGGCGGATGAGGACGTTGCTCACGCACTGCGCGAGCTCGCGGACGTTGCCCGGCCACGGGTAGTCGCGGCCCAGCCGGCGGTCGATCCAGGCGACGACTTCCCGCGCCAGCTCGGCAGCCGGCTCCTCTCCCACCTGCCGCTGAGCGAGAAACAGGACGAGGTCCGAGATCTCCTGCGGCGAGTCGCGCAGGCGCTCGGCGAGCGACGGCGTCTCGATGCGGTCCGCGCAGAGCCGGTAATAGAGGTCCTCGCGGAAACGGCCGGCTTCCATCTCGTCCGCCAGGTCGCGGTGAGTCGCCGCCACCACCTTGCCGCGAAAGCGCAGGTCCCGAGTGTCACCCAGGCGCTGGAAGGTCCGCGTTTCGAGGACGCGCAGCAGCTTGACCTGAATGGCGACGTCCACCTCTCCGATCTCGTCGAGGAAGACGGTGCCGAGCGGCGGGCAGACCTCGAACCAGCCGGCGCGTTCCGCAATGGCGCCGGTGAAGGCACCGCGGCGGTGGCCGAAGAGCTCCGATTCGATGAGCGTCGGCGAGAGGGCGGAGAGATTGAAAGGGAAAAACGACTCGTCCGGTCGCTCGCCGAAGCTGCGCGTGGCCGGATCGAAAGGGATATATCGCGACAGCGCGATGGCACGCGCAACGAGCTCTTTGCCTGTGCCCGAAGGGCCGGTGACGAGCGTGGTCACGTCGCCCAGGCGCAGGTAGAGAGACCGCTGATAGCGCCGCAGGTCGTGGGTGAAGATCGATTGCCAGATCTGCGCGCGCAACCGCGCCGCCGGCATCGAGCCGCCGATGATCGAGCTGAAGATGGAGTGGAAGGCGCGCCGGACCTGGAAGCAGCAGGCGAAGAGGTGCGCCGGGTCGAAGCGGGGCCGCAGCCGGCCGGCGGCAGGCGCGAGGAAGCGCTCGCCATCGGCGGCGAAATCGGCATAGAAGCCCAGGTCGGGCTTGCGGCCCCGCTCGCCCACCACGACGGCCTCGTAGAGCTGCGCCTGATAACGGTAGTAGAGCAGATAGAACACGAGGTCCTGGTACAGCTCGAGCTCCTCCGGCGTCGCCGCCACGGCGCGCGCTCCCCCCGCCAGCCGCTCACGCAGCCCCTCCGCGAGCGCCTCCGAACGCGCGGCGATCCGCCCCTCATTGGGGTTCGGCCCCCCGGGATCGACCCCCGCGTGCCACACCCCGCCAAACGGGACGTGCTCCTCGCCGATCGCCCGCCGCTCCCACTCGATCCGCTCGGGCAGGAACGGGTTGACGTAGGCGAGGTGCGAGACCCCGGTCGCGAGCTCGCGTTCGCTGTCGTTGAGCAGCGCCATGTACACGGAATGTACAGGGACCGGCAGAGGACGTCAAACCGCGCCGCCTACTTCTGCGGCACACCGAGAGCCCGCAGGGCGGCGTTCCCGTAGCCCCGGGTGCGAACCCGGGGAACGCGGAATCCGCGAAACGGGAAACCGGTCTATGATGCGGTGCGCTCGGTTTGAGCCCCTTCACCACCTGGAGAACGTCATGGCCGCAACCCAGACCGAAAAGGCTGCCCGTTTCGCCGCGCTGCACCAGGGACCGGGTGCCTTCGTGATTGCAAACGTGTGGGACGCGGGCTCCGCCCGCATTCTCGCCGGGCTCGGATTCCAGGCGCTGGCGACGTCGAGCGGCGCCTCCGCCGCCACTCTGGGCCGCCACGACGGCCAGGTGACGCGCGAGGAGGCGCTGGCGATGGCGCGGGCCATCGTCCTGGCGACCGACCTCCCGGTGTCGGCCGATCTGGAGAAGGGTTTCGGCGACGCGCCGGCGGCCACGGCAGAGACGATCCGCCTCGCCGCCCAGGCAGGACTGGTCGGCGGCTCGATCGAGGACGCGACGGGCGACAAGGACAAGCCCCTCTATGACCTCGGCCTCGCCGCCGAACGCGTGGCGGCCGCGGCGCGAGCGGCGCGGGCGCTCCCCTTCCCGTTCACCTTGACCGCCCGCGCGGAGAACTTCCTGCGCGGCAATCCCGATCTGGAGGACACGATCAAGCGATTGCAGGCGTTTGAACAAGCGGGCGCGGACGTGCTGTTCGCGCCGGGCCTGCCGGACCTCGCGGCCGTGCGCGCGGTCTGCGCGGCGGTGTCAAAACCGTTCAACTTCATGGTCGGCCTCAAGGGCAAATCCTTCACGGTCGCCGAGCTCGCAGAGGCCGGTGTCAAACGGATCAGCCTTGCCGGGTCGCTGTATCGCGCGGCCATGGCCGGCCTGCTCGAAGCCGCCCGGGAGGTCAAGGAAAAGGGCACGTTCGGCTATCTCGACCGCTCCCTGAGCACGGCGGAGCTCAACAGCTTCCTGCTCAGCCGGCCGGAAGCCTGACGGCCCTGATTGATCGTCCCGATTCATAGTGAGGCCACCTCCCCCGAGCCCCGTCAGAGACAACCGGCTCGAGTTGACGTAGGCCAATTCTCTTGTTAACCTTTGAGGAGATCCTCAAGGTTCAGCGATCACGCCCCTCTCTCCCGCCGGCCGATCCTGAGCAAGGGGTTCCTCGGTGGATCTCGCGGACAAACCGGGGGGGTAACGATGGGAGGGATCTTCATCAGCTACCGGCGGGACGATGCGACGGGCTATGTCCATGCCCTTCGCGATCGTCTCGCCGCTCGGTTCGGGACCAACCAGATTTTCATGGACATCGACTCCATTGAGCCCGGCCTCGACTTCGTGGAGGTCATCGAGAGCTCCGTCGCGTCGTGCGACGTCGTTTTGGCCCTGATTGGGAAGCGCTGGCTGCAATCGCAGAGGCTTCAAGATACCCGTGACTTCGTCCGACTGGAGATCCAGGCTGCCCTCGCGAGAAGGATCCGCGTGATTCCTGTGCTGCTCGAAGGTGTAGAGATGCCGAACGCCGAGGAGCTTCCTGACGTTCTGGCGCCGCTCTCGCGACGCCAAGCTTTTGAGATCAGCAATCGCCACTTCAGCGACGATCTCAATCAGCTCGCCGAGTTGCTTGGGCGGATTCTGACCGACCAGGGATCCAAGAAGATGAACACATTGCTTCCTCATGAGGCACTACGGAAACCGGCCGCTATTACACACATTCAGCGCCTCAAGCCGCCCGCTCAGCGCCTCCCAGAAGCGCAGGCAAGTCCCCGGCAATCTCTCCGTCATGTCGCCAGTACGATCGCGACCATCCTTGCCTGGCTTGTGGCTTGCGGGTCAGTCGTGTTGGCAATTGCTGAAAGTAAATTCATGCTAACCCACGAGTCAACGTCCAAGGAAGACGCTGCTTTCTTCTTCTTTCTTGCCATAACCGCTCTCCTCCTATTGTCGGCGATGGTTTTCAAAGCTCGGAAGTCGTCTCTTGCATCGGGGTTCTTCCAACTCGCTGGCATCTGGCAGTTCGTTTCTCTGATTGGTATGTTGAGCACTCTAGGCCTCCATAATAGCTTTGAGGATTACTTGTGTCTGGCAATCTTTTCTATAGGCGCCTTAGCGTTCTTCTTCCTGGCGTACCGCTATAGACCAAAAACCGGCAGTCTTGAACTGTAAAAGAAGAGGCTCCGTCAGATTACCGAGGACGGGTTTGGACGCCAGCCAGTTTGATCTTGGCCACGATGCCGACGTTCAATCCTCTTGGTCTCAGCGTGGAGGGCGTCCCCACCAGGGCGGGTCGAGCCCCCAACCTCCGGCCAGACCCGCCCCTACCCTGAGCGTCAGGGTAAAGTTGACGCCTATGGGGCCAGCCCCGTGGCGCGCCACCAACAGGGGGAGGACGTGACTCCCTCTACGGGAGCTTGGTCGCGAGGAGGTCGACCTTCTCGATGACCGGCGGCTGCGAGAGGAGCTCGGACGCTTTCGCCATCAGCGCCGCGGCGACACGCCCCGAGAGGTGGGCCTGGCGACCCGCCTCGTCGGGGAAGGCGTCGAAAATGCCGAAGGTCGACGGCCCCAGGCGGAGGGCGAACCAGGCCGTCGTCGCCGGCTCCTCCTGGACGATGGCCAGGCCACCACGGAGGAAATCCGCGACCTCATCCTCTTTTCCGGGCTTCGCTTCCAAGCGAACGAGCAGCGCGACCTTGGTCATGTTCTGTCTCCTTGTGCAGTGATGTTCCCATCTGAAACGATACGCCTTCGCCTCGCCTCCTGGATGGCTCGCCCGAACGACCTGCGCCCGCTTTTCCTGTCCTGAAACTCCCGCGCGCGTCCCGTTACGCCATTTTCTGTCCTGAAACGCCGCCAAATGTCCTGAAACTCCATGAACAGTCCTGAAAAGCCGTCGAACGTCCTGAAAGGCGGGCGAATGTTCCGAAACGCCGTCGAACAGCCTGAAACGCCGGGTAGTGTCCGGAAACTCGAATCCGTGTCCGAAAACTCTGGCGCATGGCTTCCAGGGCCACGATGGAATGATTCGAGCCGTGCGAGGCCGTCAAAGACGGCGCCAGCAGCCACTACGCCGCGCTGACACGGCCAAGCCCATGGCGGTCTGGCAGATCGCGCCGGGTGATGTATCTTACCACCACCATGAAGCTCGCGCTCTTCGTCGGTCTCGGCATCTTCTGCGCTGTCTATGTCGGCGTCCTGGTCGCCGCCGTGCTCCGGGCTCGCCGGGACGGCGGCGATCCCCGGGTGGCCCCCAGCCTCTTCGAGCTGGCCCTGGGCTTCGTGACCTGCTTCTTCGACACGTTGGGGATCGGCTCGTTCGCACCCACGACCGCCGCCCTCAAGCTGCGGCACCTGGTCGCCGACGAGAAGATCCCGGGCACGCTGAACGTCGGGCACACGCTGCCGACGATCGCTCAGGCCTTCATCTTCATCGCCATCGTCTCGGTCGACTTGAAGACCCTGGTGCTGATGATCGGGGCCGCGGTCCTCGGCTCGTGGTTCGGCGCGGGGTTCGTGGCCGGCGCGCCGCGGCGCAAGATCCAGATCAGCATGGGTTTCGCCCTGCTCGCGGCGGCGGCGCTCTTCCTGATGAAGATCTACGACCTCGCCCCCGCGGGCGGCGAGGCGCAGGGGCTCGCCGGGTGGAAGCTCGGGGCGGGCCTCGGCGGCAACTTCATCCTGGGCGCGCTGATGGAGGTCGGCGTCGGCCTCTACGCTCCCTGCATGATCCTCGTCAGCCTGCTCGGCATGAGCCCGCTGAGCGCGTTTCCCATCATGATGGGCTCCTGCGCCTTCCTTATGCCGGTGGGCAGCGTCCGCTTCATCCGCAGCCGGTGCTACAGCCTGCGCACGGCCCTGGGCCTCGGGCTCGCCGGCGTGCCGGCCGTGCTGATCGCCGCCTTCGTCGTGAAGTCGCTGCCGCTCGGCGCGCTGCGCTGGCTGGTGGTGGTCGTCGTCCTCTACGCGGCCCTCTCCATGCTCCGCTCGGCCGCCGTCGAGGCCAGGGGAGACCGTGGCGATCCGCCGCGTTTTGAATAGGACGCCGGGCGCTCACTTCGGCTGGCTGAGGCTGAACCAGTTGCCGAAGGGGTCCTTGAAGATGGCCTCGACGGCGTAAAACTGATCGGTGGGGGGCGACACGAACTCGACACCTTTGGCGCGCAGCTCTTCATAGGTCTGGCGGCAGTCGGCGGTCTCGAACACCCCGGCGCCGAGAGCGCCCTTGCCGATCAGGGTGCGCAGCAGCTCGCTCGCCTCCGGATCGCTCTTCGGGTTCGAGCCCACCAGCATGAGGATGATCTCGAGGTCCTTCTGGCCCTTGGGGCCCACCGTCAGCCAACGGAAACCATTGTCCATCGTGGCGTCGGTGCGCACCTCGAGGCCGAGCTTGTTGACGTAGAAGTCATAGGCGATCTCCTGGTCGAGGACGAAGATCGGGGCGTGGGACAGGCGCTGAATCATGGGTGTCTCCTCCTTGCCGAGAGGCTCTCATGGATCGGCCGCCGACGCTTCTCGGATCTTGCGCTCGTGCACCAGCTACAGCGAGGGGGGCAGGCCGGCGAAAAAACGGATGAAGCAGGACGGCACCAGCCGCGGCACCCAGCGCTGCGGCGCCGCGATCGAGCAGCGAACGCGCCGGCGATACTCGGACGGCGAGCAACCGACCCGCTCCTTGAAGCGCAGGCTGAACGAGCCCAGGCTCTCATAGCCCAGCCCGAAGCAGATGTCGGTCACCGAGCGCTCGCCGGCGGCGAGCAGGCGCTTCGCCTCGTCGAGACGCAGGCGGGTCAGGAACTCGTGCGGCGTCTCGCCGAAGGCGCGGCGGAAGAGGCGGTGGTAGTGAAACGGCGAGAAGCACGCGCTCGCCGCCGCCTGCTCCAGACGCAGGCGCTCGCCGAAGCTCGCGGCCAGGAAGTCCCGCGAGCGGCAGAGACGGCGGAAGGTGTCGTGATCGACCGGGGCCATGCGCGAAGTATAGGGATTCTCTCGCGCGGCGGCCAGGGAGGCGCCGGGGGGGGGCCGGGCGGCCCCCCCTCCGTAGAGCAACTAGGGGATCTGGCAGCCCGGGCAGGTGGTGGTGCGTTCGATGTCGATGTCGGTGTAGAAGGGGGAGGCCGCCACGTTATGGCCGGCGGAGTCGTAGACGGTGAGGTTCACCGTGGCGGTCTCGATGGTGTAGCTGCAGAACGTCCGGGAGGCGGAGGTGCCGGTACCGGCCGAGGTGCCGTCGATGGTCCAGGCATAGGTATAAGGAGAGGTCCCGCCGGTGACGGTCGAGGTCCAGGTGAGGGTCCTGCACGTGCTCCCGTAGGCGGAGGAAGGACCGCTGATGGTCGCCGCGAGCGGATTCGCCACCGGCGGGCAGGAGCTGTTCGAGTCGCTGGTCGTGTAGGAGATGCCCAGGGCCGTGCTCTGCGCATAGGAGTTGGCCGTCGAGGAGCAGTCCGCCGACCCGTAGACGCTCGCCGACGCGTGGCTGGTCACGGAGGTCCCGGTGTGCGGGTCTTCCTGGGTGACGGTGGTCGTCGTGCCGTTCAGGGTCGCGCGTGCGAAGACGTAGGCGTAGGTGTCGCCGGAATAGCCGCAGTTGCTGTTGAAGCTGGCGTCGGCGATCGCCCCCACGCCCTGGGTGCTGGTCAGGTAATAGGCGTCCGCCGTCGCACTGTAACAGATGCTGCACCCTCCTCCTGAGACGGCTTCGGTCACGCTCGTCAGGCTCTTCGTGTTCTGGATCTCCCGCTGCGCATTGGCGACTTTCACGCTCAGATGGTCGATCACCCTGGCGAGGTCCTCGGACGGGTAGCTCTGATACTCCTGCATGAGGTTGGTGAGTTGGCGGTTGAGCTCGCCCACGGTCCAGACGAGCCCCTCGCGGCCATACCCCATGTGCTCGACCTTGTTCGGACCCCGCTGACGCTCGTACACGCCGACGGCGATCGGTTTCCAGCCCTCAGCCAGCATCTTGGCGGCGAGCGCCTGGTTCCCCGGCGATGGCTTGTCGGCGGCCCCGAGGCGGTGTGACCCCACGAGAGCGGTGAGGCCAAGGCAGAGGGCGGCGGTCCACATCTTCCTGTTCATCATGCGAAGAGCTCCTTATTCCGGTCAGTAAAAGAGCCAGCCACGCCGGCTGGCTCGACGAACGGCCAGAGGAGGGACTGCTTGCGAGAGCACACCAATCATATATTGCTTCACTACGCCAGTCAAGAGAGAGCTGTGTTGACAGTCGCGCCGGATGGCCCGCCCTGGTGTAGGATGCCGTCAATTTGACGCGCCTTTGAGGAGGATCTGATGAACCGTCATCGCCTGCTGCCGTTCGTGCTCTGTGCCCTGGCCGTCCCGGCGCTCGCCGCCGGCTCCCCGCCTGGGGGTGCGTCGTCGTCCGGCGTCTACCCCGTCCAGGAGGGGTTCGTCGACGCCGGTGGCGTCCTCATCTACTACCAGTCGCTGGGCCGGGGCGAGCCGCTCGTCGTGCTCCATGGCGGTCCGGGGGCCTCGCACGACTACTTCCTCCCCTACCTGCTGCCGCTGATGCGCCACCACCGGCTGATCTTCATCGACGAGCGCGGCTCGGGCCGCTCCGAGGCGCTGGAGGACGCGAAGGGCTATACGGTGGAAAACATGGTCGAGGACGTCGAGGCCGTCCGGCGGCAGCTCGGCCTGGGCAAGATCGACTTGCTGGGCCACTCCTACGGCGGCGTGCTGGCGCAGGCCTACGCCCTCAAGTACCAGGGCAATCTCGCCCACCTCGTGCTCTGCAGCACGTTCTCGAGCACGAAGGTGATGAACGAAGTTTTCGACCGCATGAAGGCGAAGATGGCCCCGGAGCTGCGCGAGCGCATCGCGAAGCTCGAAGCCGAAGGGCTCTTCGGCCACGGCAAGGACTTCGAGAAAAACCGTTACACGAACGATTACATGACCGCCGCCTGGGGCGAGGGATATTTCCCCTATCTCTACCAGAGCCGTCCGGACCCCAACTACGATCCCGCCAGCGCGGGCAAGGCCCCCTGGGACCTCTACCGCGAGATGTGGGGCTCGCACGGCGAGTTCGTCATCGACGGCAATCTCAAGTCGGTCGAGTACACGGACCGGCTGGCGACGATCCACGTGCCGACGCTGATCACCGCCGGCGACCACGACGAATGCGATCCGTCGCTCGCCCGCACGATGCACGAGCGGATCGGCGGCTCGAAGCTCGTGGTGCTCCCCGGCAGCGGCCACATGACCTTCGTCGACCAGCCGAACCTCTTCATCAGCACGGTCGACGGGTTCCTGCGCGGCACGGGGGGCCGGTGATGCGTGCCGCCATCCTCGCTCTCACCGCCGTCGCGCTGGCGCCATCGCCGCCCAAAAAAGCGGAGTAAGTGCCGGCGGGACGCCGGCGGTCCCAGGGGGCCTTACTTCGCCCGCGCCTTGAGAATGTCGGCGAGTACGTCGGCCCGCCCTTCGATCCGCTCGAGGTGCGGGAAACGGGGGCCGTCGTGATAGTCGAGCCGGTGAACGCGGACGGCGTCGCCGTCGGCGACCACGACTTCGATCGGCGCCTTCCCGCCCTTGGCCTCGGCGAGCGCCGCCTCGACCGCACGCGCCGAGTAGACGTGCCCGCCCACGCCGAGGACCTTTTCACCGGCGACCATCCCTGCCCGTCCCGCCGAGGAATCGGGCAGGACCTCTCCGACGGTCTCCCTTTTGCTCACCGAGAAACCGAGCGAGAAGCGCCAGTCGTGGTCCTCGCGCCGGGACTCGTCGTCGGCGATGGCGGCGTTCGGCTTGTCGTTGAAGACCAGCCGCCAGCCGGCGCGTTCGACGCCGGACATCGGCAGCCGCGGCGCCACGCGGTCGACCCGCTCGGCGAACAGTCCCTGCCAGTCGTAGGGCACGAGCGCGTTGAGGGTCTTGACCACGTCCTCCCGGGTGTAGGGGACCACCCCCGGCCCCGAGCTCGCGCCGCCATGGAATCGGTGGCAGAAGTCGTCGAGCGTCACCTTCCCCTGCGAGCGCTCGCGCAGCAGCGTGTCCACGTCGAGCCAGAGGAAGACCGATTCGTCGTAGAAGTCCGTGCTGCGCCGCCGGGAGCTGCCGTCGGCCGGCGTGCCATAGAGGATCTGGGCCGCCACCGCCGTGTCGCCCAGGGGGCGCCAGTTGCGGCCCGTCCGGGTGTCGAGGGTGGCCGCGATGGAGGCGATCTGCTCGCGGTAGTAGTCCGGCGTCCAGAAGCCGGCGCGGGCCGGCAGCAGGTACCCGAGATGCTCGGTCAGCCCTTCATAGACCCAGAGCAGCGCGCCCTGCATCGGCCGCTGGTAGTCCGGCGACAGCAGCCCCTCGGGCCGCCGGTACTTGCCGTTCCAGGAGTGCACGAACTCGTGGGCGAGGAGGCTGGGCAGCGAGCGCTTCGACGCCTCCTGGACGATGGTCTCTTCATCCACCCGGTCGTCGCTCGACTCGTGGTGCTCGAGACCGAAGTGCTCGACGTGGTCGGAGAGCGTCAGCAGCCAGCGATAGGAGCCATAGTGGCGGGCGCCGAAAAGCGCCTGCGCCTCGGCCACGAGGCGGCGCATCGGCGCCGTCAGGTCGCCGGCGCTCGCCAGGTCCGCGGCGCGGTCGGCGGCGATCGACAGGTGGTGCCCGGCGCCGTCGTGCACGCCGAGATCGAGGTCCACGAGGTGCTCGCCGGCGAGCACCGGCGAGTCGACGAGCGTCGCCAGCGACACGGTGGCGAAGCGGATGGCTCCCCCCTCGTCCCCCTGCTTGGGGAGCGCTGTCGCATAGGACCAGCCCGCCGGCAGGCGCAGGGTGGGCGCGACGCGCAGCACGTCGGCGCTCGTCCCTTGCGGATAGAGGGCAACGGTGTTCCAACTCAGCACCGCGAGGGTGTCCGTGGCTCCCGGTCCCGAGGAGAAGTTGCCGCCCTCGCCGGGGAAGAGGAAGTCGGCCTGGGCCGTGAGCCGGGTGACGCCGGCCGGGATCACGACGTGCAGCGCGTACATCTCGACCGGGTCCCGCTCCCAGGCGAGCTCCTTGCCGTTGGCCGAGAGATGGAGGTCGACGAGGTTGACGACCGGCCCCGTGGGCCCATGCTCGCCCGGAATCCACTTCGGGTAGAGCAGGATGAGGGGGCCGGGTGCGACGGGGATCTCGCTCGTGACGTGGAGCAGCCTCTGCGCCACGTGGCTGGCGTCGAGGGAGAGGGCGATCGGCACCGTCTCGGGCGTCGCGGGCGTTGCGGCCGTCGCCGCCAGAGTGAAGGTGAGGGCGAAGAAAGCGAGGACGGGACGCGGCCTGCGGATCTTCATTCGGAAGCTCTCCTTGCGTGCTGCGACGTGCGGCGATTGAGTCCCACGGTTGAAGCCTGTGCACTATAGCGCTCTGGAGAGAACGCGTACAGAGGTGTGACAGCCCGTTGACAGTCAGGAGGCCGTGCAGTACTGTACGGTTGGATGTAAGCGGTTACATCCGAACGAGGCAGAGGCCAAGCCAACGCAATCACGCAGACCCCGCCGCCAGGGCCGCACGGTAGCGACGATCCACGACGTCGCCGCCCAGGCGGGGGTGTCGGTGGCCACCGTCTCCCGCGTGCTCAACGGCAAGGAGGTCGTGCGCGAGGAGACGCTGCGGCAGGTGCTGGCCGCGGCCGAGACGCTGCACTACGTGCCGAACGTCGCCGCCCGGTCGCTCTCCATCCGGCGCAGCCATACCGTCGGCATCGTGCTGCCGGACGTGCACGGCGAGTTCTTCTCCGAGGTGATCCGCGGCATCGACGTCGCCGCCCGCCACGCGGGCTATCACATCCTCGTCTCCGGCTCGCACAGCGACGTCGGCGAGATGCTCGAGGTCCTGGGCGCGATGCGCGGCCGGGTCGACGGGCTCGTCGTCATGGCCCCCGACGTGGCGCACGCCTCGCTGCACCGGTCGCTGCCGACCGACCTGCCGCTCGTCCTGCTCAATTCCACGGACGACGGACGGGACGCGATCACCATCGACAACTACGGCGGCGCGCAAGCGATGATGCGTCACCTCGCCGGGCTCGGACACGTCCACATCGCCTTCGTCAAGGGCCCGGCCCAGAACGCCGACGCGCGCGAGCGGCTGCGCGGCTTCCGCCATGCCATGCGCGGGCTCGGCGTGACGGCGACCCGCCGCCTGGAGCTCGCCGGCGACTTCACCGAGGAGTCCGGGCACGCGGCGGCGCTCAAGATCCTGACCCTGGCGCCGCGGCCGACGGCGCTCTTCGCGGCCAACGACTCGATGGCCGTGGGCGCCCTGGCGGCGCTCGCCGAGGCCGGAGTGGCGGTGCCGGGCGAGATGTCGGTGGCCGGCTTCGACGACATCCCGATCGCCCGCTACGTCGCGCCGCCGCTCACCACCATCCGCGTCGACATCGCCGACCTCGGACGCCGCGCCTTCAGCCTCCTGCTCGGCGCCATCGAACAACCGCAGCCGCCCGCCACCACCGGCCGGCGCGACTGCATCGCCACGACGCTCATCGTCCGCAAATCATCTTGTAGCCCTGCAATTCATACGACGACCAGCGCGCGACCCGACCGGAAGCTGCGTGGCCGAAAAAAAGGAGAGGAGTCATGAGACGAACTTTGAAGGCGCTTCTGTTCGCACTGCTCGCCGGCGCGCTGGCAGCTCCCACGGTCGCCCAGACGTCGACGGCAACCATCCGCGGCAAGGTAACGAACGATCAGGGGACGGCGCTCGCCAACGCCAAGATAACGGCCGTGGGCACCGCTTCGGGATTCGTCACCACCGTCACCGCCGGCTCAGACGGGGCCTTCCAGCTCGGCAACCTCGTTCCTGGCGAATACACCCTGGCGGTGTCGGCGAGCGGGTTCGAGGAGCGGTCGAAGACCGTGACCCTCCTCATCGGGCAGAACCTGCAGGTCACCTTCGTGTTGACGCCGACCGCCGTGATCAGCGAATCGATCACCGTCGTCGGCGAGCAGGCCGTCGACATCAGGACGCAGGAGGCGGCGACCAACGTCACCCGGCAGCAGATCGAGAACCTGCCGCAGGACGACCGCAACTTCCTCAACTTCGCGGCGCTCGCCCCCGGCATCCGGGTCTCGACCGACCCGCTGCGCAAGACGGTCGCCGGCGACGCCCAGCCCGCCGAGCAGACCAACGTCTTCATCGACGGCGTGAGCTTCAAGAACGACGTGCTGCAGGGAGGCCTGGTCGGCCAGGACACCAGCCGCGGCAACCCGTTCCCGCAGAACGCGGTGCAGGAGTTCCGCGTCATCACGCAGAACTACAGCGCACAATATGAAAAGGCGTCGAGCGCGATCATCACCGCCGTCACCAAGTCGGGCGGCAACGACCTGCGCAGCCAGCTCTTCTGGTTCTACCAGCCGAAGCAGTGGGTGTCGCAGCTTCCCAAGAATTTCCAGTTCTCGACGCTGACGACGAACGAATCGTACCGGCGCAATCAGCCCGGCGCCTCGCTCGGCGGACCGATCATCAAGGACAAGCTCCATTTCTTCGTTTCGTACGAGGGGGTCGACGAGCGCGCCACGACGCCGGTCACGTCCAGCGTGAGCGGCTCCCCGACCGGCGTTTTCGCCAGCCCGTTCAAGGAGACCCTGGGATTTGGCAAGCTGAGCTGGCAGCCGGCGCAGAACCAGATCCTCGATCTGAGCAGCAACTATCGCCGCGAGCACGAGATCCGCGACTTCGGCGGCATGACGTCGATCCAGGCGGCCACCGACCTCAGGAACCAGGTGTACGGCTCGACGCTGCGCCACAGTTGGAACAACGACAGGGCGCTCAACCAGGCGACGCTCAGTTGGCAGGACTACAACTGGAACATGGTGCCGCTCCATCCCGATCTCGTCGGGCTCAATTTCGAAGGCGTCCTCCGCACCGGCGGTGGCAGCACGAAGCAGGACTTCGACCAGAAGCGCACCGAGCTGCGCGACGACTACAGCTTCGCCGTCACCCAGTGGGGAGGCGACCACAACCTCCAGGCCGGCCTCAACCTCGACCTCCTGCGCTACAACGTCAACAAGAGCCAGACGGGCAATCCGGTCTACAACTTCCGGATCGATCCGGCGAACGGCCTGTCGTTCGCCCAGCCGTACGAGGCGCAGTTCGGCTTCGGCAATCCGATCCTGTCGGCCAACAACCAGGAATACGGCCTCTACACCCAGGACACCTGGACCGTCAATCCGCGTCTGACGTTGAACCTCGGCCTGCGCTATGACTACGAGACCAACCAGCTCGACACCAGCTACGTGACGCCGGCGAACATCGCGGCGGCGCTGGCCGGCAAGGTGGATTCGAGCTACTTCTCGAACGGCAACAATCGCTCGCAGTACAAGAACGAGATCCAGCCGCGCGTCGGCTTCTCGTACGACCTGACCGGCGCCGGCAGGACGATCGTCTTCGGCGGCGTCGGCCGCTACTACGACCGCCTCTTCCTCAACGCCACGCTCGACGAGCGTTATCGCCTGCAGTTCCCCGTCTACCGCATCGAGTTCTCGCCCGACGGCCGCCCGCGCAACGGCGCGCCGACGATCGCGTGGAATCCGAGCTACCTGACGCCCGCCGGCCTGCACGCGCTCATCGCATCGGGGCAGACCAGCCCCGAGATCTACCTGCTCAACAACAACACCAAACCACCCTACTCGAACCAGTGGAACCTCGGGGTCCGGCAGGCGCTCGGCTCCTGGACCGGCTCGCTGAGCTACAACGGCGTGCGCGGCTATCACGGCTTCACCTGGCTGTCGGCGAGCGGCCTCTGCTGCGCGGCGCTGGTGCCCGGCTTCGGCAACGTGATCATCTCCGACCCGAATGGCAAGGATTATTGGTACAGCGGCTTCTTCCTCGCGCTCGACCGGCCGTTCACAGGCCGCTGGGGAGCGCACCTCGCCTATACGCACGCCAAGGCCGAGCAGACCGGCAACGACCTGTTCAGCCTCGACTATCCGAGCGCGGCCGCCTACGGGCGCCACGACGTGCCCGGCTCGGAGCGCGACCGCATCGTCGCCAACGGCATCTTCGGGTTGCCCTGGGACCTGCGCTTCAGCACCACCATCACCCTGGGCTCCGGCGCCGCGTTCAACGTCCTCGACTTCTCGCAGGGGTTCGACCTCGCGGCGCGCGAACAGACGCGTCCCTTCGATCGCACGATCTACCCGCCGAAGACCTGGGGCTTCGCGGACCGCTCGGTCGACTTCCACCTAGAGAAGGACGTCCGCGTCGGCGCCGTCTCCGTGGGCGTCGTCGGCGAGGTCTTCAACGCTTTCAACTGGGCGAGCTACGGCTGTCTGGACAACTTCATCAGCCCGGGAGGGAACCCGAACTTCGGCAACCCGAGCTGTGTGATCAACCTCGGCCGGCGCGAGCAGGTGGGGCTCAAAGTCAACTTCTGATCGGATTCTGATCGGGTCGTCGTCGACCTCGACCCGAGACAGCAACGGGGCGGGCCCTCAGGGCCCGCCCCACTTTTTCTTCATCCGGAAGCCTCAGAAGGCGTTGATGTCGATGAAGTTGCTATTTCTCCCGCCGGGGTTCGTATAGGTCTGCGTGGGACAGTGTCCGTTGAGACAGGCCGGGTCCTCCAGGTCGGTGATCGTCAAGGTGAACGGCACGTCGGTCATGCTGGCCGCGAAGACCCAGAAGTGACCATTGACCGGCCGGCCGTCAAGGATCTTGAGAGTCACCTCGGCATTGGCCCGGTCGAAGAACCAGAAGTAGCCGGACTCGTCGCCGAGCGGGACGGCGTGAGCGGTCATGCCGGTGCCGGGCACCCCGAATTGCAAGGTGGCCTGGAAGCGCTGGAGCAGGTCGAGCTCGCGGGCGGGAGCCACGACCTCGAAGCTGTGGCTGGCGGTGACGGTGAACCCATTGAAAACGTAGAGAACCGTGTAGCTGCCCGCCGGAAGCGGACCGACGAAGATCGGTGCCGGGGTCGGGACCGGCTGCGGACAGGGGACGTCAAACCCCGTGATTCTGAGCAGGATGCGGTCGCCCTGGACGTTGGGCGGCTGGACGAGAGCGGCGCAGGCCGGGAGCTTGGGCAGGATCTGGATGCGGTCCTCGGTCGTCGGCAGGCGCGGGCTCACCGTCAGATCGCCTCGGAAGCCCGTGCCCGGGTCCGGCCCCACGACCTCGAACGACCCGACGGCGACGAGGAAGCCGCCGTCGTCGATCCGGACGTCCCAGAAGCCGGCGGTGAGGGGATGGAAGTCGAAAGCGGCGGCCCACACCCCGGTGCAGTCGGGGCTCTCGGGCTTGGCGGACGCACGGACGTGCATGATGATCTCGTTGCCCACGAGCTGCGGTGCCGTGAATCCCGCCGTGCAGCCCTCGAGGTCCCCCTCGATCACGATCTTCAGCGGATCGGCCGGGGTGGGGTGCGCGGGTACCACGTGCACCCGCATCGCCTCGGCCCGCCCGAGCCCCAGGACCAGCATGAGACTCGCCACCAGCCAGCCCGTCCTCAACAAGCCTCTCATCGAACCCTCCTTCCGCGGGCGTCGGCCCGCCAGCAGGAACTTCCGGTGAGAGCTATGCTAACACAGCATGAATGAGATCGAGGGAAGCCCGCGCACCCGCGGGCTTCCACGAGAACCATGCTGTTGGAGCATTACGACGGGGGCTCCGCTCTATCTCCCCTTCTTGCTGTGCGGCCGCCTCTCGTCGACCGACCCGAGGTCCACCATGGCCTGATCCGTCATCACCACGAATGGCCGCGGCTCGACCGTGAGGCCACCCTCGCCGTCGTGGCGGACGACCTGCACGGTCCCCATGCCATAGCCCATCGGCCCGCGGCTGTAGTAGTGCACCCGCAGCCGGTAGGGCGCGGCGGCCCGCTCCGCCGGCGCTGCCACCGCGAAGCATTCGGGGCCGTAGCCCGTGGTCACGTCAGCGAACAGCTCGCCGCCCGATGGCAGGGTTTTCTTCTGGTAAAAGGCATGTCCGCCCTGGCGGTCGTAGACGTGGAGGTCGACGTCGTTGGCGTCGGTCTCCCAGGTGAGGACGAAGCGCAGGGACGGCTCGCCGTCGAGCCGGGCATTGTGAGCGTGGAGACGGTCGAGCACCTCCTCCCGGCGGGCCGGCTCGGCGCGCAGCCAGGCCGCTGCGAGAAGCCCCAGATCCTCCCTGAGAACCCGATCGACACCGGCGAAGCGCCCCCCCGGGTAGCGCTGCTCGAGGCCTTTTTCGAGCGCCTCGAAAGCCGCCTCGGAACGGCCGGCGCGCAGCAGCGCCCAGGCGAGGAGGCGGTGGCCCGAGGGGTGGTCCGGCCGCTCCAGCACCGCTTTCTGATAGGTGTCGATCGCCAGCTCGAGCCCCCCCTCGCCCAGCCGCTCCAGCCGCTCCCCGGCCAGCCGCCGCAGGTCGGCGCGGCTGGGGACGAGGTCGATGAGCGAGCCATACGCCCGCGCTGCCGCCGCCGTTTCGCCGGCCGCCTCCCACGCCTCGCCCAGCGCCAGCAGGCCGAGCACGTCGCCCGGGTCCTCAGTGTTCCAGGACTCGGCGAAGGTACGGGCCGGCGTGATCCGGCCGGCGGCCAGGTGCTCCATCACCTCGGCGAACCGCCCGCTGTAGGGCGCGACCTGCCGCTTTTTCTCGTCGGCTTCCTCGGCGCGGGCCTGCAGCATCGGGCTTGCAGAGGAGAGCCGGGGAACCTCGGCCGTCGCGATCGCCGTCGACGGCACAGCGGGCGGCGGCGGAGCCGTTGCGGGCGGCGGGCCGGGCACCCCGCCGACAACGCCTCCGGCAACGCCGCCGGAAACGCTGCCCGGCACGCCGCCCTCAACTCCGCCGACCTCGGCGGTCACCGGCAGAGCATCCGCTGGCCCGGCGGCGTCAAGGGACTGCGCCTCCGCAGCCGGTGCATCCACTCTCGCCGGCGCGGGAGGCGCGGCGCCGAAGGCATCGAAGGCTTCGAAGGCAGGCTCCGCCGGCTTGCGGGCCTCCACCGCCTGGGCCGCCCAGCGCGAATCCTGCCGTGTCCGCGCGAGCACCTCCAGCCCGCCCGGGCCCACGGTCAGGATGTCGGCGAGGCTCCGCTGATCGAGACCGAAGCGCGTGTAGTCGAACTCGGACTCCAGCACCAGCATGGCGGTGAACGGGCTCAACACCCGGTGCTTGACGCTCACCTCGACGATCTGCAGCCCCAGGGCCCGGCGCATGTCGTCGTCGCCGGCGGCCGTGGTTTCGCGCAGGTGCAGCAGCCGCTCGATGCGGGCCTGGGCCCAGGCGCGTTCGAGCAGCGGCCGCTCGGCGGTCGCGAGCTCACCGCCGGGCGCCGCCGGCTGACCGCCCAGGGTGAGGCGCAACGGCCGGTCCGCCGGCAGATCGGCATAGACCAGCGCTTCGTCGCCGGGCTGCACGCCGTCCAGAGTCTCGGGCCAGATCCAAGCCGCTCCCTCGATCGCCACCTGGATCCCGGAGCGGCAGGCGAGGGTCAGCCGGCGGGCGATCTCGGCGATGGGCGCGGCACCGTCGATCCGCTGACCGTCGTGCGCCAGGTTCCCGGTCGTCAGCTCGCGCAGCACCGCCTCGTCGCGCAGACCGCCCACGGCCAGCACGTCGAGGCGTTCGACGCCGCCCTTGCCGAGGGCATGGACGGCGGCCTTGAGCGCCCGCGCCTCGGTCTCGCCGGCCGTCGCCACCCCGTCCGTGACGAGCAGGACCCGGGTGTACCTCCGGCCGCTCCGGCCCAGCCGGCCGCCAAGCCAGCCGAGCGCCCGGCCGAGATCGGACGCCCCCAGCGGCCGGCGGGCGGCGAGACGCTGCGCCTCGGCCTCGCCGAATCCACCCGCCGTGCCTTCGAAGATCGGCGCGACCTCCTGATCGAAAGCGGCGATCCCCAGCGGCGTCGCGCCGCCGGCCCCGTTGCGCAGACCGGCGACCAGCTCGGCGACCCGCCGCACCTGGGTCGCATAACCCAGGGCGCGCGAAGCGCTCGAATCGACGAGCACGTAGAGACCGGAGATCTCCTGCGGCACGGCCGGAACGGGAGGTACTACGCGCACCACGGCGAGGTTCGCCTGCCGCAGCCCCGAGCGACTCATGATCTCCGGACTGCGGTCCTGGCCGATCTCGAAGTCGCGGTCGGGAGTCCAGTCGCGCTTGTGCAGCTCGATCACGCGGCGATCGTGGACCTCACCGCCGAGATTGTTCTTGCTCGCCGCCGAGTCGGACGCGGGCCGGTCCCCGAGCAGCACGCGGACGTCGAGCCGGCCGACCGCGGAAAGCCCATGCAGCGGGAGGACGTAGGGCTCGCCGGCCCGCGCCAGCGCATGCGAGTAGGAGACGATGATCTCCTTGCGCTCGCGGGGCGCGATGGGGAAGACGCGCGCCGAGAACTCGTTGCCCGCCTCCTGCTCGAGCAGCGCCGGGTCCTGCCGCCGGTGGAGGAAGTCCTCATAGGCCACGCGGGCGCGCTGGCGTTCCACCACCTCGCCCTCCTGCCAGGCGCCGCCGATCTTCATGGCGAAGCGGCTGAGGGCCGCGCCCGGCGGCAACGCGATGCGGAACCGCCCCTCGATCCGCTGCTCGCGGGGGTTCTCGAAAGTCAGGTGCAGCTCGGTGAAAGCGAGAGGCGGCTCGAGCACGCCGTTCGCCTCCAGAGCGACCAGCGACAGGCCCGTGCCATCCGAAGCCGTGAGGCGGATCGGCGCCGCGGGCGCCACCGCCGGCTCCTCACCGGACGCCTTCGGGAACCGGAACGAAGCTGGAACGACTCCAACGGCAGCCGGCCGCGAAACACCGGGCGCCGAGCGCACCCCGCCACCGGCGACGACGCCCACCGCGGCGAGGCCAAGCAAGCCAAAGAGAATGGCGGTTCGGGACATGGAAGCCTCCTCCCCAATCGATCTGGGCGGTCCCGGTCTTGGGACCTCCCATATCGCTTAGACACCGCTCGGTCCGAAAACGTGCCCGGACCCGCTCTCCGAATCACGGAAGCTGGAGAAACCTGTCCAGATCGAGGCGAGCTTGCTTCAAGATGTGGGAAAGGGTGGAGCGCTTGATGGGGCGGTGAGCCGGAACGATGAGCTTCAGGGTCTCTTCCGCTGTCCGTTTCTGGAGCCGAATGTGACTACCCCGCTGACGGACGACAACCCAGCCGTCGCGACGCAGGGCGTGGATCACGCGCTCGAAGCTCAGGCTGGGAACTTTACTCAAACGGCGACTTCCAGAACTTCAGCGTCAGGGGCGAAGTTCCGGTCATCCTCGATCGGCTCCAGGTAGAGCTCGATGGCTTCCTGAAGATGAGCCAAGGCCTCTTCGCGGGTGTCGCCTTCGCTCAAGCAGCCCGGCAAGGCCGGGACGAAGGCAGTGTAGCCACCGTCTGCGCTGGGTTCGAGAACGATTCGTAGCTTCATCGCGACCTCCTTCGCCTCCAACTATACTTCTCGGGCTCGCCGATGGCAATCTGGCAGCCGCTCGGGGGCCCCAAGCATTCCAGGTGGGCCTGAGGGATGCCGCGCTTCCGCTGCATCCCTCTCAGGTTGGGGTCAGGCGAGGAGGCCCTGGTGGGACCTATTTGCAATCGGCGCTGAAGTTGTCGTGGAAGACGGTCACGTCACCATTGGCATTGACGGTGATGTGCAGATTCTCGTGCACCGTGAAGTTGTTGCCGGGGCCTTGGCCGATGACCCTGAAGTTGTTCACGAACGTTTCGTTGAACTGGCCGTTGGTGAAAGAACCCGAGAAGTGGTCCTGAGTCACGCCCGTCGCATGATAAGTGTCGCCGGTGCTCTCGCCGACGCCGGAAATGCCCTGCGGCTGGTTATGACTATCGCCGCTTACGTGGTTGCCATTGATGGTAATGCTGATCAGCTCGTGCAACGGGCCTTCCAAATCCACCAGCTCGCCGGCCCCGCCGTTGGCGCACGGAACGAACACCAGCAGACTTACATCGAAGGAGTCATTGACCAGAACCTCGGCTTGAACGGGCGCCGCCCACGCCACCAACAGGATTCCAACGCTCGCCAGCATCGTCATTGCTCTCATGGTTACTCTCCTTCCAGGCTTGTCCCAGGTCAGCAGTTACTCGTACTCGTAGGAAAGGTGCAGAGCAGTCTGAACCTCTCCAGCCTCGCGAAAGACGCCACCTCCTTTCCGCCGCTGAGGGAGTCCGCTCGGCGGGGCAGGCGCACCTGGCCTTCTCCCTGCGCGGCTGTGCGATATGGACATGCGCCCATGATCCATCAGCCCACGCGTTAATACTACCATGATTCCCTCCCTGGCTGCCAGTCCCTATTGTACGGCGTTGTCGCGAACCTCCGTAAATTTTCGGGTCGTGCCGAGATGGTTGTCGTCGACGTAGGAGACCTTGACGACGAAGGGCACCTTGACGCCGCCGGCATCGCGATAATCCTCGAGGTCGGTCTGCTCGGGATCGGGGCCGATCACGGTCGGCCGGAAGGCGATCCGGCGTCGCAGCAGGCCGGTCTGGACGTCGAAGTACAGGGTCTCGCGGTTCCCCTCCGGGGTCTGGGTGCGCAGGACGTAGACGTCCCGGCCATCGATCTTGTCCTTGCCGCCGACTCGCGCCTTGTCGGCATGATCCTGCAGCTCGAGGTCCCGCCGCAGGTCGCCCAGGGTGGTGAAGCGGGCGACCTCCGCCGCGCTCATCGGCCGCTTCCCTTCGGGCGTTTCGACCGTCCCGGACGTGCCGTCGAGCCGCTGGACGACGCGCCCGTTGGGCGGACCGAGAGTCACCGTCACCTTTCCGGGCCACTGCTGATCGATCTCCAGCGGATCTTCCTGCCCCCGATTGACGGCCCGGGCCTTGGGGGTTCCGGAGTCGACCACCTTGATATGCAGCAGAGTGCCGCGCGAGATCCGGCTCTTGACTGCCAGGAGGGCGGTCCTGCCGCCGAGCGCCTCGACGTAGTGATCGAGGATCTGCGTCGCGCTCGGCAGCTTCTCCTTCGTCTCCGGCTCCGCGTTGGTCGTGTCGGCGAACAACCCCTGGCCGATCGGCGGCACCGCGGCGGGGCGCTCGTGTCCGTTGTGACAGCTATTGCAGGTGACGACGGGCCGGCCCTCGAAATTGTTCTTGTTGATGTCCATTACCATCCGGATCATCTCGCGGGCGGCCTCCTTGGGCTTCTTGGTGTCCGACTCGTACTGGTTGTCCTCGGTGACGTGACAGAAATCGCAGGTCACGCCCAGCGACGCCCGCATGAGGTGCATCACCGGCAGCATCTGCGAGGCGGGCATGCTGCGCAGGACCTTGATGTTCTTGAACTTCTTCTCGGCGGTGGGCTCGCTCTCGCTCTGCGGGGCGGCGGACGCGGCGCTCGCGGCGGCCTTGGCCGGACGATCCGGCTTCGGCGGTGTCGCCGGCTTTGGCGGCTCGGGAGCGGAGGCGCCCGCCGCCAGGGCGGTCAGGAGCATCAGGAGCGCCATGGTCAGGCCACGGCGGCGTGGCGATCGAGGGGGAACGGGGAGGGACGTCAGCATGGGAAAGCTCTCCTGTAGTCTGGTGGACTCGTACGACGGCAGGGGATCGTATCAAGCGCGCTCTGAAGCCGCCACGAGGCTCAGGGCCACAGCCTCCGCCACCCTGATGCCATCGACCGCGGCGGAGAGGATGCCGCCTGCATACCCGGCGCCCTCACCCGCGGGATAGAGACCTGCCGTATTGAGGCTCTGAAACTCTTCGTTCCGCTCGATGCGAAGGGGCGAAGAGGTACGCGTCTCGACGCCGGTCAGCACGGCGTCGGGCATGGCAAAGCCCTTGATCTTCCGATCGAAGGCCCGGAGCGCTTCGCGGATCGGCTCGATCGCGTACTCCGGCAGGCTCGAGCTCAAATCTCCCAGGCGCACGCCGGGCTGGTACGACGGCAGGACCGAGCCGAAGGCCGTGGAGGGCCGGCCGGCGAGGAAGTCGCCGACGAGCTGGCCAGGAGCGTCGTAATTGCTCCCACCCAGCTCGAACGCCCGCTGCTCCCAGTGGCGCTGAAATTCGACGCCCGCGAGCGGCCCGCCGGGATAATCCGCCGGCGTGATGCCCACGACGATGCCGCTGTTGGCGTTGCGCTCGTCCCGGGAATACTGGCTCATGCCATTGGTGACCACCCCGCCGGGCTCCGAAGCCGCGGCCACCACCGTACCGCCCGGACACATGCAGAAGCTGTAGACCGACCGGCCGTTGCGGCAGTGATGGACCAGCTTGTAATCGGCGGCGCCCAGGAGCGGGTGCCCCGCCTGCGGTCCGAAGCGGCAACGGTCGATGAGGGATTGCGGATGCTCGATGCGAAACCCGATGGAGAAAGGTTTGGCTTCGATGTGGACGCCGCGGCGATCGAGCCTCTGAAAGGTGTCCCGCGCGCTGTGGCCGACCGCCAGGACGACGTGATCCGCCGCCAGGCGCTCTCCGCCGGCGAGGACCACGCCCCGCACCGTCCTCTCTCCGAGGATCAGGTCCTCGACGCGGCTCTGAAAGCGGATCTCGCCGCCCAGGGATTCGATCTTCGCCCGCAGGCCCTCCACCACCTTGACCAGCCGGAAGGTGCCGATGTGGGGCCGGTTGACGAAGAGGATTTCGGCCGGCGCGCCGGCCTCGACGAGCTCCGTGAGCACCTTGCGCCCGCGATGTCCCGGGTCCCGGATCTGGCTGTAGAGCTTGCCGTCGGAAAAAGTGCCGGCACCGCCTTCGCCGAACTGCACGTTGGATTCCGGATCGAGCTGCCGCTTGCGCCAGAGCCCGAAGGTGTCGACCGTGCGCTCGCGGGCCTTCTTGCCACGCTCCAGAAGGATCGGACGAAATCCCATCTCGGCCAGCAACAGACCCGCGAAAAGGCCGCAGGGTCCTCCGCCGATCACGATCGGCCTGGACGGCAGGTCCCCCGGCGCCCGGGTCAAAAAGTGATAGGTGGTATCTGGTACCGGCCCAACGTGAGCGTGGCCGCGGAGCCGCCGGAGGACCTCGTCCTCCTGCGTCGTCTCGACGTCGAGATGGTAAATGAGAGCAATGGCCCCGCGCTTGCGGGCGTCGAAGCTGCGCCGATAGATCGAATAGCGGACCAGCTCCCGGGGCTCAATGCCGAGCTCTTTGACGATGGCGGCCCGCAAATCCTCCTCGGAATGATCCAGGGGAAGCCTCAGCTCGGTCAGCCGCAACATGGCTCGATCTACTAGTCTCCTTCCAGAGCGGCACCGATCTCGCGGATCTGTGCCGCATGGCGGGCCTCGTGAGCACCGACGAAAGCGGCCCATTGGTAGAAGTTGAACGGTCCCAGCAGGACGTGCGGGTGCACGAGCTCGCCCAGGGCCAGCCCGTCGCCGGCGAGAAGAGCCTCCCGGAACGCCGCCCCCGCCGCCTCCAGGGCCGCCCAAGCCTTCTCTGCATCGAGACCAGCCTGGGGCTGTGCCGCCTGGGACGTCGAGAACCGCTGGCTGCGATCGACGACGCGCTCCATGCCAAGGGCGCCGAGGATGGGCGTCGTCTCCGTCTCCGGGCCGAGCCCCCGCGCCTTTGCTTCGCTCAGACGGGAGTTGAAGAGGCGGGTGAGCGACGTCTCGACTTGCGACAGGTGCTCGAGGACGCCGGCCACGGACCACCGTCCCGGCTCGGGCGGCACCTCCCGGCGCTCGGCCGGCACGCTGTCGACGGCGGCGCGCAGGACGGCCCGTTGAGTATCGAGGTAGTGCAGCAGCTCTTCGGTTCGTGGGTGCATGGCCTGAGAGCTACCCTCAACTTGGGTTGCCTTGCTGGGAAGATTGGATGATCACATGCCCTCCATCCGCGACCTGGATGTGGAGATCGTGTCCATCCAGCAAAGACATTCCCGTAATCATGCGCCTTCTCGCACACGGAATCGTGTCGCTCCCGTAGATATTGTACAAGAAGCCTCTCGCCTAACGCGGCGCCAGCACCAGCCGCTCCTTCGCCGCGGCCTCGACCTTCTCGCGGCTGAAGAGGAGGGGGAAGTACTTCCCTTCCGACCACAGGGGCAGCAGGTCGCCGTAGTGCGGGCTGCCGGGCTGGCCGGACTCCCCGGGCACGCTGGTGGCCACCGAACGGTCCCAGTCCGCCGCGTCCAGGATCTCGCGGAAGGAGGCGCCGTGGTTCGCCGCAAAGCCGGAGCCGGCGGCGGCCATCACGGTGTCGTCGTCGCCGCCGCGCTGGACGTCGGGCAGGTCGAGGACCGCCTTGCGCGCGTCGTCGGTGGCCAGCGGATGGCGGAACGTCGTGGCGTGCAGGGCGCCCCAGCGCCAGGCGTCCGGGTCCGGGCCGAGCCGCTTGCGCGCCTCCTCCACCGCCTCGCCCAAGGCCCGGAACAGGGCCGCGTCGCGCGCCGCCCGTCCCGCCTCGCCGCTGCCGAACCAGCGCGGGCTCGCCTTCTCCAGGACGTCGAGCGTTTTCTCCTGCGTAATCAGGGAATCGACCTGCTTCCAGGCCGCCTCGGACAGCTTCGGTTTGAACACGGCCTCCGGCAGCTTCGTCATCCAGATCTCGTAGAGCGCCGCCGGCGAGGAGTCGCGGCCGATGGTGCCGTCCCACTGCGTCAGCCGTGCCGCCCAGGGTTGCAGCGCGGGGGGCACTCCCGCGGCCGCGGCGAGCAGGCGGACCATACGGCGGGCCGGCAGCGAGACCACGTCATATTGCAGGCGCTCGAAGTCCGCGACGGTGAATTTCCGGCCGGGGATTCCAAGCTCCTGGGTGATGCGCTCGAAGCGGAACGGCGGCGCCCATTCAAACCCAAGCTCCCGCGCATAACCAGGAGGCATGATGTTGTGGTTCGCCGTGGCGATCGAATGCGACGCCGGATTGAACGCGCGCGGCAGGTCGGCGAGCGGCAGGAAACCTTTCCATTCATAGCGCCCGTCCCCCGGCACCGGCACCAGGCCGGACCACCCCTGACGCACCGGAGTCAGGCCGGCCGCCTGCCAGCCGATGTTGCCGTCGACGTCGGCGTAGACCAGGTTCTCCGACGGCACCTTCCAGCGCTCCAGGGCCTTCAGGAACTCCGGCCAGCTCCGCGCCCGGTCGAGCGACAGCGAGGCGAGATAGCCGGCCGTGCCCGGCTCGCTGCCCACCCAGCGCAGGGCGTAGGCGCGATGGCGGGCGCGGTCCTCGTGGATCACCGGCCCGTGCGCGGTGAATTTCAGCTCGACCTCGACCGGCTCCGCACCCTTGACCCCAATGCGCTCGCGCTCGATCCGCATCGGCGCCCAGCGGCCCTGGAAGCGCACCTCGTTCGGGTTCGCCGGATTGGTCTCCTCGACGTAGAGGTCCTGCTGATCGATGCCGACGATGGTAAAGCCGAAGCCGATGCGGTCGTTGTGGCCGGCGGCGACGCCGGGCAGGGCGGGCTCGCCGGCGCCGATCACGTTCCAGCCGGGCGCCACCAGGTGGACCATCCAGCGCAGGCTGGGGAGCTGGATGGCGCGGTGCGGATCGTTGGCGAGCAGCGGCTTGCCGGTGGCGGACAACCGGCCGTCCACCACCCAGTTGTTGCTCCCCTGGACGGGCGAGAAAGAGATCGGCGCGCCGGCGGCGAAGGGCCCGGCGAGGATCGACTCGTCGATGCCGGCGAGGTCGAGCCCGGGCGGGACCTCGATCTTCTTCGGCGGATCGGTCGTGATCAATTCGTCGACCAGCTCGGCGCCGAGCTCATGGACGAGCCGGGCGCGGATCACCTCCAGGCTGGCGTTACGCGTCATCCCCCAGCCGGCCATGCGGGTGAGGCATGCCTCGGGGGTCCAGGGCTCGGGATCGAACCCGGCGAGCCGGAATTCGATCGGCCACCGGCCGCGGCTCGACTCGATGAAGGCGTTGACCCCGCGCACGAAGCTGTCGACGATCTGCCGCGCGTCGGGGGCGTAGCTCTCGTACTCCGCCTTCAGGTCGCCGCGGTAGCGCAGCAGCCGGGCGAAACGGTCGCGCTCCACCGCGGCTTTGCCGAGCACCTCGGCCAGTCGCCCCTCGCCCGCCCGCCGCCACAGCTCCATCTGGAACAGCCGGTCCTGCGCCGCCACGAACCCCTGGGCGAAGAAGAGGTCGTCCTGCGTCGCGGCGTAGATGTGGGGGATGCCCCAGGGATCGCGCAGCACGGTGACCGGCCGCGAGAGGCCGTGCAGGCGCACGGTGCCGGTGGTCTGGGCGAGCGCGGCGCGGGCCTCCGCCGCGAGGTCGGCCGGGGTAGCGGCCTGGAGCGGGGACAGGAGGAGAAGAGCCAGGACGACGAGAGACAGAGCGCGTCTCATGGGAACCTCGCGGGAAGAGACGGAGGCCGCCGAGATCGTCGTCGACGGCGTCCGGATTCGGGTAGCCACGCCGCGCATGCTATACCGGACGGGCGGATGACGCGCGGGACCGTGCGCCCCAGGCTCTGCCGGGAGTGCCGCCAGCCTCAGCCGGCCTTGACCAGCGGCACGTCCACGAGGTGTTGGGAGATGAACCAGACCTGCAGCTCGTTGGTGCGGATCACGTCGCTCACCAGCAGGTCGTTGGTGCCGGCGTCGTCGGCGTCGTCGGCCTGCCGGGCCATGGAACGCGCCTCCTCCAGGAGGACCTCGTGAGCGTGCAGCAGCCGCGAGATCTGCACCGGGACCTCCTCGCGGCCCCGCGGCGGCCGCGGGATGATCGTCGTCTCCGCCACGTCGGCCGCCATCGCCAGGCTGACGCCGCCGAGCAGTTGGATGCGCTCCGCGATCTGATCGACGAGCTCGGCCTGCTCTTCGTAATGTTTGTCGAAGAGGAGATGGAGCTGATAGAACGTGTGACCGGCGACCTGCCAGTGATGCTTTTTGTAAAGGTCCCGCAGCGTGATCGTATCCGCGAGGACCTGATTCAGATTCTCCGCGCTCTGGCGACAGGCCTTCTCGCTGAGCGCGATCGGCAGCTTGACGACCGTGCCATACGGCTGGATCTCCGCCGCCTTCTGTCCCACCAGTGGACGCGCCCTCTCCGGTACCTCGACCGCCGTCTTCTTCCCATTCCTCGCCATGGCTCGTGCTCCTCTCGGGCCGGGCTCATCGCTCGGCCCCTCCACAGATTGTCATGCCCCTCGTCCGACTCCCGAAGCCACACGCTTCACGAACATGCCGGCACCTGAAGGACACGCACGAGGTGTGCCAACCCCTCCGCAATCCCGCAGGGATGCCCCGGCTAACGGGTCACTCGCCAGATGGTGTTGCCCACGTCGTCAGCCACCAGCAGGGCGCCGCGCCTGTCGATCGCGACACCCACGGGCCGCCCCATCGCCTCCCCGTGGTCGTTGAAAAAACCGCTTAACACGTCGATCGGCTCGCCGGACGGAACACCGGCGGCAAAGGGCACGAAGATGACTTTGTAGCCGCTGCGCGGCCTTCGGTTCCAGGAGCCGTGCTGCCCCACGAACATGCCGCCGCTGAACGGGGCAGGCAGCGACGTCCCTCCCGACCAGGCGAGGCCCAGCGAGGCGGTGTGCGGCCCCAGGGCGTAGTCGGGCACGAGGGCCTTGGCCACGAGATCGGGCCGCGGCGGCTTCGCTCGCGTGTCCACGTGCTGGCCGAAATAACTGTACGGCCAGCCGTAGAAGCCGCCATCGTGGACGGCCGTCATGTAGTCGGGCACCAGATCGCTGCCGAGCTCGTCGCGTTCGTTGACCGCCGTCCACAGGGCGCCGCTCTCCGGCTCCCAGGCCAGGCCGACCGGATTGCGCAGCCCGGAGGCGAAGATCCGATGGCTCCCGGTCGCGGAATCCACCTCCCAGATCGCCGCCCGCCCCTCCTCGGCCGCGACGCCATTTTCCAATTCGTTGCTGTTGGAGCCGACGGTCACGTAGAGCTTCGATCCATCGCGAGAGGCGATGACATTCTTGGTCCAGTGATGATTGATCGGACCGGCCGGCAGGTCGACGACCTTGACGCCGGTCGCCGTGATCTTCGTCTCGCCCGACTGGTAGGGGAAGCGCAGGACGGCGTCGCTGTCGGCCACGTAGAGCACGTTCCCCACGAGCGCCATGCCGAAGGGTGAATAGAGCCCGGACAGGAACACGGAACGCGTCTCCGCGACCCCGTCGCCATCGGCGTCCCGCAGCAGCGTGATGCGATTGGCGCTGGGCACGTCGCCGCCGGCCTTTTTCTGAAAGTGTTTGAAGAACCACCCCTTGATCCCCTTGTTGTCCTGCGGCCGTTCCGGTGCATTGGTCTCGGCCACGAGCACGTCGCCGTTCGGCAGCACGTAGAGCCACCGCGGGTGGTCCAGCCCGCGGGCAAAAGCGGCCACGGCCGTCCCCGCGGCAGTCACCGGCTTGCCGCCCTCCGGCCACCCCTTGGCCGTCACCACGTGCACCACCGGGATCAGCGCCTTGTCGGGAGCCGGCAGCTCCGGATGGGGTCCGGTGCCGGCCGAGACCGGGAGCCGCGCCGCGGAAGCGCATCCCAGGACACCCCCGGCGGCCGCGACGAGCAGACAGCGCTGGACGAGCTGGTACCACCTCATGATTCCACCCCAAAGGCATCGTCAGGCCCGTTCCTGACGCGCCCTGGGGAGCAGCAAGAATCAAGCCGGGCCGCTCACCCCTGCACGAGGAGCACGGAGGGCACGGCGCGCGAATCGTAGAGCCGGAGGTAGAAATAGCCGATGCCGGCGGTGCCGAGCATCAGGTTGGGCGTCTCGCCGCCGGAGACGACGCCGCACGGCCACGGATTCCGATGGTTATGAATGGACTGGATGCCGCGGTCGCCGATGGCGTCCGCCACCGCGCGATAGCGCTCGTCTCCGAGGGTGTCGGCGGCGACGAGGAACAGCTCGGCGTTGCCGCCCAGGCCGTGGCAGAGCGAGTAGCCATCGGCGGCGGACGGCACGGTCAGCGGCCGGTAGGTGCCGCCGAGGGCCGATTCGGCTTCGCGAAAATAGGTCTCGTCTTTCGTGAGCGCGAAGGCGCGAACGCGCGAGAGGCCGATGCCCGGCGCGCCGTGGCACCAGGCCAGCGAGTAGCCGGGCTGCTGCGGATTCGGCGACGCGAACGAGCGAAAGTCGGGCCAGTTCTGCTGCTCGGCCGAGAAATGCCGGCGCTCGTAGGCGAAGCCGCCCAGCGCACCCTCCAGAAACCGGGTGTCGCGAGTGCGGACGAACAGCTCGAGGAGCGCGAGGGCGATGCCCGCCGTGCCATGCGAGTAGCCGGTGAGGTCTTTCTGCTCCGGCGCGAGCGGCGTCATGGTCGTCCACGACCACCCCTCGTCGCCGCGATGCGCGTTCGCCAGCAGGTGGTGCCCGAGCCGGCGCGCCTCCCCGAGATAGCGCTCCTCGCCGAGCCGGCCGTCGATCGCGAAAAGGCCGAGGATCGCTCCGGCCGCGCCGCTGATCACGTCGAGCGACATGGGATCGATTTCGTGCCCGAGCTGGGCGTCGACGAGCCGCAACGCCTCCCGTTGGAGCGACGGATCGCCGAGCAGCCGCGCGGCGTCGAGCAGCACGAGGGCGATCCCGATCCAGCCGCTGTAAAGCGCGTGCCGCATCTCCGCCGGGATCTCGTCAACGCGCGAGAGCGCCTGGCGAAGGGCGCCGCGCGCTGTCTCGGCGATCACCTCGTCGGGAAGGAGGCGATGCAGTTGGGCCAGGAAAAGGGCGATGCCGCTGGTGCCGGAGTAGAGATCGGGGCCGAAGGATTTGTGCGCCACTTTCCATTCGCCGGCGTGAGCTTCCATCGAATCGCCAAGCCAGTTGCAGCGGTCGCGATCCCAGATCGCATCACGGCAGAGGAGCGTGCCGATCGACCACGCCACGTCGAGGAACCGTTCGCGCGGATCGGCGGCCGGAGCCCTGTTCGGAAGAGCGCTCACGCCGCGGCCTCATTGATTTCGGAACGAACGCCCGAATCGCCCGAGTCGCCGGAATCGCCGGAATAGAGATCGGCGCTCGCTGCGCGCAGGTGCGGCCGGTCGAGCGACAGCCCGATCCGGTCGAACTGGATGGCCAGCTCCATCATCCGCGCCTCTTCGGTTTGCAGGCCGCGCGCATACGCGTCCCAGATCGCCTGCGCGATCAGCCGGCTGCGGCTCATGCCGAAGCTCTCCCCGGTCGCCGGATCTTCCGCCAGCCCGATGCCATCGTACAGCCGCAGCGTGAGCAGCGGCGTGGCCGGACGGAGATGACTCTTGACCGCCTCGCGAATGGCGGGCAGCAGGCGCGCAATGATCTGATAATAGCGCGACGCAAAATACAGCACCGCCGCGTCGGCACGCGTGTAGACGCCGCTGAAGGACAAGGTTTTGAACCGGAATGGCACCTGGTAGCGATTGAGGAGTGCCGTCACCGCGCGCGTCAGCGGCACCGCGCCCTCCTCGGCCACATGCCAATAAATCCGCGTCATGCGGCTGTCGGCGCCGGAAGGCGCCGGCGTCTCGCCATTGGCGACATAGAAGCCGGGCTGCTGCGTGCGCGACTCCCGCGCCAGGAGGACGTGCAACGGCCCGCCGGCCGCCGGCGCGCCGCCCTGGGCGGCGGCGAATTCGCCGGGAGCGAAGACGTTCGCGAGGTCCCCTTTGCGCGCCAGCACGTGGCCGTTCGGCATCGTCTGCGCCAGCGTCCACCCGCTCTCCCAGCGGTCGCGTCCCGCGTTCGCCGCGGAGAGCGGCTCGAGGAGGCTGACGGCGTTCGCCGGCGGCTCGGTGCGCGAGCCGAGCGGCCGGCAATAGGCCTCGTCGTAGAGGCACGTCTGCAGATCGATCACCAGGGGCGGCTGGCCGGCGGAATAGGCGCTCCACACCGGCGACTGCCCGGCGCCGAACGGTGCGACCTTGTGCGTGCGGCCGGCCAGCTCGTACTCCATCGGCGACCGGATCAGGACCGCCCGCAGCAACGCACGGAGGTCGTCGTGAACGGGCTTGGCGTCAGGCATAGACACCCGCCGGAAATCCGAGCAGATCGGTGGCCGCGGCGCGCGGCTGCTTGAGGATGTTGATGCACGCCTGCACCTGCCAGACTGCGTGTTGCGTCAACGTGGAGGCCCAGGCCATCGATTCGTAGACCGTTTGCAGCATCCGCGCGCCGGCGTAGCTCACGGCGCGCTCGAGCTCCGCGTCGGCCTCGCGGCCCCCAAGCAGGCGGGCTGCAACATAGGCGTCCCAGAAGGCGCGGATGGCCGGCTGAATGCTCTCCAGCGGATATTGCGCGGCATCGTTCGGCCCGTGGGCGGGAACGCGTTCCAGCGAAGAGATCCACCAGGTCAGGTAGGCCTGGAGGATCGAGGCGACGTCCCACGCCGAATCGCCGGCGTCGGCGAGCTCCCAGTCCACCACGTGGAGGGTCTGCTCGGGGGTCTGCGCGGCGCGGACGACGACGTTGTCGAACTTCATGTCGCCGTGGATGAGCGCGTCGCGTCGCCAGCCGGCGCGGACGCGATCGAGTGCCTGGCCGAAATCGGGATAGCTTTGCAGGATCGTCATGAACTGCCCGTTGGCCGCACTCAGGTTCTGCATCGAGCTGCGCGGCGTGAGGTGCAATGAGAGGATCCACGGCGGCTGGCCCTGGAAGATCGCGGTATTGGCGCGCGGCAGCAGGTCGCGCATCGAAGCTTCGTGATAGCGCGCCAGCAGCTCGCCGACGCGTTGCGCGACGTCCTCCGGAAAAGCCTTGAGGCGGCGATGGAGCTCGGTGAGGTTTTCGCCGCCGTCGATCAGCTCCAGCACGAGGAGGTGCCGGTCGGGATCGTAGGCACGAAAGCGCGGCATCAGCGCATGGATCTCCGCCAGCGCCGGATCGCTCTCCATCATCACGTAGCAGGCGGCCTCCTTCTGCAACGTCTGCGCGGAGAACGCCTGGTCCGGCTGCATCTGCTTGACGAACAGCCCCGTGCCCTGGCGGCGGACGACGGAGTAGTTGTGATGCCGGCGCGCCCCCTCGACGACCATCACGTCGCCGTCGACCACGGCCCGGTGGTCGAGAAGGCCTCGCTCGAGGAGGTAGTGGATGAGGTCGTTCTTGGTCAAGCGTTATCGATCATAACACTGTCAGGCATGGTGTAGAGGGGGCGGCCCGGCCGGGTGGCCGGACCGCCTCAAATCCGCTTACAGGCACGAATGACGCCATGTCGTGACATAGTGACAGGGGAAACGCGTGCAGCCCTGCGTGACGTACTGACAGTAGACGCCAGTGACGGCTTGCGCAGCCGCGCCGAAGAATTGCTGTCCGCCGCCGCAGAGGCGCGTCGGGCAAGCGTCAACGGCCGAGGGGCAGTGCACTGCGTGCTGCGTGCAGACCGTCGCCGGAGTCGGCGGGCAGGCGGGGCCGGCGAACGTGCACAGCCTGGCATGCGTCGGACACTGCGGTCCGCTCTGCGTGCAGCCGCCCGGTCCCGCGACGCCGGCTTGTGGATTCGTCGGGCAGCCGAAGAACGTGCAGTCGCCGCTGGGGTAGGTGGGGCACTGCGGGCCGCCCTGCGTGCAACCAAGGAAGGCGGACGGGCCGATGGGAGCCTGCGCACGAGCGGCGGCGAGGTTCGGGTTGTTGCAGACAAGCTCGGGAACGGTCACGGTGCATCCGAGGGTGCAATCGAGTTGCACGTTCGTGGGACATCCCGGCGCGAGCGTCGGACACACCGCGCCCGGCGTCGGACATTGTGGCCCCGCCTGCGTGCACTGGCACTGCGTGCAAAGCGGCGGCTGGGTCTGGCATTTCGGTCCGCAGCAGGTGTCGCAGAAATGGGGGTCCGTCGGGCAGGCCTCCGGGAACTGCGTACAGAACACGCTTGGGAGCTTGGTGTCACATCCAATGCGCGTCGGGCAGGTATCCACAGCGCTGCACGGGGCCTGAGTGCCCGGATCGACCGCACCCGGCCCGGCCGCGCGGAAGGCCGCAAAGCCGGCCTGGACCTGCCCCGGATTGATCACCGGCGTCCCCACCTGGCCGAACGGGCAATCCAACGTCACCGGACAGAACGGGGACGGGTGCGGGAAGCAGTGCGGCCCGAATCGCGTGAGACAGAAAAGCGTAACGTTGCAGGCGATGTTCGTGGCGCAGAGCTGCGACGCCACACCGGCCTGCCCGCCCACGGCCAGATCGATTCCCCGGCACTGCGGCGTTTCCGTCTGGGTGATGCACGGAATGTTGACCGAGACGTTGCACTTCGGAGGCAGCGTCGGACAGAGACCCCACGTCTGCGTATAACCACACCCGGGAATCCTCGTCGCCGGCAGCGGCGGCGTGGGTTGCACCGCCCGGTTGCCACTGCCGGCGTCCGCCGCTTCCGCGCTCGCCTTCGCCGCCGGATCGCCCCCGCCGCCGAGCGGATCGACCACCGCGCATCCGGGCATTCCGGTCACGACGAGGTTACAGATGTGCTGGATATGGGTGAGATCCCGGGTGGGACAGTGATAGATCGTGCAGCCGACGTACTGGGTGGGATTGGGCCACGGCTGATACGTGCACTGCCCGGTGAATCCCGTCGGCTCGGAACAGTGCGGAAGGGCCGTGATGCAGGGCCACGCGCCGCCGACCATCGGCTGCTTCGTGCACCGCCCGGTGAACCCCGTCACCTCGTCGCAGGGCACCTGAGTCACACAGCGGTACCCGGCCTTCTCGATGGAGCCGGGCTCCGGCTCGGCGCCGCTGGCGAAGTCCTGCTGCACCTGCCCTTGCAGGAAGCGCGCGGCGCGGCTGGAGGCCGAGCCGCCAGGCTTCACCGCGGCGTCGCGCTGAATCCAGACGAAGACGGCGCCCGCCGGCTGCGAGTCGCGAATCGGCTCGGTATGGAGAATTGCGTCCGTGGGAATGTCAACATAGGAGCTGAGCTCCGCGTCGGAATAGAGCCGCCGGAATCCCTCCTCGGCGGCATCGCCGAGCCAGCCGGTGAGCAGGCGCGTCTCCGGCGGGTTTTTCGCGTCTTTGACCACGCGTCCGATGAAATCCGCATTCCGGGCCGTGTCGTCCGCCATTTCGGGCTCCTTCCTTGGGCGCGATCCTGTCGTGCGCGCTGCGGCATCTCCCGACTCGCCGCGCGGCGTCCGAGAATCGCTGGTTGCCTTTCGATTGGCCATGATTGCCTCCCGTGTCAATCAGCTCCTACTGTACCGCGCGATCCTGCTGCCAGACAAATACAGAAATGCTCATTACCTCCCAGCTTTGTCAGAAAGCCGGCGTGGAGCGCGAAGACCTGGGTGAACGTCGGATCGCCGCTCTCGGTCGATCCTCATGGAGACAGATAAATGAGACTCTCTCGCCACATGCTTTGGTTTCTGGCGCTCCTGGGCGCCTTGACCTTCATCGCCCCGGCCGGGGCGCAGGCTTGCACACCCTTCGCCGATGCCACGGGCGTCGGCGTCTCCCTCATCACGCAGCCGTTTCCGTACGCGAGCCTGGTGCAGACGTCGGGCCAGGCCCCGGCGGCTTTGCCGGACCCTGCCGACGAGATCGTCAACCGCGAGCACGCGTATATTTCGAGCTCCCTCGCCGGCAAGCTCGGCATCACGGCCGTGAGCCTGGATTGGAGCGGGCCCAATCCCCAGATCCGTATCTGGATCGAGCAACCCGCCACGTTTGCGAACTGGAAGAGCGGCACCAACTCTCGCAACCGCAGCAGCAGCGCGGTCTTCACCGTCGTCGGCGTGATCGGCGACGCCGCGGACCGCATCTGGATTTACAAAAAGAGGAACACGTCGGATCGCGACAGCGGCGAATACAAGCTCTTCGCCGCGGACACCAACAACTCCGGGACGCGGATCTATACCTCTCAATCCTTTCCCGACGCCGACGCCGACGGCATCCTCGACGGCGTGTCCGCCAGCGCCTTCCGCACCCCGACGAGCTGGCGGCAGATCACTCAGAACGGCGTGACCACCTCGATGACGAGCTACTGCGAGCCCGACGCGGCTGGCAGCCTCAAAGAGTACGGCGTCAACGCGGCCGACGACCGGGTGGCCGCCCTGGCGCCGCACGGCGGAGCGACCGAGAGCGGCACGAGCGATCAGCTCACGCCGTTCGTGACGACCCTCAACGCCGCACCGTACAGCGTGCCGGTGAGCACCTGGGACGTGCAGGGCAAGTGGGAGGACGACCAGACGGCCAAACGCTGGCACGCCACCGCGACCACGATCAGCGAGGCCTCCTCGCCGGCCCTGCAGGCGGTGCTCAACCAGCCGCAATTCAATGCCGCGGCGGGGAGGGCGTTCCGCTTCGTCGTCGCCTTCCACGGCTTCTCCGCACAGACGTCGGGCGCCATCGAGGTCAGCTTGGGTGGTCGGGCGGCGCAGAGCACGAAATGCTTGGCGGTGCATTACATTCAGGACGCGCTCGTCGCCGCGAACCTCGACCGGCACGAGATCGCCTTCATCATCCACGATCCCGTCGCCGGCATCCTGGACGTTCCCGACAAGAACAACCATACAGTGAGCCGCCGGGACCTCGCAGGCACGGACACTTCCAACATCATCAACCGCCTCGCAGCCGACGGCGGCATCCAGCTTGAGCAGTCGAAAGCCGTGCGGGAGAGTCTCAAATTGAGCAACGCGATCGCCACCGGCACCGCCAAGGCTCTGGGTGAATTGATCAACGGCACGGCGCCGGCCAGCACCTGCGGCAGTCTGTAGAGCAAGATCCCAAGGGGCGGGGCAGCTCTCGCACCGCCCCTTGGGTACGGTACGGCGCAATCTGGGTCTGCGCTATGCTAATATCTTCCCGTCAGGCTCGATTCGAGCTGAAAGGAGACGCCATGTTCCGAAGCCGCCTGTTTCTCAAGCTTGCCCTCGTCGTCGCCCTGTTCCTGGTTGTCCCTGCATTGACCTCCGCACAGAAGCCCAGACATATCAAGACCTCTCTCTCGCGCGTGTATTACTGCCCCTCGGCTGGCTTGTATTTCATCTGTACGCCCTCGCAAGGGCCGGATTGTCCATGCAATAGTTGCCCTGATTACTGCTGAGGCGGGCCGGGGGTTTCCGGTGCGGCGACGTCGCTCCGATCTACGTGCACCTCCCGCGTCGCGGGCCCAGCCGTGAAGCCCCTCTCCGCCATGCTACACTTCATGAAACTGTGAGCCAAGTCTTCCTGAGTTACCGTCACGTCCCGCCGGACGAGCAGCTCGCGGAGGGGATTTGCGCCTTCCTCCAGGAGCGGGGGCTCCGCGTCTTCCTCGACAAGCAGATGCGGGCGGGCCTCGATTGGGCGGAGGAGATCGATCGCCAGCTTCGCGCGTCCGACTCCTTCGTCGTTCTCCTCTCGGAAGCCTCGGTCCGCAGCGACATGGTGCGCAAAGAGGTGAAGATCGCCCACGAGCTCCGGCAGAAGGGGAAACTGGGAATCTTCCCCGTCCGGCTGGATTTCCAGGGAGAGTTGCCCTACGACCTGGGATCGGCTCTGGACCGCATCCAGTATGCCCTCTGGCATCCGGGCGATGAGGAGGCGGAGTTGTACGCTCTCCTTCACGCTGCGATCACAGAGAGTGCCTCTCTCCCGAAGTCCTCTTCTTTCGACGACACCGCGGTCCTCTCCCTGACGGACCCCGCGGTGGCGGCCGAGCGGAAGGGGGCTCCCCTCCCCGCGGCCGATCCCCGGATCGTCATGGAGACGGGGACCATCCGCCTCGACTCGCCGTTCTACGTCCGGCGGCGGGAGGACGGGGTCGCCGAGAGCTGCCTCGCTCAGCCGGGGAGCACGATCGTGGTCAAAGGGCCGCGGCAGAGCGGCAAAAGCTCTCTCCTGGCCCGCATCCACGCGCTGTCGAAGCGGGATGGGCGACGCTCGGTCTACCTGGATTTCCAGACCTTCGACGATCCCCAACTCGCCAGCCTGCACACCGTCCTCCAGACGCTCGCCCGGCGCATCGCCCGCACGCTCAAGACCACCGTGCAGCCAGACGACGTGTGGGACTCGGAGCTACTCGGAGAGAAGGCGAGCTTCGCGGAGTTCCTGGCCAGAGCCGTCCTCGACGGGTCCTCCTCTCCGGTCGTCCTCATCCTCGACGAGGTGGACCGCCTGTTCGATCGCTCCTATCGCGGGGATTTCTTCGCCGCCGTCCGCGGCTGGCACAACAACCGGGCCACGGACGAGGCCTGGGAAAACCTCCACCTCGTCCTCGGCCACGCCACGGAAGCGCAGTGGATCGAGGACCTGAACCAGTCGCCTTTCAACGTCGGCGATCGCCTGCGCCTGGGAGACTTCACCCGCGATCAGGTGGCGGACTTGAACCATCGCCACAGGAAACCCTTGCGCAATCCAGAGGAGATCGACGGCCTGATGGAACTGGTCGGCGGCCATCCCTATCTCGTGCGGCAGGCGCTCTACGTCCTGGCGACTGAACGCTGGTCCATCGCCCGGCTGCGCGAAGAGGCCGGCAAGGACACCGGCCCCTTCGGCGACCATCTCCGGCGGCATCTCTGGGCCCTCCTCCAGAGCGAACGCCTGCGTGCCGTGGTCGGCCGGATCGCGCGGGGCGAGGGCTGCGACGATGAAGGGCTCTTCCAACGCCTCGTCGCCACCGGCCTCGTCGCGGGGGAAGACCGCACCTCGGCTCACCTGCGCTGCGCGCTCTATCAGCAGTATTTCCCGCGGCATCTTTGAGAGTCTCAGAAGTGGCGATTCCGCCCGATCCCAATGTAGAGACGCCCCGCGGGGAACCCCGCGGGGCGTCTCTTGCGCGGAGACAACGGTTCCCGCTTGCCACACCGCGCCCGCGGAGCGTCCGGCCGTCACAACCGCTGGCGCCGCCCCGGAGACGCCCCACGGGGTTCCCCGTGGGGCGTCTCTACAGTGGGGGATACCCCTTTCCAGACACCCTCTGAGCCACCATGAGCGCCCCCGCCCCTCCCACCCGCCCGTTCTACGTCACCGGCGGCACCCTGAAGCCCGGGGAGCCCAGCTACGTCGAACGGCGGGCCGACGCGGATCTTTTCGAAAGTCTTCTGGCCGGAGAATTCTGCTACGTCCTCACCGCGCGGCAGATGGGGAAGTCCAGCCTCATGGCCCGGACCGCGAAACGGCTGGAGCAGGCCGGTGTCTGCTCGGCCATCGTGGACCTCACCCAGGTCGGGAGCGAACGGGGAGCCCAGGCCGCGGCGCAGTGGTATTTCGGCATCGCCAACAAGATCCACCAGCAACTCGGAATCGCCGCTCCACTGCGCCCATGGTGGCAGGAGCGGAATGACCTGCCGCCGGTTCAGCGCCTCACCGACTTCTTCCGCGAGCTCGTCCTGACGCACTGCCCCGGCCGCGTCGTGATCTTCGTGGACGAGATCGATTCGACGATCGGGCTCCCGTTCGCGGACGACTTCTTCGCGGCCCTCCGCGCCTGCTTCAACGCCCGGGCCACCGAGCCCGCCTACGAGCGCCTGACCTTCGTGCTGCTCGGCGTCGCGGCGCCGGACCAGCTCATCCGGGACCCGGCGCGCACACCGTTCAACGTCGGGAAGAGGATCGATCTCACCGATTTCACTCCGGATGAAGCCCGGATTCTTGCGCCCGGGCTGCACGCCGATCCCGGCGAGGCGGATCGGAGACTGGAGCGCGTCCTCCATTGGACCGGAGGTCACCCCTACCTGTCCCAGGCGCTCTGCCGCGCCGTCCGGGAGCGGGCCGCGAACAGCGGAACGCCGGAGGAGGCCGTCGACCCTCAAGTCAAGGAGCTGTTCCTCACCTCGCGAGCGCAACGGGAGGAGACGAACCTCAAACATGCGCGGGCTCGCCTCGAGAAGCGCGGTCCCGAAGGCCGCCGTCTCCTGCAGCTCTATCGCCGCGTCCGCGAAGGAAAGGCGGTCGCGGACCAGCCCACCTCCCCCCTCTTCGCTCAGCTCAAGCTCGCAGGAGTCGTCAAAGCCACGGACGAAGGGCGGCTCGCCGTGCGCAACCGCATCTACGAGGAGGTCTTCACGCCGGAGTGGGCCAAGTCGGCGATGCCGGCGGATCGCGGCCGTCAGCTCGCAGCCGCCACGCTGGCGGCGACTCTGGCGGGCGTCCTTGTCTGGTACGCGGTCTTCCAACCGCGTCCCTACGAGGAATCTTTCCGAGGTGCCATTCAGGCCGACGCCTACAACGTCGCACTTGATTCCTACACAGCCCTGCGCGCCAATCCTTTCTCCCGGTCCCGGGCGACCGAGCTGATGCAGCAGTTCTGGAAACAGCGAGGTCTGCGGTACGCGCAGGCTGGTAATAGGGATGAGAGCCTTCTGAGCTACCTTCAGGGATTGGGTTTGAAGGATAGCGAAAGGCTCAGAAGGCGGGCTCGAAATCTGGTGGGGCAGGACTATGAAAGTCTTCGGCTCACACTTCGGCATGAGGGCGTAGTACAGGCCGTGGCCTTCAGCCCTGATGGGCGAACCGTGCTGACCGGGTCAGGGGACAAGACCGCGCGTCTCTGGGACGCCCGCTCGGGCCAGCCCTTGAGCCCGCCCTTGCAGCATCAGGATTCTGTGGACGCCGTGGCCTTCAGCCCCGATGGGAGAACCGTGCTGACCGGGTCAGGGGACAAGACCGCGCGTCTCTGGGACGCCCGCTCGGGCCAGCCCTTGAGCCCGCCCTTGCAGCATCAGGGCTGGGTGTCCGCCGTGGCCTTCAGCCCCAATGAAAAGATTTTTTTCGCGGCCACGGACCACTGGCTGAACACCTACTCGTGGGACGGCAAGAAAGCTGTGCTTCAAAACAGCCAGTTGCTTCATGGATTCTGGAGGAACGCATTCCGGTTTACCTCTGACTGCGAGCGCTGTATCCAGGTAGCGTTGGGGGATACGGACAATTCTTTCCACCCTGAAACCCTTCACCTCGACGAGCCCACTGATCCCCCGATCGAGGGAGATCCGAAAGAGCTTCTTAAGAAGTGGCAGGGCCGCTTGGGGCTGAAGTTTGACGAGCAGATGAGGCCGGTGTCGGCGGTGGACCTTCCGGGAGGGCAGGAGGGGGCGGTTGGGGATGGGGGGCGGTCGCCGAAGCCTCGACGGAGATAAAAGGCGCCTGTCGGTTCTGGTCCGCGCCGGTGTGGTGGTTCGAAACAGTCCCTCGGCGACGTCCGACGACTGTGGCCCTCGGGCCTGACCGGCCGCCGCAGAGACTACCGCCTCCGCCGAAATGGGCTGCTGGAGCTCACCGGCGGTGAAGTCTGTCCAAGCGTTGCGGTCATGTAGCCCGGAGGCTGGCGCGAAGCGTCGCATCGACTCGATTCCCTTCCATCCAGCTACAATCCACGCATGAACCCCAACCGCTCCCTCCTTTCTCTCCTGGCCGTCCTCTCTCTCCTGCTCCTCCCCTGTTCCCTGGCTGCCCAGACCGACGCCATCGCGGCGGGCGATGCTGCCTATGGGCGGCGGGCCGAGGGGCACCAGGGGGCCCAAGCCCAGCCGGGACCCATCAACGAGGCCATCGCGGACTTCGAGCGGGCCGTCAAGGAGCAGCCGGACCGGCTGGAGGGATCGTGGAAGCTGTTGCGGGCCCTCCACTTCAAGGGTGAGTTCGTGGCCCGGACCGACGACGAGAAACAGAAGGTCTTCGCCCGCGGCAAGGAGGTCGCGGAGGCGGCGATCGATCGGCTGGCCAGGCGGGCGGGGGGCCGGGCGAAGCTCGACGCCATGGCGCCGGCCCAGGCCGCGAAGGCCCTCGCGGGCGCTCCCGAGGCGCCGCCGCTCTACCTCTGGTCGGCCGTCCACTGGGGCCTCTGGGGGGACGTCTTCGGCCGTCTCGCCGCGGCCCGCCAGGGAGTGGGGGACAGGGTCCGGACCTACGCCGAGATCCTCATCGCCCTCGACGAGCGCTATGAGGACGCCGCCGGCCACCGCGTCCTGGGCCGTCTCCACACCCTCGCCCCCAAGGTCCCCTTCGTCACCGGCTGGGTGGACCGCGACAAGGCCGTCTCCGAGCTGCGCCGCGCCGTCGCCCTCGGCCCCGACAACCTGGACAACCACCTCTTCCTCGCCGAAGCCCTCTTCGAGTACTTCCCCGCCAAGTCCGCCGAAGCGCGAAACATCCTCAAGCAGCTCCTCACCCGCCAGCCGGTGCCGGAGCTGGTGGTGGAGCAGGAGTCGACGCTCGGGAAGGCGAAGGCTCTGCTGGCGAAGCACCCGGGGTGAGGAGGCCATCTCGTGTTTCAGCCGGCTCCTTTGGAATTTCCCCGGCCCGCGGTTTGCACATCTCACTTATGACCGAGCCCGGAGGCTGCGGTCCAAGGAGGTATGCCATGTCGAAGAGATTCGCTTCACCGGCTTTCATGACCCTGCTGGCATTGCTGGCGCTCAGCGTGCTGACGGGCTGCTACGGTTACTACGGGGGCGGTGGCGTCGGCATCGAAGTCGGGGTACCGCCCCCAGGGGTGCGGGCGGAGGTCGCGATCACGTCCCCGGGTCCGGGCTATTACTGGGTGCCCGGCTACTGGGACTGGAGCGGGGCCAGCGCCGAGTGGCTCTGGGTGCCGGGCGCCTGGGTGCGGCCACCGCATGCTCGCGCCGTGTGGGTGGTGCCGCGGTACGTCCGCCATCGTGGACACTGGCGCTACGAGCGCGGCCACTGGAGATGACGGCAGCGCTTTGATCTCCTGATCTCCTGACGAACCCGAAGCGGGGCAGCGGCTCCGCGAAGCGGCAGCACAGCCCCGGCGGTCGCCCGAGCGGCCTGCCGGGGCCGCTGTTTCCATTTCGAAATCAGGGGCGAGTCATTCGCCCCGCGAAACAGAAGGCCGCAACGCTGACTACGAGCGTGCCGCGGGCTTCGCCAGACTCGTCGCCACCGCCAGCAGCTCGGCGGACTCGACCGGCTTGGCGACGTGCATCTGGAAGCCGGCGGCGAGGGCGGCGATGCGGTCCTCGGTGCGCGTGCGGGCGGTGAGGGCGACGGCCGGCACCTGGCCGCTGCGCTCGGCCGGCAGGGCGCGCACTTTGCGGATGAGGGCGTAGCCGTCCTCCTCCGGCATGCCGAGGTCCGAGACCAGGAGATCGGGCCGCCACTGCTCGACCGCGGCCAGCCCTTCCACTGTGGAGGACGCGCCCCGCACCTCGGCGCCGGACTGCGCCAGCAGGGCGCAGACCATTTCGAGCGAATCGGGATCGTCCTCGACCACCACGATGCGCAGGCCGCGCAGCACCGGCTCTGCCGCGGGAGCCGGCAGCGGCGCTTCGGGCTCCGTCCCGGCGGTCTCCGCCAACGGGCGCACGGGGAGCCGCACGGTGAACGTGGAGCCCTGGCCGTCGCCGTCGCTGGCCACCGCCACGGTGCCGCCGTGCAGCTCGACGAGGTGACGGACGATGGCGAGGCCCAGACCCAGGCCGCCATGCCGCCGGGTGGTGGAGCTGTCGGCCTGGCGGAAGCGATCGAAGACGTGAGGGAGGAGATCGCCGGAGATGCCTGCACCGTCGTCGCGGACGATGATCTCGACCTGCGAACCGACGCGGTGGAGCCGCACCGCGACCTCGCCCCCCTTGGGCGTGAACTTGACGGCGTTCGCGACCAGGTTCCAGACCACCTGCTGGAGCCGGTCGGGATCGCCCCAGACCGGCCCCGCCGGCCCGAGGTCGGCCACAAGGCGGATCTGCTTGGCCTCCGCCGCTGGCCGCAGGGCCTCGACCGCCGCGCCCACCACCGGCGGGAGCTCCATCTCGCGCGGCTCCACGTGCAGCTTGCCGGTGACGATGCGGGAGACGTCGAGGATGTCCTCGACGATCTTCGACAGCGCCCGCGCATTGCGCTCGATGACCTCGGCGGCGTGGATGGACGTCTCCCGGCTGGCCGTACCGGTGCGCAGGATGACCGTCCAGCCGCCGATGGCGTTGAGCGGGTTGCGCAGCTCGTGCGAGACGGTGGCGAGGAACTCGTCCTTGGCGCGGTTGGCCTCCTCCGCCTGGATGCGGGCCAGCCGTTCGCCGGCGGTCAGCCGGTCGTGTTCGCGCTCAAGCTGCTTGCGCTCGCTGACGTCGCGGAAGACGAGCACGACCCCCACGGTGTTCCCCTCGGCGTCCTTGATCGGAGCGGCGCTGTCCTCGATCGGGGTCTCCCTGCCGTCGCGGGAGATGACGACGGTATGGTTGGCCAGGCCCACGATCACCCCCTCGCGGATCGCCCTGGCCACCGGGTCTTCGGCGGTTTCCCGCGTCTCCTCGTTGACGATCTTGAAAACCTCCGCGAGCGGCCGTCCCGCGGCCTCGGCCGGCGGCCAGCCGAGGAGATCGCCGGCCACGGGGTTCAGGAGCTGCACGCGGCCGTGCTGGTCGGTGGCGAGCACCGCGTCGCCGATGCTCGCCAGGGTGGTCTGCAGCCAGTCGCGCTGCTCGGCGAGGGCGCGGGCGCTCTGGCGCTGCTCGTCGAGGCGGCGGAAGGCGAGAAAGGTGAAGGCCGCCAGCAGACCGATCGCCACCAGGTTGGCGATCCAGATCGAGGCGATGAACGTCGAGGCGCTCTGGTCCGACTCCCGGGCGCGGATCGCCAGGAGGCGCTGCTCCTCGGCCTGCATGCTGCCGATGACCTCGCGGATGTCAGCCATCAGCCGGGCGCCGCGGTCGCTCTCGACGACCGGCATCGCCGCCGCGAGTCCGCCCTCGCGCCGCAGGTCGATGGTCTCTCCGAGCTCGGCCAGCTTCGCCTGGATCCTGCTTTCGAGGAGAGGGATCCGGCTCCGCTGTCGGGGATTGTCGGCGGTGAGCGAACGGATGCGGGCGAGCCGCGCGGCCAGCGATTCCCGCGCTGTCCGGTAGGGTTCGAGATACTGCTCGCGGCCGGTGAGGATGAAGCCGCGCTGGCCGGTCTCCGCGTCCGTGACGGTGGATTGCAGGGCTTCGAGCGCGGCCAGCACCTCGTGGCTGTGGGCCACCAAGCGGACGTTGCCGGTGACGATCCGCACCGCCCGCCGGGCCACGTAGCCGTTCGCCGCCAGCAGCAGGACGGTGGCAAGGAAGGCGAGGAGCAGCTTGGGTTCCCCCTTCATGCGGGGAGATTATACGGGGATGGGCCGGGGGATGGCCCCAGACCTCGACGCCCAGATCGGTAGAGACGCTCCCAGCCCGTCCACGATATCCACCGCAGGCCAAGGGGACGGCGGGACGTCTCTTCGAAGGGCATACCCCTCAGACGAGCAACGGCCGCGAGAAGACCGTCGACGACTTGCCCAATCGCGTACTTTACGGAACGGAAAACAGGCCGCTACGTGCCCCGGTCCGGCCTTGCTAACGCAGGCCGTCATTGCCCCTCTGGAGACGTCTCGCCGTCGAAGGCCTGCAAAGGTTTTCGTGGGCGCGAGGGAACGTCTCTACGGACAATCTCGTTGTGGACGACGCTGTTTGGCGTAGAGCAATTGTGATAGGAACGGTTTGGCCCGCTGCCCGGTGAGCCGGTGGCGAAGACTCTCAGGCCGACCCGCCCCCCTTGACACCGCCGCCCCCCCGCCATACTGTACATATATGAAGGAACCGCCCTCCCGAGCCGGGAGGGCGCGTTTTTTAGTGCCGGTCGCCCAGCTACGAACGGACCGGCACATGGGGAGACGCACGGAATGAAGCGTGAACTGTTCTTCGGGACGGCCCTGATGGCGGCGGGTCTGGCCCTTTACGGCTGCGGTGGCAAGAAGGACGAGCCCGCGCCTCCGCCGCCCCCTGCCGCCGTGGTCGTCGCCCCGGTCGTGCAGCGCGACGTGCCGGTCTACAGGGAGTGGATCGGCACGACGGACGGCAACGTCAACGCCGAGATCCGGCCCAAGGTCGACGGCTATCTCCTGCGGCGAGTGTATACGGAGGGGAGCTTCGTCCGCCAGGGCCAGCTCCTCTTCGAGATCGATCCCCGCCAGTCGCAGGCGCAGCTCGAGCAGGTGCAGGCCGACCTGGAGCAGGCCAAGGCCCAGCTCGCCAAGACCCATCAGGACGTGGTCCGCTTCCAGCCGCTCGTCGCCCAGAAGGCGATCAGCCAGCAGGAGCTCGACAACGCGCTGTCCGCGGAGCGGGCGGCGAAGGCGGCCGTGGACGCGCGCCAGGCGGCCGTGCACGAGGCGCGGCTCACCAGCGGCTGGGCGCGGGTGACCTCGCCGATCTCCGGCATCGCCGGCATCGCCCAGCAGCAGGTGGGCAATCTCGTGAGCCCCACGACGGTGCTCACCACCGTGTCGCAGGTCGATCCCATCCGCGTGCTCTACCCGCTCTCCGAGCAGGAGTACCTGCACTACCAGGAGAAACTGCAGAAGGACCCGCGGGCGGCGCAGGCGAACGACCTCGAGCTGGTGCTCGCCGACGGCTCGGTCTTCCCGCACAAGGGGCGCGTCCTCTTCGAAGGGCGGCAGGTGGACGTGAAGACGGGCACCATCTCCACCGTGGCCCTGTTCCCCAATCCCGGCAACCTGCTGCGCCCGGGCCAGTACGCCAAGGTGCGGGCGGTGACGGAGCTCAAGAAGGGGGCGATCCTGGTCCCGCAGCGCGCGGTCAACGAGCTCCAGGGCGCCTACCAGGTGGCCGTGGTGGGGGGCGACGACAAGGCGGAGATCCGCACCGTCCAGGCCGGCGAGCGGGTCGGCAAGCTGTGGGTCATCGACTCCGGATTGCAGCCCGGCGACCGCGTGGTGGTCGAAGGCTTCACGCGCGTCAAGTCGGGCGCCAAGGTGAACCCGAAGGAGGCGCCGCCCGAAGTCGCAGCCGGCGGCCCTGAAGCCACGCCCGCGACGACGCCCGGGACTCCGGCGACAGGAGGGAGGTAGGTCATGGCTCGCTTTTTCATCGACCGGCCCATCGTCGCGATCGTCATCTCGATCCTCACCGTTCTCCTCGGACTGGTGGCGATGACGGGGCTGCCGATCGCTCAATATCCGGACATCATTCCGCCCCTCATCCAGATCCAGAGCACCTTCCCGGGCGCGGACGCGGTCACCGTCGAGCAGTCGGTCGCAACTCCGCTCGAGCAGCAGATGAACGGTGTCGAGGACGAGCTCTACATGCAGTCCGTGAACGCCAACGACGGCACGATCACTCTGCGCGTCACCTTCGACGTCGGCACCGATCGCAATGCCGACCAGGTCAACGCGCAGAACCGGGTCTCGCAGGCGCTGCCGAGCCTGCCCGCGGACGTCAACGCCTTCGGTCTCACCTATCGCAAAACGCAGGGCACGCCGTTGATGCTGATCTCGCTCTATTCGCCGAAGGGGACCTACAACGGACTCTTCCTCGGCAACTATGCGCTGATCAATCTCAACGATGCCCTCTACCGGGTGCCCGGGGTGGGCCAGGTGACGAACTTCGGCGCCTCCGAGTATGCCATGCGGCTGTGGGTGAAGCCGGACCAGCTCGCCAAGCTGGGCCTCACGGTCTCCGACCTGCTGCGCGCCGTGCAGGCGCAGAACACGGTCAATCCCTCGGGCCAGATCGGCGCCGAGCCCGCGCCGCCCGGCCAGGAGTTCACCTACGCGGTGCGCGCCCAGGGCCGACTCGTCACGCCGGAGCAATTCGGTGACGTGGTGGTGCGACTGAATCCCGACGGCTCGGCGGTGCGTATGAAGGACGTCGCGCGCATCGAGCTGGGCGCCCTCTCCTACAAGCAGATCGGGCGCTTCAACGGCCGGCCGTCGAGCATCATCGGCATCTATCAGGCCCCGGGCTCGAACGCGCTCGCGGTGGCCAACGGCATCAAGGCGCAGATGGCCCAGCTCAAGGCCCGCTTCCCCGAGGATTTGGATTACGCCATTTCCGTGGACACCACGCGGCCGGTGACCGAGGGGATCAAAGAAATCCTGAAGACGCTCGTCGAGGCCATGCTGCTGGTGCTCCTCGTCGTCTTCCTGTTCCTCCAGAACTGGCGGGCGACGCTGATCCCGCTGGTGGCGGTGCCGGTGTCGCTCATCGGCACTTTCGCGGTCTTCCCGCTGCTCGGGTTTTCGATCAACGCGCTGTCGCTCTTCGGTCTGGTGCTCGCCATCGGCCTGGTGGTGGACGACGCGATCGTCGTCGTCGAGGCGGTCGAGCACCACATCGAGGAGGGGATGACGCCGCACGCCGCGACCCTCCAGGCGATGAAGGAGGTGTCCGGACCGGTGGTGGCCATCGCCCTCATCCTCTCCTCGGTGTTCCTGCCGGTCGCCTTCCTGGGCGGCATCCAGGGGCGGCTCAACCAGCAGTTCGCGATCACCATCGCGATCTCGGTTTTGATCTCGGCGTTCAATGCCCTCTCCCTCTCACCGGCGCTCTCGGCGTTGCTGCTGCGGCCGCGCAAGACGTCGCGGGGATTGCTCGCGCGCTTCTTCGGCTCGTTCAACCGTGGTTTCGACAAGGCGAGGAACGGCTATCTCAGCACCTCCGCCTTTCTGATCCGCAAAGTGGTGATCGCGCTGGCGATCCTGGTGGGATTCGCGCTGCTCGCGGGCGGGCTCGGCAAAAAGGTTCCCACCAGCTTCCTGCCGGATGAGGACACGGGTTTCTTCTATCTCAACGTGCAGCTCCCCGACGCCTCGTCGCTCCAGCGCACGGACGCCGTCTGCCGCCAAGTGGAGAACATCCTGAGCAAGACCAAGGGCATCCACTACTACAATACGGTGGCCGGCTTCAGCCTGCTCTCCTACGTCTCGTCCTCGTACAACGCCTTCTACTTCGTCTCGCTCGATCCGTGGGACGAGCGCGAGGGCAACGGCCGCACGGCGAAGGAGCTGACGGAAAAACTGAACAAAGCCTTCCGCGCCCAGATCCCGCAGGCGAACGTCCTGGCCTTGCTGCCGCCCGCCATCCCCGGCCTCGGCGCCTCGGGCGGCTTCTCGCTCTGGGTGCAGGACCGGAGCGGCGGCTCGGTCGAGTATCTGAACCAGAACCTCCAGCGCTTCCTCGAAGCCGCGCGCAAGCGGCCCGAGTTGCAGAACGTCAACAGCTCCTTCCGCGCCGCCGTGCCGCAGGTACTGGTCGACGTCGACCGCGACAAGGCGCTGAAGCAGGGAGTGCCCATCTCCGACGTCTATCAGACGCTGCAGGCGTTTCTCGGCGGCTCCTTCATCAATCAGTTCAACCGCTTCGGCCGCCAGTGGCGCGTCTACCTGCAAGGCGAGGGTCAGGAGCGCACCAGCCCTGACGACATCGGCCAGTTCTTCGTGCGCAACAACGACGGCAACATGGTGCCGCTGTCGGCGATCACCACGATCCGCCGTACGGCCGGCCCGGAGTACACGCAGCGCTTCAACCTGTTCCGCGCCGCCCAGGTCATCGGCCAGGCGGCCCCCGGCTACAGCTCGGGCCAGGCTTTGACCGCGCTTGAGGAGGTGGCGGCGCAGACCCTGCCGCGCGAGATGGGCTTCGACTGGTCCGACCTCTCGTACCAGGAGAAGAAGGCGGAGGGCACCACGGGCAGGGTCTTCGCGCTCTCGCTCATCTTCGTGTTCCTCATCCTGGCGGCGCTCTACGAGAGCTGGACGCTGCCGTTCAGCGTTCTCCTCTCCGTCCCGGTCGCCGTCTTCGGCGCCTTCCTGGGGCTGCTGCTGCGGCATTTCGACTTCGACGTCTTCGGGCAGATCGGGCTCGTGGTGCTGATCGGTCTGGCGGCCAAGAACGCGATCCTGATCGTCGAGTTCGCGAAGGCCGAGTTCGAGAAAGGGCGAAGCCTGTCGGAAGCCGCGCTCGAAGGGGCGAAGCTGCGCCTGCGGCCGATCCTCATGACCTCGTTCGCGTTCATTCTGGGCTGCGTGCCGCTGTGGATCGCTCAAGGGGCGGGCGCGACCTCGCGGCAGATCCTGGGGACCGTGGTGGTCGCCGGCATGCTGGCCGCGACCTGCCTCGCCGTCTTCCTCATCCCGGTGCTCTTCGTGGTGGTCGAGCGGATCGGCGGCGCGGAGCGCAAGCGCGCTGCCGCCGCCGAAGGGGGCGCCCTGCTGCCTGTTGTCGAGGAGGGCCACTGATGACTCAGCGCCTACCCTCCTCTCTTTCTGTCCCTGCCGTCCTCGCCGTCCTTGCCGTCCTTTCTGCCTGCGTCACCGGCCCGAAGTACCAGCGGCCGGCCGTCACCGTTCCCGAGCAGCACCGCGGCCAGGCCACGCCCGCGGAGGCCGCGTCGCTGGCCGATCAGGCCTGGTGGGAGATCTTTCAGGACGACGCCCTGAAAAGCCTGATCGCGGAGGCGCTCAGGAACGGCTACGACGTGCGGCTCGCGGCCTGGCGGGTCGAAGAGGCGCGCGCCAACGCCGGGATCGTCAACGCGCAACGCTTCCCTGCCATCCAGGGCCAGGTGGAGGCGGGATATGGCCGGCAATCGCAGTTCTCCTCGGCTCCCGGAGCGCAAGGGGGACTGATCCAGCTCAACGTCAACGCCGCCTGGGAATTCGATCTGTTCGGACGCATCCGGCACCTGAACGAGGCGGCTCTGGCCGAGTACCTGGCCTCCGAGGAGGCGCGCCGCGGCGTGTTCCTCTCTCTGGTCTCGGAGGTCGCTACGAGCTACTTCCAATTGCGCGAGCTCGACCTTCAGCTCGAGATCGCGCAGCGGTCGGTGGGAGATTTCCAGGAGACCTTCGACCTGTTCAACCGGCGCCTCCAGGGGGGCGCCGCGTCGGCTCTGGAGACCTCCAGCGCCGAGGCCTCGCTCGCCTCGACCGCGGCCAACATCCCGGACCTCGAGCGGCAGATCGTGGCGCAGGAGAACCGGCTGGCCTTCCTCGTCGGCCGCAATCCGGGGCCGATCCCGCGCGGCGCCGTGCTGAACGATCAGTTCCTGCCACCGGACGTGCCGCCCGGCCTCCCCTCCGATCTGCTCCAGCGGCGGCCCGACCTGCGCCAGGCCGAGCAGAGCCTGATCGCGGCCAACGCCAACGTCGGCGTCGCCAACGCCGACTTCTTCCCCCGCATCAGCCTCACCGGCACCCTCGGCCTCGTGTCGCCCCAGGTCTCGCAGCTCTTTCCGGCGGGACGGACCTGGACGATCGGCGGCGGGCTGCTGTCGCCCCTGTTCCAGGGGCAGCGGCTGCGCGAGCAGTACCGCGCGGCCGTCGCCCGCTGGGAGCAGGCGCGAGTGGAGTATGAGCAGAGCGTGACCAACGCTTTCGGCGAGGTGTCGACGGCCCTGGTGGCTTACCAGAAGCTCGCCGACGTGGAGCGGGAGCGGGCGCGGGCAGTGGCCGCCGACCGGCAGGCGGCCCAGATCTCGAACACGCGCTACGTCGCCGGCCTCTCGTCCTACCTCGAAGTGCTGCAGGCGCAGCAGAACCTCTACCCGGCTGAAAACCTCCTGGCGCAGGCGCGCTACAACCGCCTGGCCACCCTCGTCCAGCTCTACCGCGCCCTGGGCGGCGGCTGGAAGCTTTCTGACACGCAGTGGCCGGCGGCGGCGGGAGGGACGAAGTGATGCCTCCCGCGGCGGACGCCGTGCAGACGGCGCTCTATCCCTCCGAGACCAGCCGGGTGATGGGCGTGCTGCTGCAGATCGCCCGAGTCGTCGAAAAGCGCCTGGAGGAGGGCCTGGAGGCGGTGGACCTGTCGGTGGCCAAGTACAGCGCCCTCAAGCATCTCGCCCTGGCCGGGGAGCCGCTGCCCTTGAGCGAGCTCGCGTCGCGGATGGTCTGTGTGCGCTCGAACATCACCCAGCTCATGGGCCGCCTGGAGGCCGACGGGCTCGTCCAGCGCGTCGAGGACCCCCACGACCGCCGTTGCGTGCGCGCCGAGCTGACGCCCCTCGGCCGCGAGCGCCAGGCCGCGGGAGCGCGGCGGGTGCGGCAGGTGCAGGACAAGATGGCCGCGACGCTCTGCGGACTGGATTCCACGGCGCTGGAGCGCGCGCTGGCGGCGCTGAAGTAGGCTCAGGCTCAATCAGAGATTCCCCCTGGTTCCGTCGAAGAGGAGTATTCGTCCCGGGCTCTCTGACGGACTCCTGACGTGTCACCGACGCGTCAAGAGTCTCCGCGACAGCGGGCGAAACCCCGCGGCCCGAGAGGATTTTCTTGGAAAGGAGGAAAAAACCCCTGGCATACTCCTTGCCCTTCTCCGGCTCGTCGGGCCAATCTGACAATTCAATGGAGAGGAGATGGGAAATGTCCGCGGAGACCAAGGTGACCCATGACGTCGTGATCGAGCTGAAGCCTGGCCTGTCGACCGAGATTCCGGGCCATTCGAAGACCACGGTCGAAAATCTGACAGACAAAGAGGGGCAATTGTTTTTCAGGCTCAACCCTCCACCGCAGACGCAAGGCACCATCGAGGTGCCGCCTCACACTGGCAGAGAGGTGGCGATGGGCGCGACGGGAGGCCTGGTCAGGAATATTGGCAGGGTGCCGCTCACCATCGTCTATTTTATCGGGTAGCCGGCGCCGGGTCCTCATCGCGCCCCCCTTTCTCCACACCGGGAGAACAGGGAGGGGGCAAGACCCGAGTCAGTCCAGGTACTGATACGCCGGAATGGTGAGGAACGGCTCGAGCTCCTCGTTCAGGATGAGCCCGTCGAGGATCTCGATCGCATCGCGTAACCGGCCCTGGCCGGCCCCTCCGAGCGCCGCGACTTCCTGGTCGCGGATCTGGCGGTAGAGATCCTGGGTGAGCTGGCGGCCGTCGTCCAAAACGGCTTCGTTCCAGATCCACTGCCAGAGCTGGACGCGGGAGATCTCGGCCGTGGCCGTGTCCTCCATCAGGTTGTGGATGCCCACGGCGCCCTGGCCCTGGAGCCAGGCGTCCAGGTACTGGAGGGCGATGCCGACATTGGCGCGTACGCCGTTCTCGGTGATCCGCCCGCCGTCGACCCGGAAGTCCAGGAGCTGGGATTCGGTGACCTCGACGTCCTCCCGCAGAATATTCTTTTGATTCGGCCGGTCGCCCAGATGCCGGTCGAAGATCTCCTTCGCGACGGGCACGAGATCGGGGTGGGCGACCCAGGTGCCGTCGAAGCCCTGACTGGTTTCCCGCTCCTTGTCCTCCCGCACCCTGGTCAGAGCCGTGCGGTTGACCTCCTCGTCGCGGCGGCTGGGGATGAAGGCCGCCATGCCGCCGATGGCATGGGCGCCGCGGCGGTGGCAGGTGGCCACCAGCAGGTCGGTGTAGGCGCGCATGAACGGCACGGTCATGGTGATCTGGGAGCGGTCGGGGAGGACCTGGCCGCGGGGGAACTTGCGGATGATGCTGAAGATGTAGTCCCAGCGGCCGGCGTTCAGGCCGGCGGCGTGGTCTCGCAGCTCCCAGAGGATCTCCTCCATCTCGAAGGCGGCGGGGATGGTCTCGACGAGCACCGTGGCCCGGATGGTGCCGACTGGGATCGACAGGGCTTCCTGGGCGGCCACGAAGGCCTGGTTCCAGAGCGCGGCCTCGGTGTGGCTTTCGAGCTTCGGCAGGTAGAAGTAGGGGCCCGTGCCCCGCTTCAGCAGCTCGTCGGCGTTATGGAAGAAGTAGAGGCCGAAGTCGAAGAGGCTGGCCGAGACGGGCTGGCCGTCCACCAGCACGTGCCGCTCGGTGAGGTGCCAGCCGCGGGGGCGGACGAGGAGGGTGGCCGTCCGGTCGTTGAGCCGGTACTCCTTGCCCTCGGGGCTGGTGAAGGCCAGGCGGCGGCGCACGGCTTCGATCAGGTTCGCTTGGCCCTCGATCACGTTCTGCCAGGTGGGGGAGAGGGCGTCCTCGAAGTCGGCCATGAAGACGCTGGCGCCGGAGTTGAGCGCGTTGATCATCATCTTGCGCTCGACCGGGCCGGTGATCTCCACGCGGCGGTCGGTGAGGTCCGGCGGGGAGGGCGCGACCTGCCAGTCAGCTTCGCGCAGGTCCGCGGTGTGCTCCAGGAAGCCGAGCCCGATACCGCGGGAGAGGTCCTCCAGGCGGCGGGCGCGGCGCTCGAGGAGGTCCTCGCGGGCCGCGCCGAGGTTGCGCTGGAGGTGGGCGACGAACGCCAGGGCCTCCGGTGTGAGGATCTGATCTTGCGAGGGTGTGGCCGGCCCCTCGACGCGGACGCCGCCAGTATCGTCAGCCATGACGTTCCCCCCTCCCTTTAGCTGGCCTTCTCCTGGAACTGCTCCTCTTCGGTGGAGCCGTGGAGCGCCGTGGTCGAGGCGTGGCCGCCGGCGACGGTCGAGGCCACGAGGTCGAAGTAGCCGGTGCCCACGAAGGTCTGGTGCTTGACGGCGCGGTAGCCCGCCAGCCGCTCGTTCTCGAACTCCCGCTCCTGCAGCCGCGAGTAGGCCGTCATGCCGCTCTCCTTGTAGGCATGGGCGAGCTCGAACATGCTCAGGTTCAGGGCGTGGAAGCCGGCCAGGGTGACGAACTGGAACTTGTAGCCCATGGCCCCCAGCTCGCGCTGGAAGCGGGCGATCGTCGTGGCGTCCAGCCGCTGCTTCCAGTTGAACGACGGCGAGCAGTTGTAGGCCAGGAGCTTGCCGGGATACCTGGCGTGGATGGCCTCGGCGAAGCGCTTCGCCTCCGCGAGGTCCGGGTGCGCGGTCTCGCACCACAGCATGTCGGCATGGCGGGCGAAGGAGAGGCCGCGGGAGATGGCGGCGTCGATGCCGCCGGCGTAGGGATGAAAGCCCTCGAACGTCCGCTCGCGGCCGAGGAACTCATGGTCGCGGGGGTCGACGTCGCTGGTGATCAGCCTGGCGCTGTTGGCGTCGGTGCGGGCGATGAGGATGGTGGGCACGTCGAGAACGTCCGCCGCCAGCCGCGCCGCGGCAAGCTTCTGCTCGAACTCCAGGGTGGGCACCAGGACCTTGCCGCCCATGTGGCCGCATTTCTTGGCCGAGGAGAGCTGGTCTTCGAAGTGGACGCCCGCGGCGCCGGCGTCGATCATGTCCTTCATCAGCTCGAAGGCGTTGAGATTGCCGCCGAAGCCGGCCTCGGCGTCGGCCACCATGGGCACGAACCAGTCGATCTCGCCGTGGCCCTCGGCGTGCTGGATCTGATCCGCCCGGCGCAGCGCCTTGTTGATGCGCCGCACCAGCGACGGCACGCTGTTGGCCGGGTAGAGGCTCTGGTCGGGATAGACTTCGCCCGCCTCATTGGCGTCGCCCGCCACCTGCCAGCCGCTGATGTAGAGGGCCTTGAGCCCGGCCTGGACCATCTGGATGGCCTGGTTGCCCGTCATCGCGCCGAGCGCCGCGACGTAGTCTTCGGTCTGCAGCAGCTCCCAAAGCCGTTCGGCCCCGCGGCGCGCCAGGGTGTGCTCGATGCGCAGGCTGCCCGCCAGGCGGTCGACATCCTGCGGGGTGTAAGGTCGCTCGATGCCTTGCCAACGCGGATTGGTCCTCCAGTCTTCGATCTTGGCGACCTGGGTCTCGGACATGCCCCCCTCCTTTGGGATCGTTCGTCCTGCCGCACCGCGGCATCCTCGCCCATGGTACCCTTGAAGCCGGTCCCGGGTGCGCGCACATTCGCTGCGAAAAACGAGCCAGGTTGACGGAAGGGCTCCACCGGTTCCCGGGGTGGAGAGGTTCCAACCGCGGTCGGAGTCATTCCAACCGCGGTCGTGGCGCCTCCTCTACCTCATCTAGGATCCGTGGAGCCCGTCACCCGGCTCGAACAACGCGGCCTGGACCTCGATTTCCTCCTCCGGCATCTCCCTCTCCCGCTCCTCCTCGGCATGGGGCTCCACGAGGTCGAGCAGCGGCTCGGCCGGCCTTTCTTCCACGGGCGGCAGGTAGACGAAGCGGCCGAGGCCGCGGTGGAACTGCATGCCGGGAGCGGATTCGCGGGAGGCGCGGAGCTGGTTGATCTTGGAGTCCAGGTCGTCGATGAAGTGGAGGGCCAGGGCCTCGGGGGTCATCGGCTCGACCGGCGAGGAGAACTCCTTCTTCCCCTGGTGGGAGAGCACCATGTGCTCGAGCAGCAGCCGCAGGTCCTCGGGAAAATCCGCGATGGCCGCGCAGCGCTCGAGGAGCAGGTCGCGGCCGATGACCACGTGGCCCACGAGGCGACCCTCGACCGTGTAGTCGTTGGCCGGCATGGCTCCCAGCTCGCGCAGCTTGCCGAGGTCGTGGAAGAGCACGCCCAGGAGCACCAGGTCGCGGTCCAGGTCGCGGTAGTGGTCGCAGACCCGGTCGCCCAGCTCGGCCATGGAGACCACGTGCTCCAGCAGGCCGCCGCGGTAGGCGTGGTGCATGGACTTCGCCGCCGGGTGCTCGCGCAGGGCCTTGCCATGGACGGCCAGGGTCTCGGCGGCGAGACGGCGCAGCACGGGGCGCTCGACCCGCTCGGTGACGAGGCGCTCCAGTCGCCTCCAGAGATCGTCGATGTCCTCGCGAGTGGACGGAATGAGCTTCGCTTCGTCGAAGCCGTAGGTGCGGTCGCCCTCGGTGGCCTCGCGGCAGTCGTCGATGCTGAGCTGGAGCTGATCGCGATAGTTCTTCACCGAGCCGCGGAAAGCCACGAACTGGTGGGGCTCGAAACGGGCGTTCAGGGCCGGGCTGTCCGCCCAGACCTTGGCGACCATGGAGCCGCTGGCGTCGGCCAGCTCCATGTCCAGAAAGCTCTTGCCGTTGCGGTCCTGCCGCTGCTCCTTCTTGGTGAGCAGGGCGAAGCCCTGGACGTTGTCGCCAGCCTCCCAGGTGCGGATCGGTGCGTTGCGCAGGATCTTCGGCATACGAGCGTCCCCCATAGTAGTCTCTCCCCGGAGCCGTGCCAACCGGGCCCTCTTGCAACAGAGTGTTCGCTCGGGCTCTCACCGTGGCACCGGCCATGCAAAGAGGCAACGCCGTGAAACTTCGTACCGCGACCTTTTCCCTCGCTCTGCCCCTCGCTCTCTGCGCCCTCCTGGCCGCCGGCCCGCTGCGGGCCGAGGGCCCGGGGGACAACGATCCCACTCTCTGGCCCGAGCCGGAGCGCGCCTTCTTCCAGGACGGCCCCGGCCTGCTCCTCACCCCGGAGCAGCGCACCGAGCTGCTGGGCCTGGACCCCGAGGCGCGGGCGCGCTGGATCGAGGAGTTCCTGGAGCGCGATCCCATCCCCGAGACGCCGAAAAACGAGCTGCGCGAGGCGATCTCGCGGCGCCTGGCGCTCGCCACCGATCAGTTCCTCTCGCCCCGGGACGTGCGGGCGCAGATCCTGTTCCTGAACGGTCCTCCCAAGGACCGCACGGTGCTCGACTGCGCCATGGTGCTCAAGCCGCTGGAGATCTGGACCTACCCCGGGCCGACCGGGCCGGACGGCAAGCCCCAGGACCGCCTGCTCGTGGTCTTCAGCCCCGGCCCCGGCAAGGCCTGGAAGCTGTGGCTCCCCAGCGATTCGAAGCGCGGGCTCTACACGCCGCTCATGGAGTATTACCTGGAGCAGTGGGAAGAGCTGCCGTCGACGATGTCGGCCGTGCGCTTCGACCTCCAGAACTGCAAGGAGGCGAAGCACCTGGACGAGGCCACCGGCGTCCCCGGCCTGACCGGCGCGGTGGCGTCGCGGGGCCGGCACCGCATCCGTCCCAGGGACGCTTCGCAGTTCCTGGCCCCCCCCAAGGACCTCGCCCATTGGGCCAAGGCGGCGGCGGCCACCGAGCTGCCGAGCCTCGCACCTCGCCTGAAGATCGCCGCGGCCGAGATGCACTTCCCCGACCGCGATGGCCAGCGCATCGTCTCCCGCGCCCTGGTCTCCCTGCCGGCGAACGCGGGGATCAAGCTCGCTCCCGAAAAGCCCGAGGTCCACCTGGTGGTGGAGGCGCTGGTGGAGCAGGACGGCACGCCGTTCGACGAGTTCCGCATGCGCTTCCAACTGGCCGCGCCGAAGAACGGGGAGCCGCTGGTCCTGGCCATCGACCGGCCGCTGCGCCCGAAGTCGAATTTCATCATGCGCCTCAAATTGAAGGACGAGGTGGGGGGCGGCGAGGCCTGGCTCTCGCGGGCCTTCCGGGTCCCCCAGGAGCCCACGCCCGAGCCTCTCCCCGCCGGCGTCCAGGGGGGCCAGCTCGTGCCTCTCACCACGGCCTCCGGCAAGGACAGCCTCCTCTTACTGCCCGCCACGGACGACATCGTGATGGGGCTGTGGCGGGCCTCGACCATCGTCACCGGCGAGCGCATCCAGAAGGTGTCCTTCCTGGTGGACGGCAAGGTCCAGCTCACCACCACCAAAGCGCCTTACAGCGCCGAGCTGCGGCTGGAGAAATATCCCACCGAGCAGACGGTGCGCGCCGAAGGCTACGACGCGGAGGGGAAGCTGGTGGCCTCGGACGAGGTGATCCTCAACCAGCCCAAGGGCGCCTTCAACGTCCGCGTCGTCTCGCCGGGCAAGGGGACCAAGGTCACGGGCAAGACCATCCGCGCCCGGGCCGAGGTGGTGATCCCCGACGGCCGCAAGGTCAAGTCGATCGATTTCCAGATCAACGACAAGACCGTGGGCTCGCTGGTCAATCCACCCTGGGAGATGGACGTGGCGGTGCCGGCCGGCGACCTCGTCTACCTGACCGTCCAGGCCGTTCTCGACGACGGCTCCAAGGCCGAGGCCGTGCGCTACCTGCGGGCGCCGGTGAACATGTCGCAGGTGGACGTCAACCTCGTCGAGATGTACGTGGCGGCGACCGACCACTCGGGCAACCTGGTGCGCGACCTCAAGCAGGAGGACTTCGAGGTCCTGGAGGCGGGCAAGCCGCAGGAGATCGCCAAGTTCGAGCTGGTGCAGAACCTGCCGCTCACCGTCGGCATCCTCGTCGACACCTCGGGCTCCATGGCCGGCTCGCTGGTGGAGGCGGAGAAGGCGGCGGCCGGCTTCCTCCAGAGCGTCATGACTCCCAAGGACAAGGCCTTCCTGGTGAGCTTCGCCCGGCGGTCGCGCCTCGACATGCCCCCCACCGACGACGTCGGCGCCATGGTGCAGGCCATCGAGGGGCTGCAGGCCGTGGGGGAGACGGCGCTCCACGACGCCCTGGTGCACAGCCTCTACTACTTCCGCGGCGTGCAGGGGCAGCGGGCGATGGTGCTGCTCTCCGACGGCGACGACAACTCGAGCTACATCTCCTTCAAGGACGCCATGGAGTACGCGTCGCACAGCGGCGTCGCCGTCTACGCCATCGGCCTCAACCTCTCGGTCTTCGACCAGAGCATCAAGACCAAGCTCAACGAGCTGGCTGCGTCCACGGGCGGCCGGGCGTTCTGGACCAACAATCCCACCGAGCTGCCGGCCATCTACAAGCAGATCGAGACCGAGCTGCGCAGCCGTTACCTGGTGGCCTACAACTCGACCAACACCGACGCCCAGGCCGGCTTCCGCCCGGTGGAGGTGAAGGTCAAGAAGAGCGGCATCAAGGCGCGGGCGGCGCGGGGGTACTACCCGTGATTTCCTGGGAAAAAGGAAGAAGGGCCGGCGGGGACGCCGGCGCTCCCAGGGGGTGCATCGTCCTCACCCTCCTTGCCCTCCTCGCCCTTCCTGCATTCGCCCAGACTCCCGCACCCAACGCCGACCCCGCCCTCTGGCCCGAGGCGCAGCGGGCCTTTTTCCAGGACGGCCCTGCCCTGCTGCTGAACCTGGATCAGCGGGAGGCCCTCCTCTCCCTCGACGCGGCGGGACGCACGGAATTCATCGACGAATTCCTCGGCCGCGATCCGAAGCTCCTGGAGGGGATCGCCCGCCGCCAACGGCTGGTGGCCGGCGAACAGCCGTCCTTCCTGCCGCAGGACGCCCGCGCCCAGCTCCTCTTCCTGCGCGGCCGGCCCGCCGAGCGGCTGGTGCTCGACTGCGCGGCCATCTTCAAGCCGCTGGAGGTCTGGTCCTACCCGGCGGACGACGGCACGAAGAAGGACCTGGTGCTCTACCGGCCGTCCAGCGGCGAGCCCTTCGTCCTCTGGCTTCCCATCGACTCCAAGCGCGCCCTCTACAGCAACGAGGCCGAGTACTGGCTCGATCAGGCGGAGGCGGAGGGGCACCGGGTGCGGCGGATCGACCGCTTCTTCTGCCCCGACTCCAAGCGCGTGGACCTGGTCACGGGCATGGACGGCATCCAGCGCAAGCAGACGGCGGGGACGGCGCTCTCCCGCTGGGACCTGCGGGGGCACAGCGAGGAGACGATGCAGGACTTCCGCTGGGCCCGGCCGCGGGAGCGAGCCGCCTTCCTGGCCGCCCCGGCCGACCTCGCCACCTGGGCCCGCGTTGCGGCGGCGATCCCTCTCCCTCCGGAGCCGGCGCGCCTGCAGACCGGCGACGTGGCGCTCGATTTCCCGAGCTGGCAGGGCCAGCGTCTGACGCTGCGGGTGCTCATCCCACTCCCCTCCGCTGAGGGGATGACGATCACGAAGGTGGACGGCAAGCCGCGGGTGCGGCTGGGGGTGGACGGCGTGCTCGACGCCAGCGGCGCGCCGTTCGAGACCTTCCGCCTGCGCTACCAGGTGCCGCCGCCGGCGGACTCCGCTCCCACGATGCTGCTGCTCGAGCGCGCCCTGCGCCCGGGCCAGAGCTTCGTGCTGCGGCTGCGGCTGCGGGACGAGGCCAGCGGCGCCGTGGCCACCGTGGCCCGCGGCTTCCGCGTGCCGCCGCGGCTGACGACGCTCCTGCCCGCCACGGCCACCGCCGCCGCGGTCGGGGGCGAGGTGATGCGCACCGGCGTCGTCGGCCAGGACACTCTGCTCCTCCTGCCGCCGCCCGCCGAGGTGGTGCTCGGCACCTGGGAGGCCCAGACGGTGGTGACGGGCGACCGCATCGCCAAGGTGGTCTTCCTGGTGGACGGCCAGCCCCAGCTCTCCCGCACCAAGGCGCCCTATGCCGCCGACCTGCGCCTCGCCACCTTCCCCCGCGAGCAGGTGGTGCGGGCCGAGGGCTACGACGCCGACGGCGCGCTGGTGGCCTGGGACCAGGTGGTGCTCAATCAGGCCCGGGGCGGCTTCCGGGTGCTGATCACCGATCCCCGCCGGGGGACCCGCTCCGCGGGCAAGGTCCTGGCCCATGCCGAGGTGGTGGTGCCGGAGGACCACAAGGTCTCTGAAGTGGAGTTCCGCGTCAACGACCGCAAGGTCGCCTCGCTCTCCGCGCCGCCCTGGCAGACCGAAGTGCAGGTCCCCGCCGAGGACCTGGCCTGGGTCTCGGTGGTGGCCGTCCTCGACGACGGCACCCGCGCCGAGGACGTGCGCTTCCTGCGCTCGCCGGCCAACCTGAGCGAGATGGAGGTGGACCTGGTGGAGCTCTACGCCACGGTCCTCGACGGCGCCGGGCATCCGGTGCAGGGGCTGCCGGCCACCGACTTCGAGGTGCGCGAAGGCGGCCGGCCGCAGAAGCTCTCCCGCTTCGAGCAGGTGGGCAACCTCCCCCTGTCGCTGGGAATCGTCATCGACACCTCGTTCTCCATGGCCTCGTCGCTGCACGAGGCGCAGCGGGCCGCCACCGGCTTCGTCAAGCACCTGGTGACGCCGCGCGACCGCTGCTTCACCCTCTCGTTCTCCTCCCGGCCGGTGCTGCTCATGCCGCCGGTGGACGACGCCGAGGCCGCGGCCCTGTCGCTGGAGGGGATCACGGCCTACGGCCGCACGGCGCTCTACGACGCCGTCCTCGCCAGCCTCTACTATTTCCGGGCCCAGCGCGGCCAGCGCGCCCTGGTGATCCTCACCGACGGCGCCGACACCTTCAGCCACTCCACCTGGGAGGACGCACTGGGGTACGCCCGCCGCAGCGGCGTCGCCATCTACACCATCGGCCTCGGCCTCAAGCAGCACGAGCGGGGACCCAAGGCCAAGCTGATCGAGCTGGCCGAGACCACGGGCGGCCGGGCCTTCTTCATCGACAAGGCGGAGGACCTCGCCACCGCCTACGGCCAGATCGAGGCCGAGCTGCGCAGCCGCTACTACCTCGCGTACGAGTCCGACCGGCCGGCGGACAAGGACGGCTTCCGGGAGGTCGAGGTGCGGACGAAGACGGGGAAGGCGCGGGTGTCGCGGGGGGTGTATCCGTAGGTACCCGTTTCCCCCGATTCACGATACGATGTCCGAATGCCCCTCGGAGCCCGCACCCCCGTCACCACGTTCCTGCTGGTGGCGATCGCCGCCGTCTTCCTGCTGGAGACCCTGCGCGGCGGCTCGAACGACCCGCGGGTGCTCCTCGCCCTAGGGGCGGACTACCCGCCGCTCGTCCAGCAGGGCCAGTACTGGCGGCTGGTGACCAGCCTGTTCCTGCACATCGGCGTGCTCCACCTGCTGGTCAACGGCTGGGCCCTCTACCAGCTCGGCGGCCTCTTCGAGCTCCTCCTGGGCTCCGGCCGGCTCCTCCTGGTCTACTTCGTGAGCGGCATCGTGGGCTCGATCGCCAGCAACCTCTTCACCCGCTCCCTCTCGGCCGGCGCCTCGGGGGCGATCTTCGGCGTCATGGGCGCCCTCATCGCCTTCCTGATGAAGCGGCGGGGGATGTTGACCCCTCAGGCCAAGTCGCTCCTCATGCAGCTCCTCCTCTGGGCCGGGATCAACGTCTTCCTGGGCTCCACGACTCCGGGCATCGACAATGCCGCCCACCTGGGGGGCTGCGCCGCGGGGCTGGTGATCGGTTTCTTCCTCAAGGAGCGCCCGCGGTACGAGCCGGTGCCGGGATTGTGACGGCCCCGCCGTAACGTTTTGCTACAATAGGGCGTCCGGCCCAGGCTGTCGCCTGGCGCCCGCTCCACCCGCACCAACTCGAAACGGGTCCTGGATTCCGCCCCCAAAGGCGGCCGTGCGAGACGGCACGAGCCCCTCGACCCTGGAGGATCGCCGAAATGGCTGCACGACGCATGATGAACCGCCTCTACTACTTCACCATCGAGGACGAGAGCATCCTCTCGGAGGCGTTCGCCCAGTTGGACAAAGAGGTCTACGCCATCTCCTATAAAGTCGCCGGTACGGAGGACGTCTTCGTCACCACCAGCGAGACCAAGGACGCGATGGACCGCAACGACATCCCCTACAACCTCCTCGCCGAGGAGGACGGCGCCAAGATCTCCGTCTGGCACTCGCCCCTCTCGCGCGAGGAGCTGGCGGAATATGAGGACGCCATCAAGGCCCTGGCCCTCGCCTACCGCGCCATCGCCGTGGCCTGCGTGGGGGTCAACGGCGAAGCCAACCTCGGCTTCGACCTCTCGGGCGGCTCCAAGCCCTACACCTACTTCACCGCGCCCGCCGGCCACACCTTCATCTGGCGCCTGTTCCGCGAGCGCGAGGAGGCGGTGGACTTCCTCAGCCGGCTGACGGCCGGCGAGAAGAAGGCGGTCGAATGGGCGGAGTCGATCCCCCTGAATTCGACCAAAGAGCTGAAGTCGTATCATTAGAGGGAATGAGCGCCCGGGAGACCCGCCTGACTCTCTTCTCCTCCCTCGAGCCCACCTACAGCGTCTCCCAGCTCTGCGGCGAGGTGCGCGACTTCCTCGCCGAGGCCTTCTCCTCCGTGTGGGTGGTGGGCGAGGCGCAACGGGTGCGCCCCAGCGCCCGCGGCCACGTCTACTTCGAGCTGGTGGAAAAGGGGGAGCGCGACGAGATCGTGGGCAAGCTCGACGCGGTGATCTGGAAGGGGGACTTCCTCAAGGTCCAGCGCCTCCTCGCCGCCTCCGACCAGCGGCTGGTGGACGGCGTCCAGATCCGCTGCCGGGGGAGCCTCGACTTCTACGCCCCCGCGGGCCGGCTGCAGCTCTGCGTGCGCGAGGTGGATCCCGCCTTCACCCTCGGCCAGATGGAACGGCGGCGGCGGGAGACCCTGGCGGCCCTGGCGGCCGCCGGCCTGCTGGAGCGCAACCAGGGCCTGGCCCTCTCCGACCTGCCGCTGTCGATCGCCCTCATCACCTCCGAGGGGAGCGCGGCCTACCACGACTTCCTCTCGGGGCTGGCGGAGAGCGGCTTCGGCTTCCGCGTCCTCTTCATCCACGCCGCCATGCAGGGGCGGGACGCCGAGCGCGAGGTCGTCTCGGCCCTGGCGGCGCTCGCCGGCCTGGCCGTCGACGCGGCCGTGCTGATCCGCGGCGGCGGCTCGCGCACCGACCTCGCGGCCTTCGACAGCCGGGCCATCGCCGAGGCCGTGGCCCGCGCGCCGTTCCCCGTGCTCACCGGGCTCGGACACGAGATCGACCGCGCCATCGCCGACATCGTGGCCCACACCGCCTTCAAGACCCCGACCAAGGTGGCCGAGTTCCTGGTGGAGCGCATGGCGCGGGCCGAGCAGATGCTGGAGGACCTGCGGCGCACTCTGTTGCGGGAGGCCCTGGAGCCGCTGCGCGCCGGCCGCGAGGCCCTGGGACGCGCCGAGCGGGGCGTGAGCCTGGCCCGCATGCGTCTCGCCGCGGCCGGCGCGCGCATCGAGGAGCATGCCCGGGCACTGGGCCGGCTGGGCCGTGGCGTGCTGCGCGACGCCGGGCGCCGTCAGGACGGCCTGCGCGGCCGGCTCGCCGATCTGGCGCCCCGGCTCCTCGGCGCCGCCGGCCGGGAGCGGGTCCGGCGCGGCGAGCGCCTCGCCGCCGCCGCCCGCGGCCGGGTGCGGGAGGCCGCCGTAATGCTGGCCGGCATGGAGCGCCTCTGCCAGCAGCTCGCCCCGGAGCGCACCTTGGAAAGGGGCTTCAGCCTGACCCGCGACGCTGCGGGCAAGGCCGTCCGCCATCCCGGTCAGGTGCGGCCGGGAGACGTCGTCGCCACCCGGGTCGCCGGGGGAGACTTCAAGAGCCGAGTGGAGGACCGATGAAGGAACCGAGCGAACCGAACGCAGCAGCACCCCAACTGAGCTTCCGCGAGGCCATGGACGAGCTGGAAGGCATCCTCGAACGCATCGAGGGCGAGGAGATCGACATCGACCAGCTCGCCGCCGAGCTGCGCCGCGCCGCCCAGCTCCTCGACCTCTGCCGCGGCAAGATCCGCAAGGCCGAGGTCGAGGTCACCCAGATCGTGCAGAGTTTGGAGGAGCCGGAGGAGGGGTGAGGACGACCGGATCGCGGAGGGGCTGGTGTCGCCCCTTCGTACCGGCGTCTCACCAGCGTCACGGAGGTACCTGAGCTTGAGCGATATACCTGGTCACTTTCGAGTATGCCGCCGTACACGACGAGCTCCTGCAATTGATGATGAAGTTCAAGCTCTGCTATCCCCTTCCTGGCGTCACTGGCACCTATATCGCTCCGCAGCTTCTCTCCGCCAATCAGCCTGACTTCCCCTGGGAAGAGACCGATAACCTGCTCCTGCGTTATTCCTACAAGTTCATGCCCAAGGGCATCCTCACTCAGCTCATCGTCGTCATGTATGCCTTCATCGCCGAGCATCGGCTGGTGTGGAAGAGCGGTGTCGTGCTGTCCAAAGACAAGACCCTCGCGGAGATCAAGGAGCATTATGACCGGCGTGAGATCAGAATCCACGTCACGGGGAAGCACCGCAAAGACCTTCTGGTCATCGCCATGCACGAGCTGGATAAGATTCACGCATCCTATCCTCGGCTCGAATACAGCAAGTTGGTCCCCTGCAACTGCTCGGTCTGCAAGAACAACCCAGAGCCGCGCTTCTACGAATTTGGCGTGCTCCGGAAGTTCATCGAGGACCGCGAGCGGATTCAATGCCAGGAGAGCTATGAGATGGTGGATGTCCTGGGCCTGGTCGACGATGTGGTCGGCCGCGAGCAGCTTGTACCCATGGAGGCTCGAAATAAGAGCGGGTTCTCGGAGAATCCCAGGTCTCCACAATTTATCTTTCAAGGCGCGGTCGACAAGGTGGTCGTGACGACCCCAGGTGAAAGGAGAGACGACAAGATGGCCAAGCCGTCCAGGGGCACCGTGAAAGCTCGAAGCGCGTGGGCCAACGGCTCGTTCTACCTGGTCGCATTCGTGATTGTGATCACGGCAGTGGGCCTCCAGGGTGTTTGGAAAGGTCGCGGCCTCAGCCTGTCCGCCCCCCCGGAAGGCCCTGGCGATTCTCGACACCCCGGGTCTGCCACCGGCAGACCACGACCTTTCCCCCCTCGGGAGGAGACCTCACCCTCGGCCGGCAATCCCTGGGCTGACCGTCTTGAGACTCCCGCCAGCAGCGGCGAGGCTCCCGCCGACACTGGCAAGGCCTTCGCCGGCAGCGGCGAGCCTTCCGCCGATAGCGGCGAAGCCTCCGCCGGTACCGGCGCGGCTCTTACCGACGGTGGCGAGGCGTTCGCTGACCTCGGCGGGGCCTTCGCCGACACTGGCGAGGCCTTCGCCAGCAGCGGCGAGCCTTCCGCCAACAGCGGCGAGCCTTCCGCCAACAGCGGCGAGCCTTCCGCCGGCAGTGGCGAGCCTCTCGCCAACAGCGGCGAAGCCCCCGCCGGTACCGGCGCGGCTCTTACCGACGGTGGCGAGGCGTTCACCGACCTCGGCGGGGCCTTCGCCGGCAGCGGCGAGAGGGCCGCATGCACAGGCGGGGGTCTCTTGGGGTGTGTTCCCGGTGCCGGACAGGCTGAGGCCGCGACCTTCCAAACACCCTCTAAGAGTATTCAGAACGCCGACGTGTCCGCCTCGCTGGTGAGGCTGCCCGCGGGGTTGTGGTAGGTGCGGACGACGCCGGTCACGGTGTCGGTGACCTTGATCACGTAGTCGACGTCGGACAGGCCGCCGTGGAAGACCCAGAAGTGCCCGTTCAGGGTCCGTCCGTCGACCATCTTCAGCACCAGCTCCGTGTTCTCGCGATTGAAGAACCAGAAGTAGGTCGTCTGGTCCGTGCCCGGGAGCGCCTTGCCGGTGCCGGTCACGTTGCCGCCGTGCTGATTGGTCCAGCTCACCTCGACCTGGAAGCGGTTGGCGAGCAGGCAGGAGCTCTCGGGAGCGGCCACGCAGGTTCCGCCCGGCGTGAGGGTGACGAGGAGGGTGACGCCCGAGTAGGGCGCGGTCGCCACCAGGGCGATCTTGAAGAGCCCGCCCTGCGGCGAGGCGATGTCCACCCGCTCGGTGTTCGTCTTGCTGCGCGAGGCGGCGTCGAAGGCCGTGCTCGTCGGCAGGGCGCCGAAGCGCACCAGGAGGTCGGCGTTGCCCGTGCCGCCGCTGGTGGCGATGGACAGGTTGGCGGTGCCCGGCGGGACGGCGATCGTGAAGTACCGGGTGCCGTCCGGCCGGTCGTCCGAGAGGTTCGGCTGAGGCACGCCGTCGTGGACCTCGGTCTCGGGAACGTTGAAATCGGCGATCAGAGTCACCCCGGAGAACGGCTCATGGCGGACGACCAGGACGTACCACGTTCCGGCCTGGGGATTGTCGATCACCACGCTCTCGAGGTTGCCCGGGCCGGCCGACTGGCCGTCGAAGCTTCCCGGAGTCGGGGGGGAGCCGAGCTTGACCAGCAGGTCGGCGTTGCCGATGCCGCCGGAGGTCGAGACGCTCAGACGCGTCGCCCCGGCGGGGATCTCGATGGTGAACCCCAAGCCGTTGGGGCAGACCGGATCGGACGCCAGGCCGGAGACCGGCTCCCCGGGCTTCAGGTCCACCGACTCGCAACTCGTCGCCTGGACCCGGGCGCAGAGCGCCAGGCCCAGAACGACGGCGAGAGCCAGGGCCCGGTGCCGGGCCGGCCGATGATCGCTGATCTTCATGATCCTTTTTCCAGGGTAGCAGGGTCCCGCCCGCGGGACAAGCGCGCGCTTGCGCATCTCTCTCATTTGGGCGGGGTCTGCGGCCGGCCCTGAGCGGGACGGCAACGGGCCAGGAGGCGCTCGCCCTCGGCTTCGATGTCGGCGGCTCCGGCCTCGTGCGCCTCGGCGATGGCCGCCCGGGCGAGCTCCCCGGCCTTCGCCGCGTCCCCCTGGGCGAGGGCGGTGGCGGCGAGGCCGAGCCGGGCCCGCGCCGCGCCCGCCTTCTTGCCCAGGGCCTCGCGCAGCGCGAGCGCCTCGCCGTAGCTGCGCGCCGCCGCCGCGGGCTCGCCGCGGGCGAGGTGGACGTCGCCCAGGCCGGCCAGGGCCGTGGCCATCCCGGCCCGGTCGCCGATCGCCCGCTTGACGGCGAGGGCCGCCGCGTAGGAACGGCGGGCGCTCACGGTGTCGCCGCGCTCGCGGTCGACCGCCCCCAGGTTGGAGAGTGCGTCGGAGGCGCTGCGCTTGTCGCCGACCGCCTGAAAAAGAGCCAGCGCCTGGCCGTAGAGGACGCGCGCCCCGGCCAGGTCCCCTTCGTCGGAGAGCACCTGCGCCAGGTTGTTGAGCGACACCGCCTCCCCCTGGCGCTCGCCGATCTCGCGGCGCAGGGCGAGGGCCTCCTCGTGGGTGCGGCGGGCGGCTTTCAGGTCCCCTTCGGCCCGCTGCACCATGCCGAGATTCGAGAGCGAGCTGGCGAGGCCGCGGCGGTTGCCGGTCTCGCGGTAGACGGCGAGCACCTTGCCGTAGATCTCCTTGGCGCCCGCCAGGTCGTCCTGCTGCCAGAGGAGAATGGCGATGTTGTTGAGCGCCTGGGCCGCGCCCCGGCGGTCGCCGGTGTTGCGGAAGGTGGTCAGGGCTTCTTCGTAGAGCTTGCGGGCGTTGGCGGCGTCGCCGCGCTGCCAGGCGACGATGCCGAGGCTGTTGACCGCCCGCGCCACGCCCCCCCGGTCGCCCGCGGCGGCGAAGAGCCCCCGCGCCTCCTCGAAGGCGGTGGCCGCCGGGTCGAGGCTCCCCAGGTTGCGGGCGGCCGTCCCCGCGAACATCCGCGCCCGCGCCACCAGCAGGCGGGCGCCGCGGGCCACCCCCTTGGCCGCCGCCCGGTCCGCGGCCTCCCGCTGGTGGACGAAGTCGGAGCGCGCCTCGTGGGCCTCGGCCTCGGCAAGATCGATCCGCGAGTCCGCCAGGGCGGGCGCGGGGAGCTGCCGGAGGAGCTTCAAGGTGGCCAGGGCCGCCTCTGCCTGACCGCCTGCCACCTGGGCGCCTGCCAGCCGCAGACCATACTCGAGGTTGTCGGGGAAGAAGCCGAAGAGCGTGCGGTGGATCTCGATCGCCCGCGGCCACTCGCCGGCCGCCTCGCGGAACCGCCCCTCGACCGCCAGGCGCTGCTCGCGGGGGAGCCCGGAGGCGAGCTCGAAGGCCCGCCCGGCCTCCTCCCGCGCCCGCTCGTCGTAGCCGAGGTCGGACCACGCGGCGGAGAGCGCGGCGTGGGCGAGCGGCTGGTCGGGGCTCGCCGCCACGGCGCGCGCCAGCAGGTCGCGGGCCGCCGCGGCATCGAACAGGCGCAGGCGGTCGAGCCCCTCGGCGTAGAGGCGGGCGGCCTCCGGGCTGGCGGGGAAGGCGACCAGGGCCTGGCCGGTCTCGCTCGCCGTCATCTCGCCCACTCCGAGGTCCCGGCGCAGGGCGGCGCCGGTGCCGCCCACGAGAGCGAACAGACCCGCCTCGGTGCCATTGCGGCTGACCGCGGCCACCGTCTCGCCACTGCGCGCGTCCTGGAGGCGCACGTCGAGCCGTATGCCGCCCCCCGCCTCGCCGCCGAGCGCGATGTAGGAGCCGAGCACCACGAGGTCGCTGCCGAGGTTGCCGCGGATGCGGCTCAGGGTGTCCGGGGACAGGGTGTCGAAATCCCCGAGGGCGAGATCGACCTTCATCCGCGACACGGTCTCGGCGGGGATGATGCGCAGCCGGCCCCCGGCCGCGAGGTCGGTGGCGAGCATCTCGGAGAGGGCCACGGAGAGCCAGGAGGCGTCCGGCCGCCCGGAGAGGTTCTTGAAACCGAGGACGGCGACCGAACGGCGGGGGACGATCCGGGACGCGCCCGGCGGCGGGGTCTGCGCCGGCCGCGGCCGGAATTGGCGCCAGAGGCCGGCCGCGGCCACGATCAGGATGACCGCGGCCGCGATTCCGATCCCTGTCCTGAGCCGCCGCCGGGAGACCGCTGCCGGGGTCTGTGGCACGGGCTCGCCCACCAGGGCCCGGGCGACGTCCGCGGCGCTGGCGAAGCGGTCTTTGGGATCGGCTGCGAGGCAGCGCACGATGGTGCTCTCCCACGCCGGATCGAGGTCCGGAGCGAGCTGGCGGGGGGATGGCGGCCGGGCTCCCGGGAGAGCGGCGCCGAAGGGGGGCGCCTCGGCATCGTCGTAGGGGCGGCGGCCGGTGACCATCTCATAGAGCACCACGCCCAGCGCGTAAAGATCGCCCGCAACGCTCGGCCCGCTCCCCTGGATCTGCTCGGGCGCCATGTACGCCGGAGTGCCGGCGAAGTCGCGGCCCGCCCGGCCTTTGGGACGGTCGCCGCCCGGCCCGCCGCCGCGGGCGAGCCCGAAGTCGGTGACCACGGCGCGCACACTGTCCTCGCCATTGGCGCCATCCGCAATCATCACGTTGCTGCTCTTGAAGTCACCGTGCACCACCCCCGCCGCATGGGCGGCGGCGAGGGCGGCGGCCATCTGCCGCACCAGGGGCAGGGCGGCGGCCGGGGGTATCGGCCCGGCGCGAGCGATCCGCGCCGCCAGCGTCTCGCCCGGCAGCAGCTCCATGGTCAGGAAGGTGATCCGCTCCTCGGGGCCGCCCCCCTCGGCGACGTGATGGAAGAGGTCGAAGACGCGGCAGACGTTGGGGTGGGTCACCTTCTTGCCGAGCTGGATCTCGCGCCGGAAGCGGGCGAGGGCCCAGTCGTCGCGGGCGATCTCCGGGCGGATCGTCTTGACCGCCACCCGCTCGCCCACGAACTCCAGGTCCTCGGCCTCCCAGACCTCGCCCATCCCTCCCTGCGCGATGCGGCGGACGATGCGGAACCGGCCGGCCAGGACCTGGCCCGGGAGCAGGGTGGTGGAGCCCAAGGGTGAGGGCGTCGGTTCGAGGGCCGCCATGGTGCGCTTCTCTACGGATGTGCGCAGGGATTATGGCATGGCGACGGATTCCTCCACGGCCGGCTGAACCAGCCTATACAATAAGGACATACAGGAGACGACACCCGATGCCGCTGCTCAAACCTCCCCGGCCGCCGGGGAGCCGGAGCTGGGCCCCCTTCGCCCTCCTCGCCCTGGGGCTCGCCTCGATCGGCCTGCTCCTGGGGGGCGACGCCCGGCGCGAGCGGCTGCTCTCCGAGGACTTCGCGCTCGTCCGCGCCACCGGCGAGATCGAGACCGGCCTCGCCACCTCCCATCTCTGGATGGAGCAGTACGTGACGGGCGACGCCGCCATCAAGCCGGAGGAGATCTGGCGCGGCATCGAGCGCTCGCTGGCCCTGGTGCGGGCGATGCTGAGCGGCGACCGCCTGGAGGAGGGGCCCTGGCGCCTCCGCCTGACCGACGATCCCGCCCTGCGCCGCCAGGCCGAGGAGATCGACCGCGGGCTGCGAACCTTCGCCGCGACCACCCTGAAGCGCCAGACCGGTTACGAGAAGGGCGAGGCGGTCGGCCCCGGCTCGACGCTCGACGCCGACTACGACCGCACCTTCCGGCGCCTCGCCGCGGCCACCGCCGGCCTGCGCGCCGCCGCCGAGCGCCGGCTCGCCTCCCGCGTCTCGCTCTTCCGCCTCTACACGCGGGCCATCCTCGCCGGCGGGCTCGCCATCCTCGGCGTCTCTTTCCTGGGCTTCCGCCGCTTCGAGGAGCGGCACCGGCGGGCCGAGACGGTGCTGCGCTACCGCGAGCTGCAGCTCGTCCAGGCGCAGAAGATGGAGGCGGTGGGGCGTCTCCCCGGCGGCTCGGAGCGTATCCTGCTGGTCGAGGACGACGCCCAGGTGCGCGAGTCGACCCTGGGGCTCCTGGAGTCCGTGGGCTACGGCGTCACCGCGGTCGCCGACGGCTCCCAGGCGCTCACCGCCCTGGAGCTGGCCTCCGAGCCGTTCGACCTCCTGATCACCGACGTCGTCATGCCGGGCCTCTCCGGCCCCGAGATCGCCGGCCGGGTGCGCGCCCACCAGGGTCCGGTGCCGGTGGTCTTCGTCTCCGGCTACAGCGAGAGCGTGGTCGACTTCCACGGCCTCCTCCAGCCCGGCGCCAACTTCCTCGCCAAGCCCTTCGCCGCCAGCGCCCTGTTCAAGAAGGTGCGGGAGGCACTGGACGGATCGGCCGCCCTGCCGGCACGGCCTCACCCGAGCCCCTGAAGGAGGGGGAGGCCGTGGCCAGCACGGCCGGAGCCGCGTCACCAGGGAGCGGAGCCGCCGAACCGGCGGCTGTACACCATGGCCTCGGCGCGCACGGTCGCCGGCAGCTCGACGCAGCCCTTGCCGTGGAGGATTACGGCGAGAAAGCCCCGCAACAGGCCGGCGGCGTCCGCCTTGCGGAGGGCGTCCGCCTGGGATGGCGCGACGAGGAGGACACGCTCCAGTCTGAGGCCTGCCCAGCCGGTCCGCTCTATCTCTTCGCAGAGGGCCTTCGCCTCCGCGTCAGGGAGAGCGGGCGGCCTCTGGTTGGCGTCCGGGCCCGCCGGGGCTGCGGACTTGCCCGCCACGACCTCCTTGGAGGCACGTGGCACCGCAACCGCTCCCCCCATCGCGTATATTTGCATCGTGGCAAACCTCTCCGACGCATTGACCGGCACTACCTTGGTGACCGGCTGGACTCCCGCGGGCGCCGTGACCTGACCGTCCACAGCTACCAGGCTCGTGTAGTCGGTCACCACGTGATGCCGCAGGCCGAGGTCGGTGACGGCCCGCCGGACCTCGCCCGGATCGGCCCCTTCCTGGAGGCTGGCCGTCAAGGCCTCGATCTTCTTCCGTGCCCAGAGCTTGTCGATGCCTGCGCCCTTGACCTCGGCGGATGCGGGAAATGAGTCCCGCCAGGCGCTGCCGCCACGCAGGCCGGAGACGGTCACCGGTCCGGCGCCGGCGCCCGAGCGGGCCGTGATCACCAGCGGATCGCCGAGATAGAGGTCGGGCACGCGCTCGGGCCACGCCTCCGCCGCCGGATCGCTCCACTGTACGTCGATCCCCTGGAGCATGGGCGCTTCGAGCTGGGAGAACAGGGCGCCCATCACCGAGGCCACTTTCCCGACGTTGTCGATGGCGGTGAAGGAGCCCCGGCCGAGGGCCGCAAGCCGGCGCAGGAGAGAGACGTCGACGGCTGGGCCGATGGCGATGGGGAACAGCCGGCGCTCGCCGAGGTGCGTCTTGAGGAAATCGACGGCCGTCACCCTGTCGTCGAAATAGCCGTCGGTGGCGAAGAGGAGCTGCGGCACCACGCCGGCCGGCGCCGGCTTACGGAGGGCGATCTGGAGAGCCGAGAAGATGTAGGTGCCGCCGTCGGCGTCCACGCCGGAGATGAAACGCCGAGCCTTGTCCAGGGCGTCAGCGGTCGCCGGTACGCTCTCCTCGAAGACCGAGGTGGCCGTGTAGCTGAAGCGGATGACGTTGAACCAGTCGGTGGGCTGGAGCTTGGAGAGTCCGAAGAGGAGCGCCTGCCGCGCCTGCTCCATCGAGGTGCCGCTCATCGACCCCGAGGTGTCGATGATGAAAATGGTTTCTCGTGGCAGGCGCGACGCCATGGCTCCGGGCGCGTCGGGAGGCATCACCATGAGCAGCGAGTAGCGCTCGCCGTCCACCTCTTCGGAGTAATAGACGGCCCGCGGCTCGCGTCCCACGGCCGGCGTCCACTCCAGGACGAGGTCCGAATCGGCCGGCGCGATGCCCTTCTCCAGATCGACGGCGTAGCGGAATTGTTTTCCTTTCGCCACGGTGATCGCATGGCTCGGGCTCTCCACCTTCGCCAGCGGGAACCCAGGGTTGAGATCGGCGTGGAAGGCGAAGGGGTTGATGGGCGCGGAGCCCCGCCGCAGCACGGGCGGCAGCCAGAGTCGCCGGCCTCCGGAGGCCGCCCCTGCTTCCGGATGCGGGGCCACGACCATGGGGAAGCGCACGCCGAACCGGCCCTGCTCCCAGCGCACCACCTGCTGGAGCTCGACGGCGACCTCCACGGTCTCCCCTGGGCCGATGTGGGCCACGGCGGTGGTGAAGACGTCGGGCCGTTGCTGCTCGACGAGGCTCGCCTTCACCCCCTGCTGCTTCGCGGCCTCGTAGGTCTGCCGAGCTTCCTCCTTCTCCTGGATGGCGCCCAGGATCGTGCGGTCTCCCACCTTCATGCGCAAGGTATCGACCGCCGCGTCCGCGGGCAAAGGGAAGATGTAGATCCCCTCCACCCACTCCTTGGAAATGTTTTTGAAGATCTGGGTGACCTTGGTGCGGGCGATGATGCCCGTCACTTTCATCTCGACGGTGGCACCGAGCACGGGCGCGGGCACTGCTGGCGCCGAGCCGTCCTTGCCGTTGAGGAACAACCCTTGCCGGCTTTCCGCAGCCCAGGCAAGGCCGCTGCCGATCATCAGGAACCAACAGAGCGCTGCCAGCCGAACGATCATGGATCGCATTTCTAAACCTCCCAAAAGATGCCCTCCCTCGTATTCTAGCGAAGCTCGCGGCCTGGTCTATCCGAGAAGGCCGCGTCACCAGGGATTGGCGACCCCAAACCGGCGGCTGTACTCCTTCGCCTCCTCCAGCACGTCCTGCGGTGGCTCGGTGCAACCCTTGCCTGGGAGCATTACGGCGACGAAGCCTCGCAGCAGGCCGGCCGCATCCGCCTTGCGGAGGGCGTCCGCCTGGGACGGCGCGGTGAGGAGGGCGCGCTCCAGCGTGAGGCGTTCCCAGCCGGTCCGCCCGATCTCTTCGCAGAGAGCCTTCGCCTCTGCATCGGGGAGACGGGCCGGCATCTCTTCGAAAGTGTCGAAAGATTGGTAGGTCCCCGGCTGGCCGCCCTCGTTGCCGCCGACGTTGATGCGATCGGTCAACACTCCAGGAGTCGTCTGCAGCACCGTCGTCGGATCGCGGGCCGTGGGGATCTTCGCCAACTCGGCCATAGCAGCCGTGGAGCCCGTGCTGATCCGCCGCTCGTCGAGCAGGGGAGATTCGGCCGTGACCGTGATAACCTCGTCGATCGCCTCGCCCTGGCCTGCGACCGTGCCCGCCGGCGCGTTGACCGGCACCACCTTGGTGACTGGCTGGAGGCCCGAGGGCGCCGTGGCCCGGTCGTCCACCGCCACCAGGCTCGTATAGTCCGTCACCAGGTGATGCCGCAGGCCGAGGTCGGTGACGGCCCGCCGGACCTCACCCGGGTTGGCCCCCTCCTGGAGACTGGCCGCCAGAGCCTCGATCTTCTTCCGTGCCCAGAGCTTGTCGATGCCCGCGCCCTTGACCTCGGCGGCCGCGGGAAACGAGTCCTGCCAGGTGCTGCCGCCGCGCAGGCCGGAGACGGTCACCGGACCGGCATCGGCACTGGAGCGGGCCGTGATCACCAGCGGATTGCCCAGGTAGAGGTCGGGCACGCGCTCGGGCCACGCCTCCGCCGCCGGATCGCTCCACTGCACGTCGATCCCCTGGAGCATGGGCGCTTCGAGCTGGGAGAACAGGGCACCCATCGTCGAAGCGACTTTCCCGACGCTGTCGACGACGGTGAACGATCCCCGCCCGAGGGCCGCGAGCCGGCCCAGCAGCGCGGCATTGGGCTCCGAGCCGATGGCCACGGGGAACAACCGGCGGCGGCCGAGGTTCTTATTTAGGAAATTGACGGCCTGCGCCTCGTCGTAGATCTGGCCGTCGGTGGCCAAGATGACCTGCGGCACGAGACCGGCCGGCACGGGTTTACGGAAGGCGATTTCGAGCGCCGGGAGCATCTCGGTGCCGCCATCGGCAGCGAGGCCGGCGATGAAGCGGCGGGCCTGGTCCAGGGCGGACGAGGTCGCCGGCACGCTCTCCGGAAAGACCGAGCTGGCATTGGAGCTGAAGCGGATGACGTTGAACCAGTCCGTGGGCTGGAGCTTGGAGAGGCCGAAGAGGAGCGCCTGCCGCGCCTGCTCGATCGAGGTGCCCATCATCGACCCCGAGGTGTCGATGATGAAGACAGTCTCCCGCGGCAGGCGCGACGCCATGGCTCCGGGCGCGTCGGGCGGCATCACCATGAGCAGCGAGTAGCGCTCGCCGTCCACCTCTTCGGAGTAGTAGACGGCCCGCGGCTCGCGGCCCACGGCCGGCGTCCATTCCAGGACGAGGTCCGAATCGGCCGGCGCGATGCCTTTCTCCAGATCGACGGCGTAGCGGAATTGTTTTCCTTTCGCCACGGTGATCGAATGGCTCGGGCTCTCCACCCTGGCCAGCGGGAACCCGGGGTTGAGGTCGGCGTGGAAGGCGAAGGGGTTGATGGGCACGGAGCCCCGCCGCAGCACGGGCGGCAGCCAGAGGCGCCGGCCGCCGGGCGGCGTCCCCGCTTCCGGATGCGGGGCCACGACCATGGGGAAGCGCACGCCGAACCGGCCGTGCTCCCAGCGCACCACCTGCTGGAGCTCGATGGCGACCTCCACCGTCTCCCCCGGGCCGATGTGGGCCACGGCGGTGGTGAAGACGTCGGGCCGTTGCTGCTCGACGAGGCTCGCCTTCACCCCCTGCTGCTTCGCGGCCTCGTAGGTCTGCCGCGCTTCCTCCTTCTCCTGGATGGCGCCCAGGATCGTGCGGTCTCCCACCTTCATGCGCAGGGTGTCGACCGCCGCATCCGCGGGCAATGGAAAGATGTAGATCCCTTCCACCCACTCCTTGGAAATATTTTTGAAGATCTGGGTGACCTTGGTGCGGGCGATGATGCCCGTCACTTTCATCTCGACGGTGGCACCGAGGACGGGCGCGGGGACGGCACCCTCCTTGCCGTTGAGGAACAATCCCTGCCGTCTTTCCGTGCCGGCCTCCGCCGCCGCGAGGCCGCTGCCGATGCCAATGAAACATAAACAGAGCGCTGCCATTCGAACGAAAATCGATCGCATTCCAAACCTCCCAAAAGTTGGGACCGTCCTCAAGCGGCGACGGACCCGTGAAGCGTTGCACTCCTAAAGCGCAAGCTTGATGCCAGGCCGGTCGGGATTTGACAAATCCTTTACAAGTGGGAGTTTGAGATCAGAAGGGGAACGTTCGTCGCAGCAGGGATTCAAGGAGATGAATCGCGAGAATCCAATTTTATGCTTCGACGCGCGGCGGGGTCCGAAAAAAGAGTCCTTGCTGTCCTGGGGAGAGGACGGGCTCCTACCCCCGCGCCTCCCGAATCATCTCCTCCAGACTGTCCAAGCCCCGCCGCACCTCCTCCATCGAGGGTCCGAACGACAGGCGGACGTGCTGGTGGAAGCGCGAGAGACGCTGGGCTCGGCGGTGGCCGGGGTTGACGTCGAAGAAGAGGCCGGGGACGCAGATCACCTGGTGGTCCAGAGCGGCGCGGAAGAAGGCCATGCCGTCCGAGAGCGGCGCGGGCAGGTCGCGCACCGAGACGAAGGCGTAGAAGGTGCCGGCGGGCTCGGGGGAGATCCGCATCCCCATCTCGTGCGCCCGGCGCAGCAGCAGCTCCCGCTTGGGCAGGAAGGTCTCGCGGATCGCCCGCGCCTCGGCCAGCACTTTCTCCGACTCCATCAGTTCGACCGCCGCCCGCTGCTGGGGCCGTGAGCCGCCGCCGTCGAGGAACGAGCCGGCGCTCTCGATGGTCTCGATGACCGAACGCGGCCCGAGCGTCCAGGTCACCCGCCAGCCGGGGTAGCGCCAGTTCTTGGTGAGCCCGTCGACGATCACCACCGGATCGCGGTCCACGTCCTCGACATAGCGCGCGGCGCTCACCATGGGGCCTGGCTCGCCGTCGCCGAAGCTCCAGACGTAGTGGGAGTAGAACTCGTCGATCAGCAGCGTGCAGTCGAGGTCCCGCCCCACGGCCACCCAGTCCGCGAGCTCGCCGCCCGAGACGACCTTGCCCATGGGATTGCACGGGTTGGAGAAGAGGATCACCGCGAGCCCGCGGCCCAGCACCTCGCGGCGGAGGTCCTCGACGCCGAAGCTGTAGCCCTGCTCGCGGCGCAGCAGGATGGGGGTGGGCGAGACCAGCCGGAAAATGTCCAGCAGCTCTTCGTAGGCGGTATAGTCTGGCAGGAAATGATCGAGGTTCACCCGGTCGAGAGAGGCCACCGCGCGGGTGAGGGCCGCCCGGCCGCCGCCGGAGACCGCCACGTTCTCCGCCGTGTACTGGGAGGGCATGCCCCGGCGATAGAGCCGGTTGTAGAGCGACGCCACGGCCTCCCGCAGCTCCCAGACGCCGGCCACGGGCGCGTAGTAATGGTCCGCGGGGTCGATGTCGATGGCCGTCACCCGCGGCGGCGCCCCGGGCAGCGGCCCCGTCTCCGGCTGACCCTGCCCAAGGTTCGACCACTCCGGGTCCCCCGTCTTGTAGCCGCGGACCGTGGCCTCCTGAGTGACGTAGACCACGCCGGTCCGCGGGACGGACCGGAAAGCCTGGAGGGTCGAGGGAGCGGAGGGGGAGCTGGGCGTGGTCATGGGGGCGGAAGGGTAGCATGGAGGATGCCCATCCTCTTGAACACCCCCGCCAGATCCTCCGGCACCGGCGCCACGATCCGCAGCCGCTCGCCCGTCGCGGGGTGATCGAAGCTCAGCGACAGCGCATGGAGGGCCAGGCGATGCAGTCCGAAGCGCGCGCGGAAGAGGCGGTTGTGCTCCCCCTTGCCGTAGCGGACATCGCCGATCAGCGGATGGCTGACGTGCTTGAAGTGACGGCGGATCTGGTGGAGCCTCCCGGTCAGCGGCCGGGCCTCCATCAGGGCGTAGCGCTCGAAGGTGACGAGGCGGCGGTACTCGGTGACGGCCGGCACCCGCGGCCCCCCCGGCGAGCGCGGGACGGGCGAGTCGATCACCCCCGCCTCCGGCGGAATGCCCCGCACCAGGGCCAGATAGCGCTTCTCCACCGCGCCGGACTCCCACTGCTCCTGCAGCCGCCGCGCCGTCCCGGGGTCCAGGGCCAGCAGCAGGGCACCGCTCGTCGCGCGGTCCAGCCGGTGGACCGGGTAGACGTGCCTTCCCAGGAGATCGCGAACGAGCTGAAGGACGACGACCTTCTCCCGCGACATCCCCCGGTGCACGGCGAGGCCCGCGGGCTTGTTCACGGCGGCCAGGCAGTCGTCGCGGTGGAGCAGCGGCATCTCTGCGGGATCGAGGCTCATGACCAGGCGGATCAGCTCCGGAGCAGTCTAGCCCACACCCCTGAAGACGCCGAGCACCACGGATGCTGAACTTCCACGGTTCCCCGGTTACAATCGGCGCGGATGACGCAGACACGCACCGACGCCTCGACGGCTGGGCTGTCGGGAACTTTCGACTCGCGAGGCTGGCCCAGGGAAGCCCGGGCTCCCGGGAAGGTCCTCGCGCTGACCCTCCTGTTCCATCCCGACTCGCGGCGCGTCGGCGAGTGGACGGCCCTGAGCGAGATCCTCCTCGGCCGGGAGGCGCTCGTCTCCCGCAATTATCCCGAGCTCATCTCCCCGGACGGGCTGCCGGGGGGGCCGCTCGCCGACCGCTACATCAGCCGCCGGCCCATCCAGCTCCAGCCGGGTCCCGGTCAGAGCGTCGTGCTCTCCCTGGGCGAGAGCCGGACGCGGGTGGACGCCGACGGCGCGCCCGTCCTCGCCTCCCGTGAGCTCGCGGCGGCCGAGTTGGAGCAGGGCGTGGTCATCGAGCTGGCCGGCCGGGTGGTGATGCTGCTCCACTGGCTGTCCCAGAGCCCGCTCACCGAGCCCGCCGGCCGCCTGGGCTTGGTGGGGGAGAGCGACCGCATCGCCCGGGTGCGCGGCGACGTCCGCCGCGTCGCCGACCTGGACGTGCCGGTGATGCTGCGCGGCGAGACCGGGACGGGCAAGGAGCTGGTGGCCCGGGCCATCCACGACGCCAGCCCTCGCCGCGCCGGCCCCTTCATCGCCATCAACCTGGGCGCCATCCAGTCCTCGCTGGTGGCCTCGGAGCTGTTCGGCGCCGTCAAGGGCGCCTTCACCGGCTCGGTCCAGAGCCAGGAGGGCTATTTCCGCCGCGCCCACGGCGGCACCCTCTTCCTGGACGAGGTGGGCGAGGCCCCGCCCGAGGTCCAGGTGATGCTGCTGCGGGCGCTCGAGACCCGGGAGATCCACCCGGTGGGGAGCCAGGCGCCGCAGCGCGTCGACGTGCGCGTCCTCGCCGCCACCGACACCGACCTGGAGGCGAGCGTCGAGGCCGGCGACTTCCGGGCGCCCCTCCTTCACCGCCTCTCCGGCTACGAGATCTGGCTGCCTCCCCTGCGCGAACGCCGGGAGGACCTCGGCCGTCTCCTCGTCCACTTCCTGCGCCAGGAGCTTTCGACCACCGGCGAGGTCCAGCGCCTCGACGCCGAGACCTGGCTGCCCGCCCACCTCGTCTCCCGCCTCGCCCGCTACCCCTGGCCGGGCAACGTGCGGCAGCTTCGCAACCTGGTACGCCAGATCGTCATCGGCAGCCGCGGCCTGCCGCGCCTGGAGGCCGGCCCGGTCGTCGAGCGGCTGCTCCAGACCGACGCCGGCATCGAGGAGCCCTTTGGCTCCCGGTCCTTCTCCAGGCCTACTTTCACGCCGGCGCCGACGCCGGCCGAGCCCCTGCAGCCGGACCGGCGCAAGCCGGCCGACATCTCCGAGGCCGAGCTGATCGCCGCCCTGCGAGCGCACCGCTGGGACCTCCAGGCCACGGCCGCCGACCTTCACATCTCCCGCCCTTCGCTTTATGCTCTCATCGAAAGCTCACCTGGAGTCCGCAAGGCAGGGGACCTCGGCGCCGAGGAGATCGCTCGCTGCTGGGAGGAGTGCGGCGGCGATCTCGACGCCATGGTCGACCGCCTGGAGGTGTCGCGCAAGGCCCTGGCCCGCAGGCTCCGGGAGATGAAGCTCGCTTAAGCTCGGAGGGCGCGTGTCCGACCTCCCCGCGATGATCGGTCCCTATCAGGTGCTGAAGCCGCTCGGCGCCGGCGGCATGGGCGAGGTGTTCCTCGCCTACGACGAGCGCCTGGACCGCAGGGTGGCCATCAAGCGGATCCGCTCCGGCGCGGGCTCGACCCCCGAGCGCCGCGAGCGCTTCCGCCGCGAGGCGCGGCTGGCGGCGAAGCTCAACCACCCGTCGATCGTCCACATCTACGACGTCCTCACCGAGGGGGACGAGAGCTACATCGTCATGGAGCACGTGGAGGGGACGAACCTGCGGCGGCTCCTCGACGACGGCCCGCTGCCCGTCGAAGAGGTCGTCGCCCTCGCCCGCGACGTCGCCGAGGGGCTCGCCGAAGCCCACCGGCAGGGGATCGTCCACCGCGACCTCAAGAGCGAGAACGTCCTCGTCACTCCGGAAGGGCGGGCCAAGATCGCCGACTTCGGCATCGCCAAGCGGGTTCTGGCCGGGACCGACGGCGACTCCCTCACCGCGGACGGCCGCGTGCTCGGCACCTTCCGCACCATGTCGCCCGAGCAGGCGCGGGGGGAGCCGGTCGATTTCCGCTCCGACCTGTTCTCGCTCGGCGTCCTCCTCTACGAGGCCCTCGCCGGCCAGTCCCCCTTCGCGGCGGAGAACGAGCTGGCGATGCTCAGCCGCATCGTCCGCGACCGCCAGATCCCGGTGCGGGAGGTGAGGCCCGAGGTCCCGGAGGAGCTGTCGGTCCTCGTGGACCACCTCCTGGAGAAGGACCCGCTGCGACGGCCGCGCAGCGCGCGGGAGGTGGCCCAGGAGCTGGCCGAGCGGACGCTCCAATCGCAGATGGGGACCGGCTCGCGGACGGTGATGGAGCCCGTCTCCTGGATGCCACCGCCGGGCTCCGCTGTCGCCGGCGTCGCCGCTGCCGGCAGCGCCGGCGGAGCCGGCGACATGACGCCACCGGCTCGCGACTCGGCGCTCACCGCCTCGGGCCGGCGCTTCGGGGTCCTGACCTGGGCCGCGGTGGCGCTGCTCCTCGCGGCGGGCGCGGTGGCGGCCTGGCTCTCCCTGCGCCCGGCCCGGCATCCGCTCTACGTCGCGGTCCTCCGTCCCGAGATCGCCGCCGGCGCTCAGGCTCCCGAGGAGTCCGAGCTGCTCGCCTCGGCCGTCCGCCTGGCCCTGCTGCAGGGCGTCCTCTCGCTGGAGGACCTGTCGCCGCGCCCCTTCGACGAAGTCGACAAGGTGGCGGGCCCACCCACGGCGGTCGCCCGCGCGGTGTCGGTCGACGAGCTGGTGAGCGCCAAGCTGGAGTGCCGTCCCGAGCTCTGCCGGATCGTCCTCAACCGGCTGTCCGGCCGGGACGGCAGCATCCTCTGGGCCGCCACCTTCGAGGTGCCCACGGACAACCTGTCGGTCCTCGCCAATGCCGCCAGCCGGCAGCTCCGGCTGGGGTATGCGGACCACTCCGCGCGGCGGGGAGCCCGGGACCTCGCGGTCAGCGATCAGGACCTGCGCGAGTTCCTGCAGATCCGCCGCCGCTTCGACTCTCGGCAGGAGCCCTCCCTGGCCACGCTGGAAGAGCGGCTCGCGGCCATCCGCGGCCGCTCCCCCCGCTTTCTCGACGCCTATCTCCTGGCCGCCGACATCGCGCGCCACCGGTTCTGGACGTCCCGCAATCCCGAGGACCTCCAGCGCGGGTTCCGCCTGATCGCCGAGGCCCACGACCTGGCGCCCGACGATCCCCAACCCCTGTTCGCGCGCATCGATCTCGCCCTCGCGGGCCAGGACGTGGGCCTCGCCGAGAAGACCCTCGCGGAGCTGCGCCCGCTGATCCCCGGCGACGTCGCCCTCCTCGAGCGCAGCTCCCGCATCCTCGACGCCCAGGGGAAGTCTCAGGAAGCCCTGGCGCAGCTCCGCACGGCGGCCCGCCTGCAGCCTTCGAGCAAGCGGCTCCACAACCTGGCGCAACTGGAGCTCAAGCTGGGCCACGTCGCGGCGGCGAAAAAGAGTTTGAACCTGCTGCTTCAGCGCTCGCCCAACGACTTCGACGGCACCTCGATGCTGGCCACGATCGAGCTCCTGAATGGCGACGTCAACCGCGCGATCCAGCTCTACCGGCAGCTCGTCAGCCGCTCCCCGGGCACCGGCGAGCTGTCCAACCTCAGCGTCGCCTACCTCTTCGCCAGGCGTTACGCGGAAGCCGCCGGCACCGCCAGGACCATCCTCGCCCGCGAGCCCGGAAACCCGCTCTACGTCCTGGGCCTCGGCGACGCCTACCTGCTGATGGGCCGGCGGCAGGAGGCGGAGGAGCAGTACCGCAGGATCCTGGACCTCACCAGCTCCGACCCCGCCAAGGCCGATCCCCAGTTCCTCACCGTCAGGGCGCAGGCCCTGGCCCACCTCGGCCAGGGCCGGCCGGCGGTCGCGGCGGTCCAGGAGGCCCTCCGGCTGGCTCCGGACAACGGCTCGACCGCCTATGAAGCCTCTCTCGTCTACGCCCTCCTCGGCGAGGACGACTCGGCCCTGGTGAACGCCGAGCGCGCCGTCAAGTCGGGATTCGGACCCCGCTGGTTCTCCTTCCCCTGGTTCGACTCCCTGCGGCGGCGGCCGGAGTTTCAGACCATGACCGGCTCCGCCGCCACCGGCGCCTCGGCGCACTGAGACGTCAGCGTCGAGGGCGGATTGAAAACGATCGTGGGATCATGGAACAGAGCTTGTGTCGTGCCCACGGGGGTGACCTGCAACCCCGTCGGGAAGGACCAGCTTTCGTACAGCTCCAGGTAGTTGCAAGTCAGGACGATCCCGCTACCGCTCGACTGGATCGAGCTCCCTCCAAACGCAGCGGCGGGCGTGATGAGACTATCCAGACTGGCGATACCCGTGTCGGGGACGAACGTGAGCTGGATCGTCGGATCGTCGGGGGCGTACCAGAGACGGAGCCGGGTGCCGGAGCCACCGCCGGTGACCGAAACGATGGTAGAGTCGCTGGACACGTACTGCAAAGCTCCGCTGACGAGGCTGACGGCGATGGTTACGCTGGCCATGGTCATCTCCTTGATTGAGTTTTGAAACTTCAATAAAGACCGCTCGGCGGTGACGCGATCCGCGCTTCAGGCGGTGACCTCTACCGCCAGCGCCGGCACCTCCGCGATCTGAACCTGCCCGACTCCGGAGGGTGGATTGTAAACGATCGTGGGGTCCTCCTGGTCGTCTTCGAGCGTCTGCTTCGTATAGAGCAGCGTGAAGCTGACCGTCGGCGCCGGTGTCTGAAAACCGTTGTACGCACAGGTCGCGTTCACGATGCCGCCCCCCGCCTGAGTGGAAATGCTGATGGCAGCGCTGGAGACGCTGGTGACCGAAATCGCGTTCACGGAGCGCACGCCGCTCCCCGGCTGAAACCTGAGGTTGAACTGATTGTCCGCGGCCGTCTGCGGCAAGAGAGAGACGTCCTTCCCCGACACCTCCACCGTGCCGGCGGGGTCGTTGCTGGCCAGGGTCAGATACAGGCTCGTGCCATAGTTCACGGCGATGGTGGCGCTCGAAGTAGCCATTTTCCTGCTCCTTTTGGAATCCTGCGGAAGGTTTCGTTTGCGATTCCGGGAGAGAGCAAGAGGCGTACCATGGGCAGGCACGCCCGGCGCGCAGGGGAGACGGGGCGGCGCACCCCCGCCTGACATGTCAGTGACATGTCAGACGGGGAAGCTGACGTGACGGTTTACCGGCGGAACCGGTTGAAGCGGCTGGGAGCGAAGGCCGAGAGGATCTGACCCACCCGCTCCTCGGGAGGCTTGGTGGTGGGGTCGACCACCTGCGGCCGGGCCTCGACCGGACGGTGGAGCGGCTCGTTGCGCCGCCCCTGACCCTTCTTCTGCTGGTGCCGCGGCTGATGCGACGGCGTGTCGCCGGGACGGTGCCCCCGCGACTGCTGCCGCGACGGTCCCTCGCCGGGGCGGTGCTGCTGCCGCGGCGGTTGCTGTCCTTGATGTCCCGCCGGGCGGGCGGCGGCCGCCGGGCGGTCCCCCCGCGGCTGCTGCTGCGGCTGAGCGCCGCCGCGGGCCCTCTCCTCGGCCTCGCGCTGCGCCTTCTTCTCCGCCTTGGCCTTGGCCCGGGCCCGCTCCTCGGCCTTGCGGGCGCGGATGGCGGCGATGCGCTCGGCGAGCGGGATCTCCAGCCGCTAGCTCGCCGGCGCCGCGTAGTCGAACCCGGCCAGCGTGCGTTGCGGCAGGCGCTTGCCGACGGCGCGCTCGATGGCGTTCCAGTCCGCCTGCTCCTGGGGCGCCACGAAGGTGAAGGCGTCGCCGACGGCACCGGCGCGGGCAGTGCGTCCGACGCGGTGGATGTAGTCGTCCGGGACGTTGGGGACGTCGAAGTTGATGACGTGGGACAGCGCCTCGACGTCGATGCCGCGCGCCGCGATGTCGGT